>JAJXYO010000015.1 GCA_021780495.1 Deltaproteobacteria bacterium
AACTATGCGTGGTCCATGGCATTTGGTGTGGTCGTGATGCTGGGCTACTACGTATTCAAGTAACCAATTATTCGCACTTTGTATAAAGGAGCATGAATTCATGAGTAACCACCTACTGAGCCTGACGACATTCCTGCCGATTCTGGGTGTCCTGCTGTTGCTGTTCATACCCAAGGATAGCAAGGGCTTGCTGCGCGGGGTGACCGTGGCAGTAACCGTGGCAACTTTCATCGTGTCGCTGCCGATCATGTTAGGTTTTCAGCCCAATGCAGAGTTTCAGTTTACGGAGAACATCCCCTGGATTGCAGCCGGTCCATTTGTAATGCGTTACAATATCGGTATTGATGGCATCAGTCTGTGGTTGGTCATGTTGACGACCTTTATCATGCCGATTGCAGTCCTATCAACCTTTACGGCGGTTGAAGAAAAGGTCAAAGAATACATGATCCTGTTGCTTCTGCTCGAAACAGGCATGCTGGGTGCATTTATTTCTTTGGATATGTTCCTGTTCTATATCTTCTGGGAGGTCATGCTGATCCCGATGTACTTCATGATCGGCATCTGGGGCGGTAAGAACCGTATTTATGCTGCCGTCAAATTCTTTATCTACACCATGGTCGGATCACTGCTGATGCTGGTAGCTTTGATCTACCTCTACTTTAAAGGTTTAGAGGCTGGCTTTACCGATTTTGGTCTTTTGCAGTTTTTTCATCTACAGCTGCCTCTTACAACACAGGTGTGGCTCTTCCTGGCTTTTGCTCTTGCCTTTGCCATCAAAGTTCCGATGTTTCCACTGCATACCTGGTTACCGGATGCCCATACCGAAGCTCCGACTGCCGGTTCTGTTATCTTGGCAGCAATACTGCTGAAAATGGGCACTTACGGCTACGTGCGCTTTGCAATTCCACTCTTTCCTGAAGCAGCCCACAAATTCGCGCCGCTTATCGCAACACTGGCGGTTATCGGCATCATCTATGCCGCCTTGGTTGCCATGGTGCAGGAAGATGTTAAAAAACTGGTTGCCTATTCATCGGTAGCTCATCTCGGTTTTGTGATGTTGGGGGTGTTTGCTTTTAATGTTGAAGGCATTACCGGCGGCATGTTGCAGATGATCAATCACGGTATCTCCACTGGTGCACTGTTCCTCATTGTTGGCTTTATCTATGAACGCCGCCACACACGTCTGATTACAGATTTTGGTGGTCTTGCCAAACAGATGCCGATCTTTGCAACCATTTTCATGATAGTGACATTTTCTTCTATCGGTCTTCCCGGTACCAACGGCTTTGTTGGCGAGTTTCTGGTCCTGATCGGTGCCTTCGGTAGTTCGTTACGCTGGTGGACAATCGTCGCTTCAAGCGGTGTCATTCTGTCGGCCGTCTATATGCTCTGGATGTTTCAGAGGGTTATGTTCGGTGAGTTGGATAATCCCAAAAACCAGAAACTACTGGATCTGAATGCACGTGAAATCGGCATTATGCTGCCGCTTATCATTTTGATTTTTGTGATGGGTCTGTATCCTAAGCCATTTATCGATAAAATGGATCCAGCCATCCAAAAACTTGTCAGCCAGGTACGCTCAGTCTCAACGAATGCCCAGAGCGTGCCGCTGCAGGGGGTGCCGATGGGTCATCCTGCTATGGGAATGCCAGCAGGACAACCGGCCATATCACCGCCGGCTGCTGATCTTCAGGCCGCACCGGCTGTTAATTCGCACGAAGAAAAGTAAAATACGAGTCAATCCGACCGGAGGATATATTAGATGGACATGATTACTATACCAGCCGTCAACATCACGCCGATCCTGCCGGAGATATTTCTCTCCGTACTGGCCATGGCCCTGCTTCTGATCAATGTTTTTTCTCCAAACAGTCAGAAGTCTTACCTGGGCTACATCAGTTTTATCGGGGTCATAGCGACTGGGGTGCTGGTAGGTGCTGGTTGGGGCGGGCATATAGAGAGTTTCGGTGGTTCGGTAGTACTTGACAACTTCGCCACGTTTTTCAAGATGATATTTCTGGTCTCTGCCGGATTGGCAATTCTGATTTCCGACCAGTATATGGAGCGGGAAGGCTGTAACCATGGCGAATTGTATCCTCTGATACTGTTTACCGTGGTCGGAATGATGCTCATGGCAGCTGGTACTGATCTGATGACGATCTTCCTTGGTTTGGAAGTCATGTCGGTATCGCTGTATGTACTGGCCGGTTTCAACAGAGCCAATGTAAAGTCGAACGAAGCCGGTCTCAAATATTTTCTTCTGGGAGCCTTTTCCACCGGTTTCCTGTTGTATGGTATGGCACTGACCTATGGAGCAACAGGAACGACCCGAATTGCAAAGATCGCCGTTGCAGTCGGTCAGATGTCCCTTCCCTCTTCCAATATCATGCTTGTGGCCGGGATGCTGCTTATGTTGACCGGTTTTGCCTTCAAGGTTGCCGCTGCACCGTTTCACATGTGGACACCGGACGTTTATGAAGGTGCCCCGACCCCCATGACTGCGTTCATGTCGGCCGGTCCCAAAGCAGCCGGTTTTGCTGCAGCTCTGCGCATCTTCCTTGTTGCATTGCCGACTCTGCAGGTTGAGTGGAGCCAAGTGCTGTGGGTCCTGGCCGTTCTTACAATGACAGTCGGTAATATCACTGCGCTGCGTCAGGATAACATCAAACGCATGCTGGCCTATTCATCCATTGCTCACGCCGGCTACTGTCTGGTAGGTTTTGCCGCCGGTAACAGTACCGGTACCGCTGGAATCCTCTTCTATATGTTGTCCTACGCCTTCATGAATATCGGGGCCTTTGCGATCATTATTTTGGTTTCCAAGAAGGGCGAGACTAATGGCAATGTCCAGGATTTTGCTGGACTGGGAGTCAAACACCCCTTATTGGCCGCTGCCATGACAGTATTCCTCTTTTCATTGGCTGGTGTGCCACCCACTGCTGGTTTTATTGGTAAATTCTACCTGTTCTCCGGGGCCGTTCAGCAAGGCTACATCTGGCTGGCAATCATCGGAGTCCTTAATAGTGCCGCTTCTGTTTACTACTACCTGCGTGTGATGGTCTTTATGTATATGAAGGATGCGACTGAAGAATTCGACTGGGTCCGGGTTACAGCACCCATGGCGCTCTGTGTTGTCATCTCTGTTCTCGGAACTCTGGTACCGGGTATCGTGCCTTCCTTGATCCTCCAATTTGCACAACAGGCCATCAAGTTAATCTAGCCTGCAGATTCAACCTACAACAAGAAAGGGCGATCTTATTGAGATCGCCCTTTCTTGTTTATGAGTGGATATAGGCAGCAACATTAGTGGAATGTTGGCAAGCGCTCTTGAATTAGTACGTAGGGACTGACTATCAACATAGAAAACCTCTTTTGCAAATCTTCATTCCAGATGTGTATTTGATTCTCTGAGGGTTTACCGATTTTACCGGTCCTGATCCATTCCTCGATTGGGCCGATGTCGTCATTGGAAACGTGTAAGGCGGTATCCACGAGATCAAGAGTGTCGTCAATCAGAATCAGCCCACCTCGTTCAAGGTGGGCACGCAACATACTCCATTCTGCCTCGTCAACTGACAAGGCAAGTTCTTCCCTATTCGGCGTCATCTTAAAACCCTTTCTTGATCCACGTGATCACTGTGTTAACTGCAGTAACCTGCTAACAATTTTTTATATCAGGCTATGCAGATAAAATCGAGACCTTCTTTGAGGCCAAGAGGATAAACAAACTTCCTGAATTGCTCGCGCGCACCGCGCACCCCGATAGCTACCAGTATTTTATTGTTTTTTTCCACCAGCTGCTCACTGCTCACGACTGGTGCGCCGTGCAGGAGCGTACCAATTTTGCGGTGATCAACATCAATCCATTTAGAAACCCTGATTCCTTCGGCAGCGAGTAAACGCTGCCATGCGCGACCTTCCAAGCCGGCACCGGCGATAACGACCTCCTGCACATTACTCAGAAAACCTTGCTGTAGATGGCAAAGTTTGCATCTGCGAAATGCAGTGGCAGCATATTCAACCATGCTACGGGTAGCTCGTTCGGGGTGATCACGCCAGAATAAGAGCTCTTGCGGCAAACGGGCAAAGCGCACACCGGCATCGGCCATCCGCAGCCACAGGTCGTAATCTTCAGGCCACCCCATGTCTCGGTAAGCTCCGACAGAATTAATCACTGATCGCCGGGTTACTATACTGGGGTGGACAAAGGGCGATTCCACAAAACGGTCACGCAGAATCAGGTCGTGATTGTTAAGTCCGTTTTGCCACGTTTCGTATGCCAACATACCTTGCTTCAGATGTGTACGTGGAAAATGGCGGAAGTTGCAGGCTACCAATCCGACGTCAGGGTTGCTGTCCAGATAGGCCACTTGTGATTCAAGCCGGCACGGGTGGCAGATGTCGTCGCCATCCATACGTGCAACCAATGGTGTCCGGCAGGCAGCCAAACCGGTGTTGAGAGCGGCAACCAGGCCACCTCCGCTGCGATGGATGATATGGATCCGCGGGTCACTCCGCGCTGCATTTGCCAGGATGAAAGGCGTTGTATCATCAGATCCGTCATCCACGGCAATCAGTTCCCAGGCCGTGAAGGTTTGGCGAAAAAGCGAATTGATTGCAGCCGGAAGGTACGTTGCTTCATTGTGAACCGGCATGAGGATGGATATCCGGGGAGCTGCCATCATGACAGTGTATTTAGCTTGAAGCCTGTGAGATGTGCGGCGGCAACCTTTGCAGCTGGTGTTGAGTAATAGGTAGCCGCTACTTCTTTACATGGTTTCGCTGCATGCTCCCGATTGATCCGTATCTCTTCGCCGTGTGTCGTTTCCAGTAGTGCATCCGCCTGGGTATCCCTGGATGAGCAACCAGTCAGCGTGCTTGTGATCAGAGCAGCGATGATGGCTGTTGATTTCATGCAACCTCTTTCTGTTTTAATGGTAATTCTGCCAGATCAATTTGATGGTAATAAGCAGGACCATGGTAATAAAGACCGGTCGTACGAAACGGGAGCCCCTCATCACGACCAGGTGGGAACCCAGACGGGCGCCGATGAATTGGCCGGTTCCCATAATCAATCCTTCACGCCAGAGAACAGAGCCACCAATCATGAACATACCCAGCGAAGTAATGTTGCTGGTAAAGTTCATTACCTTGGTGTAGCCGGTTGCCTTGATCATGTTGAAGCCCAGGCCGAGCATGAGGGCCATTACCCAGAATGAACCGGTTCCGGGTCCGAAAAAACCATCATAAAAGCCTAGTGCGATCCCAGCCAGCAGATAGAACCATGCCTTGGTCATGCGCGGGTGAATATCCTCGCGCCCCAGACGTGGAGTCAGCAGCGTGTAGAGCACAATAGTCAAAAGCAGCCAGGGGATGATGTGCCGCAAAACCCCCGGATCAAGCAGTTGTACCGTGCAGCTGCCAAACCCTGCACCTAAAGCTGTACAGACAATACCTTCAGAACAATTGCGTAGTGTGACTGTGCCGGAACGAACAAACGTCAACATGGCACTGCCTGACCCGAAACTGGACTGAAGTTTGTTGGTTCCCAAGGCCAACTGTGGTGGTAATCCGATGCCAAGCAGTACCGGGATGGTGATGAGCCCGCCACCGCCGGCAATGGCATCTACCAGGCCGGCTATGAGTCCTGAAATAAAAAGTAGCGAGAGTAACAGTATAGCGGACATGGATACACGTCACTGCTCTGGCGGGGGGATAAATTCGAAAGCAATCCCGTCAGCCGCTTTTCTGATAACGCGACCCAGGAGGACGGGCGCATTCTGTCCCATCACCTGAGAAATCAACTGTAGTTCCATAACCGTGTCTGGTGGCGGTTCCTGCTCGAATACAACCATCAGGAAGGCGCCACCATCACTAAAATCCTTGGTAATACCGACCTGAGCTGTTTGGCCCGGCCAGGTGACACGAATTTCAAGTGGAACCTCATAGCGCTCATATCTTCGATTGTCGTGCATGGTGGTAAGCCTTTCGTCATGGATATGATTCATTGCCTGATTCTCCTCAGCTGCTCACACAATTCCTGCAATGTTTTTACTTGACGAATGAACCGTATTTGTAAAGGATATTCTCACTAATTCTGAGGGCATAATAATGGTTCACAGGCATCGACAGTCCCAGCAGACATTGCCCGCAATTGCAGAATCTTTCAGTCGTCACCAGCTGATAAAAAAGTATGCCGAAGGGCGTACCCGGGCCGCTGTTGCGATGATTCTGCGCGAATTGCCCGGCGATCTGGAGATACTGTTTATTGAACGCGCGAGCGATGAGCATGATCCCTGGTCCGGGCATCTGGCGTTTCCAGGCGGTAAGGTAGAGCTGGGCGAGCAGGCTCGTCAGGCTGCAGAACGGGAAACACAGGAAGAAATCGGTATCGACTTGGGAGCGGAGCGCTACCTTGGCCGGATGTCCGATATCATCGGGGCAAATCTTCCTGTCCGGGTGTCATGCTTTGCCTATGGAGTCGTGACCTCGTCTGTTCAGCCAATTGTAAGTCGCGAGGTGCGTGATGTCTTCTGGGTCAAACTATCTGACATACTCATGCCGGAACGACATCAGACGGCAATGGTCGGCTTTTCCGGCGCAACCATGAAAGTGCCGGCTATCGTGATGCCTCAACCCGATAAACCGGTGTTGTGGGGCCTGACCTACCGGTTGCTCATGCAGTTTTTGGAAATCATCCAGGTTCGTTAATAACCACTGGTTGCATTTATCCGGGGAAGTCGTACACTAAATCGATATATGCACACCATCAGAGGAGGAATACCGTATGAGCGAACGCACCGGCATCATCACGTTCAAAGGCAACCCGTTTACCCTGCTTGGCCCCGAGTTAAAGGTCGGTGATAAGGCCCCGGACTTTGTCGTGGTCGACAATGGTCTGTCAGCGGTTACCCTGGCAAGTTCAGCAGGCAAGATCAGAGTCATCAGCGCCGTACCTTCACTGGATACGCCGGTCTGTGATAGCGAAACCCGCCGTTTCAACCAGGAGGCCGCCGGACTGCCTGGTGACGTGCTGGTGCTGACCATCAGCCTGGATCTGCCCTTTGCACAGAAGCGCTGGTGTGGTGCGGCAGGTATCGACAAGGTAGTCACCCTGTCAGATTACCGAGAGCGCTCCTTTGGCCAGAACTACGGCGTACTTATCAAAGAACTGTTGCTGCTGACCAGGGCTGTTTTTATTGTGGATGCAAACGACATTATCCGCTATATCCAGATTGTTCCCGAAGTCACCAGCGAGCCGGATTACGCTGCGGTTCTCAGTGCCGTGAAACAACTGTTGTAGGGAACGCCGTCGTGACGTAGGCTGCCTGATTTCTCCGGTTACAGGATTTTATCGATCCGTTTCAGCATGATCGAATTCAGGACTACCGAAACGGATGAGAACGCCATGGCCAATCCGGCGAATTCCGGCTTGAGAGTCATGCCGTAGCGTGCGAGCAATCCGGCAGCAATCGGTATGCCGAGGATGTTGTAGACAAGCGCCCAGAACAGGTTCTGCTTGATTTTCGCCAAGGTTGACCGGCCGATGGTTATGGCGCGGACTACATCCATCAGGTCATCACGCATGAGTACAATATCTCCGGTTTCCTTGGCGATATCCGTGCCGCCCCCGATGGCAATGCCGATCTCGGCCTGAGCCAGGGCCGGGGCATCATTAATTCCATCTCCCACCATCCCGGTTATCATGCCACGTTGCTGGTACTCCTTGACGACTTCCTGTTTGCGGGCCGGCAGCACCCCGGCTTCGAAGGTGTCCACTCCGGCTTGTTGCGCCACGATTTCGGCTACATCGGTGTGATCGCCGGTGATCATGCAGGTGCGAATACCCAAGCGTCTGATTTCTTTGACGGCCAGAGCAGAGTTGGGTTTGAGTGTGTCAGCAAAGGCTGCTATGCCCACAAGCTTGCTGCCTACTGCGACGAAAATAAGAGATTTGCCTTCTGCTGTCAGCCGGTCGGCTTTTTCTGAGAGCGGGCCAGGGGCGATACCTTCTTCTTCCATCAGGCGTTCATTGCCCACTGCCAGATGGAAGCCGCCGTAGATGCAGGTGATGCCGTAGCCGCCGCGTTCCTCCAGGTCATGGGCCTGGCCGGGGAGAATCCCTGCCTCTGCCGCTGCTGCGAGGGCTGCCTGAGCTAACGGGTGGCTGGAATTGGCTTCCGCCGTTGCCAGGCATTCCAAAAGCTTTACCGGGTCTATGCTGCGTGACGCGGGAACCAGGTCGGTCATGACCGGTATGCCGGTTGTCAGGGTGCCGGTTTTGTCCAGGAGAAGCACCTGCATACGTGAGATAGTCTCAAGTACCGATCCTTTTTTTACCAGGATGCCGCGTCCAAGGGCAATACCGCTTCCGACCATGATGGCGGTAGGGGTGGCAAGGCCCATGGCGCAGGGGCATGCAATGACGATGACGGCGATGGCATAGCGGAAAGCGGTTAAAAAACCGGAATGGCCGATTGAAAACCAGAAGAAGAACGTTGCCACTGCAAGGATGATAACGATCGGTACGAACCAGGCTGAAACAGCATCCGCAAAGCGCTGAATAGGGGCCTTGTCGCCCTGTGCTTCCCGGACCATGCGTATGATCTGGGCCAGCAATGTCGCTTCGCCTACACGGGTGGCACGTATCCGCAGGACGCCACTCTTGTTGATGGTGGCACCGGTGACGCTGTCGCCCGGCTTTTTCTGGATCGGCAGGGATTCGCCGGTGACCAAGGCTTCATCGACCGTGCTGCTGCCGTCGATCACTTCACCGTCTACCGGAATAGTCTCGCCAGGGCGCACCAGTACCACGTCGTTGACCCGGATGATGGATGCCGGAACATCTTTTTCACCCATGTCCGTTACCAGCCGGGCCTTATCAGCCTGCAGGTGCAACAATTTTTTTAATGAGTCCCCCGCTTTGCCACGAGCCCGCGCTTCCAGATACTTGCCGAGACGAATGAAGGCGATCAGCATGGCTGAGGTCTCGAAGAATACCTCGCGATGCGGCCCAAGCAAGCCGAAATAGGCCAGCAGAGAATAAAAATAGGCCGCCGAGGTGCCCAAAGCAATCAGTACATCCATGTTGGCGCTGCGGTTTTTCAGGGAGGACCAGGCTCCACGGTAAAAGGTTAGTCCGGCGGAAAATTGCACGGCTGTGGCTAGAAGCAGGTTGAGTTGCATAACAGCACGGTTACTGTGCATGCCCATGGTCAGCATGATCGGCAACGAGGCGGCCAGGGCGAAAATCAGCCAGTTGCGCTGAGTTTGCAGGTCATCGCGAGCGGCCGCCGCAGATTCACGCAACTCTACCGGTGTGTACCCGGCAGCGTGAACGAGTGCAAAAACATTGGAGGTTGTAAGGCGCGTGGTGTCGAATCGAACATAGCCGGTCTCGGCGGCAAGATTTACGACGGCAGTGGTTATGGCGGGGTTTTCAAGCAGTTTTTTTTCCAGCGTATTAACGCAGGAGGCACAATGCAGGCCGCGGACACCGAAGGTCAGCTCGCCGGTTGTTTCAGGTGACAGATCTGTTTTCTCATCAGTATCCAATGAATGTTGTCCTCTTTGTTAGTAGCTGAGATCGCCCTTGATGGCGTGCCCCCACGTGATTTTGATAGCTGCGGCGATAGGCAGCGCCAGCAGAATACCCCAGAAACCGAGTAGTTCTCCCAATGCCATGACCATGATAATTGTAACCAGAGGGTTGAGATTCATAGATTTCTTGAAGACGAGCGGCTTGACGATGTACCCTTCCAGAAAGTAGATTACACCGAATGCAACGGCGACCTTGATCAGTACGGCTACATCTTGAGATTGAAACCAGGTAAAAAACAACGCCGGCAAGATGGCGATGATCACTCCGATAAATGGCAGGATCGAGGCAGCCCCGGCGAACATACCGCAAAAAATCGGATGGGGTATGCTGAGTGCAAAGAGTGCCAGTGATGCCAGTACCGCCACAATTAGGGACACGAATACCTGGCCGCGCATATAGCCGCCGATGCTGCTGTTGACCTCCTGCCCGATCCCCAAGATGATATCACGGCTGTTTTCGGGGATCCATGACGCAAGGGTCTCGATGACGGTCTGCTTGTAGTACAGCATGAAGAACACCAGAATCGGAGAAAGGACGATATTGAAGAGGTTGAAAAAGATCCGCCCCGCAAAACCGTATGCCCATGCACCGGCCTTTTCGGCAGTCGAGTCGACGTTGGCTGAGACTTTGTCGAGCAGCCACTGAATCTCGTCCGATCCGTAACGGTCGGGAATGCGGGTCTTCCATTCCATGGCAATCTGCTTGATCTTCTGGATATACCCTGGCAAGTCGCGGAGGAATTCGTCCCAGCTCATGGTCAGTTTTGGTACGATGAACGTCAGAAAAAAAACGGTCAGGACGCCCAGGGCGGCGTAGAGTAGCACCAACGAGAACATCCGTTTCATGCCGCGTTGTTCTGCCTTTATCAGCAGCGGATCCAGCAGATAGGCAATGATCCAGGAAAGCAGGAAGCAAGAAATGGTGTGTTTTAGTGCATACCCGGCTGCTGCCAGCAGACAGAGCAACAGTATGGTGGCAATCAATTTGCCGTAGTCATTGCGGGGATGAATTGCGTGCTGCGTGTGCGGCATGAGTACCTCAGGTCCGCAATGAAGGTGTGCTTAACGCCTCGACGGTATACATGTTGTGCTCCTCGAGCCAGCTTTTTACCCTGCTGGTGACAAATTCATCTTTTATCTCCAGCAGTTTTTCCTGCTCATCAGGATAGAAGGCCAGAATGTCCTGTATCTTGCCATATGGTCTTCTGCCGGCCAACGAGCCACCCAGCAGGCGTTTGAGATCACAATTCTCAATGGAAGCAATGAAACCGGACATGATCTGACGTTCAGTGCTGTAGTCAAATCGGGGGATCTCCAGGAAACGATCATGGTTGGTTTCAATCTGGCGCCAGAAGTCTTCATCTTCCAAGGCAGCAGCTACAAAAAAAACCTCGCCGGTGAAACGATCGAGATAATATACCCGATCACCCGTACCGCTGGCAAAGGCGTCCATCAGTTCGTCCCAGGCAATTTCAACGTTATGTACAAAAGCCATGTCTGCGTACCTTTCTTCTCTATTGACATCTGCGGGGAGTGAAAGCACAATCCCTGCCATGCGTACGATCTTTCTTGCCGATGCCCATCTTGCCGCTTCGACGGAGCCTAATTACCGTCTGTTGCTTCAATTTCTTCGAGAGCTGGAAGGAAATACGGAAACCCTGTTTATTATGGGCGACCTGTTCGATTTTTGGCTGGGCTTTCCCTCGAACCCTTTCAGGCAGTATGACGAAGTGCTGGTCGCTCTTCAATCATTGGTGAATAGCGGTTGCCGTCTGGTGTATTTCGAAGGAAATCATGATTTCCACCTGGGGCCGATTTTCCGCCAACAACTTGGAGCTGATATTCACCGCGGTCCGGATATTATGACGGTGCAGGGCCGGAAACTCTTTCTGTGTCATGGCGATCAGATACATCGTGCCGATTATGGCTACCGCATTTTGCGCATGCTTTTGCATAACCGTGTGATAGCTGCCGCGATCAAGTGTGTTCCGCCATCATTGGCATTGCGAATCAAAGCGTATCTTCAGCACAACAGCCGCGCCAGTTACCTGGTCAAAGACCAGCGTTGGAACTATCGGGAGATCATCCGCACATTTGCCCGTTCAGCGCGGCAACGCGGGTGCGATGGGCTGGTAACGGGGCATTTTCACAGCGCCTTTTGCGAAGATCTTGAGAGTCCGCCAATCACAATTCTTTCTCTGGGAGACTGGATGGAACAGTTCACCTACGGTGAGATGGTAGGGGGAACGTTGTGCCTGAAAACCTACCAGATGCGCTAGTACCGGTATGTCGCCCGGCTTACGGGTGCTGCATCAAGGATTGAAAAATTCTTCCAATGCCTGTTCTCCTACCTGTGATGACTTGATTTTCCATTTATCCTGATTGATGACCAGCGCCACCAGCGCAATTTGCGGATTGCGTACCGGTGCAAAGGCGGCAAACCATGAATAATGGCCGCGCGGGTCGCTACCGTTGATGGAGCCGGTCTTGGCGGCGATATCCACATGCAATCGCGGTCGGCCTCGTCTGTCGTGAAAAGCCCTCCGTGAAGTACCGCTCGTGACAGTTCTGGAGAGCATGTGTGTCAGGGCTGCAGCCGTCTCAGGAGATACCAGGCTTCGTATCTCGCGCGGTCTGAATAGTTCTTTGTTATCACCATTGCCACTGGTGATCCTGTCGGTCAAGGCTGGGGCCATCATTCTTCCACCGTTAGCAATGGCCGCCATCATGGCAGCGGCGTGCAGGGGGGATATTTTTACTTCGTGGTCAAGACCAGCTCCCATCAGCATGAGTCCATTATTGCTCTGTGGTTCTGCGGCCTTACTCTCTTTGGCCGAAGTGCCCGGAAAAAGCTCCTGATTGAAGCCGAAACGGTTGGCACATGCCATGACCAATGCTTTGCCGGCAATGTCACAGGCCAGTCGTCCGTAAACAGGATTGATAGACTTACTCATGGCATAGGTTACATCCAGGCGGTCGTTTTTGCCCTTGGGACTGATCGCCCAATAGCGTGGATTCTCCGAGGTAGCTCTGCCGCGAAACTCGATGACCGTCTCCGGTGTGATCTTTTTGCTCTCCAGGGCCGCCGAAGCGGTAATGATCTTGAACAGTGAGGCCATTGGGTAAAGGTCGTAAAAGGCGCTTTTCGACCAGTCCGGATCGACGGATGAATAGGATGTCATTGCCAGGATGCGGCCACTGACAGGTTCAATTGCTACAACTACCCCATAGGGAACCCGATTCGTTGCCATAAAATCATGGACGCGCTTCTGCAGATCCCCGCGGACGGTATAATGAAATACCTGCCCCTCTGTATTTTTGGCTGTTAGCTGATCTACCGGTCCGGCGGCATTTGCGAGCAAAGCGCTGGCCATTTCAAAGCTGCTAACGGGTGGCTGCTTTGCCGCCTCAGCTTCCTTTAACGCCGGGGTCAGTTGTGAGTGGATCCAGGTCGCCGATACCCTGACTGCAGAGGTGGCCTTTCGGAAAATCAATATGGAAACCGGTGTCAGTGCCAGTACGATTGCTATGAAAATAAGCAAAAACTTCAGATGGTCACGCCGTTTGCCCGGGGGAAGGGAGAATCGCGCAGAAGGTCGCTCTCCGGCGCGCAATAAATTTCTGTTGCTGCGGTCGATATTAATCAAGCCAAGGCCGAGAGTGCGTTTGTTTTTGGATAGGTGTTTGAGATCCTGCATGGCATTCCAGGAAAAATGAGATTTACAAACTATACAGGTAAGGCTCGCCCATTGTCAATGGATGAGGGGCGGCCGCTGGACCGGAGCCGTTGTCAGAACGTGTTGATGCGGTTAATGAACGCAATCAGAAGTCCATAATGGTGGTGATCAAAAAGTAATGATATGCGCGGTAGCGCCGCCAGATCCGGTTCGTCAAGCTCATCGGGGAATGGCTCGCAGTTGTGGATGTGATCTCCGGCGCCAATCAATTCGGAGAACTCGTCCTCCAGTGTGGCAATGTTTTCGGGAGATAATGGCTTGTTGAGTCGCAGTACCAGACGATTTTCAAAAAAGCGTATCGAGTGATAGACGCGATAAAAGGTATCAATTACTTCGATGGCTTCATCTTCATTCTTGGTGATGGTGAAAAGGGAGAAATCTTCGCCAGAGATGAAGCCCTTGACCAGCAGGCTCTCTTTGACGAAATCGAAAAATTGTTCCCAGTAGCCATCGCCATCGTCTATCAGTATCAGGGGTTTTGGAGAGGTCTTGCCGGTTTGAACCAGGGTAAATACCTCCATGGCCTCATCCAGCGTTCCGAAACCGCCGGGAAAGACCGCCACGGCATCAGCCTCCTTGACAAAGGCTACCTTGCGGTTGAAAAAATATTTATAGGTAACCAGTCTCGGATTTCGGTACATGATCGGATTCGGTCTCTGTTCAAAGGGCAGGCGGATGTTGACGGCAAAAGAGTTTTCGCTGCCGGCGCCCTCATTGCCTGCCTGCATGATACCGGGACCTCCGCCGGTGATGATCATGTAGCCTTTTTCTGCCAGCATACGGCTGAAGCGCACGCACTTCAGATACATTTCGTCCTGCGGTTCAGTACGGGCAGATCCAAAAATTGTGACCTTTTTCCGATCCCGGTAGGGGCCGAATACCTGGGCGGTGTAACGCATCTCGCGCAGAGTCCGATTGATCAGTTTCAGATCGGCCAGGTAGTCGGTCTCCTGACCTATTTTAAGCGATGAGAGCAGCATCTCGCGGATAACCTGAGGTTGGTGAATGCCTCCGGCGGTCTCGATGAGTTGGTTGATGAGTTGGTCAATCGAGTTGTTTGCGCGGGAAAAACTGAGCTCCATTGCGATAACCTCATTGCTGATTCAGGATGGTTGTGCGGGAACGGTAACACAGGTTGCGGTACATTGTAAACATGGTGTCGTCGGGTTGTTGGCTGGCCGGTTGACGCGTAGGGCCTGTAAACAAGCACTTGCAATCGACCATAACGTATAGTAGTATTCTGCCTTTCGCGCCGCTTGCAGTGGCGTTTTACAAGAAATCACCCGATCAAGGAGCTTCTCGGCTATGCTGGATCTCATGCGTAAGAAAAAAAATTCGATTATCATCAAAATTGTCTTTGTCGTCATCGTTCTTTCGTTCATAGGCACAATGTTTCTGGTGTGGGGTGAAGGCAGAAGCGGCCTGGGTGGAGGCAGAAACGGGTATGCCGCCAAGGTGGATGGCAGTAAGATATCCATGGAAGAATACCAGAATGCATATCAGCGTATGCGTAACATGTACCAGCAGATTTACGGGCAGTCGCTGTCACCGGAGATGGAGAAGGTGCTTGGGTTGAAAAAAGTGGCTCTGGATGGCCTGATTGACAACCTTCTGGTCATGAAGGCAGCCAAAGATATGGATATCAACGTTTCCAAAGAGGATGTTTCGAATGCCATAGCCGCGATGCCTTCGTTCCAGAAGAACGGTGCTTTCAATTTTGACCTGTACCAGCAGCTCCTGAAGAGTAATCGCCTGACCCCCAAGGATTTTGAGGAGAGCCAAAAGGATGAATTGATTCTCAAGAAAGCCCGTCAGGTAATCAAGGACAAAGCTGCAGTCAGCGATGACGATGCCCTGGCCCAGTTTAAAAAGGAAAATGATAAAATTAACCTTGAGTATGTATCCTATGCCCCATCCGATGTGATCGGCGAAGTAAAGCTGACCGAAGCGGACCTGAACGAGTATCTGCAGAAAAACCAGTCTGAATTCAAGACGCCCGAAAAGGTTGCTATTTCCTATATACTGCTGGATCCCGCACTCCAGGCAGCCAAAATGACCGTATCAGAAGATGAAATTCAAACCTACTATCAGAAGAATATCGATAAATTCCAGAGCAAGGACGGTATCCAGCCGCTCAAAGACGTCAAGGATAAGGTCAAGGCTGCTGCCCTGCGTCAGAAGGCCGCTAAGCAGTCATACGAGCTGGCGGCAGACACATTGTATAAAAATATCAAAACCGGTGACTTGAATCTTATCGCTGGTCAATTGGGTCTTAAGGTACAGGAAACGGGGGTTTTTTCGGCCAATGCCCCAGCCGCCGCTCTGACCGGTGAGGCTGCCGTTCTTAAAAAAGCCTTTGAATTGAAGACAGGTGAACTGGGCGGGCCGGTTGAAACCTCGAAAGGTATTTATATTATTAAGGTAAAAGAGCGCAAGGATTCGGTTGTGCCGCCGCTGGCAGAGATCAAAGCAGCTGTCGAGCAGAAGGCCAGGGTTGCCAAGTCGCTGGATCTGGCTAAACAGAAAGCTGAAGCTGCTGCCAAACAGTTTGTTGCCAAAGCGACCATTAAAACACAGGCGACCGGTGCCTTCGGCTATTCGTCCAAGGGTGATGTGCCGACTATCGGAAACGCACCCGAGCTGATGGAGGCGGCCTTCAAGCTAACCACTGCTGCGCCGGCAGTCGGCACCCCCTTCAAGGTTGGTAATCGCTGGTATGCCGTTCGTCTCAAACAGCGCATAGAGGCTTCCAAGGCAGATTTTGAAAAGACCAAAGCAGAGTTGAAAAAGAAACTTCTGCCTAAAAAACAGGATGATGCTCTGGCCGCATGGATCAAGGAACTCAGGGCCAAAGCCAAAATTGAAATCAATCCCGCGCTTATAGCTGATTAAAGAGGAGAACGATCATGTCACAGCTTGTCATGCAAACTGATTTTCCCGGTCTGAAGCTGATCACCCGCGGTAAGGTGCGTGATATCTACGACCTGGGCGACACGCTTTTGCTGGTAACCTCGGACCGTATTTCTGCCTTCGACGTCATCATGAACGAGCCAATTCCGGACAAAGGTTTTGTCCTAACGCAGATATCATCATTCTGGTTCCGCCAGATGGAGGATATTGTCCCCAATCACATCATTTCGACGGATGTTGCCGATTACCCCGCTGAATGCCAGCCCTATGCCGAGGTGCTGAAGGGACGTTCGATGTGGGTCAAGAAAGCTAAGCCACTGGCGGCCGAGTGTATTGTTCGAGGCTATGTCTCCGGATCCGGTTGGAAGGATTACATCAGTACCGGTTCCATCAGTGGCATCAAGCTGCCGGAAGGCCTGAAGGAGTCCGACCGTCTCCCCGAGCCGATATTTACGCCTTCCACCAAGGCCGAGCTGGGGACGCATGATGAAAACATATCCTTTGAGCAGATGATCGCTGATTGTGGCCGCGAACTTGCCGAACAGGCCCGTGACTATACCCTGAAGATCTACGCCCGTGCCCGTGACCTCGCCGCTGCAAAGGGCATCATCATCGCTGATACCAAGTTCGAGTTCGGGGTGTTTGAGGGGAAATTGATAATTATAGACGAGTGCATGACCCCGGATTCCAGCCGATTCTGGCCCCAGGATCAGTATCAGCCCGGCGGACCGCAGCCGAGTTTCGACAAACAGTTCCTGCGTGATTATCTAGAAACTCTGGACTGGGGCAAAGCAGCCCCGGCTCCGCCTCTGCCGGCGGAGATCATCGAGAAAACTGCTGCGAAATATCGCGAGGCGCTCCAGCGCATTGCCGGTATCAGTGTGTAACCTGCCCTGTGCTGCAATAACGAGTATTCGAAGGCAGGCCATTGAGTGCCTGCCTTTTTTACAAAAAAGGTGAGTAAAAATGGAAATATAAAAAAACCGCGGTAAGATTATATCGATCCGGCAAAGACACGTACAAAAATGGGAGATCGGTATGAAACTCGATGAAATCAAGGAGATAGCAAAGCAGCACAACATCAAGGTGGGCAAGATGAAGAAGGCCGATCTGGTGCGGGCCATCCAGCAGGCAGAAAATAATGACATCTGTTTTGGAACTGGTCAGGCGAATACGTGCGGACAGCAAGCCTGCCTCTGGCGCGGAGATTGCGAGTAAATTGGTTAGTAATGAATGTCAGCGGGTGCCGGTGCTTCAGCTCCGGCACCCGCTGAACGTCTACGCCGCCAGAGTTTTCAAAAACGTTCCCAATCGTACATCCACCGTGGATATGTGTTGAAGCAGCCACTTCAGCAGCAGGTTGTTGGTTTCCATCACATGATGGAGCGCCACTCCTTCGGAGCTGATCTCCTCTTTGAGCACCTTCAGCCGGGCAACAAACGATTCATGTTCTTTTTTGTGGCCCTCGTATTCAGGGTAGTTGCGCAAACGCTGAATACTCTCCTCATCCGTGAAATGCTTGATGACATAGTCATCAAGGAATCCCAGCAGTTTCTGCAGTTCTTCCCGCCCTTTGCCCGCTTCGCAGGACTTCAGGAGCTGGTTGAAATGTGACAGCAGCTGTTTGTGCTGGTTGTCGATCTCTTCAACTCCAATTGAAAGCGAAGCTCTCCATTCTATTGCCATGTGTTTCTCCCGGCAGTGCTGTTTTTTGTCCCCGCGGCGTTTGCTTTCCTTGGCTTCAATGTTTGTTTTTTGTCCTGCTCCTGCATGCGCTCCGCCATATCTGACAGCCGTTTATCAACAAAGTGAAAAATCGTTTTTTTGGGAAAGTCCCCATGTTTGTCGCGAGAACCAGCTTTCATGCCGGTCAGTATTTCGATGCCCTGCTCAATGGTCTCCACGCTCCAGATATGGAACCGGCCGGCAGTAACCGCCTCAATGACCTCATCGTTCAGCATCAGATGGCGTTCGTTGGCTTTAGGAATCATAACCCCTTGGTGACCGGTCAGTCCCTGTGACTGGCAGACGGCGAAAAAGCCCTCGATCTTGAAATTGACACCACCAATCGGTTGGATTATGCCACGTTGGTTGACGCTGCCGGTGACCGCAATGCCCTGTTTGATCGGGACGCCGGACAGAGCTGACAGCAGGGCGTACAGTTCGGTGGATGAGGCGCTGTCCCCCTCGATGCCATCGTAGGATTGTTCGAAACAGATCGATGCCGACAGCGACAGCGGCCGGTCTGCTGCAAAGGTACCGCCCAGGTAGCCGGTCAGGATCAGGACCCCTTTATCATGAATCGGGCCTGAAAGCTTGACCTCGCGTTCGATGTTGACCATGCCTGCTTGGCCGGTGTAGACCCGTGCCGTAATGCGGGTCGGACGACCGAAGGTGTGGTCTCCCAGCCCGATCACCGAAAGGCCGTTGATCTGGCCGACGACAGCATGGTCTGTATCCACCATAATCGTACCGTCTACATACAGTTCGTGCATGCGTTCTTCTATCCGATTGACCCGGTAGTTTTTTTCCTCGGCCGCGCGCAGCACGTCTGCGCCGCCCACAAGCGTGTGGCCTTCTTTACGGGCCCAGAAGCTGATCTCACGGATAAAATCGGCGATTTCCATGAACTGGGAGGAGAGCTTGTGCTGGTCCTCTACCATGCGGGAGGTGTATTCCAGCAGGCGGGCGATCCCGCTACGGTCAAAGTGCAGCAGATTCTCGCAGCGGCAGTGGGTTGCAACGAACAGGGCGTAGTCGCGCATGACCTCGGGGGTCCGGGCAATGCGTGAGTCGAACTCGGCCTTGACCTTGAAAAATTTTCGATAATCCGGATCCATGTAGAATAACAGGTAATAGATCCAAGGTGTGCCGATCATGATGAGCTTTGTCTGTAGCGGCACTGCCTCGGGCTTGAGCGTTACCATGGTCATGAAGCGGTATTGTTCGAGTACATCCTCGATACGGATTTCTCCGGTGCGGATGCAGCGTTTGAGAGCATCCCACACAAATGGGTTGATCAAGACCTCGCGGGCGTCTATCACCAGGTAGCCGCCATTGGCGCGATGCAACGCCCCGGAGCGGATCATGGTGAAATCGGTTACCGCCACGCCGCCATACTGCATGACGTGTTCTATACGGCCGAAAAGGTTGTTGTAGGTGGGATTGGACTCAAAGACCACCGGTGCTCCGCCGGTGTCCTTGTTGTCCACCAGCACGTTGACCTCGTAGCGTTCAAAGGTCGGTTCCTGGCGCTGCATCTTGATCCCTGGAATCTGGGGCTGAGCGGACTGTGGTTTGAAGTCATCCAGGTTGTTGAGGATATCCTCCTGTACCGCGTCCAGATAGGTGGAAACCTTGTCCAGGCCGGTATATTTTTCTCTCAGAGGACCCAGGCGGTGTCCCAGGCAGGACATGCCCAATTCGCGATCGGCCTGCAGCAAGGCGTCTTTGGTAGCCTTTTCGTAGTCTCGCACCTGCCGCAGTACCTCGTTCAGCTTGTCTGTCAGCTTTTTACCGGTTTCGTCGAGCTTCTGGCGCTTTTTGTCGGTCAGTTTCTCATATTCTTCCTGGGTGTAGTTGCGGCCGCCTTTCTGTGGGACAATAACCAGCCCGGAAACAGTCCGCTGCAGAGCGAAGCCGTATGTTTCCGCTTCCTTTTCCAGGGTCTGGAAGAGATCATTATTGCTTTTCTGATATTCTTCGAGTATCTCGGCGCGGCGGGCCTCATACTCGGGACTCTCCAGCGCCTTGGGGATGTCTTTTTTGAAGGCATCCACTAGTTCTTTCATGTCTGCAGCCAGTTCACTGCCTCTGCCGGCCGGCAGTGAAAGGGAAACAGCCGAGTCATTATCCTTGAAATTATTGACGTATACCCAGTCGCTGGGCTGAGGTTCCTCTTTTGCACGCTTTTTGAGGATGTTGCGGATGGTCGAGGTGCGGCTGGTACCGGTCTCGCCGGAAATGTACAGATTGAAGCCGGTCTCCTCCATGCCCAGGCCAAATTCGATTGAGCGCAGTGCCCGATTCTGGCCGATGGCATAGTCGAGATCCGGCAGTTCTTCAGTCGTTTCAAAATCGAACACGGCCGGATCACAGGTCCAACGGAGATTTTTCGCTGGTATGCGGAAGTTGTCGAGCGCCATCAGAGGCTCCTTAACAGGGGGATGAGGTGGGTATTGTGTGTGCCAGTCGTTGCTATGTCAAGGTGAAAAAGCGGCCACCTTCAGTGCAATATGTGTCTGCGCGGAACATATGGCAGTGGCGATGTCGTCACGGTCCGGGAGGAGCAGCGCCAGGTCATGCAGGTAGTCGCTCTCATCCACCAAACGATATGATGTGCTGAAATTGAGGTCATAGACCCAGGAAATCAGCAGCAGCTTGAAGTCGTTGATACAGGTAACCGATTCAAGCCGCACGATCCTCCCTGCCGACAACTGCTCCAGGCAAAGGTTTGATACGCCGGGAAGATCCGCAAGACCCAGCATTGTGGCGCTCGCCCGCTCCTCTTCAGGTGTTGTGAAGTATTCCAGAAAAACACGCCAGATATCGAGCTTGTCGGCATCCCGGATCAGGCGCAAAAAATCGGACGAGGCGGATTTTAGCTGCTGCGGCACCGCCAGCAGGTTGTGGAAGCGGACCGCTTCTTCGATCAACAGTCGTTCGTCTGCGTTGAGTGAATTCAGGATGTTGTGCTCACGGATAACATCGACCGACAACCTGGCGTGATTATCCGACTGGCTGTCACGGAACGTGCGCCAGCGGCGGTACTGGGGAAAACGCCCCACATCGTGCAGCAGAGCAATCGAGGCGGCAATCAGGCTATCCTCCGGGGCTAGCCCTTCGCCGGCTGTCAGCAGGTGCATGTTGTCGCAGACCCGGCGGGTGTGATCGATCTTGAGCCGGATATTTCGTTGTCCCTCGGGATCGGTGTTGCAAAATGGTGTGACATACGCATCAAACCACAGCTGAAGTGCAGTATATTGTGATGGATTCATACGCTTCTCGGTGTCGGGATGGATTGAATTTATCAGCATAATACTGTACCCTGCCGGCATGTCAATCAGATCCCAACATGAGGCACTGTATGCAGTTGTCATTTCTTGATGCCATAGATCCCAAGGTAACGGCGGTGAAAAGGTGTGCTGAACTGCGGCGCCTGCTGGAATATCATAACCGGCAATATTATGTGCTTGATGCTCCGGAAATCACCGATGCCGAATACGATGCGCTTTTCCGCGAGTTGCAGGCATTGGAGAAACTCTATCCGGAGTTGATCTCGGCTGAATCGCCGACCCAACGGGTGGGTGGGGCCGCACTCGACAGGTTTATGGCGGTAACGCACCGGCTTCCCATGCTGTCTCTGGAGAATGCCACCAATGAGTTGGAAATCCGGGACTTCGATCTGCGTGTGAAAAAAAATCTGGGGGTGTCTTCGGAGGACCGGATCTCGTATATCTGCGAGCCGAAGATGGACGGACTGGCCGTGGAACTGGTCTATGTCGATGGAGTACTGCAGGTCGCGTCAACGCGTGGCGACGGCACGACCGGTGAGGATGTAACCGAGAATATACGGACCGTCCGCTCACTGCCCCTTCGCCTCACGGGAGATCACATACCACATCTGCTGGAGGTACGTGGCGAGGTGTTCCTGTCGCTGGAGGCTTTTCATCGGATCAACGTTGAAAAGGAAGAAAATGGCGAGCCGTTGTTTGCCAATCCGCGCAATGCCGCCGCCGGATCGCTTCGCCAGCTCGATTCTCGCATTACGGCCCGGCGGCCGCTTTCGATCTATTGTTATGCGCCCGGTATGTGCGAGGGCGCTGATTTTCCGTCGCAACAGGACTTTTTTGCGGCCATTGCCGCCTGGGGTTTGCCGGTCAATCCGTTGGTGACCCCGGCCGCCGGTGTTGAGGCCGCAGTGGCGTTTTACGCAGATATGCAGGGGAAAAGGGAGTCGCTGCCGTACGAGATTGATGGCACGGTCATAAAGATTGATTCATTTGCACTGCAGCGTGAACTGGGTGAAAAGAGCCGTTCGCCGCGCTGGGCCGTAGCTTGTAAATTCCCGCCACGCCAGGCGGTGACCGTGATCGAAGATGTGCTGCTCTCTGTCGGCCGTACCGGTGTGATCACCCCGGTCGCATCGTTACGGCCGGTACAGATTTCCGGTGTCACGGTATCCCGTGCGACGCTCCATAATTGGGACGAAATTGCGCTGAAGGATATCCGGATCGGTGATACGGTCGTCGTCGAGCGCGCCGGCGATGTTATCCCCGCTGTTGTCAGGGTGCTGCTCGATAAGCGCACCGGAACGGAGCAATCGTTGTTACCTCCGGAGAAATGCCCGCAATGCGGCTCGGATGTTGTACGCATCGCGGATGAAGTGGCGCTGCGCTGCATGGGCTTGGCCTGCCCGCCTCAGATTCGAGAATCAATCATCCATTTTGCGTCTCGCAATGCCATGGATATCGAAGGGCTGGGAGAAAAATTCGTTGAGCAGCTTCACACTCTGGGCCTTGTCCGGAGTGTTGCCGACATCTATCGATTGACGCGTGCGGATTTCGACCGGTTTGATCGTATGGGCGACAAGCTGGCGTCAAATCTGTTGGCGGCGATCGAGAACAGTAAGCAACGGGATTTGTGGCGCTTTATCTTTGCTCTCGGTATTCGCCACGTGGGGGAGCGGACGGCCAAGGCTTTGGCCCAAGCCTTTGGCAGTCTCGAAAACCTCCGGCGGGCCACATTCGACGAACTGATCAGTATCCGCGATATCGGGGCTACCGTGGCCCAGAGTATCGTTACCTTCTTCAGTAACCAGGGCAATTGCGAGATCATCCAGCGGATGCTGCTGGCGGGGGTTGCACCGGTTATCGAGCTTAAAAAGGTTGGCGGCCGCTTTACGGGTAAAACGTTCGTATTTACCGGTGCTCTTGTGCGCTTTACCCGTGACGAGGCACAGCGCATGGTAGAGGCCGAAGGCGGCGCTGCCGTGGGGTCTGTCTCACGGAAGACGAATTTTGTTGTAGCTGGTGGAGATGCGGGCAGCAAGTTGAACAGGGCCCGGGACCTGGGTGTAACCGTATTGACGGAGGATGAATTTGTCGCAATGCTGGAACAGGCCGGATGATACAGGCCGGGTAACAGCAGACGAGATGTGGCATCTGCCTGCGCTGGGAAGATATGATTCAGGTAGTTCGTATGAAAGGATTGTGCGTGGACAAGGTTGCTATGATGATAAAGGCCAGAAGACTGGTCAAGGATGTAGACGACCTCCCGGCTATCCCGGCGATAGTTTCAAAGGTAGTCAACATGCTGGATGATGTGGATGCCGATTCTGATGCTATCGCCGATCTGATGTTGTCCGACCAGGTACTGGCCGCCCGGGTGATCCGGGTTGTCAATTCGCCCCTGTACCGGCCGAATTCGGAGATAACCTCGGTCAAACGGGCATTGCTCTTCCTCGGTTTCAGGAGTGTGCGCGAAATGATCCTGACCAGTTATTTTGTTGGTGCCTTTAAAGGGCGGGAAGAATCCTTCGACATCAAGACATTCTGGATGCATTCGTTTAATGTTGGCGCCATCGCCAAATGCATTGCCGGTATGGTTGGGTATCGTGATACTGAAAAAGCCAACCTGGTCGGTATCATCCACGATATCGGCAAGGTCATTCTGGGGCATTACTTCAAGGAGGAATACGGCGGCATGCTGGCCATGATCAGCGGCAAGCCCTATACAACCTACGAAGCCGAGGTGGAAGTCTTTGGCACAAGTCATTGTGAAGTCGGGCTGTGTCTTGCCCAGCGCTGGAATTTTCCTCCGGCCTACTGTGATATCATCTCCTACCATCACACCTCCGAACTGGCAACGGAAGATCCGTTCCTGACGGCGATAGTCAGCCTTGCCGACTACCACAGTCTGGCCAGCACACCGGCCAGTGGCATTGTTCAGGCCACCATGCCGGGGCGATCGGAAGAGAGCGCCTGGAACGCGCTCAGGCAGCTCAGCAGCAAACCGTTGCCAGTGGATCTGGATGGTTTCCTGCTGCAGCTTGCTGACGAGCTCGGTAAATCCTCCCGCGAAGCCGATATATTATTCCATTCCATGGCGCTGGAGTAGCTCTGGAGATCGTGGCCAGGCGTGTGCGCTCACTGATGAGATGATACGAGTTATTCTGTCCTATATGACCTTCCCGGGGGTTGTCATGCATGAATTTGCCCATGCCTGGGCCTGCCGCAGGATGGGGGTCCCTGTTATCAAGGTCTGCTACCTGCGTTTTGGCAATCCGGCCGGATATGTGCTCCACGAACGGCCGGAGCATGCCGTTCAGCACATGGTGGTGGCGGTTGCTCCCTTCTTTATCTCAACGTTTTTTGCACTGGTTGTCAGTGCGGTGGCCAGCGCACTTCTGGCCAGCCATATTTTGATCGCATACCATGACCTGATCATGCCGGCAGCTCTGTGGCTTGGTTTTTCCATAGCTCTGCACGCCTTCCCCAGCAGCGGTGATGCCGATGCGCTCTGGGATGATGTCAGGAGGCGCGACGTGGGTTTTTGTGCAAAGCTGCTGCTCGTGCCGGTCGTCGGACTGATCCGCCTGACAGGGCTTGGGGCGCGGGTCTGGCTTGATGCCCTTTATGCCGTGTGTGTAGTCGCTTTGCCGCCGCTGGTACTGCTCTCTCTCAAGATATAGTGTTTGAATGTTCCCTTTACTCTAACCCTGATATCCGGGATACGTGCGCGTATTGCCGGTACGGCGCGGAATATAATCTTAAACTCATCAAGGAGGCCCGTCATGTCTGACGAATCACCGGTTTCATGCTCAAAATGCGCTGCTGTCTGGCAGAAGTGCGGAACGACCAATTGCTGGAGCGGTGACCCGGACACGGCGCCACCCAAGCCGGGCAACTGTCCGTCAGTTAATTACGGCGACGTGGTTACAAACAGTTTTGAGGAGTATCGTGGCGACAGCGAGGATGCCCGCATCGCCTTTGTGGCGGCCAGGGTGGAGGGGCTCTGTTATCAGCCGGTTCCGGGCAGCGATGCCGTCAATGCCCGCTGGACACGCGTTGAGGATACGATCGCCTTTGCCAAGCTGATGGGCTATACAAAGATCGGCATGGCCACCTGCATCGGCCTGCTGGATGAAGCCGAGCGGCTAGCGGCTATCCTCCGGGCGCAGGGATTTGATCCGCAGAGCGTCTGCTGCAAGGCCGGGAGTATCGACAAGCTGGAGCTTGGGCTGAGCGAGGCGGATAAGGTCCGCCCGGGAACCTTCGAGCCGGCCTGCAACCCGATTGCCCAGGCAGAGATCTGTAACCGCTTGGGTACCGATATGAATATCATCGTCGGGCTGTGTGTCGGCCACGACATGCTGTTCAACAAGCACTCCCAGGCCCCGGTTACTACCCTGATCGTCAAGGACCGCGTTACCGGGCACAATCCCGTAGCGGTACTGTACGGCCAGAACTTTTATTACAAACGGCTGCAGAAGCAGCCGGTGCTGCCGTCAGAGTAGTTCTGCAGCGCAGGGATTTCTGCGTTTCAGCGGCATGGCCGCATCCGGAACGGCACTGCAATAGAAATGGTAATTTTAAGACTAACAAATTATAATACAGACAGGAACGGTACGTATGCAAAATGCAGTCTCATCGTACGTTGGCAGGAGGTGACCTATACCAATTCCAAATCAGGGTGCTGATGTTAACGGTCAAGCTTCACGCCATGTTTGAAACAATGAAATAATTCCGAGTCGTTCTGTCTGGCCGCCGTGATTACATCCTGAGTTTGAAATCGGTACAACCGGGCAAATGAAAGGAGGCGGCGGAAATGACAAGCTATTTTTCAAGACGCGATTTCATGAAAACTGCGGGTATTGGTACCGTAGGGTTGGCACTTGGCGGACCGGCTTTCATAAACAAGGTTTTTGCACAGCCGTCGGGACGGAGAACCCTGAGGATCCTGCAATGGAGTCATTTTGTTCCCCGTTACGATCGCTGGTTTGACCCGTTCGTAAAAAAATGGGGTGAAGAACACAATATCAACGTTATTATCAACCACATCAGTCTCTCCGACCTGAGAAGCACCTTTGCATCAGAAGTCGTGGCCGGCAGGGGCCATGATATCGTAGAATTCATCGATCCTCCCTCCGATTTTGAACCCAGTGTCCTCGATTTGACTGACCTCAACCAGGAGGCGCGTCGGCGTTTCGGTGCGCAGGTGCCCTTTGCCACCCGCAGTTCCTACAATCCCGATACAAAAAAATACTATGGATTTTGCCATGGTTGGACCATCGACCCGGGTGACTACCGCAAATCGCTCTGGCAGAAGGTCGGCAAACCTGACGGTCCGCGCACCTGGGAAGACCTGCTGGTCTATGCGGCCCGGATCAAACGGGAACTGGGGGTCCAGAACGGCATCGGTCTGTCGCAGGAACTCGATACGAACATGGCCGGCCGGGCCCTGCTGTGGTCCTTTGGAACAGGGACGCAGGACGGCCGGGAAAACGTCATCCTCGACAACAGAAAAACCGTTGAGGCGGTCAAATTCATGGCCAACCTGTACGACCAGACGCTCACGCCCGAGGTGTTCGGCTGGACTCCGGCCTCCAACAACCAGCTGCTGATCGCCGGCCGGGCTTCCTACATTCTCAATTCCATCTCCGCTTACCGTTCGGCCCAGAAAGATGTGCCGGAGATCGCCAAGGACATCTACTTTTCACCCGCGCTGAAAGGGCCGGACGGAATCGGCTGGGCCTGCGAGCATGTCATCTATGTCTCGGTTATCCCGAAGTTTGCCGCGGCCAATGCCGACATTGCCAAGCAGTTCCTGCTCGACCTGAGCGCCAACTATGATCGTGCCATGTGGGAAAGCGAGCTGTACGCCTCGCCGGCATTTTTCAACACCCCGCTGCTGTCAGGTGATCGGGGCTATCCGCGGGTGAGCGGCGCGAAAAAGCTGCGTGACCTGTACTCGCACTGGTTCGCGAATGACCCCTATGCCTTGCCTGGTGAGGCCAGGGGAAAGCTGCTTCCGCTCAGGGATGCGGAAACATGGTCAACCAACGTCGGACATCCGGGCCCGGCCAATCCTGCGGAAGGGGAAATTTTTGGCACCTTCATCATCCCCAACATGTTTGCCCGTGTCGCACAGAGACAGCAACGTGCTGAGGAATCGGTCAAACAGGCTTCTGCCGAGTGCCGGAAGATCTTCGATAAATGGAGGGCAAAAGGTCTGATCGGCCAGAGGGGTTGATTGGAACTGCGTTAGCGGGTTGCAGAGAGGCCCGCGCGCTCCTCATGCGGTCGGCATGTTCGGCGGCTGGATGAGGAACCCGGGAGGGAGTTGGCCATGGCACGTGTGCGATTCAATGATCTGAAAAAACATTTCGGAGCGGTCAGAGCGGTTGACGGGGTCGATCTGGAGATTGCCGACGGAGAGTTTCTGGTGTTGCTGGGACCCTCCGGCAGTGGCAAGACGACCCTGATGCGGCTCTGCGCCGGACTGGAGGAGCCGACAGCCGGCAGCATTTACATCGATGATCAATCGGTCACCGGCGTAGTACCCCGCAAACGGGGCATAGCCATGGTGTTTCAAAGCTATGCCCTCTATCCTCACATGACGGTATTCAAGAACATCGCTTTTCCGCTTACCGTAGAAGGTCTGTCGCGGCAGGAGATTCGCAGCAAGGTGGAATGGGCGGCCAACCTGCTCGGCATTGGCCATCTGCTGGAGCGTAAGCCAGCGCTCATCTCAGGCGGGGAGCGACAGCGTGTTGCCATTGCCCGGGCACTGGTGCGCAGGCCGCGCGTGCTCCTGATGGATGAACCCTTATCCAACCTGGATGCCAAGGTCCGCCATACCGCCCGCGACGAACTGAAAAAGTTCCAGCGGGAGATCGGGGTTACCACCATCTACGTCACCCACGACCAGGTGGAGGCCATGGGGCTGGGGGACCGGATCGCCGTCATGAACGAGGGTAAAATCAGGCAGATCGGCTCGCCGGACGAGATCTACCAGGAACCGGCCGACACCTTCGTGGCCGGTTTCGTCGGACTCCCTCCCATGAACTTCATGGAGGAAAACGGCACCCTGACCGCCTTTCGTCCCGAATCGTTTCTCCCCGCCAGCCTGATCGATGATCATGAGCGGCGGATATTCAACTTCAGGATTGAACGGATCGAACACCTGGGCTCATACCTGCTGGTGTACGGCAAGGTTGGAGACGCCCTGCTGATAGCCAATCTCTCCCTGCGTCATGAGGTGAAGGAGGGCGCCGAAATACCCTTTGCCGTGCGAATGGCGGATATCCGTTATTATGACCCGGCCAGCGGGCGGAGGATCGGGAAATGAGAAACGGACACCTCTTCCAGCGTGACAGTTTGACAGCCTTTGCCCTGCTGCTGCCGGTGTGTCTGTATCTCGCCGCCTTCATCGGTTTTCCGTTTGTCATGTCGTTTATCTACAGCATCAGCAATGCCACTATCGGAGATCCCCACTACAGTATCACCGGTCTGAACAACTTCCGCGACATGTTTCACGATGCGGCTTTCCGGACTTCCCTGGCCAACACCTTTATCTTCACCTTTGTATCCATCGCTTTGGTGATTGTTCTGGGCCATATTCTGGCGGAGCTGCTGATCCGGGATTTTCCCGGCAAGTGGATCGTCCGCTTTCTGCTGATGCTCCCCTGGACCGCCCCGATTGCCCTGGGGACCATCGGGTTCCTCTGGTTCATGGATTCGGTCTACAGCCCCTTTGACTGGCTGCTGCGCAAGGCCGGACTGCTGGGAAGTCCGGGCGACCTGCTGGGACCGATGAGCAATCTCTACTGGCTGGCCCGGCCGGGACTGGCCATGGCCTCGGTCATCCTGGTGCATGTCTGGCGGCTGCTGCCGCTGGCCACGGTGATCCTGATCGCCGGCCTGAACGCCATCCCGCGGGAGATCGTGGAGGCGGCCCAGATCGACGGGGCCGGATATTTCCGGCGCCTGTTTCACATCACCCTGCCGCTGATCTTCCCGGTCATCGGGGTGACGGTTCTGTTTTCGGTGTTCTTCACCTTTACCGACATGACGGTGGTCTGGATCCTGACCAGAGGCGGGCCACCTCCCCATGCCACCCAGGTGCTGGCCAGCCTGGCATTTCTGAAGAGCATCCAGGGGGGCGACCTGGCCCAGGGTGCGGCAATCTCGCTGTTCTTTTTTCCGGTTCTGGCCGGCATCGCCGCCATCGTGCTCAGGCTGGTCAAAAAGGCGGTCGTTATCTGACAGCAGCAGGAAGGTTGTATGGTTGCGAAAGGGTGTGATCGGCAATGTTGAAACGAATTTTGACCAAAGGCGGATTTTACGGGGCGTTAAGTCTCTTCGTCGTTTTTTCTGCCATGCCGTTCTACATCATGCTGATCACCATGTTCAAGCGCAACCATGACCTGCTCAACCCGAACAACAACCCCTTTATCTTTAACGAACCGCCAACCCTGCAGCACTTGAATCTGCTGCTTTTCCAGACCCAGTACCCGGTTTTTCTGCTCAACACACTGCTGGTGGGTCTGATGGTGGTCATTATCACCGTGCTGCTGTCCGTTCCGGCCGCCTACAGCCTGGCACGCCTGGCAGGTGACTGGGGCGGGATCGTGGGGGTCGGGATCTTTCTGACCTACCTCGTGCCGCCCACCCTGCTGTTTATCCCGCTCTCGCGGATAATTGCCGATCTCGGCCTGCAGGACTCTCTCTGGGCCCTGGTACTGATCTACCCGACCTTTACGGTGCCGTTTTGTACCTGGCTCCTGATGAGTTTCTTCAAGTCCATCCCCCGCGATATCGAAGAACAGGCGTTGATCGACGGCTGCAGCCGGCTGGGGGCATTTTTCAGGATCATATTGCCGCTCTCGGTGCCGGGCATCATCACCGTAATCGTCTTTGCCTTTACCCTGGTGGTCAACGAGTATATCTATGCCCTGGCATTTATCCAGGAGTCGGGCAGCAAAACCGTCAGTATCGGCCTGACTACCGAATTGATCAGAGGAGACGTATTTTACTGGGGTGCCCTGATGGGTGGCGCTCTGCTGGCCAGCATTCCGGTTGCCGTTCTGTATACCTTGTTCCTGGACCGGATCATTTCAGGATTGAACATGGGAACAGGTTCGCACAGTTGATTCAAGGAATATCAGAGTGTTGCAGCAATTGGGCGTCTGCCCCCTTGACATCCATAAAATCGGCACTATTTTTAAATATGAAAAGTTATTGATTCCCAAAAAAAGAAACAGGGAGGTCACGATCATGGCACTTGTCAAGTACAACCCGCTCAGAGAACTGCGCAGCATGCAGGAACAGATGAATAAACTCCTGAACGTATCGTGGAACCATGATATTTCAGGAGAGGACATGAAGGACGGTATCTGGCAACCGCCGGTTGATATCTATGAAACGGTCGACTCTATCGTGATCAAGGCCGAGTTGCCGGATGTGGATCAGAAGGATATCGAGGTGCGGATCGAGGAAAATACCCTGACCCTGAGGGGTGAGCGCAGGCATGAGGATGAGGTTAAAAAGGAAAACTACCATCGTATCGAGCGCTACTTCGGCACCTTCCAGCGCAGTTTCAGTCTGCCGGCAACAGTCGATCAGGAAAAAGTTGTCGCCGCCTGCGATAAAGGGGTATTGACCATCACACTCCCTAAAAAAGAAGAAACCAAGCCCAAACAGATCAATATCGAGGTCAAATCGAAATAAAAAAAGAGCCGGGGAAACCCGGCTCTTTCAGTAAAGCTGATTGAAAAAAGCCGCTACGCCTGAGGAGGAACCTTTTTTTCAGCAGGTTGTGTGTTTGTCGCTGCCGCGGCAGCGACATGCTCAGCAGGGGCGGCACTGGCAGCCTGTTCGGCCGGGGCAGCGGGCTTTTCCTCGGCTTTGCGGCTCTCTTCCTGAATATTGCGTTGGAAATCTTCGGAGGCTTTTTTGAATTCCGCCAGGCCCTTACCCAGCGATTTGGCAAGCTCCGGCAGCTTGTGCGGTCCGATCACCAGCAGGGCAATCACAAGAATGATGATGAGTTCGGGCATACCGATTCCAAACATGGTGTTTCTCCTTCTGGTTCTGTTCCTGTCACTTATAGCATACCCATTAAAACCGTAAATCATACGCTTGGCAATAAAAATTTCTTTTTCCGCTTGCCATTTCCAGCCCCTGTGTTAGTATGCCTAAAAATTAGGCATACGATTTCTGTTCTCCAGCCCATCCCCGTTGTATCACAACTGTCTATCATGCTGAAACCATTGAAAATAGGTGACCTCGTCCTGGCGCACAACGTCGTGCTGGCCCCCTTGGCAGGAATAACCAATCTCCCCTTCCGCATTCTCTGCCGACGTGAAGGCGCGGCCTTGGCCTTTACTGAAATGGTCAGTGTGAATGGTCTCGTGCGAGAAGGGGTCAAGACGCTGGATCTTCTGAAGAGTACACCTGAGGACCGGCCGCTTGGCATCCAGCTCTTTGGTGATACCCCCCAGAGTCTGGCTGAGGCCGCCCGCATGGTTGCGGGGTACGGTGACCTGCTGGACATCAACATGGGGTGTCCGGTGCGCAAGGTCGTTGGTACCGGCGCCGGGAGCGCCCTGTTACGGGAACCGCGCAAGATCGCCGGGATCATACATGCGGTTCGGGCCGCGACCAGCCTGCCGCTTACGGTCAAGATCCGTTCCGGCTGGCACTGTGGCGATGACAGCTACCTGGAAATCGCCCGGATTGCCGAGAGTGAGGGGTGTGATGCCATTACCCTGCACCCTCGCAGCCGTTCGCAGATGTTTTCAGGGCATGCCGACTGGAGCCAGATCGCCCGCTTGAAGGCGGGTGTAGCTATTCCGGTGCTTGGCAGTGGTGACCTGTTTACGGCGCAGGATTGTCTGAGCATGATGCGGGAGACCGGTTGTGACGGCGTGATGGTTGCGCGTGGCGCGCTGGGCGCTCCCTGGATTTTCCGGCAGGTTGCCGAGCTTGCCGCGACGGGTGTCGTCACCGCAGTGACCAAGCTGCAGCGGGTGGCGGCCATGCGACAGCACCTTGAATTGTTTTGCTGTGCGGTTGGCGAGGCGATTGCGGTCCGGGAGATGAAAAAGCATGTCGGCTGGTATGCCCGTGGTTTCAGCGGCGCCGCTGATATTCGTCGTGCCGCCAACGGAACCCGAACCATTGAAGATCTGCTCGCCCTGATGGAAAGGATGGTTGCTGTCCCGTGCCCTGAAATACAGGATACGTGCGTTAACGAAGATATTTTATGCACATGAGACGCCATAAAATAACATCTAGCGTACTGAAGGAACACCATGCACACACCTGATTGCCCCAGAGAACTGCCCGGCGCCCCGGGCGATTACTTTGCCACCGTCATCGACAGTGTTGGCGATGGCGTGATCGTCGTCGGAACTGATGGCCGCATCACCCTCTATAACCCGGCCGCCGAGGAGATCACCGGTTTTTCGCGGCGACAGGCCCTGGGAACCACCTTCGAGAAACTCTTTTCAGTAGAAACACCACTGCTGGAGATGGTTGCCAAAACGATCCGTACCGGCATCACCATCTCTGACCATGAAAACGTGGTGGTGCGCAGTACCGGCAAGATTTCGCCGGTCGCGGTGACCTGCTATCCGCTGATACTGCCCAATGGCGAAAATATCGGCGCCATCCTGACGCTCAAGGATATTACCTATATCCGTGAGCTGGAGGCCGCCGTCCGCCAGGCCGATCGACTCTCCACCCTGGGAACCCTGGCGGCCGGACTGGCCCACGAAGTCAAGAACCCGCTGGGTGGCATCAAAGGTGCGGCACAACTGCTGGAGCGCGAACTGCCGGACAATAGTGATATGCGCGAATATACGAGCGTCATGATCCGTGAGACCGAGCGCATTGACCGCATCATCCGCGAATTGCTGGATCTGGCCTCTCCAAGAGGTCTGAAGCTGAGTCCGGTCAATCTGCACAGGGTGCTGGGAGATATCCTGCTGCTGCAGCAACAGGCGGTCGGTCCCCGCGATATCACCTTCACCAAACAGTTTGATCCCAGTATCCCCGACATCATGGCTGACGAAGAGATGGTGACCAGGCTGCTCCTCAACCTGATCCGCAATGCCATCGACGCCATGGGTGAATCCGGCCGTCTGACCGTTGTGAGCCGGGTGCTGTCCGACTATCGCATGACCCAGAACGAGCGCAATTCCCGCATGGTCGCTATAGAGATATCCGATGACGGTCCCGGTATCCCTGCGGGGGATCTGGAAAATATCTGGACGCCGTTTTTCAGTACCAAATCCAGTGGAACCGGCCTGGGGTTGACGATCTGCCACAAGATCGTGGCCGAACATCGCGGCATGATCAAGGTGGAATCAGACCAGGGCCACGGCACCAAATTCACGGTGCTGTTGCCGTTGGTGCAGTAAAAACAGGGTGTCGTGCCGGCAAGGTTTTTGTCGCGCTATCCCGTGAACCGATAAAATTAATCGAGGGGTTTCATGATGCCGATTACACGCATACTGGTCGCAGATGACGAAGAGAGCATGCGCTGGGTTCTCTCCAAGGCCTTCAAACGCAAGGGTTTTAGTGTCGATCTGGCCATTGACGGCCGGCAGGCGCTTTCCATGATTCAGGACAATAACTATGATCTGGCGATCTTCGACATCAAGATGCCCGGCATCTCCGGCCTCGAACTGCTGGATAAAATCCGCGAACAGAAAAAAGAGCTGCTGGTGGTGATCATGACCGCCGAAGCCAGCATGAAAAATGCCGTAGAAGCCATGAAACGCGGGGCCTACGACTACATCACCAAGCCCTTTGATCTGGACGTGATCGATGCGATCATCGAAAAAGTCAGTCGGGCCCGCGAGGTGGCCGGCCAGGTCACCATGCTCAAACAGGAGCTCAAGGAACGCTATCAGCTTGAAAAAAACATTATCGGAAACTCAGCGGTCATGCGCGAGGTCTACAAGACCATCGGCAAGGTGGCGGCCAGCGATGTCACCGTGCTTGTCCAGGGGGAATCGGGAACCGGTAAGGAACTGGTGGCGCGGGCCGTCCATTTTAATTCGGGCCGGCTTGGCAAACCGTTTGTGGCAATCAATTGTGCCGCCATTCCCCGTGAGCTGCTGGAAAGCGAGCTGTTCGGCAGCGAAAAAGGGGCCTTCACCGGTTCTGTGGAGCGCAAGCTGGGCAAGTTCGAACAGGCCAATCACGGCACCCTGTTCCTGGATGAGATCGGCGACATGCCCTTGGACCTGCAGGCCAAGATCCTGCGGGTGTTGCAGGAACGCGAAGTAACCCGCACCGGCGGCAACCAGAACATTCCGGTGGATGTCCGCATCGTTGCGGCAACCAATCAGGAACTGATTGAAAAGGTCCGCCAGAAGGAGTTCCGCGAAGATCTCTATTACCGCCTGAATGTGGTGCCCATTAATCTGGTTGCACTTCGTGAGCGGCGTGAGGATATCCCGCTGCTGGTGCAATACTTCCTGGGGCGTATCTGTGCCGAGATGGATATTCCGCGTAAGCAGTGTAGCGACGATGCCATGGCGGTTCTCTGTGCTTACTCCTGGCCGGGTAATGTGCGCGAACTGGAAAACGCCATCAAGCGTGCGGTGATCCTCTCCAGCGACCTGCTCCTGTCGGCAGGCGACTTTGCCGGATTGGAAGCCGTGTCCGGCGGTCAGACCTCCGGCAGCCAGGATGCCTCTCTGGAAGAACTGGTTGACACGAAGTTGCGTTCCTGTCTCAATGGCGTCGAACAGCTGGAAAAAGGCGAGATCTATACCATGGTACTGGAACAGGTCGAGCGCCCGCTGATTCGCTTTATCCTGGAAAAGACCCGCTGGAATCAGGTCAAGGCGGCAGATATCCTGGGTATCAACCGCAATACCCTGCGCAAAAAGATCAACGAACTGGGCATAGAAATGAAACGGGATTGATAGCTCTAATTTCAGAAGGGGAGGGGTTATGTCGGTAAAAGACAGATTTTTTCTGGATCGTGACAAGGCGGTGTTGGTGGTGATTGATGTTCAGGAGAAGCTCTGTCTGGCCATGGATCATAAGGTGCTTCACAACCTGACGAAAAACATCGGCATTCTGCTGGAGACCGCCGCTGAACTGGGCCTGCCGGTTCTGGTGACCGAACAGTATGTCAAGGGCCTGGGGGCAACCCTGCCGGAACTGAAGGACAAGGCTGCTGCGGCGCCTTGTTTCGAAAAAATGGCTTTCAGCTGCTGCGGAAGTGCTGAGTTTGTCGAAAGGCTCACAGCGCTTGGTCGTACCCAGGTGATCGTCACCGGTATGGAAACCCACGTATGTGTGCTGCAGACCGTGATAGAGCTGCGCGATGCCGGGTTTGAGGTGCATCTGGTCAAGGACGCCGTCATGAGCCGCAGCAAGCAGAACTGGCAGACCGCGGTTGAGGCCATGGTCTTGACCGGTGCCGTGCCGACCAGTAGCGAGTCGGTTCTGTTTCAGTTGTTGAAGGTGGCCGGTAGCGAGGAATTCAAGAAACTCTCGAAACTGGTACGTTGAGTATCAGTTCCAACACGATCTCACGGGCCCTGAACGGCCCGTGGCGGATTGAGGGTTGCACAGAGGGTGGTTTCGGCGGGGCGGTAGTGATACCGGCCCTGGCTGAATCCGCCACCCTGTTTGCAACCCTTTGTTCGTTGGCCTGCAACCCCCAGGAGCAGTGCGAGCGCTTCCTGGTGCTGGTGGTGGTCAATCAGCGCGCGGACGCCTCATCGTCAGACAAGGCCGATAACCGGGCCACACTGACCCGCTTGGCTGCCGGCGACCGGCAGTTGTCCCGGCTCAAACTGGGCTGGGTGGACGCTGCCTCGCCCGGGCTGGAGCTGCCGCTCAGAGGCGGAGGTGTGGGACTGGCCCGCCGGATCGGTCTCGACCTGGCTGTGAGCAGGCTTCATGCTCACACCCCCGATCCGCTCCTGATCTGCCTGGATGCCGATACCCTGGTTCGTCCCGATTATCTCCCGGCGCTGCTCCGGCACTTTGGACAGAGTACCTGCGGGGGCGCCGTGATTCCCTTCCTGCATCAGCAGGGCCACTCTCCGCAGGCCGATACGGCGATTATGCGCTACGAACTCTTCCTGCGCAGCTACGTTCTAGGCTTGTCGCTGGCCGCGTCGCCCTATGCCTTCCATTCGGTGGGGAGCGCCATGGCCTGTCGTGCCTCGGCCTATGTGAAGATCGGGGGGATGAACAGCCGCTCAGCGGGCGAGGACTTCTATTTCCTGCAGCAGCTGGCCCGGACCGTCGGCATCGGGCAGGTGGCGGGAACGGTTGTCTATCCGTCGCAGCGCGCCTCTCACCGCGTCCCCTTCGGCACCGGCCGGAGCGTTTCCCGGATGCTGGCAGGAGGTGACGGCGAGCTGCTGTTTTATCAGACCGCCTGTTTTCGTATCCTCGGGGAGTGGCTGGCCCTGGTGTCGAACCAGACGGATGCGGCCGGCAGCCTGTTGCTGAAACAGGCTAGGGAGGTCTCTGCTGAACTGGCGGAGTATCTCGACACGATCGCTTTCCGGGAGATCTGGCCAAAGTTGCAGAAGAACAACCCTGGCCGGACAGCCTTGTTGTCGGCCTTTCACGGCTGGTTCGATGGGCTGAAGAGCATGAAGCTGATTCATCACCTCTCAGCCGCCAGGTATCCCCGCTGTGAACCGGAGAAGACGCTGCCCGACCTGTTGCAATGGGGCCGACTGGATGCGGTCAGCGGGCTTGAGCAGCAACTGGATGTGCTGCGTTGCCGGCAACTGGGAGGGGACTTCCCCGGCTCCGGTACGGTGATTAAGGCGCCTTGGCGGGTTCAGGGCTGAGAATCATCCCTTGAAAAAATATCACAGGCGCACCCCCGTCGCACGCTCAGGCCGCTGTCGCGGCAGAAGGCGAGGGCGGTAACGTAATGCGGCAATCAGCCGACGGCCTTGAGCTTTCCAATCAGCTCATCCCGTGTCAGTGAGCGTTCCACAACATTTCCCAAGCCACCCTCACCCCGACGATAGAGATCAAAGCGCGGGATGCGTTCACCCTGTGCATCCTTTACCAGGCTGGAGGTGACGATGCCTACATCGGCCAGTTGCGGCTGGCTGCAGGAGTTGTGGCAGCCGGACAAGGCCCAGCTCAGCTTTTGTCCCGACTCGCTCATGTCAGCCAGAATCTCGCGGGCCAGTGCGCGGGTTGCCGTCAGGCCCATCCGGCATTCATGGTTGCCGGAGCAGATCCGCAGAACAGGAGAGTGGGCGTCTGCAGCCAGGCCGGTGGTCTGTTGCACTCTGTGCAGCAGTGCGGCGGCATCGCTGCCGGGCGCGAGCAGCAGGGCGATATCCTGGTTGGCGGTTACCATCAGCACGCCCTCGGCATGCTGTTCAGCGACGGCTATGATCTGCTCCAGCTGGCCGGCGGTCAACTGTCCGGCGAACACCGGCAGTTCCAGACGCTGACGCCCCTGCGTGGCCGGTACGAAATGATCCGCCAGGCCGCTGACCAGCGGGAGCTCCTCATGGAATACGGATTCGGCTTCGATCAGCTGGCGCAGTTTCGCCTCACCGAATTCGGCCGCCAGGAACTTGAGACGCTTGGGGGGCGGGGCATGGCGGGCGTAGACCGCGACGACCGCCTCGATGATCGGAATAATCCGCTCCTCGGCTATCCGTTCAGCCATCAGGAAGCCGGGGCGCGGCTCTTTGCCCAGGCCGCCGGCGATCCAGATGTCAAAGCAACTGCGGCCATCCTCACTGCCGGCCAGCACCAGCCCCACATCCTGGATCAGGTGCCTGCCGCCGGAGGTGTCCGCTTCGATACCGATCTTGAACTTCTTCGGCAGACGTTCAAAACGCGGGTTGCCGGTGAAGTGACGATGGAGGCGGCGGGCCAGTGTTTCGAGGATCGGGAAGCCCTGGGTGCCCTGGCTGGCGCAGGTGATGCCGCGCACGGCCCCGCCGCAGGCGCCGCGCGCGGTCAGGCCGGCCATGGCCAGTTCGCGTTTGACCTGTGGCAGGTCCGTTTCATGCAGCCAATGGATCTCCATGCTGCCGCGGCTGGTCAGGTGGATCATCCCCTGTCCGAAACGCGTTGCGACCGCGGCCACTGTACGGGCCTGAACTGCCGAGATAACCCCGGCCGGCAGTTTGACACGCTGCATGTAGAAGTCGTCCTGGCGCTGCTTGTAGATGCCGTCGAGACGGTAATCCGTTATGGTTGATGTCATTTGGAGCCTCAAATCCCTTCGAACAGTGATGTGGAAAGATAGCGCTCGGCGCCGTCAGGCAGGATGACCACGATGGTCTTGCCGGCAAATTCAGCCAGTCCGGCCAGCCGAACGGCCGCCGCAGCGGCAGCGCCGCAGGAAATCCCTACCAGCAGACCTTCCTCGTTGGCCAGACGTTTGGCAAATTCAATGGCTTCCTCGCTGGTGACCTGCTCGACACGGTCAATCAGGGTGAGATCGAGCGTGTCAGGGATGAAACCTGCCCCGATGCCCTGGATCCGGTGAGGGGCCGGCTTGATCTCCTCTCCGGCCAGAACCTGACTGATGACCGGGCTTTCCGCCGGTTCGACCGCCACGGAGGTGATCTGTTTGCCCCTGGTGTTCTTGATGTAGCGGGAGATTCCGGTGATGGTGCCGCCGGTGCCGACACCGGAAACAACCACATCCACCTCTCCATCGGTATCGTTCCAGATTTCCGGTCCGGTGGTTTTCTCGTGGATCTCAGGGTTGGCCGGATTTTTGAACTGCTGCGGCAAAAACCAGCGTTGCGGATCCGAGGCTGCCAGCTCCTCGGCCCGTGTGATGGCGCCCTTCATGCCCTCGGCGCCGGGGGTCAGGATCAGGTTGGCGCCCAGGGCCGCCAGGACTCTGCGGCGCTCAATACTCATGGTCTCGGGCATGGTCAGGGTCAGTTTGTAGCCGCGGGCGGCGGCCACATAGGCCAGGGCGATGCCGGTATTGCCACTGGTCGGCTCAATGATCTCCACGCCTGGTGTGAGAATGCCGCGCTTTTCGGCATCCCAGATCATGTTGGCGCCGATGCGGCATTTGACCGAATAGGCGGGGTTGCGCGCTTCGACCTTGGCGAGGACGGTAGCCGTGGCGCCATCTGTGACGCGGTTGAGCCTGACAAGCGGTGTGTTGCCGATTGACTGGGAATTGTCAGCGTAGATTTTGCTCATGATGTGTCTCCTTTACGTATGGTGGCTTACGCATTCTTGCGGATTCAAAGCAGTGACATTACAGCTCGGCTGCAGCTATTTCCGCCTCTCGCTCCCGGTCTTTGCTATGGTCGCGGGCAATCAGCATGTAGATGGAGGGGACGACGAACAGGGTAAACAGGGTGCCGACGAACATACCGCCCACCAGCACCAGACCGATGGAGTTACGGGCGGCGGCCCCGGCGCCGGTGACCAGGGTCAGCGGGAAATGGCCGGCGATGGTCGCGGCGCTGGTCATCAGAATAGGGCGCAGACGGATCATGGCGGCCTGGCGCACGGCATCCAGCTTGGAGTTGCCCTGCAACTGCAGCTTGTTGGCAAACTCGACGATCAGGATGCCGTTCTTTGCAATCAGGCCGACCAGGGTCACCAGGCCGACCTCGGAATAGATGTTGAGGGTCGTGGTCCAGCCGCGGGTCCAGAAGGTGACGTTCGGATCCGGCATCTTGAGGAAGGTGAAGATCAGTGCGCCGAATATGGCCAGCGGCACCGAACCGGCCAGGATGACGAACGGGTCGCGGAAGCTGTTGAACTGGGCCGCCAGCACCAGGAAGATCAGGATGATGGCCAGTCCGAAGGCCGGCAGGAACTTGTTGCCCTCGGTGCGCAGCTGGCGCGACTCGCCGGTATAGTCGAGCACATACCCCTTGGGGAGGATCTTGCCGGATTCGGTTTCCAGAAAACGCAGGGCCTCATCCAGCGGCCGGATGGCCACACCGCTGATCTTGACCGCATTGAGCTGCTGGAAGCGGTTGAGCGAGCGGGGTACGACCGATTCCTTCAGGGTGGCCACCGTGCTGAGCGGGATCAATTTATTGTTGGGCCCGCTGACGTAGATATGCTCCAACTGGTCCGGGTTGAGGCGGCCCACCCGCTGGATCTGCGGTATGACCTTGTAGCTGCGGCCGGAGATGTCAAAGCGGTTGACAAAGTTGCCGCCGACCATCCCGCCCAGATCGGCGCCGATCTGTTCCAGACTCAGCCCCAGTGAGGCGACCTTGTCACGATCTATGATGAATTCTGTCTGAGGCTGATCGATCTTGGTATCGATGATCGGCGGGAAGGCAAACATGCCGCTCTTCGTGGCCTTTGCCTGCAACTCGCGGGCGAATTCCAGGATCTGGGCCGGTTCGGCCGTGGAGGCCAGGACGAATTCCACCGGAAACTGGCCGCCGCCCGGCAGCGCCGGTGGTGTTACCGGAAACACCTGTACGCCGGGGATCGCTTGCAGTTTCTTTTGTACCTCGGGCATGATCTGGAAGATGTTACGCTTGCGCTCGTTCCAGGGTTTGGCGACCAGGCCGCTGAAGCCGGAGCTGGGCATGGTGATCTGGAAGGTGAAATCGGTCTCGGGGACACTCATGAAGGCCTTGTTGACTGCTGCGGCAAACCTGCTGTTCTGGTCGAGGGTCGAGTTGGCGGCTGCGTCCAGGATGCCGAAGATGACCCCCTGATCCTCGGTCGGAGCCAGTTCCTTGGCGGACATGGTGAACATGGGGATCGTCAGCAGGCTGATTACGATCCAGACAATATAGACCGCCGGGCGAGCGGCCAGGGTAGCGTCGAGCCAGCGCCCGTAGGTGTTCCTCAGACGCGTGAAACCGCGGGCGATGCGGCCGGCCAGTCCGTGCTCTTCCATGCCCGGCTTGAGCAGCTTGGACGACATGAGTGGCGACAAGGTCAGGGCCACAACCCCCGAGATGGTGACCGCGCCTGCCAGGGTAAAGGCGAACTCCCGGAACAGTGAGCCGGTCAGGCCGCCCTGCAGGCCGATGGGCAGGTAGACCGCCGCCAGGGTGATCGTCATGGCGATGATCGGTCCGACCAGTTCGCGGGCACCCAGCAGAGCCGCCTCCAGAGCCGATTTCCCCTCGCCCATGTGGCGTTCCACGTTCTCCACCACCACGATGGCGTCGTCAACCACCAGGCCGACCGAGAGGACGATCGCCAGCAGGGTCAGCAGGTTGACGGTAAAGCCGGAGGCCTGCATCAGGAATACGGCGCCGATCAGGGACACCGGAATCGCCACTATCGGGATCAGCACCGAGCGGAACGATCCCAGGAACAGGAAGATCACCACGATCACGATCAACAGCGTGTCGCCAAGCGTCTTGAGCACCTCATCGATGGCATTGGTGATGTATTTGGTGCCGTCGTAGGCCACGCGGGCCTGCATGCCAGTGGGTAAATCGCGCTGGATGGCCTTCATCTCAGACTGCACCCGCTTGATGACATCCAGGGAGTTGGCGTTGGGCAGCGGCCAGATCCCCATGAAGACGGCGGTCTGCCCGGAGAAGTGTACCTCGCTGTCGTAGTCCTCGGCCCCCAGGGTCACATCGGCGATGTCCCCCAGGCGCACGATGGCGCCGTTCTGATCGCGTAGCGCCAGTTGCCGGAACTCATCGACCGTGCTCAGGTTGGTGTTGGCGGTCAGGTTGACCTGGATGAATGCCCCTTTGCTTTGGCCGAGGGCCGCCAGAAAATTGTTGGCGGCCAGTGCCTGACGCACCTGGGCCGGGCTGATGTTGAGCGCGGCCATCCGTTCCGGCTTGAGCCAGATACGCATGGCGAATGTCCGGGCCCCCAGGATGTCAGCCCGCTGTACGCCTTGAATGGCGGATAGCCGCGGCTGGACGACACGCACCAGGTACTCGGTGATCTCGTTCTGTTTGAGGGTGTCGGAGGTGAAGCTCAGGTAGGCCGAGGCGAACTGGCTGTCAGCTGATTCGATGTTGATTATCGGCACCTCTGCCTCGGGCGGCAGATCGCGTCGCACCTGATCAACCTTGGAACTGATCTCGGCCAGGGCCCGGGTGGCGTCATAATTGATTTTGAGCCGCACCTTGATGGTCGAGACCCCCAGCGTACTCTGGGACTCCATGTACTCGATACCGTCGGCGGCTGCAATGGCGCGCTCCAGCGGCGTGGTGACAAAGCCGCGCACCAGATCGGCACTGGCGCCGACATACACGGTCGTGACGGTCACGGCCGAGTTTTCGCTGCGCGGATACTGGCGCACATTGAGAGTGCGGATGGCCTGCAGACCGGCGATGACAATGATCAGGTTGATTACCAGAGCCAGTACCGGGCGGCGTATGAAGAGATCGGTGATTTTCATGGCTGGGTCACGATCAGTTGTTGGCTGGTTTTGGCGCCTGCTGGAAATTCGGCGCGAGCTTGTTGTCGATTACCACCGACTGGCCGTTACGCAGCTTGAAAACGCCGGTACTGACGACGGTTTCTCCTGCGCTGAGCCCTTCGGTGACCGCAACAAAGTCACCACGCTTCCCACCCAGGCGCACAAAGTGCTGACGCAGCACCTTGCCGCTTTTGCCCGCTTCGACAACAAAGACCGAGTCACGGTAGGGGGCATACAGGACAGAGGTGGCCGGAATGGACAGTACCTTCTGCAGAGCGGGGAGTCCGACGGCGACATTGACGAACATGCCTGGCCGCAGTTTCTCGGCGCGGTTGGACAGGGTCGCTTCGAGCTTGATATTGCGGGTATCGGCATCGACCTGGGGGCTGATGGCGGTAATCCGCCCGGTGATTGTCTCGCCCGGCAGGGCATCACTGGTCACCCGCAGTGGTTGGCCGAGGCGGACCTGGGCCAGCTGCTGCTGGGGCAGGCTGAAGTCGGCATAGATCGGGTCGAGTGCCTGCAGGGTGACGATCGGGTCTCCCTCGCGCAGGATTTGACCCAGGTTGACCTGGCGGATGCCAAGGCGGCCGCTGAAGGGGGCGCGTATGGTTTTTTTGGCGATGGTGGCGCGAATATTGTCCACCTGGGCTTGTGCCTGGGCAGCGTTGGATACTGCCGTGTCGTGGTCGGCCTGGGAGATGATGCCGTCTTTCAGGAGCTGATCGGCGCGCTTCAGGTTGGCACGGTTCAGGTCGACCTGGGAAAGGGCGGCGGGTAGCTGGGCGTCTTCCGAGCTGGTATCCTGACGCAGCAGGATGGCCCCCTTCTTCACGGCAGTGCCGGGCTCAAAGCTGATCCGGGCCACTTTGCCCGCCAGTTCGGCGGAGACAACAACGCCCTGAACGGCGTTCAGCGTACCTACCGCCGTCAGGGTGGTATCCCAGGCATCACTGCTGACCGTTGCCGTGGTGACGGGTTCCGCGGCGGGAACAAATTGTTTGCCCTTGTTGATCATGCTGCGGATCTGTAGCGCCTTGACGGCCGCCAGGGCTGCGATGAGAACGACCAGGCCGAGGATGGTAATGATGATTCGTTTTTTCATTGCAGGGGGGACTCCAGTAAACGTGGTACCTGGTTACGTCTCAAATTCGACAACATTTATAGCATACCGGTTCATCCATGCAATACCAATTGTAAAAGAAACTGGCGCTATTGCGCATTAGTGCGAGACCGCGTTCCTGGAAATAAAAAGCCCACCGGCGGGTGGGCTGAACTGGACCTGCTTTGGGCCTGAAAGCTACTATTTTTTGAAGGTTTTTACGACATAGCCGGCAATGGCCCTGGCATCGGCATCAGAAACGGACGTACGGTCAAAGACCGGCATGCCGCCACCACCCGTACGGATTTTCGCAACTATTGTCTTCGGAACTTTGATCCCCTTGAGCTGCTTTTTTTGATTCATGATATTACCGCCGTTGGGGTGGCAGGTGGCGCATTTCTCTTTAAAGAGCGCTTCGCCGCTTTTCTGTGCTGCGAGGGCGCTTCCGACGGCGATGGTACTTGTCAGTGCCGCAATGATGCATAGTACGGATGTCTTCATGATTGCTACCTCCTTGAGTGTGTGCAACAGGTATTTTGGTTTTACATGCCATCTTTGATTTAATCAATCTAAATCAAAAGACCCGCTGGTATCAGCGGGTCTTTTGCGGCGCGGGCTGGGTCCGAGAGGTGACGGCCTGGCCACACGGTAATCTTGACAGGACTCGAACGGTTATCCGGCCGGAGTGCCGGCAGGTGCCGTGCCTCTCTTATGCCTCTTTTGCTGCAAGCTCTTCAGAATTACCACCTGAGAGGGTGTCAAGATGGCACGGAACTGCGCGTCGGTTTTCGCTCTGTTGACATTAAGGTCGGCCTGGATCCCGGCAATCTTGGCCGTTTCTGCGCGAATTGCCGCTTCGTCGATTGTGTCGGCATGTATCAAGGCCTGCAGATTATCCTGCTCGGCCCGCAGGTTTGTGATAATCGGCTTCACAACTGCTCTGTGCGCCTGGAACACAGCCTTTGTCTGGAGCTTCTGTGCGTCAGTCAGGCCGAGTCGTTGTTCAAATTTCCTGAAACTATGCCGCTGGTGTTTGCCGCACTGCCCACCGCCCCATCCGCCGCCATCTGCCTGTGCGATCCCGGCACAGGCTGTAATTGTTGCGATACAAAAAAGTACGACTGCTTTTGCCATGGTGGTGCGTTTGTGTACCATCGTTTTGACCTCCGTAACCTGTCAGGTTGCTATGCTTGGTTAGTTTCTTCCGGAAACCTCGGTGTCACTGCCAATCCATTCTTATCAGATCGATTTTGCCTGATGCCTCCTTCCACACAGCAGCGTTGAAATTGTCCCTCTCTGAAAACAGCCTACACGGACAATATGGAGTGAATATGGAGCGAATGTGGATTTATGTGCAATGCAGCGTTCGGGTCTTTACAGACATGAGCCATTGCAATAATAGTAGGGTGGGTTTACAAAGATACCAGCAGCTGCAGCAATGAGATTCCGTTCAAGACAATGACAATGACCTTTCTGAAAAGTAGTGCAGGGATAAAGTCCCTGCTGCGGGCACTGCGCTCCCGGAACTACCGGCTCTTTGTGGCCGGTCAAAGCGTCTCTCTGGTTGGCACCTGGATGCAACAGGTTGCCATGAGCTGGCTTGTCTACCGCATTACCGGCTCGGCCTTTCTGCTGGGCGTCGTCGGCTTTACCAGTCAATTCCCCACCTTTCTGCTGGCACCGTTTGCCGGAGTACTTGCCGACCGCTGGAACCGGAGGCGTCTGCTGATTGCCACACAGGCCCTTGCCATGGTACAGGCGGCGCTTTTGGCTGGCGCCGTATTCAGCGGGATCATTCAGGTCTGGCACATCATCGTCCTGAGTCTGCTGCTCGGTGTCGTCAACGCCTTCGATATTCCGATACGGCAATCCTTTGTGGTGGAGATGGTCTCGCACCGGGAAGATCTGGGCAATGCCATTGCCTTGAATTCATCCATGGTAAACGCCGCCCGGCTTATCGGCCCCACCATTGCCGGACTGCTGGTGGCCTCTTTCGGTGAAGGGGTCTGCTTCCTGCTGAACAGTGCCAGCTACCTGGCGGTGCTGCTGGCGCTTGCGGCCATGCGACTGGAACCGGCCCCTCATCGCCTCGCGCAACACCGGCATGTCTTTCATGAACTGCGGGAAGGCTTCAGCTATGCGTTCGGTTTTGCGCCGATCAGAAGCATTCTGTTGCTGATCGCCCTGGTCAGCCTGACAGGGATGCCGTATGCCGTCCTGGTACCGGTCTTCGCAAAAGAGGTGCTCCACGGTGATGTCAATACCTACGGTTTCCTCATGACGGCCTCAGGCTGCGGTGCCTTTGTCGGCACCATCTATCTGGCATCGCGAAAAAGTGTCCTGGGGCTTGGAAAGCTGATAGTCATTTCCGCGGTGCTGTTTGCCAGCGGCATAGCGGGGTTCGCCGTGTCGAACATCCTGCCGCTGTCCCTGGCTTTTTTGGTTGTCGCCGGATTTGGCGCCATGACGCTGGTGGCGTCCAGCAATACGATTCTACAGACAATTCTTGAGGAGGATAAGCGTGGGCGAGTCATGAGCTTTTTCACAATGGCATTCATGGGCATGGCGCCCTTTGGGAGTTTCGGAGCCGGAACCATGGCCGGCGTTATCGGGCTTCGTGGTACGTTGTTGATTGGCGCTGCCTGCTGTCTTGTCGGTGCAGTCATCTTTGCCCGCTACCTGCCTCAAATCAGACAGATGGTACGACCGATTTATCAGCGCATGGGGATTATCAGGGAGGTCGCCCAGGGTACGGAAACGCCCGCCGAACAACCGCCGTTAGCCGATGCGCCGGAGTGATACGGGCGCATCGGCGCAATGGTACTCAAGTTCTTCAGCCGATTCTTGACACGTTGGCAGCGAGATCGTTCCCTGTGTCGGAAAGCGTACCCAGATCAGGTAAACGTTGAGAGATGCTGCTGCAGTAATCGCATGATTTCATCCTGTGTCAGCAGGTTGCCGACAATCACCACCACCCCGTTTATAGCAAGTGCCGGCGATGATTTTATGCCGTATTTCAAGATGGTCTGAAGATCGTTTACCACCACAACCTTGCCGTTCAATCCGCATGCCTTCAAGGCTTCAAACGCATTTCCCAGGAATGTTTTGCTTACCTTTTTGCCACGAGTCACAATAACCTCAATTTTCATACAGCAGCCTCCCCTCGTGAAGATCTGTTCAGAAAACGTGCTCCGACTACCTTTTGAATATTCGGATAGTTGCTTGACCTGTGAAGCTACTCTACCTGCAAAATGTGGAGTAAATATGGAGAAACGGTGAATTTTGCCGGGAATCGTATCGGTTGGGTCTCCAGGTACGATACATCCAGCGCTTCCGGTGGTATGCGGGCGTGGAAATGCCACACGCGGACAGCCTGACCTGTTTCCGCGGGTGGGGTGGTATCTGCCGGTTGTCTAGCGAGGCGCCTCTGGTCGCACTATTCTATCACCGTCTTTCGCGACGGTGAAACTCGGGGCGGAGGATACGACCATCATAATGACCCCGGTCGAGATTATAGCGCCGGTACTCCAGATCACGGTAGTGCCGGATCTCGTTGACGCGGTGCCTCAGTATAACCGGCGGGAGGCCGCGACGGGTAGCCAGTTCCCACGGTCCGTTGTAATATGGCCCACGATACCAGCGGCCTCCGTTAAAGTAGAAGTAGGCATTCCCGTCATACATCAGATCATAGGGCACCCCGGCGGCAACATACATATTGAGTGCCGGCGAAAAGACGAACTCTGGCGCTGTATCAAGATACACCTCCGGTGGGGGCGGGTATTGTCCCGGCGCCGGCAGCAGCTCGGGCGGAGGTGTGACGGCTATCGGCTGACGAGGCGCCGTTGCAACAGGGCGACGATATTCAGGCACCAGATTACCATAGGTATACATGCATTCGACATAGGCGTTGTCATAGCGGTGCTGGGCCTCCCTGCCGTAGACCTGTGCCGAGCCTGAGCCGGCCACCGTACCCAGGAGCAGCCCGCTTGCAGCCCCAATGGCAGCACCTGCTCCGGCGTTGCCGGAAGCTGAGCCCACGGCTGCCCCCAGTCCCGCTCCTATGGCCGTACCGGCCACTGCTCCGGTGACAACGTTGTTATCGGCAGTCTCTTGCGTCGGCTTTCCGAGTTGCTGTTTCGCCCACGTTCTGCAGGTCGCGTCTTCCGCCTGGAACGTTGCAAAGGACTTTCCCTTGGACGGCATGACATTGACGCTCGGCCCCGTTGGAAGCGTTGCGCACGCGCTCAGCGCCAGCAGCAGTATGACAGAAGTGATGTGTTGCAGGTTTTGCATGGTATGTGCCCCCTTTAGTCCGGAATGTATCCGGTGTTGCGCTGAATTCCCCTCTGTACACCTACCATACCATAAAATAGTGTCATTAAATATGGAGTGAATGTGGATTTTTAGCCGTTGTCCGGATTCACCTTTCTATTTTTGCGAAAGCAAAATACGATAACGATACGTATACTGACGAATATTCCTGCATACAGGTTTTGACATGAAGAAATTGAACGTAACCTACCGGGTGTTTCTGGCGATTCTGGCAGCCAACGCGATCATTGTCCTGTGCATGTTTCTGATCATGCAATGGAGCATAGATCGTGGCTTTCTCAGTTATGTGAACCAGCTTGAACAGAGCCGCATGGAGCGCCTGGCGGCGAAGCTCGGAAAAGCAAATGGCGTATCGGGCGGCTGGGGCTTTATTCAAAAATCGCCCGGTTCGGTCTCCCAGTTGATCGGTGAAACAATTGCTGAAATCGCGCCCCCACCTCCCCCCGCGGCAACCAGCGAGTCCAGGCCCGGGCACCCCCATCAATCCGGCGCGTTGCCCCCAACCAGACACTACTACCGTCTGGAGAGGCGGGTCGTGGTACTGGATGCCCAGCGCAGTCCCGTATTCGGCATCAGCAATCCGGCGGATATCGAAATCTTTAAACCGATAACAGATAAAGGAAAGGTCGTTGGCTATCTGGGGCTGATACCGAGTAAGTTCCTCTCGGACATCCATCAGCTCAAATTCGTCAAAGATCAGAAATCCGTGTTTGCCCTGATCGCCCTGCTCATGCTGCTCGTTGCCGCTGCCATCTCATTTCCCCTGGCCCGGCTTCTGGTTCGTCCACTCAAAAAACTGGCTGCCGCCACCGGTCATCTTTCCTCGGGACAGTACGATATACGGGTGCCGGTCGACTCCGACGACGAGTTTGGCCATCTTTCCCGCGATTTTAATGCCCTGGCGCTGAGTCTCAACAAAAACGAGCAGGCCCGCCGTCAGTTTGTGGCCGATATCTCCCATGAGTTGCGGACACCGCTGGCCATTTTGGGGGGTGAGATCGAGGCCATCCAGGACGGGCTCCAGGATCTGTCGCTCGAATCGATCTCTTCGCTTCAGGTTGAGGTCTTTCGTATCAACCGTCTGGTCGATGATTTGTACCAGTTGGCCCTCTCCGACGTGGGCGCTCTGGCATACCGCAAATCCGATGTCAGCCTGGCGGACATCCTCAAGGAAGCCATTAACCGTGCCCGGCCCAAATTGGCTGAAAGATCGATCACACTCAGTGACCATCTGCCGCAAGACCCGGTGTTCGTCTTTGCCGATGCCGAGCGTCTGGCGCAACTCTTTGATAATCTGCTGAACAATTCACTGAAATATACGGATCCCGGCGGGGAGATTGACGTCGCAATTGAATCAGGTGTCGGCTGGGTCACCGTCGATATCAAGGATAGTGCGCCGGGTGTTACGGAAAGCGATCGCGGAAAACTGTTTGATCGACTCTACCGGGTAGAATGTTCGCGCAACCGGGCCTCCGGTGGCGCCGGTCTCGGGCTGGCCATCTGCCGTAATATTGTCGAGGCCCATGAAGGCGCCATCGAGGCGCTCCCGTCACCACTGGGCGGGATCTGGATGAGAATCACCCTGCCACTGACCGCCTGAGGGATGACCATGAATAACTCATTGCTGATTGTCGAAGACGAACCGAAACTGGCGAAACTCCTGAGCAACTACCTGCGACAGGCCGGATATGAGCCGGAATGCCTGGAAAACGGGCTGGACGTCCTGCCGCGGGTGCGTGATAATTTACCGGCGTTGATACTGCTGGACCTGATGCTGCCGGGGCGCGACGGGGTGGAGATCTGCAAGGAGATCCGTTCGTTTTCGGCCGTACCGATCATCATGGTCACCGCCCGCATTGAAGAGATCGACCGGCTGCTCGGACTTGAGCTGGGTGCCGACGATTACATCTGTAAACCCTTCAGTCCCCGGGAGGTGGTGGCCCGTGTCAAGGCTGTGCTGCGGCGAAGTGCCGGCCAGCAGCCGTCAGGCGAGACCCCTCTGCTTCAGATGGACGAGGGCCGCTTGCTGGTGTGGCTGCGTGGTCAGGAATTGGAACTGACGGTCGTTGAGTTCAAACTGCTGGAGTTTCTCGCCGCCAACCCCGGCCGCATCTATGGCCGCAACCAGCTCATGGATCATATCTACCCGGATCAACGCATTGTCAGCGATCGAACCATCGATAGCCACATCAAGAACCTGCGCAAGAAACTGGCCAGCCTGTCCCCGGATACCGACATTATCCATTCCGTCTATGGGGTGGGCTACAAATACGATCCACAGGGTTAGCATTATTCCGTTACTGAATCGAGGACAGTGAACATGCACGAAACCGTGATTGAAAACGCCGCAGCACTCAACCAGCCAACCAAACCACCTGTATATAAACGCCGATTGCTGTGGTTCGTACTGCTCTGTCTGCTGGCCGGTGGCATCTTTGCCTATTGGAAAAAACAGCAGCATTCGGGCGCTTCGCCGGCAGCCCGCTCCGGTTCCAAGGCCGCAGCCCTTCCTACGCCGGTATTTGTCGCAGCAGCCCGCAGGGGTGACATGAATCTCTACCTGACCGGGCTGGGCTCGGTGACCCCGCTCAACAATGTCACGGTGCGCAGCCGGGTCGACGGCCAGCTGATGGCGGTCCATTTCCGCGAGGGGCAGAACGTCAGCAAGGGGAGTCTGCTGGCAACCATCGACCCGCGGCCGTTCCAGGTGCAGCTGACCCAGGCCGAGGGGCAGATGGCCCGCGACCGGGAGCTGCTGAACAACGCCCGCCTGGACCTGGAACGCTATCGCACGCTCTGGAAACAGGATTCGATCCCCCGCCAGCAGTTGGACACCCAGGAGGCGCTGGTCAGGCAGAACGAGGGGGCGGTCAAGGTTGACCAGGGGCAGATCGACAGCGCCCGGCTGCAGCTTGCCTACAGCCGCATCACGGCCCCCATCAGCGGACGGGTCGGCCTGCGTCTGGTGGATCCGGGCAACATGGTGCACGCCGCCGATACCGGGGGCCTGCTGACGATCACCCAGCTGCAGCCGATTGCGGTGGTCTTCCCGCTGCCCGAGGACAACCTGCCCCAGGTCCTGGGCAAGATGAAAACCGGGCGGCTGGCTGTCGAGGCCTTCGACCGCGAGATGAAACAGAACCTGGCGGCCGGAGAACTGACGACCGTAGACAACCAGATCGATCCCACGACCGGGACGGTGAAGCTCAAGGCGCTCTTTGCCAACCGCGGCAGTGAACTCTTCCCCAACCAGTTCGTCAATGCCAGGCTCCTGCTGGATGTCAAGAAGGATACCATTATCATTCCCACCGCTGCGATCCAGCGTAACCCTCAAGGCGCCTTTGTCTTCGTGCTGAAAGCGGACAAAACGGTTGGCATGCGCCAGATCAAAACCGGTATCTCCCAGGGAGGGGATACGTCCGTCCTGGAGGGGCTGGCGGTTGGGGAACAGGTGGTGGTGGATGGAGCGGAACGCCTCCGGGAGGGCAGCACGGTCGAGGTCAAGGAACTGGGACAGAGCGCCAAGGGCGCTGGCCAGCCGGGGGGGGGCAGCGCTGCGAAGATGACCGGCGAGGCGGGCAAACAACCGCACGAACACCCTCAATGAACTTCTCGCGCCTCTTCATCGTCCGCCCGGTGGCTACCACGCTGCTGATGATCGCCATCATCCTGGCCGGGGCCGTGGCCTACAAGCAGCTGCCGGTTTCCGCCCTGCCGCAGGTCGATTATCCCACCATCCAGGTGCGTACCTTCTATCCCGGCGCCAGCTCCGACGTTATTGCCTCGTCGATCACCGCACCCCTGGAACGCCAGTTCGGTCAGATGCCGGGGCTGACCCAGATGACCTCCTCCAGCTCCCACGGCAGTTCGGTGATCATCCTGCAGTTCGCGCTCGAACTCCCCCTGGATGTGGCCGAGCAACAGGTCCAGGCCGCCATCAACGCCGGTTTCAACTTCCTGCCCAAGGACCTGCCCAATCCGCCGGTCTACAGCAAGGTCAATCCGGCCGATACGCCGATTATGACCCTGGCGCTCTCCTCGGATTCCCTGCCGCTGCCGAAGGTGGAGGATCTGGCCGATACCCGCTTTGCCCAGAAGATATCCCAGCTGCCGGGTGTCGGCCTGGTCAGCATCAGCGGCGGTCAGCGTCCGGCCGTGCGGATCCATGCCAATCCGACGGCGCTGGCATCCTACGGCCTGACCCTGGAAGACCTGCGCGCCGCACTGGTGGCCGCCAACGTCAATCAGGCCAAGGGGAGCTTTGACGGGCCGCGGCAGTCCTATATCATCGGCGCCAACGATCAGCTCTTCACCAGCAAGCAGTACCGCTCCCTGGTGGTCGCCTACAAAAATGGCGCTCCGGTCCTGCTCAAGGACGTGGCCGACGCCATCGACGACACGGAGAATGTCAACCAGGCCGCCTGGATGAATTCGACCCCGGCGGTGATCGTCAACATCCAGCGCCAGCCGGGCGCCAACGTCATCGAGGTCGTCAATCGGATCAAACAGTTGCTGCCCCAGTTGCAGGCGGCCCTGCCGGCTGCGGTGAAGGTCACCCCGCTGACCGACCGGACGGTCACCATCAAGGAATCGGTCAAGGATGTCCAGTTCGAACTGCTGCTGTCCGTAGCCCTGGTCGTACTGGTCATCTTTCTCTTTCTGCGTAACCTGCCGGCTACCATCATCCCCAGCGTGGCCGTGCCTCTCTCTCTGGTCGGCACCTTCGGCGTCATGTACCTGCTTGATTACAGTCTGAACAACCTGACGCTGATGGCCCTGACCATCTCCACCGGTTTCGTGGTTGACGATGCCATTGTCATGATCGAGAATATCTCCCGCTATGTCGAGGCGGGTGATACCCCGCTGGAGGCCGCTCTCAAGGGGGCCAGGCAGATCGGCTTCACCATCTTGTCGTTGACGGTATCGTTGATTGCGGTGCTGATCCCGCTGCTCTTTATGGGTGATGTGGTCGGGCGGCTGTTCCGCGAGTTTGCCGTCACCCTGGGGGTCACGATCCTGATCTCGGCCTTCGTTTCGCTGACCCTGACCCCGATGATGTGCTCCCGCATACTGAAACACGTGCCGGAGGAGCGTCAGGGGCGCTTCTACCACGCCTCGGGACAGTTTTTCGAACGCCTGATCGCCGCCTACGGCCGCTCGCTGCAGTGGGTGCTGCGGCATCAGAGCGCCACCCTGGCCGTGGCAGCCGGTACCCTGCTCCTGACCGTACTGCTCTATGTGCTGATCCCCAAGGGCTTTTTCCCGGTTCAGGATACCGGGGCCATTCAGGGTATATCGGAGGCGTCGCAGGCCATCTCGTTTCCCGCTATGGCCGAACGCCAGCAGGCGCTTGCCGTAGAGATTCTGAAAGACCCGGCTGTTGAGAGCCTCTCGTCGTTCATCGGTGTTGACGGCACCAATACCACCCTCAACAGCGGCAGGATCCAGATCAACCTGAAACCATTGAGTGAGCGGGATGCCGATGCCACGGAGGTCATCCGCCGGCTGCAGCCCAAGCTGGCCCAGGTTGGTGGCATCACCCTCTACATGCAACCGGTGCAGGATCTCACCATCGATGCCAGGGTCAGCCGCACCCAGTACCAATATACCCTGGAAAGCCCCAACCCGGACGAGCTGGCGATCTGGGCGCCGCGGGTCGTGGAAGGGCTGCGGGGACAGAGCGATTTGCGGGATGTGAGCAGTGACCAGCAGAACCAGGGGTTGCAGCTGCTGCTGAACTTTGATCGCGCCACGGCCGCGCGCTTCGGCATCACTCCGCAGAATCTCGACGACGCCCTCTACGATGCCTATGGCCAGCGCCAGGTCTCGACCATCTTCACCGAACTGAACCAGTACCGGGTGATTCTGGCGGTCCAGCCCCAGTTCCGCCAGGACCCTGCCGGGCTGCAGACGCTCTATGTCCGCTCCAACAGCGGCGGCCAGGTGCCGCTCTCGGCCATCGCCTCGGCAACCGAGACCAAAGGGCCGCTGGTCATCAACCGCCAGGGGCAGTTTCCGGCGGTGACCGCCTCCTTCAATCTGGCACCGGGCGTATCCCTGGGGCATGCCGTGGATGCCATCGAGGCTGCTATTACGAAGATGGGGCTGCCCGCCAGCATCAAGGGCAGTTTCCAGGGCACCGCCCAGGCCTTCAAGGCCTCCCTTTCCAACGAGCCGATCCTGATCCTGGCGGCCCTGATCACGGTCTACATCGTGCTGGGCGTGCTCTATGAGAGCTACATCCATCCGCTCACCATCCTCTCGACGCTGCCGTCGGCCGGTGTCGGGGCGGTGCTCTCCCTGATGCTGTTCCGTCAGGATCTGACGGTCATCGCCATTATCGGCATTATCCTGCTGATCGGCATCGTCAAGAAGAATGGTATCATGATGGTCGATTTCGCCCTGGATGCGGAACGGCTGGAGGGCAAATCCCCGCAGGATGCTATCTATCAGGCCTGCCTGCTGCGCTTCAGGCCGATCATGATGACCACCATGGCAGCCCTGCTGGGCGCCTTGCCCCTGGCCATGGGCAGCGGTGTCGGCTCCGAGCTCCGCAGGCCGCTGGGCATCTCCATTATCGGCGGCCTGGTGATCAGTCAGATCCTGACGCTCTACACCACCCCGGTCATCTATCTGGCCTTTGACCGGCTGGCGCGGAGACGAAAAGCAACCCCTCCCAGCCTCCCCTTGTCAGGGGAGGGGCTTTCCTTCCCCCCTGACAAGGGGGGATCGAGGGGGGTTGTTCTTTGAACATCTCGGCCATATTCATACGCCGGCCGGTGGCCACGACGCTCCTGACCCTGGGGCTGCTGCTGGCCGGCATCATCGCGTTCCGCCTGCTGCCGGTGTCGCCGCTGCCCCAGGTGGACTTCCCGACCATCTCGGTTTCGGCCTCCCTGCCCGGCGCCGATCCGCAGACCATGTCCACCTCGGTAGCCGCGCCCCTTGAGCGGCAGTTCGGCCGGATCGCCGGGGTGTCCGAAATGACATCCGTCAGCAATCGCGGCTCTACCAGCATCACCCTGCAATTTGATCTGAATCGGGATATCAATGGCGCTGCCCGGGATGTTCAGGCGGCCATCAATGCCGCCCGCAGCTACCTGCCGGCCAATCTCCCCGGCAACCCGTCCTATCGCAAGGTAAACCCGGCGGATGCGCCGATCATGATCCTGTCGTTGACCTCGGACAGCGTCAGCAAGCCCGCGATGTACGATGCCGCTTCGTCGATTCTTGCCCAAAAGCTGTCACAGGTCAAAGGGGTCGGCCAGGTCTTCGTCGGCGGCGGGGCCTTGCCGGCGGTCCGGGCGGAGCTGAACCCCCTGGCGCTCAACAAGTACGGTATCAGCCTGGCCAAAGTACGTGCGGTACTGGCCGCCACCAACGTCAATCGCCCCAAAGGGCTGCTCTCCAACGACACGACCGCCTGGGAGATCCAGGCCAATGATCAGCTGAAAAAGGCCGCCGACTATCGCGACCTGGTGATCAGTTATAAGGCGGGCTCAGCGGTGCGACTGGCCGATGTGGCCAGCGTCGAGGATTCGGTGGAGGATCTGCGGGTCAGCGGCTTTGTCAACGGTGCCCCGGCGGTCATGGTGATCATCTTCCGGCAACCGGGCGTCAATATCATCGACACCGTGGACAACATCCGCGCCCTGTTGCCGCAGCTGTCGGCCGCCATGCCGGGAGGGGTCAAGCTTTCGGTTGTGCTTGACCGGACACCACCTATTCGCGGCTCGCTGCATGATGTTGAAATCTCGCTGCTGCTGTCCGGGGTTCTGGTGGTCCTGGTGGTGTTCTGGTTCCTGCGCAACGTCCGGGCGACCATGATCCCGGCTGTGGCTGTGACCTCTTCCATCATCGGCACCTTCGCGGTCATGTACCTGTTCGGCTATTCTCTGGATAATCTCTCCCTGATGGCCCTGACGATCGCGACCGGATTCGTGGTCGATGACGCCATCGTCGTTTTGGAAAACGTTACCCGTTACCGGGAGATGGGGCAGTCCCCGCTGCAGGCGGCGCTTAACGGCAGCAAGGAAATTGCCTTCACGGTCCTCTCCATGAGCGTTTCACTAGTGGCGGTTTTTATACCGATCCTGCTGATGGGTGGGATGGTCGGGCGTCTGTTCAGGGAGTTTGCCGTAACGCTCTCGGCTGCTATCATGGTCTCCCTGGTGGTCTCGCTGACCGTGACTCCCATGATGTGCGCCACCGTCCTCAAGGACGAAGCCGCCAAGCCGCACGGCCGGATCTACCGGGCCAGCGAGAGCCTGTTCACCTGGATGCACAGTCACTACGAAACATCGCTGCGCTGGTCGCTGGACCATCGCCGGATCATGATCGGTGTGATGATGGCAACGGTTGCGCTGAGCATCTCGCTCTTTGTCATTATTCCCAAAGGCTTCTTTCCGGAGCAGGATACCGGCCGGATCGCCGGGAGTATCCAGGCCGCCCAGGATATCTCGTTCCAGGCGATGCGGGCCAAGTTGATCCAGATCGTGGGGATTATCAAGCAGGATCCGGATGTGGAATATGTGATCGGGTTTACCGGAGGGGGAGGGGGCTCCACGGTCAACTCCGGCAGGATGTTCATCTCGCTGCAACCCTTTGCGAAACGGAAGTCAACGGCCCGCCAGGTGATAGCCCGGCTGCGCAAAAAACTGGCCCACATCCCCGGCGCCCCTACCTTCCTGCAGCCGGTGCAGGACCTGCGCGTGGGGGGCCGGATCAGCAACGCCCTCTACCAGTATACGTTGCAGGGGGAAAATGTTACCGAACTGAACAGCTGGAGCCAGCGGGTGCTGCAGCGCATGCGCACCCTGCCGGGGCTGGTGGATGTCAGCAGCGATCAGCAGAACGGCGGTCTGGAAGCGGACCTGGTCATTGACCGCCCGACCGCTTCCAGGCTGGGCATAGCGCCGCAACAGATCGACGAAGCGCTCTACGATGCCTTTGGCCAGCGGCAGGTCTCCGTCATCTATACACCGCTCAACCAGTATCATGTGGTCATGGAAGCGGCCCCCGCCTTCTGGCAGCAACCGGACACGCTGCGTGATATCCATGTGCTGTCGTCAACCGGCCAGATGGTGCCGTTATCGGCCTTTACCTCGTTCAAAACCAATGCCAGCGCCCTGGCGGTGAATCATCAGAGCCAGTTTCCGGCGGTGACCACCTCCTTTAATCTGGCGCCGGGGGTCTCACTGGGAAAGGCGGTCGCGACGATAGAAAAAGCCACCCGTGAGATGGGCATGCCGGCGAGTATCCGCGGGCGATTTGCCGGAACGGCCCAGGCGTTTCAGGATTCGCTCAAAAGCCAGCCGCTTCTGATTCTGGCTGCGCTGCTGGCGGTCTACATCGTACTGGGGATCCTCTATGAAAGCTATATCCACCCCCTGACCATCCTTTCGACGCTCCCCTCGGCCGGTGTGGGCGCCGTGGCTGCGCTGATGATGTTCCGTTCCGACCTGAACCTGATTGCGATTATCGGCGTGATCCTGCTGATCGGCATCGTCAAGAAAAACGGCATCCTGATGGTGGATTTTGCCCTGGCGGTTCAGCGCCGCGAAGGGAAAACGCCCCGGGAGGCCATCTACGAGGCCTGCCTGCTCCGCTTCCGGCCGATCATGATGACCACCATGGCGGCCTTGTTTGGCGCGCTGCCATTGGCCTTGGGCACCGGCATCGGCTCCGAACTCAGGCGGCCTCTGGGGATCGCCATTGTCGGCGGACTGCTGTTCAGCCAGATGATGACCCTCTATACCACACCGGTGGTCTACCTGTACCTTGACCGCTTTCGCATGTGGGTCGACAGGAAGCGGAATGGACAGAGGGCTGGAGCAAAATTGGATATGAAACGGGAGGTCTCGTGAAACATACAGGTGCATCAATCAGGATGATCATGGCCGTCTGCCTGCTGCTGGCGGCCGGCTGCACGGTTGGCCCTGACTATGTCAGGCCGACAGCGGTTGCAACCATGCCGGCAACCTTCAAGGAACAGGAAGGCTGGAAGCTGGCACAGCCCGGCGACGGCAGCCTGGGGGCACGCTGGTGGGAGCTGTACCACGACCCCGTGCTCAACTCTCTGGAAGCACAGGTGGCCATATCAAACCTCACGATTGCCACTGCCGAGGCCCAGTTTCGTCAGGCGCGGGCATTGGTGCAGTCAGCCAGGGCCGGTTACTACCCGACACTTTCTATCGGCGCGGCAGCGGCCCGGTCGCAAAAATCCGGGAATCTTGGCGCAGCAAAAGGTACAACGTCACCTGCACCCTCGTCAGATTTCCAGCTGCCCTTGGATGCGAGCTGGGAGCTTGATCTGTGGGGCAGGATCCGCCGGGGAGTGGAGGCCAATCAGGCCAGCGCCCAGGCCAGCGCAGCCGACCTGGCGGCCGCGACGCTGAGTGCCCAGGCCGCGCTGGCCGGCGACTACTTTCAGCTGCGGATACTGGATGCCCAGAAACAGCTGCTCGAAGCAAGCGCAGCCGCATACCGCACGTCCCTTGAAATGACGAAAAACCGCTATGCGGCCGGGATAGCGGCCAGGTCGGATGTGCTCCAGGCCGAGACACAACTGAGAAGCACCGAGGCGCAGGCGATCGATCTCGGCGTGCAGCGTGCCCAGTTGGAGCACGCCATAGCCGTGCTGATCGGCAAAGCTCCCGTTGCCTTTTCACTCCCTGCTACGGTATTATCAACGACCGTCCCGCCCATACCGATGGTTCTCCCTTCCGAGCTTCTGGAACGACGGCCTGATATCGCGTCGTCCGAGAGGAGGATGGCCGCTGCCAATGCCCAGATCGGTGTGGCGCAGGCAGCCTATTACCCGACCGTCCAGTTGTCGGCCGCCGCCGGCTTTGAGGCGGCGAGTACCGTTTCCTGGGTTACCTGGCCGAGCCGCCTGTGGTCTCTCGGTTCACTGGTTTCGGCGACTCTTTTCGATGGCGGCCTGCGCAAGGCCCAGTCCGAGCAGGCTTTGGCAGCCTATGATGCGACGGTAGCCGCGTACCGGGAGACCGTGCTGACGGCGTTTCAGGGGGTTGAGGATAATCTGGCGGCGCTACGCGTTCTCGAGGAAGAGATCCGGGTGCAGGATCAGGCGGTACGGGCGGCACAGCAGGTGGTAACCATCACCACCAATCAGTACCAGGCTGGCACAGTGGCCTATCTCAATGTGCTGGTCGCCCAAACGACCGCTCTTGCCAACGAGCGGACCGCCCTGGGGCTTGCCGGACAAAAGCTTGCCGCCAGTGTCCTGCTGGTTAAGGCCTTGGGTGGAGGATGGGCGGTACAACCTTGAGTGGCTCACTATGCAGTGCAATGCGATCTTGTCGCGAACGATATTCTATCCGGAGGCCATTATGAAAAGAACATGCCGAATCCTTGTCACAACCGTTGTCTGTTCTGTGCTGTTGGGCTGCGCGTCCGTTTACGCCGATGAGGCCGCCAGCAATGGACCATCGGAACAGCAGACCCGGCAAAAGAACGAGTGTCTGCTGCGCTCGAAAGACTGCGGTCGCTCGGCACGTTCCATACAGGATAAAATCGAGCTGCTCAATGAAGAGATTGCAAAGGGAAGGGCGGTCTACACCCCCGAGGAGTTGAAGGTTCTCCAGCAGAAACTGGATGACGTCAACAGGACCCTGGATTTTCTGTTGGAAAAAAAATAGATGCCGCTTGTAGCGGGCTTCTGCCCGCAACGGACGTAGAAATCACCCCGGCTGGTTTGAAACACGAACGGCAGCGGTAGTTCCAGTATTTGCCGGAGGAACGTGCCGCTGCTAAGTAGTTCGTGTGCCTGACGTCAGGGCGAGTGTAGCCGATGTGTCGCACGAATATTCCCACCCAGAAAATAATTGCAGCATAATAGATGGCATGCTATCTATTGCACATGAATGCACCTGCCTCAAAAATTGACCGCAACAACCTCCTGTACCGGCTTGGGATCTTGACGCGACGCTGGCGCCAGGTCCTTGACAATGAGTTTCAGGCTGCCGGGTTAACGGATGCAACCTGGCGTCCTCTGCTGCATCTCCACCTGCTGGGGGATGGCGTCCGCCAGAAGGATCTGGCGGCGTCCATCGGCATTGAGGGGCCCTCCCTGGTCCGACTGCTTGATACCCTGGTAACCAAGGAGCTGGTCCAGCGATCCGAGGATGGCACCGATCGTCGTGCCAAGCTCCTCCGATTGACCCAGGAAGGGCAGCTGGTCGTCGCCCGGATCCGGGAAATCCTGACACCCCTTGAAAAACAGCTGCTCAGTGATTTCAGCGACGACGATATTTACCGGTTTGGACAGAACATCCTGGCTCTTGAGTCAAGCGTGAACGATGTACGGCGGCGAATAAAGCAATGAGAAGGGGCCGTCTGCCGTACGCCTTTCAGTGCGAGATGCCACGCCTCAGGTTTGCGGTCCCTGACCGCAGGAAAACAAGCACCCGTGAAACGCATAAAACCGTGCCGGCCGACTGGTGTTGTTCCTGTTCCCAACGGTACGGCGTTGCGAACATACCGCCGGTTGCACACGCTACAGAAACCCGGAGCACGTATGTATATCCTGACCATCACATGCTGGAGCCATAACATCGAGTACCACCTGTTTTCCCGGGATGATCGGGCACTGCTCGCTGCGGGAATTGTTGAACGCGTGGGACTGGGCGGTTCGTTCATCACCCAGAGCGTCCCCGGCCGGGAACCGTTCAGGATAGAGGCGGGCGACAACGATCACCAGAGCGCTGTCGCCCTTATCGTCGCTACCCTGAGCGATCCGCAGCACGGGATCATTTCGGATCCGCAGGAAATATCAGCCGTTGGCCACCGGGTAGTGCATGGCGGCGAGGAATTCCGGCATTCGGTGCGGATCGACGAGCGGGTCCTCAACTCTATCCGGACGCTGCAACATCTGGCGCCATTACACTCGGTTCCCAATATCGCAGGTATCGAGGCGGCCATGCTGCACCTGCCTGCTGTTCCCCACGTGGCGATTCTCGATACCGCCTTCCACGCGTCCATGCCGGCGTGTGCCTACCTCTATCCGCTCCCCTATGAATGGTATCAAAACTATGGCGTCCGCCGTTACGGTTTCCATGGCCCATCGCATCTCTACCTTTCGCGGCGGGCCTCCGTACTGCTCGGCAAGCCGGTCAATGACTGCAACCTGATCACCATCCACCTCGACCGGGGGGTCTCGCTCTGCGCCATCAGGAAGGGGGTCTCCGTGGATACCAGCATGGGAATGACACCACTTGAGGGGGTGGTCATGGGTACGCGCTGCGGCGACATCGATCCCGGTATTCATGCCTATATGATGCAGATGCTGAACCTTTCACCGAAGGAAATGGAGCAACTCCTCAACAACAAAAGCGGTGTTGCCGGCATTACCGGGCAGCGTCTCGACCGGCAGCAGTTTTTGCAGGCCGCTTTAGCTGGCGACCCCCGCTGCTCGTTGGCCCTGGAGATCGAGACCTACCGCCTCAAGAAATATATCGGATCGTATCTGGCGATTACCGGGCCGCTGGATGCAATCGTTTTTACCACCGGTTCCGGCGCGTCGGAATGGCGGGTGCGGGAGATGGTGCTGGAAGGGCTGGAGTGCTTCGGCATCCGGCTTGAGCGGGACAACAATCGCGCGCTCCGGTCAGGGGCGGAAGAGGTGGAGATTACCGCTGCGGGGGCGCTGATCAGAACCTTCGTCATTCCGGCAAATGAAGAGCTGGTCATTGCCGAGGATGTCGCTGCGGTTATCTCCGGGGACCGCAGCGATCATCGTCAGTACGATTATGTCTTCGCAAACGCCGACTTCATCCCTGCCGGTTCTGTCGCATAAACAATCGTCAGATCTGCCGCAGGAAATGTTTCACAGCTGTCGTCTGTTCGCGGCACGCGGAGGTTCTGCGCCGTATCCCGGGGCGAATCATGCCGAAGGAAAACCAGCCGGTTTACAGGTCTGATTCATATGGTAACATTATCATCATCGTACATATGTCGCGTGATACAGACCGGAGCGCGCCGCCGGCCCGGTCAACCACAAGGAGGAATAACGCATGTGCAAGGTATTGATCGTACATTACAGCATGTATGGCCACATCTACAAGATGGCAGAAGCGGTCGCCGAAGGTGTTCGCGGGGTTGAAGGCTGCGAGGCTGTCGTCAAGCGCGTACCGGAAACCCTGACTGAAGAAGTGCTGGGTATGATGGGGGCCACGGAGGCCCAGAAGAGCATGGCCCACATACCGGTTGCCAGCGTCGATGACCTGGCCGGGGCCGATGCGATCATCTTCGGCACCCCGACCCGTTTCGGCAACATGTGCGGCCAGATGCGCCAGTTCCTGGATGCAACCGGAGGGCTCTGGATGAAAGGGGCGCTGGTCGGCAAGGTCGGCAGTGTCTTTGCCAGCTCGGCCACACAGCATGGCGGCCAGGAATCGACGATCCTCAGCTTTCATACAACGCTCTTGCACCAGGGTATGGTGGTGGTGGGCCTGCCGTACTCGTTTGCCGGACAGATGGGGATTGCTGAAATCACCGGAGGATCACCATATGGCGCTTCAACCATAACCGGCGGGCAGGGGGAGCGCATGCCCAGTGACAATGAACTGGCTGCCGCGCGCTATCAGGGCGCCCATGTGGCACGGATCGCATCGAGGCTGAAAGCGTAGCTGCGCCGGACATGCCCTTGGGCAGCTACCGTGAAACCCCGCTCGCCCGGGGCGAACCTCTCAACGGTCATGCTGTGAAACGCCTGAAAGGTGGCAGCCCCAACCTTCAGGCCCAAGCACAGCGTCAATCTCGTTTGATGACAGGAAAGAGCACATGACGAAGAGCAGTATACGGCACTGTGTGGGGATATGTTTGTTGTTGTCGTATCTGTTGTTGACTCCGGCGCCGGCCGCTGCGACCGAGGAATATGCCAAACAAACCGGTCAGGCCTGTGCGGTGTGTCACCTCGACCCCGGTGGCGGGGGGGAGCTGACGGCTGCCGGCACATCCTTTTCCGTCAGGCAGCACGCCACGACAGAGCAGCCTGAAAAGGGTGCGTTCGTCAAGTGGTTCCGGCTGGCGGTTGGCTATCTCCATATGTTGACCGCCATTTTCTGGTTCGGCACGATCCTGTACGTGCACCTCATTCTCAAGCCGGCCTACGCGGCCAGCGGCCTGCCGCGCGGTGAACTGCGAGTGGGTGTCGTCTCGATGATCGTCATGGGCATAAGCGGTTCAATCCTGAGCTACTACCGGGTGACCTCCTTTGATATGCTTTTTCATTCCCGCTTTGGCATCCTTCTGCTCATCAAGGTTTGCCTCTATCTGGTAATGGTCATCTCGGCCCTGTTTGTCATCACCGTCATTGGCCCGCGCCTCAAGGCCTCACGGAAAGAGCCTGCTCTCACGGATGGCGGCGATGAATTGACCCTTGACGATCTGGCGGCATACGACGGGAAAGAGGGGCGACCGGCCTGGTTTGCGTTCGAAGGCATGATCTATGATGCGACCCGGAGCCCGCTCTGGAAGCAGGGGGTACACATGGGGAGGCACCCCGCCGGCAGCGACTTGACGGAGGCCTTGAAACTCGCCCCGCATGGCCGTGAAAAGGTGCTTGCCATGCCGGAAGCAGGGGCTCTGGTTGCATCGGGCCCACGAAAAGCGCCGCTGCACGAACGGGTGTTTTTCTTCATGGCACACATGAACCTGGCGATTGTTTTCATGATTGTCCTGATACTGTCGCTCTGGCGCTGGGGGTAAGCACGGAGCGCCACGACATAACGCTACGCGAATCGAACGAATCATTATCCGGGGAGGCGCAGATGAAAACAGTGATTATCGGCGGGATAGCCGGGGGGCTGTCGGCCGCCAGCCAGATCAAGCGCGAGCAACATGATGCACAGGTGATCGTACTGGAAAAATCGGGCGATGTTTCCTACGCCGCCTGCGGCATGCCCTACAACCTGTTCTACCCGGATAAGCCGGTCGAAGATCTGTACGCGCTGAGCCTGGACGCGATCCGGGTTGAACGCGGTATCGATTACCGCCAGCAGCATGAGGTGGTCGCCATTGATCCGGCTCGGAAGGAGGTGACGGTGATGGACCATCAGCTTTCCCGTGAATATCGCGAAAGCTACGATTACCTCGTGTATGCCTGCGGCAATCAACCGCACCGGCTGAACCTTCCCGGATTCGACGCTGCCGACGTACTTTATTTCAAGACCCTGGACGACACCCGCCTGGTCAAACGGATCATCTACGAACATGCCCCTGCCACTGCCATCCTGATCGGCTCCGGTTATACCAATCTGGAGCTGGTTGATGTCCTCTACAACATGAAGATCACCCCGATCATCCTTGAGAAGGCAGCCACCATCCTGCCCTCGTTCGCCGAGGAGATCCGGGCCAAGGTGCTGGCCAAGCTGGAGGAGAAGGGGATCCGGCTTCATACCAATGCGGACATTATCGAGAAGAAAGGGGCCGTGGTCCGGACCGCCAGCGGAGACTTCGAGGCCGGCATGGTGGTGGTCTCGATCGGCGTAAAGCCGGCTACCGCCCTCTTTGCCGCTGCCGGAGGCGAATTGGGGGTGGGCGGGGCGGTAAAGGTCGACCGCTACTTGCGGACAAACCTACCGGATGTCTTTGCTGCCGGTGACTGTGCCGAGCACTACGTCCGCCAACTCGGCCGCAACGGCTACATGCCGCTCGGCCCGGTGGCCAACAAGCAGGGGCGGCTGGCCGGCAGCAATATCGTCAATCACAGCGCCATGAAGGAGTTTTACGGTATCGACCAGACCGCGGTATTCAAGTTCTTCGACCTGACGGTGGCCACGACCGGCCTCAGTGAACGGCAGCTGCAGGAGTCCGGCCGGCAGTACGTCAAATCCTACGTGGACACGCCGACCAGGGGCGCCTTCCCGGGCGGCGGCAGCATGCGGATCGTGCTCCTGTTCGAGAAGGGAACCGGGCTGCTGTTCGGTGGCCAGATGATCGGTCAGGACGTCGTGGCAAAACGGCTCGATGTCCTGGCGACCGCAATCTACAAACAGATGACGGTCTTTGAACTGGCCGAACTCGACCTGAGTTATTCACCCTTGTACGCGCCGGTGTGGGATCCGCTCCTGATTGCTGCGAACAAATCGATCAAGGACGTATGACGCATGGTTAGCCGGGCATGGCACACGCGACTGTCAAGGCTGGTCGTATGATACGAGTCAAACGTGTCTATGATCCGCATGAGCCCGGCGACGGTCCGCGTTTCCTTGTGGATCGGCTGTGGCCTCGTGGCATCAAGAAAGAAAACCTCCCGCTGGCCGGCTGGCTGAAAGAGATCGCCCCCAGCGATGCATTGCGGCGCTGGTTCGGGCATGACCCGGCCAAATGGGATGAGTTTTGCCGCCGTTACGATGCCGAACTGGAGGCTCATGGCGAAGCTTGGCGCCTCCTCCTCGATCTGGCCGGCACGCAGGACGTCACCTTGCTCTACAGTGCCCATGACACTGAACACAACAACGCCGTGGCACTCCGGCTGTTCCTTGAAGCTCGTTTGAACGCTGCCGGGTGAACGGACAGCATTTTTTGTTTCTTTTGACGCAGATCAAGCAAAGTCAGCAGAAAGCGGTATACTACTATTGAGCAATGAGCGCCTCGCGGATCGCAGCAGGCGCTCATTGCGTGAAGACGGACGGCTGCGTTCCAGGATTGTTGTCTTTGATTGACGCGGGTCAGACAGAAACCAAAGGAGAACACCAGTGCAAGCATCATCAGGCCAAACGAATAGCGCATTAGATCGGACAATCGGCGAGATCGTTGCCGCCGATTATCGCACCGCCAAGGTCTTTGAGACCCACGGAATTGACTTTTGCTGCGGCGGCAGGGTTACTCTGGCAACAGTATGCCGGGAGAAGGGTATTAATCCCGACACGTTGCTGCGGGAGATCGAAGCGATCAAAAGCGAACAGATTGATCGCAGCCAGAATTATACCGCCTGGGAGCTGCCCTTCCTGGTGGATTACATCGTCAATACCCATCACGCCTATCTCAAAGAAAACGACGAACAGATTGCCATCTATGCCCGCAAGATTGCAGAGGTCCATGGCGCCCATCACCCCGAGGTGGTCGAGATCGCCACCATCTTCGAAAAGATAGCCACGGATATGGCAATCCATCTCCGGGAAGAGGAAGAGGTCTTCTTCCCCGCCTTAAAACGGGCCGCTGCCGAAAGAAAAGCCAACCATGCGCCGTCGCAGGAGGATCGCGCTGTAATCGAGGAATCTCTTGCAAAACTCGGCCGCGAGCACGAAGCGATCGGCGATGCTATCCACACGATTCGGCACCTCTCAAAGGAGTATGCAATCCCGAAAGACACGTGCAATACCTTTATGATTACCTACCAGAAACTCAAAGAGTTTGAGGACGATCTCCACAAGCATGTCCATCTGGAAAACAACATCCTCTTTCCGAAAGCGTCGCGACTCTAGCGTTACATTTGGACACCCGGTCAACACGTGGTTGGTTTGAACGGGGTACAGTCTGCATGGGACTGGGACCTGATGTGAAAAAACGGATCGTCATCATAGGCATGGGATTTGGCGGGATTCGAGCCGCGCGGGTCCTGGCCGGCACGGGCCACGATGTCGTTCTTGTGGACCGCAATAATTACCATCTGTTCCAGCCGCTGCTCTACCAGGTTGCAACCGCCGGTCTGGAGCAGGAGTCCATTGCCCACTCGGTGCGCGCCATGGCCCGGCATTGGCCCGGCACACGGTTCCATCTGGCGGAGGTAAGCGGGATCGATCTGGCCGCGCGTGAAGTCCGAACCGCTACCGGCGTCATCCCCTACGATTATCTGATCGTCGGCGCCGGCAGCGTTACCAATTACTTCGGAATGGAGCCGGTGGAGCGCCACGCCTACGATCTCAAGGAATTGACCGACGCCGAGACACTGCGCAACCACATCCTCACCTCCTTTGAGCGGGCGGTTGTCGAGCCCGACCCGGCACGCCAGCGGGCGTTGATGACCTTTGTGATCGTCGGCGGCGGACCGACGGGCGTTGAATTTGCCGGTGCGCTCATAGAGTTGGTGCAGTTTGTCCTGGCCAAAGACTACCCGGAACTGGGCACCCATACCGCACGGGTGATTCTGGTGGAAGCCACCGGCCGGCTGCTGGCCTCTATGCCGGAAAAACAGTGCACATACACGCTCAAAAAACTGCGCAGCATGTCGGTGGAGGTTCTCCTGAACGCCCGCGTAGTGGATGCCGGTCCTGAGCGGGTCATGCTGCACGATGGCGCCGTCATTCCGGCGCATACACTCTTCTGGTCGGCGGGGGTCAAGGCCGCGCCACTGGCGTCCGCTCTGGCCGTCAGCCGCGCGGCCGGCGGCAGGATCCCGGTCGCAGCGGATCTGACCCTGCCCAGCCAGCCGGAGGTCTTTGTCATCGGTGACATGGCCTATCTGGAGCAGGACGGCGCGGCGCTTCCCATGACGGCGCCCGTGGCCATGCAGATGGGCATGTATGCCGGCAGGGCGATTCTGGCGCTGGAGTCAGGCACACCACTCCCCCGCTTCCGCTACCACGACAAGGGCAGCATGGCCACCATCGGCCGGAATGCGGCCGTGGCGAGCGCCTTTGGCCTGAACTTCCGCGGTTACCTGGCCTGGCTGGTCTGGCTGCTCCTGCACCTCTACTATCTGATCGGTTTTCGCAATCGCATCGTCGTCATGCTCAACTGGGTCTGGTATTACTGGTTCCACGAACGTCAGGTGCGTCTGATCACCCGGCGGGAGACGAAGGACAGGTTGTAAACCGCCCGCCGGACAGGCGCTCCCCTGATGTATCCCCTTCCTCCTCCTCTATCCATGCTCGTTTGTATTTCTTGATGTGGGTCAAAGTTATTTTCACGGGTGGTGGTAACGTGACATCACATTGCTTCGATACGCGCGGTTTTTTCAGCACGCTACAGGCACAGTCTGTCTGCCCCGCCTCGGCGAAACAGCCGGCAACCACGCGGCTGATTGCAAACAGAAACTACCGGCACCAGGGAGAGTCATGAGGCTTCTGAAATCAAAAAAATGTTGGATTACCATCCTGGCGATGGTTTTTGCCGGTCTGTCCCTCCTGGCCTTTCTGCTGGTTGGGCCTCCGCAACTTCTGGCCCTATCGGAATCTCCGACCTTCTGCGCCAGCTGTCACGTCATGGAAGAGCAGCATACCGCCTGGAGCCATGCCGGCGCCCACCGGAGGATTCGCTGCGTGGATTGCCACTTACCCAACGGCAACCCGCTGGTGCACTATGTCTGGAAGTCGATTGACGGCATGAAGGATGTCGTGGTGTTTAACTCGGGGATGGTTCCGGACCGGATCACGCTGTCCGAGCATGGGGCAAAGGTCGTGCAGGGCAATTGCATCCGCTGTCACGCCGAAGCGGTTTCACAGATGGATACTACGCGGCAGTGTTGGGGCTGTCATCGGCAGTTGCGCCACCGGATGTCCGGCATAGTTGCCGTTAGATAATACACCAGGAGAGGAGAACAGGATGAAGATGTTGCAATGTTGCGCCGCAGTGGCGCTGGTAGCGGTGGTGACGATGGCTGTTGGTTGCGCCCCGAAGAGGGTCGAACCGGTGAGGACGGCAGTGATTCCCGACGGTACGATCGATCCGGCCCAATGGGGAAAGGTCTATCCGGTGGAGTACGAGCTCTGGAAAAAGACCGGCGAAGCGACGCCGGCCGGCAAGAGCAGGTACAAAACCGGGAATGACGAGGGGCAGGAGCGCCCCGACAAACTGGATGAGTTCCCCTTTCTGGCGCTGCTCTTCAACGGCTGGGCCTTCGGCTCGGAATACAATGAGCCGCGGGGGCACCTGCATATGCTTCAGGATCAGCTTGACGTCGATCCGGGACGCTACAAGGCCGGTGGATCGTGTCTGACCTGCAAGACGCCCTATGCCCCCATCCTGCAGGGGAAGATGGGCAAGGATTATTTTTCCAAGCCCTACAAAGAGGTCCTGGCACACGTCCCACAGGAGCATCAGACGCTGGGTGTGGCCTGCATCGACTGCCACAACAACAATGATATGTCGCTGCGCATCTCGCGCGGCTTTACCCTGGGCAAGGCCCTGGACACGCTCGGCGTCGATCAGTCCAAGCTTACCCAGCAGGACATGCGGACCCTGGTCTGCGCCCAGTGCCATGTCACCTATAGCATTCCCAAGGATGCCAACATGAAGTCCACGGATGTCTTTTTCCCATGGCAGGGAAGCAAGTGGGGCGGCATTACCATCGAGAACATCATCAAAAAGCTCCGCAGCAACGCGCCCAGCGGCGAGTGGACCCAAAGTGTCACCGGATTCAAACTGGCCTTCATACGCCACCCCGAGTTCGAGCTTTTCTCCAACAACAGTGTGCACTGGCAGGCGGGCGTCTCCTGCTCTGACTGCCACATGCCCTATACCAAGGTGGGAAGCCGGAAGGTTTCGGATCACCGCATCATGAGCCCGCTCAAGAACGGCCTGAAGGCCTGTCAGCAGTGCCACACCGAGTCGCCCGAATGGCTGCGCAACCAGATCTTCGCCATCCAGGACCGGACAATGTCACAGTTCATCCGCTCAGGTTATGCCACCGCTACCGTGGCCAAGCTGTTCGAGATGGCCAATACGGCCCAGGCCAACGGCAAACAGATAGACAAGGCGCTGTATGCCCAGGCTCGGGACCACTACGAAGAGGCTTTCTACAGGGTAATATTTATCGGGGCCGAAAACTCCACCGGTTTTCATAACCCCAGCGAGGCCCTGCGCATTCTGGGCGATGCCGCCCGTCATGCCGGCAAAGCCGAGGGTCTGCTGCGCCAGGCGCTGACCAAGGCCGGGGTGACGGTGCCGGTCAAGATCGATCTGGAACTGTCCAAGTATGTCAACAACCGGGGGACGAAAAAACTCATGTTCAAGCCGCAGAATGAGATCAAGGACCCCTTTGCCGGGAAGTAGGCTGTCACACCCGGGGGCAGGGAGACCTGCCCCCGCAAAAAAATGAGAGAGACACATCACATGGGCACGTTTACGAGTAAACCGGCCGGTACCATGCGGAGCGTGGTGCAGTGCTGCTTTTTGGTCTGGGTGATCGGGATCGGCATCCGTTTCGGCATGTATGTCAACGCCGCTGAAAGCGGCGCTGCCGCTCCGCTGGTTGCCCGTCCGCCGGGGGTGGAGGGCTTCCTGCCCATCGGCGCCCTGACCAGCTTAAAGTACTGGTTGCTGACCGGGCAGATCCACCCGGTCCATCCCGCCGCTCTGGTTATCTTTCTGACGATCCTGCTCATGAGCCTGCTGGCCAAGAAATCCTTCTGCTCCTGGCTCTGCCCGGTCGGCACCCTCTCCGAAGGGGCGCACACGCTGGGCCGCCGGCTGTCCGGCCGGAGTTTGCGCATCTGGCCCTGGTTCGACGTCCTGCTGAGGGCGATCAAATACCTGCTGTTGCTGCTGTTCGTGAAGCTGATCGTGCTGGATATGCCCGCCGCCGCCCTGGGCAGCTTTCTGGATGCTCCCTACTGGGCCGTCAGCGATGTCAAGATGCTCCATTTCTTCACCCGCATGTCCGTTGCCACAATGGCGGTCCTGGCGATCCTGACCCTGTTGTCCCTCGTGTACAGGATGTTCTGGTGCCGGTATCTCTGTCCCTATGGCGCCTTGCTGGGTCTGGCAAGTATGCTCAGCCCCTTCAAGATCCGGCGCGACCCGACCGGTTGTACCGGCTGCCGGCGTTGTAGCGCCGCCTGCCCATCCCGGCTGGAGGTGCATGCCTGCGCAACGGTTTCGTCGGCGGAATGCACCGGCTGTCTCACCTGTGTTGACAGCTGTCCGGAAGCACATGTGCTCGCTATGCGGCCCGCATTCTGGAAACAGCCGCCGGCAGGGGGCTTTCCAACGCTGGTTGTACTGCTCTTTATGGCGGGGATCGCCGCCGGCATGGCCAGCGGTCACTGGCGCAGTTCGCTGAGCTATGCCGATTATCAACGGCTCATGCCGCTCCTGCCGTACGTGAGCCATTGAGGTGAGGGCGGCAGGATTAAACGCAGGGCACTATCCCGGGAGGGGCATGTGAAGATCAGAAAAAGAATAACCGGGCTGCCCCGACGCTGTATGGCGCCTCTGCGTGGTCCGCGCCCGGCCATGTCGCTGCGCTACGCCTTCTGGAGCTTCCTGAGCGGCACCCTGGGCATCCTGGCCATATGCGAGATAACCACCCTGGTCGGGCACCCTCTGCTGATCGGCTCGTTCGGCGCCTCGGCGGTGCTGCTCTTCGGCGCCACCGACTCGCCGCTGGCCCAGCCGCGCAACCTGGTGGGCGGGCATCTCGTTTCCGCCGGGGTGGCGGTGGTGGTGGTCGCCCTGTTTGGTTCCTCGCCCTTGACCATGGCCCTTGGGGTCGGGCTGGCCATATTTGTGATGAACCTGACCCACACAACGCATCCTCCGGGAGGCGCCACCGCCCTGATCGGTGTGCAGGGAGCGGTGGGGCCGGGCTTTATCCTGCTGCCGGTACTGGCTGGCGCCTTGATCCTCCTGGCAACGGCGATCTTTACGAATAATGTGGTGTACCATCGCTCGTATCCCAAACATTGGTTATAAACCGAAGAAGGTCTGATTATGCCCCGGATTACCCGATACACGTTCCAGTTCGCCCTGATCGCGCTCCTCATGCTTCCGCTGCCGGCACTGGCCATACCGGCTATCACCTGTCATTGCTTTACCGACCGCTCCTATGAACCGGGGCATCCTGCCGCGGCCGATCCCTATTTTCTGGCCACCACGCAAAACTCCTTTTTTGCGCAGGTGTTCAACATCGACAAAAAATCGATCGTATTCAAAAAACAGCAGGGCATCTCCTCCGATAATCTCTGGATTGCCTACTGGGTTGCTTCCCGCTCGGGGGCGGCTCCGGATAGTCTGCTCCAGGCCAAACAGGATAATGGGACCTGGCCGGCTGCTCTGGCCTCCTTGCAGATCAGTCCGAAGACCCTCGGCAGCCGCTTTTCCCATGGCCTGGCCGTGCGACCGTCTTCTGCCCGGCTGGCCGAAACGGTGGTCGATGAGCTCTTCCTCCATTACCATCTGCTGGCTGACACGGAGTTGTCGGCACTGCGCAAGGCAGGGACCTCCAACCAGGAACTGATTATTGCCACCCTCGTAGCCGCCAGGACGCGACAACCAGCCCGGCAGATTGTTCTTGCGGTGAACAACGGATCTAAAACCTGGGGATCACTGCTTGCGTGGGCCTCGATCGACCCTGCCAAGATGCAGCAGGAGCTCGCCCGGATCCTGAACCTGCAGCCGCTGTAGGTCGTGCGGCGGCCATGCGGCGAGCAGTCGCATGGCCGCGACAGGCAGTATTCGAAACCGCATCAATAGCCCTCCCGGCATCCCCCGGCTTTCACCTCGGCACTTATTGTGACCTTTCCGCACGAATCCGCAGTTTGTTGATCTACATCAAACACCCCGGCTGTTATCTGCGCTACTCTGAAATCATCACAGAGCACGGAGGCACGCAATGGAATTCAACAACGGACTTGGCGATACAGCAATACAGGATGTCATGCAGACCTACCCGGAGATCGGCGAGATACTCGCCCGCTTCGACATCGGCTGCACCGCTTGCAAGGTGGGGATCTGTCTGCTGAAGGATGTGGTCGCCATTCACGGTCTGTCCAAGGAAGACGAAGCGAAGATTGAACAGGAAATCAACCGGCATCTAGCGAAAAAAGGAGAATGAATCATGGGAAATCTGGGATGTGGCTGCCCCGGCAGCATGGCACAGGTAATCGAACGACCGGCAACAGAAGCAACGGGAACGGTAAAAGCGGTCTCTGAACTCAGGCAGTGGCCGGTGCAACTCCACCTGGTTCCGCCGACCGCGCCCTACTTCAAGAACGCGGAAATGCTGGTATGTGCCGACTGTGTGGCCTTTGCCATGGGGAGCATGCACCAGGACCTGCTGCCGGGCAAGGCGCTGGCGATCGCCTGTCCGAAGCTGGATGACACCTCCGGCTATGTGGACAAGCTGGCCAACATCTTTGCGACCAATGAAACGCCCCGTGTCACCGTGGCCATCATGGAGGTGCCCTGTTGTCGCGGGCTGGATATCATGGTCAGGGAAGCGATTCAGAAAAGCGGCCGGGATATCCCTTTGGAGACGGTGATTGTGGGTATCGACGGCAACCGGAGGAACTGATGAAAGCAGACATTACCCAAACACTGGTGGATGAGCACCGCCTGATCCTGCGGATGATCGCACTGCTTGAAAAGAATGCCCCCCGGACGGCGGCCGGGCAGTATCCCAATTGGCAATTCTACCTGGATGGCATTGATTTTATTCGTCAGTATGCCGACCGTTTCCACCACGCCAAGGAAGAAGAGGTCCTCTTCAAGGCCTTGATCGATAACGGCATGCCCACGGAGCACAGCCCGGTCGCCGCCATGCTGATGGAGCACGATCAGGGCCGCAGCTTTGTCCAGGCCATGGAAGCTGCCGTTCATGAGGCCCGGGCCGGTCGAACCGATAGCTGCCAGGCTATTGCCGATAATGCCCTGGGGTATGCCGCACTGTTGCGTGAGCATATCGGCAAGGAGGATGACATTCTCTATCCCCTGGCCGAACGGGTGATTCCCGATAGCATGCGCAGCACCATCCTGCAGGGTTACCAGGCCGCCGCAGCCCAGGTGCCAGCGGGCTTTAGCGAACATTACCGGGATATTGTGACGCGGTACGAGCAGGAATAAGCGAGTCGAGGGAGAATTGAGATGCTGACCACCAGTGAAATAGCAGTTACGGCAACTATCTGGGTACTGACGGCTGCCGGCGGGTTCTTCGGGACCCGCGCCGCCTGGCGCAAAAAGAAAAGGTGCAACACAAAACCTGAACCAAAGACCGGGGCGTAAGCGATCGTGACGAAGCCCCGGTCTTTGCTGGTCCCCTCCCGTAAGATCAACTTCAAACCTTTCCTCAGAACCGCCGCGCTCTAGTGTCGAGTATGTACGCCAGCGAAAGTTTTAATATGCATTGGAAGACGTTTTGTCTTCATGACTAACAATTCTACCTTGAGGCAGCCTTGAGATTGTCAAAACAGGTCATGAAGTCGGCATTAGTCCACATCACTTCACGGTTTTAACCGTTTCAGGTGTGATACAAAATCACCCCCGCTATGGCCGAAACGCCAATAAGCAGCGGTTCCGGCACCTTCCAGTGCCACAGGATCAGCCCGCTCGCAATGCCGATAAGTGCTGTCTTTACGTCTATGATTGATCCTTGAGCCAGAATGACCGAAGCCCCGGCAATGGCGCCGGCAGCAGCAGCTGTGGCCCCCTTGACGAATCCCTTGAGCGCCGGTTTTTCCCGGTATCTGACAATGTAGCGACCGACGAAGAGCACAAACAGATAGACCGGCAGAAAGACCCCTCCGGCAGCAACCGATGCGCCCCAAAACCCTGCCACGAGATAGCCGACAAAGGCAGCGGTGATGACCACCGGCCCCGGGGTTATGATGCCGACCGCAATGGCATCGAGAAACTGCCTCTCTGTCAGCCAACCATGATTAAGAACGACCCCCTGGTGCAGAAACGGCACAATGGCCAGTCCGCTGCCGAAGGTGAAAGCTCCCGCCTTCACGAAAAATGCCCCCAACTCCAGAAGTACCGGCATGGCGACCGATATGCCTAACGCTGTCGGAACACTCAACATGCCAAGACCGATATTGCCGGGCTTTTTCCAATTCTTGGGAGGGTAATAGAGGAGTATGCCGATGATACCGGCAATGACAAACAGCAGGGCAATCTCTGTACGAGCAACAACCGTTATCATTGCAACGAGCACGAATATGGCCCACAAGCGCCTATCAGTACCTACCGTCGTTCCGGCAAGGCGGATTGCAGAGAGCGCCACGATGGCGATGATTGTTGGCCCAATCCCGTAGAAAAGCGCCTGAACAAGAGAAAGACCTTGATAGGCAACGTACAGATAGGAGATGGCCAGTACGATCAGGAAGGGCGGGAGGATGAAAACAATGCCGACTAGCGAAGCACCGATAGTCCCGTGACGAATAAATCCGATCCACATGGCGAGTTGGGCCGCCAGCGGGCCGGGCATCATCTGGGAAAAGGCGAGTCCTTCCTTGTACTCTTGTTCCGAGATCCACCCCCTGGGTATTAGGTCTCGCTGCATGTAACCGGCAAGTGCTATCGGCCCGCCAAAACCGTATGAACCAAGACGAAGAAAATACAACACCAGTTCCCGCAGCCCAACCGGTTTCAGGTCGTCTGTGTCGCCATCGGCTATCTGTTCGTTTGACTCACTCATCGGATGTAATCTCCCAACCGTACCTTCAATCCCGGATATAAGAGCAAATAGGTAGTACCGCAGTCCGGAGAGGGGGGCCTGCAAACGCAGGCCCCGTTGCGAGCAGTATAAGAAATGCTGTAAAAATACAGCGGCGTAACATGACGTTACCCTTTTTTTACCTTGATGCGGAGGGTGGTGCTGTTGATCTCCGTCTGATCGTCTTTGAACGATCTGTTGTTGTACCGGTTAAGGTCATAGATCAGTCGGGCCTTGACAGTGTACTCTCCTGCCTTCAGATTTGGAGCCCAGGGAAGAATCCGTTCCTCTCCGGCCCGGATGCTGGTTTCGTGTGGCCCCTGGGCGTCGGCCTGAGTAGCGGCAATGGCATCGGGGCGCTTCTTATCCTCTTCCAGGAACTTCTTGTCATCCGGGCGAGGTCCATACCAGGGGGCGAACATCCACTCCTTGGTGGCAACGTTCTTCCCTTTTTTGTTCAGGACTTCCACGTTCAGGTAGATGGCCCGGCGATTGGAGCCGGTCGGAACCGAATGCCCGGCGCCGATGTTGATGACATGGAAGTTCATGTTGGGACTGCCCGCGTCCGGCTGGCTGATCGCCATGCTGAGAGCACTGGCAAGACGCTGCCGGGAACGCCCACCGGTCCAGAGGTGACGTGCAACGGCCCGCTCCGGGTTGTTATAATTTTCCGCAACCTTACGCAAGGTTCTCGGCATGTGGCAGTCCTGGCACTGCTGCTTGCCAAGTCCCGGTTTGTTGAAATCCTCTCGCCACTCCAGGAAGGTCTGGGTTTGCTTGCCAACCACCCGCTTACCCATGCTGTGGCAGTAGGCGCACATGGCCGAGGTCTGAATGGCTGGATCAGCGACGGTCTCATGGGGGGCATTGACACTGTAAGGTCCCCTGATCTTCCCTTCCGGGGTGAGATGACAGCTGGCGCAGGTAATCCCGACCGCCTCTTTGTCTTTCGGACGTCCTTTCGGTTTCACCATTTCCAGGGTGTTGGTGTCTGGAATGGCAAATGGTTCCGGATAGTGGCAGACGTTGCACGACTTACCCTCTTCCTCAGCCTCTCTGGCATGAATGGGGTACGGTTCAACCCCGGCAAAGGCATGGGCCGTTGCGGTGGCCGAGACTTTGACGGGCATGGTCAGTTTTTCACTTGCCTTAGTCGGCACCGTAGTCGGTTTATAGTGAATGTCGCTCCCGAAGCCAAAGGCAAACTCCCGGTAGATCGCTTTGTGGCAGGCGCCGCAGGTTTCCGACGGGGTCGCCGTCCCGTCCGGGAAGGTTACCTCTGCGGACCATGCTGTTGCCGCGATTGAGGCTGTTAATAGTAATGCTGCCATAGCCGATAGAACGTTTGATTTGATGCCATGTGTCATTGATTTCTCCTTTCTTGTGCTTGAGATGAGCTTCCTGTAACTACTGGCTTTGTGCTGCATAGAGCATATCAAAGATGCCCATTCCTTTCTCTAGGGCCTTGTGGTCGTCTTTGACCGTCTTCCTGATCCCATCGAGAATCTCCCTCAGACCTTCTGCCGCGGGGTTGCGATACCTGTCATCCTGCAGATCGAGCTGGTGAACTATTTCGGCCACAATGCCGAGTGCCTTGTCTTTCAACCTGAACGCCTCAATCAATACCTCGAAGGTGCAGTTCTCTCCTGCATGGGTAAATTGACCGCCTACCATGTCAAAAACAATCGTACCTTCAGCCTGACCCTTGATTTCGTTTTCATCGATAAATCCAAATGCGGCGGTCTTGTCGATAAACCTTTTTATCAGCCATGCCGAAGCCATTCGGTCAATGAACGGCCTTTTTCTGGTAACCCATGTCTTGCCTTGATAGTCTGCAATATGCCTCTTTTCAATCTCAATTGTCGGCACTACAGGCTGACTGCGTGTCAAACCGGTAACTATTTCGGTAACATGTTTCAGTCTCTGCTCCAGCTCCTTGCGCGTATTGGAAGCGAAAAAATCAATTTTTCCCAGGTCTTGAAATTCTTTGATAAATTTATTCAACTCCCCATTAAATTTATTATTGTTGGCTGCTACAGTGTTTTTTGCGGTCGTGGCGAGCTTGTTTTCAAGTTCGTCCAGTCTTGACCCGATATCCTGGTAATCCTTTTCCCTTTGCTGATCAAAAAGTTTGGTTATTTCTTCATTTTTCATGGGCTCGATTCGTGACACTTGAACGAAGGCTGCTTCCCCCTGCAAAGCCGTAACAGTTGACACCAGCCATTGGTACAACTCGTAATGGTCGTCATTGCAGGGAAGGATATACACCGACCCTTTGAATTGCACGGCCCCCGTTTTTACCAGCATCCTCCAAATTTTCATCCGTGTGCTTACCGGTTTGGATGGCACACTGTAGAAGAAAAGGAGCCACTCTTGTTGTATGTCTTTGTCCTTTTGCATCGAGCCTCTCTCTTTAATTAATGTATCGTTTGTTACATATTGTAATATGTGATACTAAATTGGCAAGATAAATCTTTTCAAGCGGAAACCGGTTATAGAAGACTATTACGGGAAGGCAATGTAATGCGACGTCAGAAAATGCAACTTAGGCGGCCTTTGCCGCCATACCATTTCAATGCTTCATCGAGAGTCAGAGGCAACCGCTCCGGTTTGCGGTTTTCCATCAGGGCCTTTTTGTAGAAATATCTGGTAATGCTCGGAGGTTCCAAGCGGGCCTGTTCCAGCAGAGGAATATTGGTGAGCAGTTCACGTACAGAGCCATCTGCGATAAGCCGTCCGCCTTGCATGACCAGCATGCGGTCGGCCACCTCCGGCACCAGACTCATCTGATGGGTAGTCATGAGCATGGTGTAGCCGTGATCCCTGGTCAGATGTCGAATCAGGGCCACTAATCTGGTAGAAGAGGCGGGGTCAAGGCCGTTGAAGGGTTCGTCCAGGATTAGCACCGGGGTGCGCATGGAGACCAGACCAGCCAGGGCTACCCGCTTCATTTCGCCACCCGAAAGATGGTGAATCGGCCTATGTTCCAGATGTTCTGTCTCGGTTATCGTGAGGGCCAGACGTACCCGTTCCTTGACCTCGGCATCGGAAAACCCCATGTTGCGCGGGCCGTAGGCAATGTCCTCCCACACCTCGTTGCAGAAAAGCTGGTTCTGTGGGTCCTGAAAAAGCAGGCCGACGGTCCGGAAGACCTCGCGGCTGGAGCGGAGATTCAACTCAACCCCGGACACCCTTACCAGCCCCTGTGCCGGTTTGAGCAGACCGGCCAGCAGTTTCATCAGAGTGGTCTTGCCGCTGCCGTTATGTCCACACAACGCCACCGCTTCACCCTCCATGATTCTGAAATCTACCCTGTCCACCGCATCGGTCTCATCGCCGTAATGGAATGAGAGCTTTTCCGCCTCCAGCGCGATCTGGGGCGTTGCCGCAGCCGGGTTTGGGTTAATGGTGCTGCCTTCTCCCGGCAGACAGCATGCAGAAATTGGCGTAATCTTCGGTTTGACAACCATGGTTTCTCCTTGTGTTTTCATGCTCCGCCACGAGACTGTATTGCCTCTTGTATTCGTTCGGCCCGGTCATAGGCGCGCATGAATACCTGGGCCGTAATAGCGCCGGTGGTACGCCACTCCCTGCGCCAGCCGAGCAAACCGCCACGGGCGCGTGCCGAAATCCGCATTGCGCTGAACTCTTCCCATAACAGGAAGATATACCGGTACATGAATCCCAAGGTGTCCACCACTAAGGCCGGCAGCCGAAACCAGCGCAGAGCAGCGAGTATTTCGGTGAACGGCGTTGTCAGAAAAAGTAATCCGCTCCAGGCCGTATCGGCCAGCACCCGCAGGGCGGCTTGCCCCCCCTGCATAAGCCCTTCATGGTAGATGCTCAGACGTCCCAGGGTAAGTAATGGTGTCTCGCCTAAACCCAGCGCAAGCCCCGCTATCACTGGCAGGCTGGCCCACAGGGGGGCCAGGACAAACCAGATCGCCCGGCGAAAGGGCACACGCGCAGCAGCCATGCCCCCCCAGGCCACCAGTAGCAATCCCATGCTCAGACGATAGTCGGGGCGCGACACGTTACAAACCACCGCAGCGGCAACCAGAACCATTTTCACACGGGCATCCAGGCGGCTAAAGCTGTTGCGGCGACGGCCCATATGGGCTTTCTCAGTTTTGAGAAGGCCCTCGACGGAAAGACAACCAGACATGACGTCAGACCACCGAGTGGTTTGACGTGCCGACGGTGTCTTTTTGCCGAACAAAAAGCAGATGCCAGCAACGCCCGATGATAAATCCGGCCAGAGCGCCTCCGGCCAGCAGGATGGTATTCCACACATCGCCTTTGTCTTCCAGGTTGATGTACGGGGTGTGGGCCTTGGCCCCGGCTTTTTCCGCCATGGCCTCGTTTACCTTTTCGTCCATCCCCGTGTAAGTTTTGGGCTTTTCTGTTTTGGGTCTACCCTCCGCCCTCACTGCAATAAGGTCTGCTGCCCGTGCTTCGGATGCCAGGCCCATGAAACCGGCAGCCATGCTCAGCACGAGCAGGAGGACCACTGTCGCCCTGGATACCACCCCTAATGCCTCCAGTACTTCAGGCCTCTGGCGACTTATGGAGCGGACGGCAATTCCAGTGATCACCATCTCTCCCAGGGCAATGGGACCCTGTACCGGCAGATAGGCTGCCATAATCACGGCCAGGTAGCCGGCAAAGCTGTATTGAGGCTGGGGTGCGACGAAGGCCAGGTGTCCCCCCAGGATGCCCCCGGATATCAGGTAGGTCACAACATCCCCCATCAGCCCCCCCAGCGCGGCAGCGGTAAACAACGGCAAGCCAAGTTTGCGGCCCAGCTTGAAAAAGAGCCAGCCACCAACTGACCCGCCCCCCCCAAGGGAGAGGACATTGGCACCCATGGTGGAGAAACCGCCGTGAGCAAAGAGCAGGGCCTGTAAAAACAAGGCGAACCCCGACAGGGCCGCCCCTATCCCCGGACCGAGCAGGATACCTGCCAGCGGTGTGCCGCAGGGATGGGAACAGGTGCCCATGTAAGCCGGGATGGGGATGAGCGAGACCAGGAAGATGAAGGCCCCAGCCATACCCAGAAGCGGCTTGCGTTCAGGCTGTTCTTTTACAAAACGCTTCATATCCCTGACACCCCAGGCCATGACTACAGCGCCTGCGACTGTAGTAGCCCAGAATGACGGCCCGGTGAGTATGCCTTCCGAAATGTGCATGTATGCTTCTCCTTTTTCATTGATTGACTCAGCTGAATACTGCAAAAGACATAAAAAAAAGTCCGCATATGCCAAAGCATCATGCGGACTTTTCGTATTCAAAGCCCCATACCGGGTTCACTCTCCCTTTACCATGGGGAACTGTTGAGTGCTGAGATCATGGCAGGTCTTCTGGCTCGCGATTCATCCTCCAGGCGCCTTCCCGGTCTTTCGACCAGTGACATCATGCCCTTCGTCCTCGCTTACAGCGGCGGGTCCGCGGGGGAATGGCTCCATTCGAGCTGCACCCCTCTTCCCTATCAAGCCCTGGCGGGCACCGTGATCTGATATTCAGTTTTCATAAAGAATTGTTCCCGGATTGAATAGCACGGCCTGACTTTTATAGTCAAGCTGGATTGCCATCTTTGACGTCGATGTCAAATGGCGCGACATGGAGAGACGGGAAAGGGTGCACCATGTCTCTACATGGTTACAATCTCTTCTGATAATCAGACCGTCATTTTCGCGTTGCAGATAGAGTACGAGATGGCTACTATGCTGATACCCATCACAAGGAGTACGGAATGAGTACATCTGCCATAACCCCGGAAGAATTTGCGCAATTTTTCCCTCGCTTTCGCCGGCAGCAGGAACTGACAACGCAGTTGCTGTCACAGGCTCGCAGACAGTCTTTCCCCATCGGCACCCATCTCTACTGGGAGGGAGACTCATGCTCAGGAATAGCCTTTCTGCTCTCCGGCTCAATCCGGGTATATAAATGCGGTGAAACCGGAAGGGAAATAACCCTTTACGAGATCGGCCCGGGTGAAACCTGTATCCTGAACGCATCCTGCATTCTTGGCAACAATGCATATCCCGCCAATGCGGTCACCGTTGGCGCGGGAGAACTGGTGCTTATCCCGGCCCATGATTTTCGCAGACTCCTCGGGAGTCATGAGGCTCTGAGAAATTTCGTATTTTCGATGTTAAGCGAGCGACTTTGCGAAATCATGGAGCTTGTCAACGAGGTTGCATTCAGAAGGATGGATGAACGGATGATGGAATACCTGATAGAGAAATCCGGGGATGGGGTTCTGGTGGCTACCCACCAGAAGATCGCCAGCGATCTGGGGACATCGCGTGAGGTAGTGAGTCGGTTACTCAAGGATTTTGAGCGTCAGGGGCGGCTTTTGCTCGGTCGTAACGAAATACGTTTAAGAGATGGTTTCGAATTGGACACAACCAAATGAAGTTATGCGAAAGTCTTACGTTGCAAACGGTTTTACGCACCGCAGTTGAATTACTGATACCAAGCCGGTATGCCCGCTTCCTTCAAGAACCACACGCTCTTTTTCTGCTGCATGGACAAGATCCAGGCCTGCGAGTTCCTGCTTCAATTCATCCAGGGACATAAACACGTCAAGTGATTGTGGTCCGCCGGCGCCAGAGGCCAATTGAGCCTTGCTGAACGCTTCCGGAACAAAGGCACCTTCAGTCCTCGAACGACTGCCCGGTGGAGTCTAATGCGGATTGCTACGAGCCTTTTTGTTACTTGCCTTCATCGCCTCGTGCCCTGTCCGCTCCCGGAGCGGGGGGAGAGAAAAGCCGCCTTTCACCTGCCATTTATCTTTCAGGAATAAGTCCGCAACCGTATCAGGATTGCGGACTTACCCGTCTTAACATATTTGTAGCGACCCTGACTCCTTTTTCGACAGCTTGTGATCGGAATAAGAGGCTGTTGTTACAGACTTTTCAGATACTCCACCAGCTGGGTTTTTTCAGCATCAGTCAAACCGAGTGCATCACGAGTGTCAAAGCGGTTGACAACATCCAGCAAAGTGGCAGCACTGTTGTCGTGGAAATATGGAGCAGTCAGGCTGATTCCCCGCAGACCAGGGACTTTGATGCCACCAGCAAGATCACCGGTAGGAGGCGTTACGGTAATGTCACTATATCTACCGGCACTGATAAACTCGGTTCCTGCCGGGTGGCAGGTAGCACATTTGGCCTTGCCCTCAAAGAGATTTTTTCCGGCTGCCGCCTGGGTCTGGTCAAACCCGATGGCAGCAGGGCTTTGCAAGCTCTGAAGGAATGTTTGAACCTGCAGCAGTTTGTCAGCAGTGATCACACTTGCCGGATTGTCCTGAAATTTATTGAGTACCGCTTGTCGGGGTGGAAAGGCCAGAGCTGGCGGGATTGCTCCATGACTGGTGGCAAAAGAACCGTTGCCATGCATGACCAGGTCATAGACGGCTTCAGCGATACTGGCCAGTGCATTGGTTCCTTTGAACATGCCATCCCAGCCAAGGGCGTAACCGTTAGCCTGAAGTGCCGGGAAGTTCCAGAGAGGCGGAAAGGCAGTGGGGTTATCTACACCATCATCCAGCTCATTGAGTGCCCGTATATCGAACCGGCCCGGACCCCAACCGGCAAGGGTGGTGCTCAAGTTATTGGCTACAGCAAAAGGAGTAAAGGAGAGAATCTTCCCGGCATCCATCTCCGCATTAGGCACCCCGTTGTACAAGGGGTCGCCAATAGGAAGCGTCGTTGCTCCGGCCGTCAGATTGAAGGTTGTCGGCTTGACAGTTACATGGCAGAGGCCGCAGCTAATGCCAACACTGGTCAGAGTTGTATCACTGGCTGACGTGGTGGCGTAAAATCCTTTTACCCCAATAACTGCCCCGGCCTTGATCAATCTACGTGTTACGGTTGGGTCATTCAGAGCGGCATCCTTGGCGGCCAGGTCGCTGCCGGTCATCACGGCGACAATATCAGCCGGAACCTTATTGAGGTCCACCTGGACACCCAGGGCCACTGCATCCTTGGGAGCCACGCCATTCAAGACCGTATGCAGTCCGAGGGTGTCGCCGAAGAATTTCTCATTGCCGAAGGTCTCGTTCAAAAAGACATCCTTTCCGGCGGCCACTTGGGCACTGGCAACCTGGGCGCTGTTATCAGTGGAATTACTGCCGCACCCGGCCAATACGGCAAGTGCAATAAAAAGAGATGACCTGATAAGTTGATTTTTCATGGGTTCACCTCTTCACGTTTTGTTCCACAGCTGTCACCAGAACATCCGCAGACTGTGGATACGCCAAGCATGCTGTACGACGGGCACCAACCGATGGAACCGGTCAAAAGCGGCACCATGCCGGTATAACCCCAAACCTGTCCATTGACCAATGCCTGGAAGAGAAGAAATGATCCCACCGCTATTCTGATAATCCTGTCCGCTGTTCCAACATCCCGTTTCATTGTACACCTCCTGAGTGAACTGCCTGTTGATGATGCAAACATACGGCTATTCAGGGTGGCTGTCTGTGACATTGTCACACAGATGGCCCGGCATTTTCAGGTGAGTACGATGATGATGGAATACCTGGTGGATAAATCTGGCGCAGGTATTACTTTTCACATCACACTATAAAAAATGTTGACATTATTTCTGTCGAGTTGTATTGATATTGAAACGTAATTTCAATATCAATACAACTAAAGGGGGTGAATAGTGTCTTTTTCAAAAACGATGGATTTAAGGATTAGGCTATCCGCCAACCATTTTCCTCTGCAATTACTGGAACGCTTCAGTAATCCACTGGACTGCCTGACTGCGCACATCATGATGGAGTGTTCCGAGGTCCTGGCCGGGGTCAAGCCGGCTAATCTTATATCCCTGGTTAATCGTACCCGTCCATGCGGACGCAATCTTTACGAACTCTGGCAGCGTCATCACGAGGAGCTTGCAACCCGCCTTGGGAATCTTAGCTGCAGAGTGTTACAAACCAGGCAGCGAGCCTTGCTGCTGTTGTGTTACAACCACGACCACCTTGAGCGCCACCTGTCCCATGCAGGTATCCGCGCCCTGTTGCGCAAGTCCGGTTATGGCGTTGGCGCTCCGTGTGAAACACTTCTGGAGATACTGTGCCGTCGTGTTGGGGGAAAAAATATCTTCCCACACGAGATCGGCCTCTTCATCGGTTATCCCGCCAAAGATGTGGCAGCCTTCATGGGATTGGTTAAACTGCCGTTTACCTGTCAGGGCCCCTGGAAGATCTACGGCGACCCGACTGAGAGTCTTGATCTGGCCAAACAATATCGTCGTTGCCGCCAAAAGATGAGCGCTGTTCTGGCATCAGGCGATGGCACGGCGCTTGAACTGCATAACCCCGAACATCCTTTTTTTTGCCATTCAGTTGATACCGAATTTCAACATCATGATGGAGCCAATTTATGAGCATCATACTTGTGGGTGGCATGGACCGAAAAGCAAGGCCGCCGTAGATCAAGACCGTAGTATTTCGGATTCAACCATCTTTTTTAACTAGTTAACAGGAGGTAATTATTCATGACGCAAATTCGTAGTTTCACCCGCCTGGTCCGTTACGTCTCCATCCTATCGTCGCTTGCGGCGCTTCTCCTTAGCGCCACTGCGGCCAGCGCCGTTACCCAGGACGGCACCGCCGCCGACACACACTACGGATGGTTCGGATCACTCGACTACCGCAGCCAGTATGGGCAGTTCTGGTTCCCGGAACCGTTTCGGCTGGATGAAACCGATGTCGACAACGAAGTGCGCTTCGACTGGGTCCATCAGGCAGGACACGGGAAAGTGACCAACGATTCCCACGTCGAGATCGAAAAAGCCTTCGGCGTGACGACCTTCGAGCTGGAAATTCCGTATCAGAGCGAAACGGACACTACCACCGACCCTCTCTCCGGGCTGACGAGCAAGGAACGCACCCGCGGCGTCGGCAACATCGAAATCAGCGTGCGCCGCCCGATCCAGCAGTTCGTCTCCAGCGACGGCTTCTGCGACAATACCGTGGGTGTGGGCCTGGAACTCGGCCTCCCCAGCTACTCACCGGTCAGCCAGAACACAGAGGGAGTGGTTAAGGCGTTCGATGCCCTGAGGCTAGGTGAACACTTCAGTCTTCAGACCATGGGTGGCTTTTCCCTGCTGATGGGCCCCGGGGATGCGGGGGGCGACCAGACCTTCGAATATGGCGCGGTCGCCGGCTACAGCCTCGCCCGCAAGGACCTGGCTCTGCCCCACGTCGAGCAACTCATTCCGATTGTGGAGCTGAAAGGGGAGAGGGGCCTCAAGGGAGAAAATGCCGGCCAGAACAACCTCACCGGAACCGTCGGGCTGCGCGCCAACTTCGATGCGATCGGTCCGCTGCAACCCCGAATCGGTGTCGGCTATATCTTCCCCATTGACCAGGCCGCCCGCAACGATTTCAAGTGGGGCATTGTCACCAGCCTCGTCTTCGAGTACTAATGGAGTCTCAACCCCATTCCCTCACCTTCACCGGGGAGTTAGCGATGAAATTGAACAGACGGCAATTCGTGATCCTGAGCGCCGGGCTGCTAGCCGGCTGTGCCATGACGAAAACCGGCATCAACGGCCATAGCTCCGATACCCGTAAAAGGGACATCGATGCCGGGCCGGCCGACGCCTTTCGGGAAGAAGGGGTGTACGACCGTTTCCGCAACCAGGGGTTCTTCCTCATCCGCCGGCACGGGCGGCTTCTCGCTCTTTCCAGCAGTTGCACGCACCGCAGTTGTACCCTGAACACCGTGCCGGACCGCACCTTCATCTGCCCCTGCCACGGTTCGACCTTCGATGCAAAGGGTGCGGTGACCAAGGGGCCGGCGCAGAAGAATATGCCCCTGCTGCCCGTCCGGATTGACAGCAGGGGGCGGGTCCTCGTTCAGGTCTCCGGCACTGGCTAAGGTTCTGCACTCTGGTTTGGATTTACCCATGATGCAGGGGGCACAGCAGTAATCGGAACTAATCGTACGATGAGCCTTTTTATGGTAATCAATTTGAAGGATGCTATCGATCGTTTGATGGCAAACCAGCTTGATACTCACGGTAAGGCTGTCAGGATAGTTGTCGCTTCCCTTCCGGTATGTTGTGTTAATCCGGGGCGTCAAAGAGGGGCAGGCCTTGAGTTGATATTCTGAAGAATTTAGGGCGAGTATCGCAGCCATGAGGGCTGAGGGGACGCCGGTGATTTGTGCAAGTTATTGAGCAGGAAAAGCAAATTTCCAGCAAAGCGCAACAGCGGTAAACCCGTGTGCTCTCAACCTTCGTTGAAAAAAAACACAAGCTTATTTTAACCATATTATTGACTATGCCCACCTCGATCTAAACGCAACAGGCAGCGTCCAGGGATAGCTTCGTAAGGCGTGCGTGCAGCAGAAACTGGCGGAATTGAACAGCTGTAGTTTCTTGATAACCATACGGAAATAGGTGTGGATAAATGATGCTGTAAACCAACCTGTATTCGTTTATGATATCGTCTTCAGGGAGCGGAATTTATGACATTGATTACGAACGTTCTTCCCGATGATACACACAATCAAAACCTGGTAGCCAATGTCCACCCTTTAGACTGGGTCAACCCCGAGCCTGCAGCATGTTATAACCTGGTAGTGATCGGTGGCGGTACCGCCGGTCTGATATCGGCTGCCGGTGCTGCGGGATTGGGGGGGAAGGTGGCCTTGATCGAGCGGCATCTGTTGGGCGGCGACTGTCTGAATGTCGGCTGCGTCCCCTCCAAAGGGGTTATTAGTGCCTCCCGCGCCGTCCACCATGCCCGTAACTCTGCTGAATTTGGCGTTGTGGATGGCCAAACGCTGGGGTTTGACTTTGCTACGGCTATGGAGCGCATGCGCCGCTTACGGGCTGATATCAGTCGTCACGACTCAGCCCGCCGATTCCGCGACGAACTGGGGATTGACGTTTTTATCGGTCAGGGAAGCTTCAACGGTCCCGATTCGGTTCTAGTGGCGGGCAAGACCCTGCGCTTCAAGAAAGCCGCGCTCTGCACCGGCGCCCGTGCCGCCGCCCCGCCCATACCGGGGTTGGAAGAGGCCGGGTACCTGACCAACGAGACATTGTTCTCGCTGACCAAACTTCCACCCCGGCTGGCGGTGATCGGAGCCGGTCCCATCGGCTGCGAGATGGCGCAATCCTTTGCCCGTTTTGGCAGCCGGGTAACCCTGATCGAACTGGGAACCCATATTCTTGGTCGTGAAGATGCCGATGCGGCCGAGATTCTCCATGGTGCGTTTGTCCGTGAGGGGATCGATCTGCAGCTGGGGGTGAAGATCGTCGGAGTCGAAACAAGCGGTCGCGAAAAGATTCTCCATCTTGAACGTGACGGCAAGCGGATAGATGTGACGGCGGATGTCATACTGGTTGGAGTTGGACGCACGCCTAATCTGGATGGCCTTGGACTGGATCAGGCAGGTATAAAATTCGACCGGACAGGTGTTCTGGTCAATGATAACCTGCAAACCTCAAATCCGAATGTCTATGCCGCCGGCGACATCTGCTTTACCTTCAAGTTCACCCACACCGCCGATGCCCTGGCCCGCATCCTGATCGCCAATGCCCTCTTCATGGGGAGGCAGAAGGCATCTGCCCTCACCATCCCCTGGTGCACCTATACCGATCCGGAGATTGCCCATGTCGGGATGTATGAAGCCGATGCCGCAGCAAAAGGGTTTGAAGTGACCACACTGACCGTTCCGCTGTCGGACATCGACCGGGCTGTCCTGGATGGTGAAACGGAGGGCTTTGCCCGGGTCCATCTGCGCAAGGGTACGGACAAGATCCTGGGCGCCACCATCGTGGCCCGTCACGCCGGTGAGATGATCAACGAATTTTCGCTGGCGATAACCAACGGTCTCGGCATCTCAGCCATCGGCCGGACCATCCATCCCTATCCGACCCAGGCCGAAGTCATCAAACGGCTGGCCGACGCTTACAACCGGACCCGGTTGACACCCTTTGTCAAGAATATGCTGGCAGGCTGGCTGAAATGGCAGAGACGATAGGAGAACCATGAACGCGAAAAAAATCATCATCGTCCTTGCGGGAATTGTTTCCATAGCACTCTTCTTCTACTTCGACCTGCAGCGTTTTCTGACGCTGGGGGCTCTCAAGGCCAACCGCCAGACTCTGCAGGATTATTACGCCACCCACAAGCTGATCATGGTGGCCGGCTTCATGACCCTCTACATCGTCCAGACCGCCCTGTCGCTGCCGGGGGCCGCTATCCTGTCCTTGGCGGCCGGGGCCATCTTCGGTTCGATCATGGGGACGGTCTACGCCAACATCGCCGCCACCATCGGCGCAACCCTGGCGTTTCTGGTGACCCGCTATCTGCTGCGTGATGTGGTCCTGAACAGATTCGGCGGCAAGCTGGAGGGGATGAACCGGGAGCTGGAGGAGCGCGGCTTCAGCTATCTGCTGTTTCTGCGCCTGGTGCCGCTGTTCCCGTTTTTTCTGATCAACCTGGCTGCCGGCCTGACCCGCCTGCCGCTGCGAACCTTCTTCTTCGGCACCATGCTGGGTATCATTCCGGGTGGTTTTGTGTACGTCAATGCCGGGGCAAGTCTGGCGACCATCGATTCTTTATCCGGAATCGCTTCACCCCGTGTGCTGGGCTCGTTCGCCCTGCTGGGGCTATTTGCGCTGGTGCCGGTGTTGTACAACAGGTTCAAAGCCGGAAAGCATGTGCCAGAGTGAGTTGAGGGAGTGAGGGAGTGGAATATGAAACTGATAACCAAGGATCAAGCTCTGGATGCAATCACGAATGGCGAATTCGGCGAGGATATCATACGCTCTGCGGAGAAGGTGGCCGTGATCCTTACCCAGAGTTGGTGCCCGCAATGGCATTCCATGAAGATATTTGTTGCCAATTACCCGGCGGCTGAGGTCTATGTTCTTGAATATGATCGTACAGACTATTTTGATGAGTTTCGCCAATTCAAGGAGAGACAGTTTGCAAACGACCAGATACCCTACGTTCGCTATTATTCCAAGGGTGTTTTCGTTGCAGAATCAAATTCAGTCTCTGAAGAATTATTTCATCTGAATCTATTTTAAAGGCCAACATGTTACAACGTTTAGTGTCCTGTCGCACCACGTGGATTGCAGAAATTGCGACGGCTTTTTACATCCTCATAATTGCTCTGATCGCTCAGTTCACGGGTCTCTCCTTAGTGCTGTTTCCTGAACTGGGAGCGCTCTCCCACGACATCTTGAAACGACCGCACGGAACGTGGGCAAAAGCGCCGCTGATGCTCGTGGTCACACCGCTTATGACGGGTGTGGTCGGCACACTTGTGACGCGAAATCTGCCCTACGGTATGGTATCAGTTCTCCTCACAGTCGGGAGTGCCATACTCATAATCAAGCTGCTGCGGTCCCCAATTGCACCGGCAATCTCCGCTGGTTTACTGCCCCTGACGCTTGGTGATCCGAGCTGGTGGTATCCACCATCCCTTTTGGTTGGGCTGGTTCTCCTTGCAGTACATTCTGTTGCCTGGCGTCGTTTGGCACCACCACCTCTGCCACCGGCGTCGATCAGCGAGCTTGCCGATGATATCGTAGAAGAGCCGCCGAGCAATTATTCGTGGATCCCTTTTTTTATACTGTTTCTCATTATCGGGGTACTTCTGGTAGATTTGACTGGTCGGCGCTTTCTGTTGTTCCCGCCTTTGGTTGTCATCGGGTTTGAAATGTTCGCCCACGCCGACATCTGCCCATGGGCAGGGCGACCGTTCATCCTGCCGGTAGCCTGCACGCTTAGCGCCACTGCCGGTGTCATCATTGTTGGCTTGCTCGGCGCCGTTCCTCTGGCAGCCGTGTGCAGTATCGTCTTCGGTATTGCGGTACTCCGCGTGTTTGATTTGCACGTTCCTCCGGCTCTTGCGGTGGGGTTGCTGCCCTTTATTATTAAGAATCCGAACTACGAATTTCCCATAGTTGTCGCAGCGGGGACGTTACTCCTGACCCTGTTGTTTCATGTATGGCGCAGGCTAAATGCACTCAAAGCTACCGCACCTATTCAGTGTCAAGCATGAACACGGATTCCAGGACGTCTGAGCTGTAGCGGCTATCGTTAAGATGAATGCTTTTGGGAATAAAGGAGCACTTTGGCAGTGCTAATTACCTCAAACGCCGGGAAGTGAGTAGATAACCGGCGTTCGACAGCAATCCACAGAAACAACATAAGGAGTTAGTTCGGGATCATGGTACCTTCATTTAAAAACAGGCTGCATGCGGTAAATCCTACGTACGAAACCTTTGAAAGCTTGCACACGCTCCAGATCAACCTGGGCAACCTCTGCAACCTGCACTGCAGCCACTGTCATGTCGACGCCTCACGTCGTGGTACGGAGATTATGGGGAAAGATGTCATGGATCAGATCGCCGAGTTTCTCAAGCGTCATCCCAATCTTACCCTGGACATCACCGGTGGCTGCCCGGAGATGAATCCGGACTTCCGCTATGTGATCGAGCAGACCGAGGGGCTGGCGCCACGCCGGATGCTGCGCAGTAATCTGGTGATCATGGCCGAGCCGGGCTGGGAATGGCTGCCGGAATTTTGTCGTAATCACGCGCTGACCATCGTCGCTTCGCTGCCCTGCTATCTTGAGGAGAATGTTGATCAACAGAGGGGTACGGGTGTGTATCAAAAGAGCATTCAGGTGTTGAAGCGGCTCAATTCCCTTGGTTATGGAGCAGAAGTGGAGCTTGATCTGGTCTACAATCCGGGGGGGGATTTTGTCCCCGGCAGTCAAAAAGGACTGGAAGCAGCCTACAAGACGGAACTGTTGGCGAATCACGGGATTGTCTTCAACCATCTGTTTACCATCACGAACGCGCCGATCGGGCGTTTCCGGGAACATCTCGAAGCTGACGGCACGTATGGCGACTATCTGCGCCTGCTGGCGGGACGTTTCAATCCCGAGGCCGCGGGCAATATCATGTGCCGCACCCTGATCAGTGTGGATTGGCAGGGGAAATTATACAATTGTGATTTCAATCAGGCCCTGGGGATGCCGGTTACGGCGGATGACGGCTCTGAGATAACTATTTCAGAACTGGACGACGGAGGGATGAACGGGAAACAGATCGAACTCGCTCAACACTGTTATTGCTGCACCGCTGGTGAAGGTTCCAGCTGTACCGGAGCGCTGCTACCATGAGAGCCATCGGGGTAATTATTGCTATCCTGACCGCTTATGTGTCGCTGGCGTGTGCGGATGAGATTCAGGTCAGCCGCTTTGCTACGGAAGGGCTTGCGGGGTGGGATACAAAGAGTTTCAAGGGGACAACCGATTACCGCCTGGTACCGGAAGCGGGCCGCACGGTTGTCAAGGCCGTCAGCCACGATGCTGCGTCCGGATTGATCAGGAAAATCAGTTTTCAGCCTTCGAAGTATCGCTACCTGCGCTGGAGCTGGAAAGTCTCTCATACAGTCAAGGGAGGGGATGAGAAAATCAGGGCTGGCGACGATTATGCCGCCAGGGTGTACGTCGTGTTCCCGGGGCGATTCTTCTGGCAGATACGCGCTATCAACTACATCTGGGCGAATAAACTGGCCAAGGGATACTTTGTTCCGAGTGCGTATTCCGCTAACTCCAAAATGGTGGCTGTGGAATCCGGAAATGGGAGAGCCGGGCAGTGGTTGACCGAAGAGCGGGATGTATATGCCGATTATCGCACCCTGTTCGGAAGCGACCCGCCGGAAGCCGAAGCGATTGCCATCATGACCGACACTGATAATACCGGCGGGAGTGCGGAGGCATGGTACGGTGATATTACCCTTTCGACGGAGCGGAAATAACGCTCGCGGCCCTTGCAGTCTGTTGTGGGCGGTAACAATGTGGCTGTCGGGTTTTACGTGGGGTCTGTTTTTGAGGGGCCTGTTTCAGTGAGACGCAGGATATCATTTCTGATATCCTGCAAGGTATATAGCCACAATTTAACAAGCGGCTCATGTTGCCTGTTGTCTAATGACATGGAAATTCTCATGGAATCATCCAGGCTCTCCACCTTCGCAAGTATCGAGGCTAACCTAACAGTGGTGCTGCCAGACGTATTGTTATTCATAGCCTTCCCATTGTATCCTTTCGGTTCGTCACAGTCCGGGCTTACTCCGCTTACCATAGGGTCGGCACACGACAGTTCAGGGCATCTTTGATTTCCTGTCTGAATTTCATAAGTGCTTCTTTCTCTTCGCCATACGAGTTGTTTATATTTTCGGTGATGACGGAGTGTAGCTTGCTCAGTTTATTACGATCCCCCATGGAATCGTGCAGTTCTCTACGATACATCTTAATCGCTGAAGTTGTCATGTTGTACCACCCGTTCAAATGTAATGCTGACTTAGGTACTGTCAATGCGATATGTAGCCGGCTATTTTCTATGCCTCTTCAACTCCCCACGTATCCGAAAAATAACAGTGGTGAAGCTTGTTTTGAACGTTTACCGCACCCAAGATTTCATCTCCTTCTTCCTGGCTAAATCCTACTTTAGGGCGAACCCCCATCCAATAGGCTGCCGACTCAGTGGTGTTTTCCATGTGCCGTGGAACAGGGGGCCCGGGTTTGTAATGGCCTTCAATAAAGAGGGCCGCCTCGTACTGGCGGGGATTCTTGACCAGATATACCTCTATGAGCATACCGTTTTTCAGTGTCTTTTCTACGATGGGACTGATGACTTCAACATCCTTGGGTACATCGATTAATGACAAGGGCATACTGCGTACCTCCTCCAGCCGGATAAATTTCGCACCACGTTCTTGATGGATTTCGAAGCATAAAAAAGAAAAAAACCTGCTTTTCATAAGAAAAGGCAGGCTGGATACGATGGTGGGATCTTCCCCATCTTGATACCGCGTTGGCAACCCCTCTTCCCGTTCTGGGCAGGTAGCTTTGCGTCATCCGGTCCCCCGGATTTTGCCTTTTCAGTGATATATATTCGATTTTATTACTGGATCGATTATGGAGAATTAGATGTTATTTGTCAATTGCCAATATGGTATTCTGCGGGATGGGCCGGACTCAAAGGGCACCTTATGAGCCATGAAGGGAAGATGGCTTCCGGCATGCAGATGGTGATAGTATCGAAGGTACCACCTTCCTCCCGCGCCCTGAAGTAGTGGTCGTTTCGGTGTGTCAGCAAGCACGGGGCCTTAGATTTTTGTCGTAACAGGACGTGGTGTCAAAACAGATGGTTCTGTGGAAGAGGTCTCCATATTCTCAATTGCTTTCTTTTGCTCTTCAAAGCAGTTCGGACAAACGCCATGGCTGAAATGGGCTTCTGAATGATTGGAAATATACTGCTCCATCTGGAGCCAGCTATTCTGGTCATCCCGTATCTTATGGCAGTACGAGCATATCGGGATGATACCTTCCAATAGTTTGACCTTGGCAAGCGCCGCTTCCAGATCGAATTTCTGACGAGTCAGCAGATCCCGCTGTTCCTTCACCAGATAGTTTTGCTTCTCCAGCTCTTGTTTAGCCTCTTCCAGATCCCTGTATTTAATCCGTCGTTGCTTAATATTCTGGCTGAGATAGACGATCAGCAATAACGACATAAAAGACAAAAACGTCAGAGAAACAGTAACCCAGTGCTGCCTGATCGCCTCTTTCAAGGTAACCTTGCCGTATTCTTCATACGGCGGTAGCCGCCATTCCTTCAGCAGCTTGTAAACGTTACCATAGTTATCCGGCACCGACCAGCCGATAGCGTTTGTGTAACGGCCATCAGGCTTGTCGTGCGGCATGAGCAGCAATTGGGCTGCGACGCTGTTTGAAAGCTTCATATCAGTATGCTTCAGGCGGGCAAAGGCAAAATTGGGATACAGATCCGAGCTGAGCAGGAATGGAAAACCGGCAATGTGCTGCTGATTGAGAATGCGAAAATCTGTCAGGGCTATTTTTCCCTCTTGCTGCATACTTTCCAGGATGTCCGTAAGAACCGCACCGGAATCTGCCGCGCCGTTCTGTACCGCCTCCACCACCTTGTCGGCAGAACCGCTGAATTGGACCGAGGCAAGGTCGCTGGAAGAGATGCCATGGCGTTTCAGTTCGTCACGGGTAACCAGCCATGAGGCAAATGCGGTTTTGCTGGCCACTGCCAGTGATTTACCCCTGAGGTCGGCGAGTGTTGCGATGTCGGTTCTGTCTGCCTTGGTAAATATGACGGAACCGATGTAAGGAGACTCAATCCGGCCAACCTGACTGATCTGTGTTGCAATTCGGGATGCTCCATACTTTACCGACAGCTCTATGTACTGGGCAGGATTGGCTACCACGAACTCCAGCTGATTATTGGCAACCGCCTGTTCCATTTCTTTGTAGCTGCGGGGAATTATGACGAAATGTTGCTCCGGAATGGTGGCGTTCAGCCGGTCAGCAATTTGCTGCCACGATTTGAGGGCATCCTCGGGGCCACGAATGTTCAGAACGCCTATTCTTATGTCATTGGCTGAAGCAGGAACCGTGACAGAAAACAGCGCGCTGACAATAAGCCACATGACTGGAACGATGGATTTAGACATATAAGATAGCCTTTGTCGGGTTTTGCTGCGTACACTATTGTTTCAGTTTGTTTTGACCGTATTCCCGCTCATTGGCGAACCAAATGCAAGGTACAGATTAAGGATAGGACAAGCAGAACGATTATTGAACAAAAATCTGATTCCAACGTTATATATAATCAATAACGGCTCTACCACTATCGTGGAAACATGCTTCCAGCAATAAGCCGTTGCGGATATCAACGCCAAATGATATCAGTCTGTTTGAATGTGCTCGGGAGGTAACCATGGATTTCAATATCGCACGCGAACGGGCTGAGCATTGTAAAGTTCTTGCCCGTCCGGCCCGTCTCCGGATTGTCGGCGAACTGCTTAATGGCACTATGTGCGTGTCCGACACCCTGAACGTCCTCCCAACAGTGCAGGCCAATGTTACCCTGATTTTCACTGGTCCCACTGAGATTCTATCATGACCTATGCGGACTTGCAGGAAGCGCTCAATGTTCTGGGGTTGGGAAGACGTGCCACCCTTAAGGAAATCAAAACCCGGCATCGTGAGTTGGTGAAACGCCATCACCCGGATACCGGTAATGAGTGCGGATCGGAGATGATACGGCAGGTAAATGACGCCTATAAGGTGTTACTGGATTATGTGTCCGGGTATCGCTTTTCTTTTGCTGAGGATGAGTTTTACGAACAGAACCCTGAAGAGCGGCTCTTGATGCAATTTGCTGATACCCCGTTGTGGGGAAAGAGGTAGCAAGCGCGCCGCCATCTCTTCTTTAAGTACTTGAGATCGCAGTAATCAATGCATTATTTTATCTTTACTGATTGGGCCGTTCCTCAAGCTCGTGTGTTCTAACCCTTTTGGGAAGGAGGGGGGGGTGACGGCCGAATACCGGCAACTATTTTGACATTATTGCAAAAGTAAACGCAGATTGCACAAAAAATGGCCGTTTCTCGTGAGAAAAACGGCCATTGTCTAATTTGGCTCCCCAAGCGTGACGCTCAGCAAAACATATTCGCATACAATTTTGAGTTCCAAATGATCCCACGAAAGAAAAACCACCCAAGAACTGATTATATATTTCAGAGGGTTGAGGTCCCTCTGGCAACAGAAATGAGTAATGGGGAAAAATTATAAATATCAAGGAACGCGTCTCAACTATCATAGAAATTTGCATATAACAATAAGTCAGTTGCAAATACCAACTCCAGATGATATTAGCATATTCGAATATGATGTGGAGGCAACCATGGATTTCAATACAGCAAGCGAATGGGCTGAAGTGCTCAAGTCGCTGTCTCACCCAACTCGTCTCCAGATTGTGGCCGAGCTGCTAAATGGCACCAAGTGCGTCACCGACATCGAGGACATCCTCCCAGCATCTCAAGCCAACATCTCACAGCACTTGAGGGTACTTCGTCATGCCGGGGTGGTTGACTTTGCCCAAGATGGCTCCCAGCGGTGTTACTATGTAAGTCGTCCTAAGTTGACTTCAGCAGTTATTGCCCTGCTTGCAGAAGGTGAGTCTGTTATTCGCAAATCAAAGAGTGAAATCGATCAGGAAAAACAACCCTCAGGAGGTGGCTGCTGTGTCCAGTAAAGATATCCCTCCTCTCTTTGAACACAATCATGCTGACGAGCCGGTATTCCTCCCAGGCAACATGCTTGAGTCTGCCAGAATACAGAAGAGTCTGCCTCCCGTTGTGGTACCGGATGGATGCCTGTTGGATTTCGATGGTGAATTGGTGGACTTCCTGGTGGCAAACGGTAAAGCGAAGCTGGAACCCTCTTGGCCCTGCTTTCATACACGTCTCTACCGCTGGACAGTTAACGAAACAGTGTACGGGATTATCGGCGGTACTGTCGGGGCATCATTTGCAGTGCTTGTGGCAGAAGAGCTCTTTGCCTTGGGATGCAGGGCGCTAGTAACTATTTCCTCAGCCGGACTCATTGCTGAGCAGTTCCAGGCCCCCCTGTTTCTGCTAATTGAGCAGGCATTGCGCGATGAAGGGACAAGCTATCACTATCTGCCGCCTGAGCGTTACGCACTGGCAGCATCACCGTTACTGGAGGCAGTAGACCGGCGCTTGAATGTTGCTGGCCTCCAGTGTATCCGCGGTAAATCCTGGACAACCGATGCGCCCTTCCGTGAGACACAGAAGTTAATTTCAGCGCGACGAGACGAAGGTATCATTTCCGTGGAAATGGAAGCCGCCGCCTTGCTGGCGATGGGAACAGCCCTCAACAAACCGGTCATCTGCTTCGCCCACATTACAAATTCCATGGCCACCCGTGATGATGATTTTGAAAAGGGTGGCGACGATGGTCATGAAACCGCATTGAGAGTCTGTGCCTTGGCTCTATCCGCATTGTTGGAGCACAACTGAATCTATACCTTGGAGGTTTCCATGTTGAAAATGGTTGTATTTCACACCGGAAGTGCTGGTTGAACGAGTTGCGCTATGGCTACAGGTGTAGCCAATAAAATGAAGGCTCACTTCGGTGAGGCGATTGACGTAAAGATACATCTGATTAATTCTCTGGAAGCCGCCAACTATGTGTTGAGAGCGGCCACAACCGTCTTTCTTGACGACGCATGGGTTCCCCTGGATATCGCCACATCGGCAAGCAGAATGCATGAGTATCTTGAACAGGCACTGGCCAGTGAGGGTACAAATGAAGGTTCGTGACAGCGGCATGCCGCACGAGGAGATGTGGGACGGTTTTTTTGAGCCAGCCAAGGTGCTGGCCACGTTTGGCCTCGACCGTGGTGTTCAGGACCTGGTTGAGTTCGGTTGCGGCTATGGGACTTTTACCCTGGCCGCCGCCGCGATTGCTTCGGGAACCGTGCATGCCCTGGACATCGAACCGGAGATGGTGGATGTAGTCCAGCAAAAGTGCCGCGAAGCCGGTATCACAAATGTTAAGGCTACAGTTCGCGATTTTGTCGCACAAGGAACCGGGTTGAACAACAACTCCATGGACGCTGCCTTGCTCTTCAATATTCTTCACCACGAAGAGCCGGTAGCCCTGATGACAGAGGCCTTCCGGGTACTCAAAACAAACGGTATGCTGGCCGTCATTCACTGGAACTATGACCCAACGACGCCACGTGGTCCGGCCATGGAGATTCGCCCTCGCCCGGAACAGTGCATCGCATGGGGAAGAGAAGCCGGATTCCATATCAACGAATGGAACCGCTACGACCTACCGCCGTACCACTACGGATTGCTCTTCAAGAGACCGTTTACTTGATGAGCCACATGCTGCCCGTGAGGCAGCCGGGAACCACAATGCCCAAGACAGCACCTTTCGATGAGCAGGCGAACGACTATGACGCCTGGTTTGAGAAGCATTCTGACCTCTACCAAGCAGAGCTGGAGACTGTACGAAGCTTCATTCCTGCCAGTGGCATCGGGGTCGAGATTGGCGTCGGCACCGGACGCTTTGCGGCGTTGCTTGGCATTCACATCGGAGTAGAGCCAGCGCCCCGGATGGCCGAATTGGCACGACAACGGGGGATACAGGTTCTGGAAGGTGCTGCGGAAGCCCTTCCGCTTTCCGACAGCAGCTATGATTTTGCCCTCATGGTAACAGTCGTTTGCTTCCTGGACGATGTATCCCTGGCGTTCCGGGAAGCCTGCCGCATCCTCAAGCCGAATGGGACTCTTGTTATTGGATTCATCGACCGGGAGAGCGAACTAGGTTGGCAGTACAGCCAAAAAAAGAATCAAAGCAAGTTTTACCACGACGCTACCTTTTATTCGGTGAGCGAACTTGAGGCGTTACTGACCAAGACCGGCTTTTCCAACTTCGTATACCGGCAGACCGTGGTGCCGGGAGAAACAACTGACCTGACTGTCCGTGTTGGTCACGGCAGCGGCGGGTTTGTGGTTATACGGGCACAAAAAAAAGAGGGAAGGAGAAAAGAATGAAGGTTGGAATCATCCGTTGCCAGTTGACCGAGGATTTGTGCCCCGGCAGCACCGATTTCAAGGTTGCCAGGGAAGGAACTTTAGCCTTCGAAGAAACCGGGCCGGTGGAGATCATTGGTTTTCTCTCGTGCGGCGGCTGCTCCGGCAAGAAAGCTGTAACCAGGGCCAAGATGATGGTTGACCGGGGAGCAGAGGCCATCGTGTTCGCCTCTTGCATGAAGAACGGTAACCCCATCGGCTACCCTTGCCCACACTTCGCCGCCATCAAAGGGTCTGTCGAGAAAAAGCTTGGGGCAGATACCCCAATAATCGACTGGACCCACTGAGATCCCATCATGACCTATGCCGATTTGCTGGAAGCAATCAAGGTTTTGGGGCTTGGGAAACGGGCCACCCTCAAGGAAATCAAAACCCGACATCGTGAGTTGGTGAAACTCCATCACCCGGATACCGGTAATGACTGCGACTCGGAGATGATGCGGCAGGTCAATACCGCCTATAAGGCACTACTGGATTATGTGTCCGGGTATCGCTTTTCATTTGCTGAGGATGAGTTTTACGAGCAGAACCCTGAAGAGCGGATCTTGATGCAATTTGCTGACACACCGTTGTGGGGAAAGCGATAACATCCTTAACGTCATCATTCATGTAAGTTGATAAAATCTATTTCGGGCCACAGGCACAAGAACAATTCAACCCCTTAGCCTTAGAGCTTGCGTTGTGCAGATGAGTCGATTTCCATAAGCTACAGTACCTCCATTCCTCTGTCAATGAATGTGCCGATGATGGATATCAGGCCAGTGCACGTGTGAATGAGTTATCGGCTTATGCTCATGGGAATGGTCGTGCTTTACACCGTTTGCTCCATCGCCGTGCTCATGGTTGTGATGCTCGTCGTGCTCATGAGGATGAGAATGGATAAGGCTTTCATGCCGGTGGGAATGCCGGTGCAATTCCCTATATAGAAAGAACATCCCAGAAAGCATGAGAGGTGCCGCTACCCAATACGCTCCGGGTGGGCGTTCTCCTAAGACAATGACGGAAAGTATGGTGCCAAAAAACGGTCCTGCTGCGAACCAGGTACTGGTCCTCGCAGACCCTATTTCTCTGAGGGCATGGATGAACAGGACGAGGCTCGCTCCGTAACTGAGCGCCCCGATAATGAGGGCTCTCGAAACCTGAACAGCCGTAACCGGACTCCTGAATAGGATGAGGAAGAGAAGAACGTTGAATATCCCGGCGCTCCACCCCTTCATGCAGGCCAGAAGAGAAGCAGGAAGGGTCTCCAGTTCGCGGGTCAGATTGTTGTCGATTCCCCATAGAATGCAGGCAGCGAGCACAGAAAGCCCGGGAATTGACACATGAACCCCATCGCTGCCGGTTATCACAACGAGTAAGGAAGCACCTATGATGAGAATCTTCCCGATCCAGACCTGATATCCGATGTACTCATGGAAGATCATCCACGCTAGTAGAGTCGTCGCAACCGTCTCGAAATTGAGAAGCAACGACACCTCGGTTGCCGTCCCGGAGAGAATTCCATAGGCCATGAAAAGAGGAGCGGCAACGCCACCAGCCACAATCGCCCCAACAAGAGTAGCCCATTGCCGCCGGGATAGAGATCTCAGAACGTTGTAAAATGGAGTAGGCTGGCGGAGTACCACCCATGTCAGGCCCAGGCCCGATCCCAGGTAGAGAAGTCCCGCAAGGAGCGTTGTCGGTATCTGGCCCACGAAAACCTTGCAGGCAACCGGTGACATGCCGAACAAAATTGCGGAGAGAATTGCTGAGTGCATACCAGGTTTGCTCATTTCGACAAAATTCAAAAAATTACATCTAGAAATAAGCTTATCACATAAAGGCCAATACTGTTTTATCCAACCTGTGATAGCAGCACCAAAAAGGATTTTACGATTTTATGAGGTTAATCTGGTAGGGGCTGCAATAGTCTTTAGCGAACGGTGGCAAAGTCACGGACCATCTGATACGCTAAAAAACGAAACATGCTGATAAACTTGATAAAGTTGCAGGAAGGCTTCTGGTAGTGTTTTTGAAATAAAAATAAATGGCCGATTTCATTGAAGAAATCGGCCATGGTTTTGTTGGCTCCCCATCGCGGACTCGAACCACGGACAAGGTGATTAACAGTCACCTGCTCTACCGACTGAGCTAATGGGGAATAGGAAGCAATTTATTTAGCAAATAAGGTGGCTCTAGTCAAGTCAAAAATACACTCAAGTGCATTGTTGTTTTTCTTGGGGGAGTTTATCCCCTGTTTCGGTGTCTTGAATGCCTTACAAAACAACATAAATGTGCTATACAGTGTGGCGCTGGAGTAGTCAAAACAGGTACGCATTCTCTGCTGCACGATAAGCGTACGTATCCCTTAAGCGAGGTGTCCATGAAAAATGAGCAGAGCAGTACCCATCTACACATTACCTCCTCACATGTCATTGGCAGGATGCTATCCGTAGCGGTTGCATTGTTCATGATGGCCGGGCTGATTCAGTCGGCCTGGGCATCAGGACAACCTTCTCCTGCCCGTGATGCATCGGGCTACGAAATACCTTTGGGTGAACTGAATAAGGTCAAGAAAGTACGCCAGGTAAAAAAGGGAACAAGGGTGCACAAGAAAAGGAAGAGAGTAAGCACGCCACTACCATCGAATGACGTAGCCGTCCCTCCTGCTGCAAAGGTAGTTCAGACGCCTGCTGCTGCGACTGCTGTGCCGAACGGGAGTGCTCAGCCCATGTTCCACCAGCCGGCTGCACCTGAAAAAACGATCATGGGCATTGCAAGTCCCCCCCCGCCAGCCCGGCCCCCAGCGGACTCTGTTTCTATACACCACGACCCGTATAGTTACGTAATTACCGGTAAGCGCACGACCATTCAGGCGGTTGTCAGCAGTGCTGAAAACATTCAGGCTGTGTATTGCCGTTTCCGCGCTGCAGAAAACGGTGCCTATGCCCGTGTGCCTATGGTGCAGGTGCCTGGTACTCACTTCACCTATTCGGCTACCTTGCCGGGTCTGGCTGCGGCCAGCCGGTCGCTGCGTTATAGTATCATTGCCGTTGATGCATTGGGTCATGAGACCAGCAGTCAGGAATATGTCATCGCCGTAAAACCATCAGATGTTCTGCCTGGATGGCAGTTGGAGAATTCTCCGGGTCCCATTAAAATCAGACTTGATGATCCAGCAAAACCGCTCGAAGGCTTCTCTGATCCTGGAATTACTGAGTAGCTGTGCTGTATTTTCCATTTTGATCCCCTGCCGGTAATCGGGATGGATAATAAATCGCACGACAGGGCGCTTAAACGTTACTTTATTGTAGACAGTGGCTGAATTGAGCTATATATAGATAAATCTCATTTTAGGAGGGTTTATGACCAAAGTGGAGCTCGTAGCAAAGATTGCAGAGGATGCTGGACTGACAAAGGCTCAGGCAGAGAAGGCGCTCAACGGTTTTATCTCGGCAACAACCGCAGCAATCAAGGCTGGTGAGAAGGTTACGCTCGTCGGATTCGGGACATTCAGTGCGGTAACCCGTGCTGCCCGTACCGGCAGGAACCCCCAGACCGGCAAGGCTATCAAGATTGCCGCGAAAACAAACGGCAAGTTTACTCCGGGAAAAGCGCTGAAAGACCTGACTGCCAAGCCGGTTAAGGCTGCTGCAAAGGCTAAGGCACCTGCAAAAAAGAAATAAAACGTAACTCGCTGATCTCTGTCATGCGAGAAAAAGGCCCGCTTCCATGCATTGGAAGCGGGCCTTTTTGACAAAAAGTGTTCCGGGTGGCGCTAAGGTAATTCTGTGGAACCCATCAGGTAGCGGTCGCATTCCCGTGCGGCTCCGCGCCCTTCATTGAAAGCCCACACCACAAGGCTCTGGCCGCGCCGGCAGTCACCGGCCGCAAAGATGCCCGGCTGGCTGGTGGCATATTTCTCGTAGTCGGCCTTGACATTGCTGCGGGGGTCACGTTCAATGCCCAGTGCATCGATAAGGGTTTGCTCAGGACCGAGGAAACCCATAGCCAGCAGTACCAGTTGAGCGGGCAGAACCTGCTCGGTTCCGGGGACATGCTGTGGTACGAATTGTCCCTTGTCATTCCTGACCCAGTTTACCTGAACCGTGTGAACCGCCGTGACATTGCCGTGCTCGTCACCTTCGAACTTTGTTGCCGTAGTCAGGTACGTGCGCGGATCAGCCCCGAATTTGGCGGCGGCCTCTTCCTGGCCGTAGTCGGTTTTGTGGGTCTTGGGCCACTCAGGCCAGGGATTGTCGGCGGCCCGTTCGTCGGGGGAACGGGGCATGATCTCCAGCTGGCTGACCGATGCGCAGCCGTGACGTAGCGAGGTGCCGACGCAGTCGGTGCCGGTATCGCCTCCGCCGATGATGACTACGTCCTTGCCTTGGGCGGAGATGAAATCACTGCGCGTGTCCAGCACCGTCTTGGTGTTGGCTGTCAGAAACTCCATGGCAACGTGGATCCCCTTCAGGCTGCGACCTTCGATGGGCAGGTCGCGAGGTACCGTGGCGCCGGTGGTCAGCACGATAGCATCGAATTCCTGTTGCAGTTTTGCCGTAGGGTAGTCGCTGCTGCCGATCTCGGTATTGCAGACGAACGATATTCCTTCGGCCTTCATCAGGTCAATGCGGCGCATGACCACCTGGCGTTTGTCGAGCTTCATGTTGGGGATGCCGTACATCAGCAGGCCGCCGGGCAGGTCTGCGCGTTCAAAGACCGTGACCGTGTGGCCGGCTTTGTTGAGCTGGGCGGCAGCCGACAGTCCGGCCGGACCGGAACCGACCACAGCCACACACTTGCCGGTGCGTTTGGTCGGCAGGACAGGAACGATCCAGCCTTCGTCGAAACCGTTCTCGACGATACTGACCTCGATATTCTTGATGGTCACCGCCGGATCGATAATCCCCAAGGTGCAGGAGCCTTCGCAGGGTGCCGGGCATACGCGTCCGGTGAACTCCGGGAAGTTGTTGGTCTTGTGCAGGCGCTCCAGGGCCTGGCGCCACAGTTTGCGGTATACCAGGTCGTTCCATTCCGGGATCAGGTTGTTGACCGGACAGCCACTGGCCATGCCGCTGATCAGTTTCCCGGTATGGCAGAAGGGTATGCCGCAGTCCATGCAGCGGGCACCCTGGGTGCGCAGCGCTTCTTCCGGCATATGCAGGTGGAACTCATCCCAATCCTTGATGCGCTCCAGCGGATCGCGGTCAGAAGGGATTTCGCGCTGGTATTCCATGAATCCTGTTGTTTTTCCCATATTCGTATCCTATGTCGTAGTACGTTAATTTGTAAGCAGGGTAACTCATGAAAAGCCGGTTAACTGCCACCTACCCGTGAGGCGTCGTGCGAATTCTCTTCGAAAGCGGCCGCCATGGCTTCATCACCGCTCAAACCTGCGGCCCGGGCCTTCTCCAATGCCTGTAGGACCCGTTTATAATCCTTGGGCATGACCTTTACAAACTTGGGCAGGAACCCGTCCCAGTCGGCAAGAATGGCTCCGGCGCGTTCACTGCCGGTGTAGTGTGCGTGCTGGTCGATCATGCCCCGCAGGGTGACTGCATCCTTTGGCCCCAGCCCTTCCAGGCCGACCATCTGCATATTGCAACGGCTGGCAAAATCGCCCGCTTCGTCCAGGATGTAGGCTACTCCGCCGCTCATGCCGGCCGCAAAGTTGCGCCCGGTCAGACCGAGAACAACGACGGTACCGCCGGTCATGTATTCGCAGCCGTGGTCACCGACCGCCTCGACGACCGCCTCGACACCGGAGTTGCGGACACAGAAGCGCTCGCCGGCCATACCACGGATGTAGGCCTCGCCACTGGTGGCTCCGTAGAAAGCCACGTTGCCGGCGATGATGTTCTCTTCGGCCTTGAAGGTCGAGCCCTGCGGTGGATAGACGGCGATGATGCCGCCGCTCAGCCCCTTGCCCAGATAGTCGTTGGCGTCGCCCGCAAGCTGCAGGGTAACCCCCCGCGGTACGAAGGCGCCGAAACTCTGTCCGGCTGAGCCGTTGAAGCGCAGATTGACCGTACCGTCCGGCAGTCCTTTGGCGCCATGGCTGCGGGTAATCTCGTTGCCCAGGATGGTTCCCGCCACACGATCGACGTTGGTGATTGCGAGTTCGGCGCTGACCTTCTCGCCGCGCTCAATGGCCGGTTGGCAGAGGTCGAGCAACGTGGTGATATCGATCGATTTCTCCAGTCCGTGATCCTGCGCTTCGCTGCAGTAGCGGCCTACTTCCAGGCCGACCTGCGGCTGGTGAAGGATGCTGGACAGGTCCAGCCCCTGAGCCTTCCAGTGTTCTATGGCCTTCTTGGGCTCCAGAATATCAACTCTGCCGACCATCTCGTTGAGCGTGCGGAAGCCGAGCTGGGCCATGATCTCGCGCAGCTCCTGCGCGACATAACGCATGAAGTTGACGACATACTCCGGTTTGCCGGTAAAGTTCTTGCGCAGCGCCGGATCCTGGGTGGCTACACCGGTCGGGCAGGTGTTGCTGTGACAGACGCGCATCATGACGCACCCCAGGGTGACCAGCGGAGCCGTGGCAAAGCCGAATTCCTCGGCGCCCAGCAGGGCGGCGATGGCCACATCGCGACCGGTCTTCAGCTGGCCGTCGGCCTCGACCGTGATGCGGCTGCGCAGGTTGTTCAACACCAGGGTCTGGTGGGTTTCGGCCAGGCCCAGTTCCCAGGGCAGGCCGGCGTGCTTGATGCTGGAGATCGGCGAAGCGCCGGTGCCGCCATCATAGCCGCTGATCAGGACCACGTCGGCATGGGCCTTGGCTACCCCGGCCGCGATGGTGCCGACCCCGACCTCCGAGACAAGTTTGACACTGATGCGTGCGCGCCGGTTGGCGTTCTTCAGGTCGTGGATCAGTTCGGCCAGATCCTCGATGGAGTAGATGTCGTGGTGCGGCGGCGGTGATACCAGTCCGACGCCCGGTGTGGTATGGCGGGTCTTGGCAATCCAGGGAAAGACCTTGGTGCCGGGAAGTTCGCCCCCTTCACCCGGTTTGGCGCCCTGCGCCATCTTGATCTGGATCTCGCCGGCATTGGTCAGGTAATCGCTGGTGACGCCGAAACGTCCCGAGGCAACCTGCTTGATGGCGCTGTTCTTGGAATCGCCCTGCTCATTGGTCCAGGTGAAACGCTCGGGGTCTTCACCCCCCTCGCCGGTGTTGGAACGGCCGCCGATACGGTTCATGGCAATGGCCAGCGCCTCATGGGCCTCCTGGCTGATGGAACCGTAGGACATGGCGCCGGTTTTGAAGCGCTTCATAATCTCTTCGATCGGTTCGACCTCCTCGATCGGGACCGGTACAACGGTGGTTCTGAATTCCAGCAAGCCGCGCAGGGTGTAATGGCGGGTACTCTGCTCGTCGATCAGGGAAGAGAAGGTCTTGAACTCGTTGTAATCGTTCGTGCGCACCGCTTTCTGGAGCGAGGTGATGGTCAGGGGGTTGTACTGATGTTCCTCGCCATCCTTGCGCCACTGGTAGACACCGCCGGCTTCCAGGGCCGGCTCGGCAGGTACGTACTCGGGATAGGCGCGCTTGTGACGGGCCAGTAACTCGCTGGCGATCCCTTTCAGGTCGGTCCCTTCGATGCGCGAGGGGGTCCAGGTAAAGTATTTGTCGATCACCGAGTGGTGCAGGCCGACCGCCTCGAAGATCTGGGCGCCGCGGTAGCTCTGCACGGTGGAGATGCCCATCTTGGCCATGGTCTTGACGACCCCTTTGATGGAGGCCTTGAGGAAGTTCTTGACTGCGCTCTTGTGGTCGATATCCGGCAGCATGCCCAGTTGGATCATGTCATCCAGGGACTCGAAGGCCAGGTACGGGTTGATGGCATTGGCGCCATAGCCCAGCAGCACGGCGAAGTGATGGACCTCGCGTGGTTCGCCCGACTCCAGTATCAGAGAAACCCGGGTGCGGGTGGCGCTGCGGATCAGGTGATGGTGCAGGCCCGCTACGGCCAGCAGGGCCGGGATGGCGGCGTGGGTGCGGTCCAGGCCCCGGTCCGAGAGGATCAGGATGGTGTTGCCCTCTTCAACCGCTTTGTCGGCAGCCGCAAAAAGCGCATCCAGTGCCTTCTCCAAGCCGTCGGTGCCGTTCGTTGCCGGGAAGAGTAGCGATAGGCCGGCGGCCTTGAAGCCCGGAAGGCTGATCTGGCGCAGCTTGTCGAATTGCTCGTTGCAGAGCAGCGGATGATCCAGTTTGATCATACGGGCACTGCCGGCATCCGGCTGCAGCAGGTTGGCCTCGGAGCCGATCAGGGTCGTGGTCGAGGTGATCAGCTCCTCACGGATCGGGTCGATGGGCGGATTGGTGACCTGGGCGAAGAGCTGCTTGAAGTAGTTGTAAAGCAGCTGGGACTGGTCGGACAGCACCGCCAGCGGTGTGTCGGTACCCATGGAGCCGAGTGGCTGGACGCCGTCGCGGGCCATGGGGCCCAGTACTACACGCTGGTCTTCAAAGGTATAGCCGAAGGCCTGCTGCCGTTCGAGTACGCTGGAATGGTCCGGCTCCTGCGCGTGAGGGGCGTCGGGCAGATCTTCCAGCAGGATGTGGTTCTCCGCGAGCCACTGGCCATAGGGCTGGGCATTGGCCAGTTCGCGCTTGATCTCTTCATCAGGCACGATGCGTCCCTGCTCGGTATCCACCAAAAACATGTGACCGGGCTGCAGACGACCCTTGTGCAGGATGCGCTCCGGCTCGATCGGCAACACACCGGCCTCGGAGGCCATGATGACCAGATCGTCGGTGGTGACGTAGTAGCGCGAAGGTCGCAGGCCATTGCGGTCCAGTACCGCACCGATGCTGCGTCCGTCGGTGAAGGCGATTGCCGCCGGTCCGTCCCACGGTTCCATCAGGCAGGAATGGTATTCGTAGAAGGCCTTTTTGTCGGCGCTCATGGTTTCGTGGCTTTCCCACGGCTCGGGCACCATCATCATGACGGCATGGGGCAGGGAACGGCCGGCCATGACCAGCAGTTCCAGGCAGTTGTCGAACATGGCCGAGTCTGAGCCGTTGGTGTTGATGATCGGCAGGGCTTTCTTGATCGCATCCCCGAACAGCTCGCTTTCGAAGAGTGATTGCCGGGCATGCATCCAGTTGACATTGCCGCGCAGGGTATTGATCTCGCCGTTATGGGCCAGGTAGTGGTAGGGGTGGGCGCGATCCCAGCTGGGAAAGGTGTTGGTGGAGAAGCGTGAGTGCACCAGCGCCAGCGCGCTGACCATGTCCGGATCGCGCAGGTCGGGATAGTACTGGTCCACCTGTACCGGCATGAGCATGCCCTTGTAGATGATCGTGCGGCTGGAGATGCTGGATACGTACCAGTGCTTGTCAACACCGGATCGTTGGATCTCGTTGGTAGCCCGCTGGTTGATGATGTACAGTTTGCGGTTGAAGGCCTGCTCGTCGGCGCACTCCGGGCCGCGCTTCAGGAACAGCTGACGGACGCGAGGTTCTCCGGCCTTGGCGGTATTGCCCAAGGTTGAATTATCGGTCGGCACGTCGCGCCAGCCCAGGATTTCAACCTGCTCTTCGCGCAGTATCTTTTCAAGGATATGGCGGGCACTGTTACGCTGCGGCGAATCCGGCGAGGTGAAGACCATGGCAACGCCGTAGTGGAACGGTTCAGGCAGATCGATACCCAGGGGGGGACAGACCTTGCGCAGGAAGCTGTCCGGCATCTGCATGAGGATGCCGGCGCCATCGCCGGTATTGGGTTCACAGCCACAGGCCCCGCGGTGGTCGAGGTTGACGAGCACTGTCAGCGCCTGGCGTACGATCTCATGGGATTTTTTCCCCTTCATGTTAACGACGAATCCGACACCGCAGGCATCGTGCTCGAATTGCGGATCATAGAGACCCTGTTTTTTTGGTGGTCCGATGTTTTTCATGTGACAACCTTCAAGAGTAATTTACCTGACCTGAACGCACGCTTCTGGAACGGGCAGGTATCTGTAGCAGGTTGCGTGCCATACCGTAGTCCTGGGGCAGGAACAGATGTATTGAATCTAAATTTCAGCCGGTTATGATCGCCTCGGCGCCACACGTCCGACGGGTTATGATCGCGTGTGTCTCGTTGTTGAGTTGTTATGCAACACTTGTGAGTAACTTGTGTGTATTTTACGGTCAAGATGTCTTTGCTGAACTTCGGCAGCACCGCTGGGCTGAAAGTGCGATGGCGCTGCTTGGGCCGCTTGTAATCACGGCAGTACGTGATATAGTCCCGATTATAGAACTATTCCCAAGGGGGGATTATGGATGATAACGGCAGAAGAAAGTTCCTCGGCATATGTTTGGGGGGGATGGCCGCCGGGCTGGCGGCAGCGTTCCTCTATCCGGTGTATCGTTATCTGGCGCCCCGTACCAACAGCGGAGCGGTGGCCAAGGTGGTCATACCGGAAAAGGATGTGCTGGAAGGTGAGGCCAAATTTTTCGAGTTCGCCGGTTCATCGGCGGTGCTGGTCCGGAAAAAAGGGGGCGAACTGGTTGCGCTCTCGGCGGTCTGCACCCATCTGGGCTGCATCGTACAGTGGGAGAAGGACAAGCAGGATTTTATCTGCCCCTGTCACGGTGGACACTACACCCCGGATGGGGTGGTAACCGCCGGTCCGCCACCCAGACCGCTTGCCAAACTACCCTTTTCCGTGGCCAATGGCGCCATAACCGTGGGTTGAGTAACCAGGAGGCTGCATGAAACTGCTTAAACGACTTATTGACTGGATTGATGTGCGCATCGGTGTGCGCGAGGTGGCGGAGAAGGAACTGACCGGCTATCTGTTACCCCGCACGATCAATGTATGGTATTCCATGGGAAGCGTGCTGCTGGTCATCTTTGGCATTCAGGTGCTTTCCGGCATATTGCTGCTGATCTACTATGTACCGGACGCGGACAACGCTTTCAAGAGCGTGACCTCTATCATGAACGACGTTCCCTTTGGTTGGCTGATCCGGATGTGTCATGCGGTGGGCTCGAACATGATGGTACTGGTTTTGCTGCTGCACATGTTTTCGGTGCTGTTCATGGGAAGCTACAAGAGTCCCCGCGAGTTCAACTGGCTGAGCGGATTCATCCTGTTTACCATGGTGCAGGGGATTTCACTGACCGGGTACCTGCTCCCCTGGAGCCAGCTCTCCTTCTGGGCCACGACCGTGGCGACCAACAGCGCCAACGCCATTCCGGTCGCCGGGCCCTATCTGGTGGAGTTTTTGCGCGGGAGCAAGCTGGTTGGCCCGCCCACGCTGGGTCGCTTCTTTGCCCTGCATGTGGCGCTGATCCCGCTCGGCATGGCTGCCCTGATCGGTGCCCATCTGTTCTTTCTGAAGCGTACCGGCGTTTCAACGCCCCCCTTTGGTCAGGCGGACTCCACCAACCAATGGAAAGGAGGAAGTTACCAGTACGAGGACCATCCCGGCGGGATTCCCTTCTTCCCCAATTATGCCCTGGAGGATCTGCGCTCGGTCTTCATCTATCTGGCGCTGTTCCTGGCGGTGGTGTTTTTCGATCCCTACCTGTTTTTTCCGAAGGACGCCTTCCTGCCGGCCAACCCGCTGGTGACGCCGGCCCACATCAAGCCGGAATGGTATTTCCTGGCTAACTATCAGACCCTGAAGATCTTCCCGAACGAGTTGATCGGCCTGTCGGTGCAGGCTGTCGCCATGACCTTCCTGGCGCTGCTCCCCTTTATCGATCGCGGCCGGGAACGACATCCGCTGAAGCGGCCGCTTTTTCTGGTCTGTGCCATCGGTGGCCTGCTGCTCTGGCTGGGGCTCAGTGTGTGGGGGCATTACTCATGAGATACCGGGGGAACGTCATGATGAAGCGGTGCTTTTCATTCGTGCTAACAATGCTGGTTGCGGTGCTCGTGAACTGCGGGACTCTGCATGCGGAAGAGATCGTCTGCATAACCTGTCACAGTGCCCTGCCGGGAAAATACGGCGAACCGGTCAAACTCTGGCAGGGCAGTATTCACGCCGAGAATGGCATCGCCTGCAACGCCTGTCATGGCGGTGATCCCAAGGATGCCGCCAATGCCATGAATAAAGATCGCGGTTTTCTGGGGGCGCCCGCCTACACGGATGTACCGGCGTTCTGCGGCCGCTGCCACGTGGGGGTCCTGAAGGATTACCTGGACAGCGGCCATGGCCGCGCCCTGGCCACAGGCGGCCCGAACTGTGTGATCTGTCACAGTAACCACCATATCGTCAAGGCCTCGCTGGATCTGATCAATGAAAAATCCTGCAGCCGCTGCCACAGCTATGAACGGGCGAAGGTGATCAAAGGCGCCATGCAGGAGACCGAAGGGATGATCGTTGCCCTGGACGCCCGCATCGCCGGCTACAAACAGCTGGGTACCGACACGGATCGCCTGGAGAAGGAGCTGTTTGCAACCCGCAACCGTTTTCACTCGCTCTTCCATAATGTGGATGTCAAAAAGGTTATGGCCGAATCGACTCAGATCAAGGGTGAGCTGAATAAACTTGATGCAACCCTCAAGGGACTGGATGAACAGAGCCGCCAGCGCAAACTGGCCGGAGCGTTCGTGGTGGCCGGGCTGTTGCTGGCCGGGTTGCTGGCACATCTGCTGAGGAAGACGTTTGACTGACGTTGAAACCAGTGCCTGACCGCTCTTGGATAACTCTGTAAAGCCGCCCTGCCGCATCAATGCGGCAGGGCGGCTTTTGTATGTGGCGGGATTCTTTTTGAAACAGTACACAGCACATCGGGTCCAGGGTCGGTGTCGTTTGATCATATGGTTGGTTTTGTTTCAGTCGCTGTGCAGAACCTGCTGAAGTGCCAACTCGATCAGACGCCGTGCCCTTAACCGGCCCAGGCCGGCAGGACCGGGTAGCCGTCAGATCTTCTTCTCGAATTTAATGGCAATACCTTTGACGTTCGTGCAGGTGTAGGTGAAAATATTGTAAATGGGAACAAAACCATAGAGGCTGCTCGACACAGAAACATTGAGCAATGCATCGCCGCCGGACTGCTTTAAAGCCTCATCTACGGCAGTTGCAACATCTGATTTACCGAAGGGAAGAATCGCCAACATAAAAAATCTGCACGCCTCTCCTTCTGCCGGACCGATCTCGCGAAACGAGGTCTTGTTTGCCAGGAGTGCAGCTGGATCGGCCGTGCTTTTCACAATCATCCCCAGATTGCCGGATGAAGAACAGCCGCTAAGAACTGCGACAACCAGTAGCAGCAATAACACCTTTTTCATTACGCTTCCCCTTTTCATGCGTTATTTTCAGACTGTCCATCTGGTCTTGTTGCGTCCACGTGTGTTGAGTGGACTGCGTCTTGGATGTGTTTCACCTGTTCCCGGTTTTAGCAAGTTGCTTCAGCGCCCGGTATACCCCCCGCGGGGTGCTGTCGAACGGTATTACCCTGTGTCCCAGTCTTTCCTCCAGGGTCTGCAGCGAGATGTCATCCAGGAAGAGCCCTGCACCTTCTTTCAGCATCACGTCCGGCACCAGCAGCGCCCGGCCGATCTCCACACCTGCCAGGGTGGCGACGATATCGTTACCGGACACCAAGCCGCTGACGGTCACACTCTGGCCGAAGAGACGGTTTTCCACCGCAACCGGGATGATCATCACCCCGGTTTTCTCGCCCAGTTGCACCAGAAATTCCCTGACAAACGGGAAGGAGGAGACACCGGTGACCACCGTTGCCCGGTAGTCGCCCAGGTGGCGCGCCGACCTCACCATCCTGGCGGCTTCGCGCCGGAAGAGCGGTACCATGCCGACGCCGTTTTCGATCTGGGGCAGGTCGCCGTATTCCCGCAGAGGCGGGAAGGGCATCCCGGCCTTGAGGTAGAATTCGTCGGCCAGGAACAGGAACGGCTCTCCGAGACGCTTTGTGAGCGCCCTGCTGCGCGGTCCCCATTCTGCAATAAAAGCTTTGGCGTATTCCTGGTCAATCGCCGTGAGTTGCGGCAGTTTCCGGCGGTGGCGGGTCAGGCCCAGCGGCACGATCGCCAGGGACTGGACCGCCGGATACAGTGCGGCCAGGTCGCCGACGGTACGCTCCAGTTCCAGGCCATCGTTGATGCCGGGGCAGAGTACTACCTGGGTGTGCATGTTGATGCGGGCTGCGGCCAGGGCCTGCAGCTGTTCCAGGATCGGCGGGATGCCCGGTTTGCCCAGCAGTTGCTGGCGCAGTTCGGGATTGGTGGCGTGGACCGAGATATACAGGGGGGAGAGGCGTTGTTCGATGATCCGGGCCAGTTCGGCCCCGGTTATATTGGCCAGGGTGACGTAGTTGCCGTTGAGGAAGGAGAGGCGGTAGTCCTCGTCCTTGACGTAGAGCGGCTTGCGCAGGCCTTTGGGGAGCTGGTGCACAAAGCAGAAGATGCAGTTGTTGCGGCAATGAGCCGGAGCCGGAGCCGAAAACGTCAATCCCAGCGGCTCGCCCTGATCACGTTCCACCTCCAGCTCCCAGATCTCGCCGTCCTGCCGGGCGATCTCCAGCAGCAGCTCTTCGTCAGATGCGGTGTAGTAGCTGTAGTCGATGAGATCCCGCATCTGCTGGCCGTTGACCGCCAGCAGCCGGTCGCCCGCTGCCAGTTCGAATTCAGCGGCGATCGAGCCGGTCGCGACCCCTTCGATCAACAGGCCGCTCATGGCGTCCCCCGGTAGAACTCGGTGGTGCGGTACCAGATCGCCAGGGAACGCAGGAACACCTGCAGCACGGCGGTGACCGGTACGGCCAGCAGCATGCCCATCAGTCCGAAGATCTGTCCGCCGATCAACAGGGCCACGATGGCCACCAGCGGGTGCAGGCCGACGGTTTTGCCGACTATCTTGGGGGTGATGATCATCCCTTCCAGTCCCTGCACCAGGCTGAACCACCCCAGGCAGAGCAGGGGGTGCAGGATGTCGTGAAACTTGAGGAAGGCCATGGCGACCGATAACAGGATGCCGATGATCGTGCCGAGGTAGGGGATGATGAAGGTGATGCCGGCCAGGGTGCCGATGGCGATGGCCAGGTCGATGCCGATGGCATACAGGCCGATGCTGTAGAGCAGCGCCAGGATGGCGCAGACCGAAAGCTGGCCGCGGATGAAGCCGGACAATACCGCGTCTACCTGGCCCAGTTTATCCTCATAGGCGTTGCGAAAGCGCTCGGGAATGAAGGAATCCACAAACTGCTTCAGCTGCGGCAGGTCGGCCAGCAGGTAGAAGAGATAGACCGGGATGATGAAATAGCCCAGGACCGCCAGGATCAGGCCGATGGTGGAGGAAAAGGCCCTCTGGAGAAAGATCAGGGCCGGTTTGATCAGGTCGGGCGCCATGCCGCGGGCCTGTTGCAGCAGTTCGTTCAGCTGCACGGTGAGCTTGTCAGGGGTCTCGATCCCCAGGTACGACTTGAACGATGCGGGCGTTATCTCGTACAGATGCTGGGCGTAAGCGGGCAGGTTGAGTTGCATGTTGGACAGCTCGCCGCTGATCGAGATCGTCAAGAAGAGCGCGAACCCGGTGCCGATCAGCAGCGCCACGCTAAAGACGATCAGGATGCTGACGACGCGGTTGACCCGTCTGCTCTCCAGAAACAGCACGGCCGGGTTCAGCAGGTAGGCCAGGGCAAAGGCGATGAACAGCTGCAGGAACACGGCGGAAGAATTGTAGAGCACGACTGCTGTCAGGGAAACGAGCAGCAGGACCACGATCAGCAGGATTTTTGTGTTCTTGGGCATGGGGGCCTGGTGAGATGGCGAGTACCTCCGAGGTTTGACAAACCTCGGAGGTACTCGCGATTTAGGTCTACGGATGGAGGCGGAAGGTGCCGTCGACGGAGGTAATGGTGGAGATGGCGTGCTTGTAGATCAGGATATCGCCACTGGAATCCAGCAGTACGGAAAAATTGTCGAACGACTTGATATGGCCCTCGATTTTGTCACCGGACATCATGTGTACGACTACCTTGATGCGTTCCTTGCGGGACTGGTTGAGGTATTGATCCTGGATATTGAAAGGTGCCTTTGCCATGTTCATGTTCCCCCGTGTTCAAAAAATTCAATTGCATTCTGTAAAATAGTATCAAACTTTGCGGGATATTCAAGCCATAATATGTCTTTGTCGGCATTGAACCAGGTCAGCTGCCGTTTGGCATAATGCCGTGTGTCGCGTTTGATCAGCCGAATGGCCTCCTCCAGAGTAGATTCCCCGGACAGATGGGCCGTCATCTGCTTGTAGCCGATGGCCCGCATGGCCTTTGATGCCGGGCCGTAGCCGGCGTTCAGCAGTTGTTGAACCTCTTGCAGCAACCCGTCCTCGATCATCCGGTCCACCCGCTGGTCAATGCGGTCGTAGAGCAACGGGCGCGCGACGTGAATCCCGATCTGCAGGCTGCGGTAGTGCTGGCCGGAAAAAGCGTGCTCCCGCTGATAACGGGAAAGCGGGACGCCGGTTGTGCGGAAGACCTCCAGTCCGCGGATGATACGCACCAGATTGTTGGGGTGGATGCACTCTGCCAACTCCGGATCGACCCGGCGCAGCTCTTCCAGCATGGCCCGGTTGCCGCGTTCCCGGGCTTCTGTCCGCAATTCCTGTCGCAGCGTCCCGTTCGCGTCACCGGGAGAGTCCACCAAGCCCTTGAGCAGGGAGCGGATGTAGAGCCCGGTGCCGCCGACGACGATCGGATGTTTGCCGCGGGAGCAGATGGTGCTGATCGCCCTGTCGGCGGCCTCGGCGAAATCGGCGGCCGAAAAAGCCTGGCCGGGTTCGGCTATGTCGATGAGATGGTGGGGAATGTCCTGCTGTTGCTCAGGTGAGGGCTTGGCGGTACCGATATCCATACCGCGATAGACCTGCATGGAGTCGGCGTTGACGATCTCGCCATCCAATTGGTGGGCCAGGCGCAGAGCCAGGTCACTTTTACCGGAAGCGGTCGGGCCGCAGATGACGAGGAGACTGGGCTTCATGTCCGTTTGAAGATCCGTTCCAGATCAGCCAGCTGGATGACATGCGAGACCGGGCGGCCGTGGGGGCAGCTGGCGGCGAAGTCGGTTTCGTCCATGCTGCGCAGCAGTTCGGTCATCTGGCGCGTTTCCAGCGGGTGGACCCCGCGCACGACCGAATGACAGGCGATGCGGGCGAACAGGTCATCGAGCCGGTCTTGAAAGGCGGCGCTGGCACCTATCCGGGAAAGGTCTGCCAGGATGTCGCGAACCAGGCGGATAGCGTCGTGTTCGACAGCCAGGCGCGGGACAGCCGTTATCATCAGGGTGTTGCCGCCAAAGGGCTCCAGCTCGAAACCGATACCGGTCAGCTCATTGTGGAAACGTTTTGCCACGGCTACCTCGCCGAACGAGAGTTCCAGGGTCTCGGAAAAGAGCAGGCGCTGCGATTCTATTGCGCCGGTCAGGTGCTGCTGTTTGAGCCGCTGATAGGCCACGCGTTCGCTGGCGGCATGCTGATCGATGATTACCAGTTCCGCCCCGGCCTGACAGAGGATGTATTCGCCATGGAACTGGCCGATGATTGCAAGTGACGAGAAATAGCCGCGCCTGGCCGGCTCCTCCGGCTGGAACGCTACGGAAGGGTCGTGGACCGTCACCTGTTCGGCAGGCGTCGAGGGTGTGGCCGGGACAGGTGCTGCACTCCTGGCGCTGCTTTCCGGGTAGCGCGCAGCAGGGCGGGTGTAGGACGATGCGGTATTTATGTTGAGGGAGGCCTGGGCTGCCGCGGCAATCCGCTCCCGGTATGCCTGGCCGGTTGGTGCTGCTGCGGCCGGTGCCGGTGCCGGTGCCGGCTTGCCGGCCAGCCAGGGCGAGCCGCGCAGGACATCTTCCACTGCGGCCTGGATGGCGTCATGCACAACCGATTGCTGCCGGAAGCGGACCTCATGTTTGGTGGGGTGGACGTTGACATCGACCTCACCCGGCGGGAGCTGGATGAAAAGAGCTACTACCGGGTAGCGCCCTTTGTCGATCACGCCCCGATAGGCCTGCATGATGGCGTGCTGAACAACCTTGTCGCGGACAAAGCGGCCGTTGATGTAGGTAAACATGGTCTGCATGCCGGAGCGCACCAGCGCCGGCCCGGACACAAATCCGCTCACCGATGCCTGCCCGCCGTCACTGTCGATCCGGTACAGGTGCGAGGCGCTCTCCTTGCCGACAACGTGCGCCAGGCGGCGTTGCAGGTCGCTGCGCTGTACCCGGAGGAGTTCACGGCCATCGCTGGTACAGGAAAAGGTTACATCAGGGCGGGAGACAGCCATGCGGGCCACGACATCCCCCACATGCCCGATCTCGGTTTCGGCGCTTTTCATGAATTTGAGCCGGGCCGGGGTGTTGAAGAATAGATGTTCGACGCTGATAACGGTGCCGGGCGCCATGCCGCAGGCCTTGACATCCTTGATCTTGCCGCCCTCCACGATCAGCTCGCTCCCTTCCGGGCTGCCTGCTTCGCGGGTGGTCAGGCGAAGACGGGATACCGAAGCGATCGACGGCAGCGCCTCGCCGCGAAAGCCAAGCGTCAGGATACTTTCCAGGTCGCTGTCGGTTCTGATCTTGCTGGTGGCGTGGCGTTCCAGCGAGAGCAGGGCGTCCTCGCGCGACATGCCGTGGCCGTTGTCGGTGACCTGGATACGCCGCCTGCCACCCGCGGCTATCTCCACGGAGATCGCGGTTGCCCCGGCGTCCAGTGCGTTTTCGATCAGCTCCTTGATGACGGAGGCAGGCCGTTCGACGACCTCTCCAGCGGCAATCTTGTTGGTGAGAATTTCGGGAAGGATGGCGATGCGCTGGGACACTTCTGTTCTCCGTGTTGTACATGGCAAAGCCCGTTTCCCCTGAACTGCTTCAGGGAAAACGGGCTCTTAGAAAGTTGGAAGATGTTTTTTTACAGAACATGACTTCGTTAACGCACATTTCCCGTTTACCAGGGTCAGGTGTGGTGGCAGTGTATTACTTCTTTGCCGGATCGCCCAGATCGCCGAACAGGCTGTTGAAGTCATCTTCAGGTGGTTTGGCCGCCTTGCCGGGAGTTGGGTCAGGCGTGTCATCCCACGAAAAATCATTCAGATCTGATCCGACCGTGCTGTCGTCGGCTGCAGGAGCAGCAGGTGTCACAGGTTCCTTGTCCTTCTGCGATGTTGATTCGAGAAGATCCGCGAAAGCGTCCTCCTCGGCTTTGGCCTGCGCCGACTGCTGGACCTCGTCAAAGGAAAACGCTCCGCCGGTCTGGGTGCCGGAGATGGGTTCATCGTCAAAATTGAAGGGGTCGTCGTTGGTGGAGTGTGTGGCCTCTGCCACGGGGAGGTCAAACGAGAACATGTCAGCGGGCGCATCGCCCGCAACAGGGGCCGGAGTGTTCAAAGCCGCTTCGGCCATCATTGCCTCGGCCATGGTGGTGCGTACTTCGAGCGGTAGCACGATGGCTTTGAGTCCATGGGTTTGCTTGTAACCTGTCAGGTCGCTGGCGCATTTTTTACAGGAATCGTAGAACTCGAAACTGTTGTATCCGCACTTTGGACATTTCATCAGCGGCTCCTTTATTCAGATGTCGTCACATGTATACTGTAAAATTGCCATTATGGCAATAGCGGCTGTCTCGGTTCGTAATATTCTCGAACCAAGCGAGACGGATTGAAAACCATGTTTGGCAAAATGGCGGGCTTCCAGAGGGTCGAAGCCGCCTTCGGGACCGATCGACACAATGATGGATGCGGGAAACGAGATGCCGCTGAGCACATCCTTCAGGCGGGTGTCGCGCTCGCCCTCCCAGAGGATCAGCCGCAGATCGTGCGTGACGGAATCTGAAATCTCAACGGCCGTGGGAAACCACTGTACAGCCGGAACCGTGCGCCGCCCGCACTGACGAGCCGCCTCGGCGGTAATCCGGTTCCAGCGGCTCAGCTTGCTGTCAAGCTGATCGTCGCGCACGCGCGCAACCGATCTCCTGCCGCCAAATAGCCAGAAGTCGTGGGCGCCCAGTTCGGTGCCTTTTTGCAGGATCAGGTCTATCTTTTCGCCCTTGGGAAGTGCCTGGCAGATCGTGATGCGGGGGCCATGGCCTTCCTGGGTTGGACCAAAGCTGGACTGCACGATTTTCACCGCCACCCATTCCTTGGCCACCTGATCGATCACGCCGGAATGTTCGCTCCCTTTTTCATCCACCAGGATTACGGTATCGCCCGGAGAGAGCCGCAACACCCGCACGATATGGTTGAACAGCTCGCCGTCGAAGGAAGCATAGCCGTTTCTGATGCTGCGGGAGCTGATTATGAAGCGCCGGCTGCTCATGCCGGCTGGTCTCTCCGATAGTGGAGCGCCACCCATTCACCTTCGTGCAGCGTCTCCAGATACTCCAGGGGCTGGGATGAAAAACCGTTACGGACAAGACCCTCTTTTTCCGCCAGGATGCCGGAGAGGACCAGGCTGCCGCCGGGGGCCAGGCGCTCGCTGAGGGAGGGGGCCAACCGGACCAGTTCCTCGGCCAGGATATTGGCCAGGATGACATCAAAGCAGCCGTTCAGGGATTCCAGCGGGGTGGTGCTGCATTCGACCTGCTCCGACAATCCGTTGATCGCCAGGTTCTCCCGGGCGACTTCCACCGCCAATGGATCGATATCCACGGCGCAGACGCGTGCGGCACCCAGCTGGACAGCAGCCATGGCCAGGATGCCGGACCCGGTTCCCAGGTCCAGCACCGCCGGCGACAGGAGTGTCGGCATGTTGTCCATGATCTGTTCCAGCAATTCGAGGCAGAGCCGGGTGGTTTCGTGCCCGCCGGTGCCAAACGCCATGCCGGGGTCCAGGCGCAACACAATGTCGTCCGGGTGTGGCTGCGGTTCTTCCCACGAGGGTACGATCAGCAGCCTCCGGCCGATCCGGAGCGGTTTGAAATTGACCTTCCAGCTGGTACTCCAGTCCTCGCTGGTGACCGATGACAATTCCGGCGGCGGCAGGCTGAGACCCGGCTGACGCAGGGCCAGTTCTGCCAGATAGGTTTCTATCTCTTTCAACCGGGCAGCGCTGTCTTCCGTGGAGTCAAAATACGATTTTATGTGTACCGTGGCAGATTCGGGGATTTCACTGTGGGAAAAGGCGTCAACATTCAGGTTCTCGATGCAGACCCCATTGCCGGAGAGGCTGGTGAGGTGCTCGGCGACAATGTCGGCAAGTTCCGCGGGGACGCTGCAGGATATTTCTACCCAAGCTTCATTCATATGCTCACCATTAATTATTATTTCAGAAGTTCAGTACGTTAGCAGAACCGTGCTACACAGGCAACAAAAAATCTTGACAAAATGATGTAGCTGGAATCTAATCCTCATTAGAAAAAACATTTTAGTGGCGATTTAAGTCGTTTGCACAGGCGGTGGTGGTTGTGAACAAGGTCATCTATGTTGTGTCCGATTCGACCGGAGAAACCGCTGAGCGGGTAATCCGGGCTGCTCTCTCGCAATTTTATGATGAGGATGTGAGGATACACCGTCTGTGCCAGATCCGCAACCAGGCTGATGTGCAACAGGCCCTGTCGGTGGCGGTCAATGAACCGGGCATGGTGGCGTATACCCTGGTTGACCCGCTGCTGGCCGAAACCGTCGAACGGGTTGCGGAAGAGCATGGCTTGTTCGCGGTGGATCTGCTCAGCGGGCTGATCTACAGTCTGTCCCGTTTTCTGGGGTCTGCCTCTCAGGAGAAGCCGGGTCTGCTGCACCGCATCGATACCGATTATCACAAGCGGGTCGAAGCGGTTAACTACACGGTCAAACACGATGACGGCCAGGAAACCCGCTATCTCCATAAGGCTGACCTGGTGTTGGTGGGGGTCTCGCGATCCTCAAAGACGCCGCTTTCCATGTACCTGGCACACAAAGGGTACAAGGTGGCCAATATCCCGCTGGTCAAAGGAATAGCACCGCCCGAGGAGCTGTTCCAGATCGACCAGAAAAAGATTGTGGCCCTGATTATTGATCCGAAACGGTTGGTGGAAATCCGCACGTCGCGACTGATAACGATGCACCAGAGTCCACGCGGCAGCTATGCTGACTACGAGCAGGTGGAGGAGGAGCTGGCATGCTGCAAGCAGTTATACCGGCGTCATCCGGAATGGATGGTCATTAACGTTACCAACAAGTCGGTTGAAGAAGCCGCTTCTGACATTATGCGGCGGATGGACAGTCTGGCTATTGAATAAAATACATAGGTTAAAAGTTACAACAACACGGCGGTAACCAATTCAAATTATCTACAAAGGGGATGCAGACATGAAAATTCTTGTGGTTGAAGACGAAAAAAAGGTCGCCGGATTCATCAAACGCGGGCTTGAGGAAGATCAGTACACAGTTACGGTTACCCACGATGGCGCCGATGGCCTCAAACAGGCCCTGGAAGGTGATTTCAGCCTGATCATCCTGGATGTGATGCTTCCCAAAAAAGATGGCGTGACAGTGGTCAGGGAGCTGCGTGAGGCCGGAAAGCGCACGCCGGTGCTGATGCTGACTGCCAAGACGACTACCGAGGATATCGTGTCCGGTCTGGATGCGGGCTCCGACGATTACCTCACCAAGCCTTTCGCCTTTGCCGAATTGACCGCCCGCGTGCGCGCCCTGTTGCGCCGTGAAGGACAGGATCGCGGGGCCGAAATCACATTTGCCGATCTGCGGTTGGACCCGGTCAGCCACAAGGTGTGGCGTGGCAAGACAGAGATCGATCTGACCGCCAAGGAATACGGTCTGCTCGAATACCTGATGCGCAACCCCAACACGGTGCTTTCACGGGCCATGATTGCGGACCACGTCTGGGATTATGCCTTTGACAGTTTTACCAATATCATTGATGTCTATGTCAATTACCTGCGCAAGAAGGTTGACAAGGATTTTGCCACTAAATTAATCCATACCGTGCGTGGCCAGGGCTACGTCATGCGGGAAGGCTAGTCGCCGGGGGTTGACTTTTCCGGGCTTACTACGTATCTTTCTTCCTAGAAATCGGACAGGGGCGGAGTCGTACAGAATGTACGATCCGCCTCTCTCCTTTCAACCAACTTTTGGATACAGGGAGGTCAGAGCATGGTAAAAATTGTTTCAATCGTTCGTCTTCTGGTCGCAGGTCTCGTATTCACACTTTCCATTCCGTCATTATCGTCCGCTACGTCAGTCAGCCCCGACTTTGTCAGTCTGGCAAAAAGGCTCACGCCAACAGTCGTCAATATCCGTACCGCCAGGATGATCAAGCCGACAGTGCGCATGCAACGTCCCGGCATGCCGTCTCCGTTCGATAATTTTTTCGATGATTTCTTCGGTCAACTGCCCCAGCAGCGTCCCCACCGTGAACAGAGTCTGGGAACCGGATTTATCATCAGTCCGGATGGCTATATCCTTACCAATAATCATGTGGTCAACGGTGCCGATGAGGTCATCGTCAAACTCTCCGATGGCCGCGAGTTAAAGGGTGCCATCAAGGGGGAGGACGAAAAACTGGACCTGGCCTTGGTCAAGATCAGCGACAAGGGCACGTTTCCCTCGGCTGAACTGGGTGATAGCGATGCCCTGGAAGTAGGCGAATGGGTCATGGCCATCGGCAACCCCTTTGGTCTGGCCCAGACCGTCACGGCCGGTATTGTCAGCGCCAAGGGGCGTGTCATCGGCAGCGGACCCTATGACGATTTCATCCAGACCGATGCGTCCATCAACCCCGGCAACTCGGGCGGACCGCTCTTCAATGCCAGCGGCAAGGTGATCGGTATCAATACCGCTATTATTGCCGGAGGGCAGGGTATCGGTTTTGCCATCCCGATCAATATGGCCAAGGGGATCATTACCCAGTTACGTGATTCCGGCAAGGTTGTTCGCGGCTACCTGGGGGTACATTTTCAGCCGCTGACGACCGATCTGGCCAAATCCTTCGGGCTTGATTCCGATAAAGGCGCCCTGATAGCAAGTGTTGAAAAGGATACCCCTGCCGCAAAGGCCGGATTGAAGGCCGGCGATATAATTCTGGAATACGACGGCAAGCCCATCACGGAAAGCAATGAACTGCCTCGATATGTTGCCGATACGCCGATTGACAAGAGCGTTAAAATAGTTGTCTTTCGTGATGGTAAAAAACTGGATTTGTTTGTCGTGGTTGCCAAGCTCAAGGATGGCGAGAACAGTGCTGCTGCCAAGGGCGGCAGCGAAAGCGATAAGCTTGGCCTCACGGTCCAGGAGCTGACCAAGGATCTGGCAGTACGCCTGGGCATCAAAGACAGCAAGAGCGGGCTGGTGATCAGCGAGGTTAAAGCGGGTTCGACAGCTGAAGAAGCCGGAATAGTGCCCGGCAGCATCATTATGGGAATTAATGATCTGCACCCGGAAACGGTTGCTGCGTTTACAACGGTCGTTTCTAAGCTGGCCAAAGGCGACGTGGTCAGATTGCTGCTCAAACGCCCCGATGGTGATGTGTATTATGTGGCCATGAAAGTGGAGTAGAATTTCCTGGCGGGGCGGTTTCAGGCCGCCCCGGCCTATTTCCTCCCTGGAGTCCGCATGTCCGCCCGTTATGTCCAGCCACTGCGTATCCTGATCCAGTTCTGTTTTCTGGGCTTCATGCTCTGGCTGGGCATCAGATTTTATCAGTTTGTCCGGTATGTACTCAGTGCCGGTACCACCCCGTTTGTGCCGCGGCCTGATGGCATCGAAGGCTTCCTGCCCATCTCGGGCCTGCTGGGACTGTCGGCCTGGTTCAGGGGGCTGGGCATCAATACCGTCCATCCGGCAGCGGTAGTGCTGCTTGTAACGATACTGGTCGTCTCGCTGTTGTTGCGCCGCTCGTTCTGTTCCTGGATCTGCCCCGTTGCAACGATTTCCGAATGCTCCTGGAAATCAGGATTTTCACGCTTCAGGCGAAATCTGCGCCTGCCCTCGCGGCTGGACCTTGCGCTACGGTGCGTGAAATACCTGCTGCTGGCATTCTTCGTGTATTCCATCGCGTTTGCCATGTCGAACGATGGCCTGCTGGATTTCATCCGGTCCGATTATCACAAGAGCGCCGATGTGCGCCTGCTGGATTTCTTTCTGCATATCTCGCCGTTGACGCTGGGCATGCTTGCGGCGTTGATTGCAGCGTCGGTCATCCTGCGCAACCCTTTTTGCCGCTATCTGTGCCCCTATGGCGCGTTGCTGGGGTTGGTCGCCCTGCTGTCACCGCTGCGCGTCACCCGTGATCGCGACCATTGCGTGTCCTGTGGTGTATGCAGTCAGGTTTGTCCGGTCTATATCGATGTCATGCACAAGAAGAGTGTCAATTCGCCCGAATGCATCGGCTGCTGGCGTTGCATCAGTCACTGCCGGGCTCAGGGGGCGCTCTCCATGCGGTTGGCAGGGCGGGTGAAGATACCGGGGATGGTGTTTGCCCTGCTGGTGGTGATGTTCTTCTGGGGTGGAAGTGTCGTCGGCGTCTGGACTGGTCACTGGCATACCTCGCTGACCATGGCCGATTATGTACGATTGTTGAAAAAATAACAGAGAGGAAACAACCAAGACTATGGGTGTCTACGCCAATACCGTCAGTATTACTCAATTCACCATCACCGGAGATCTGCCCAAGAACGACCTGTTCCCGTGGTTCTCGGAAAAATTGTCCAATAAAGGTTTTCAGTCCATAGAGAACTCCACCGAAGAGACCTCGGAGGGGTGGACGCTGGTGGATCGTCCCGATGATGCCGCCTTTGAGGCGCCGGGCGATTTCTGGCGCGACAACTACCTGGTCTTTTCGCTGCGCCGCGATCAGCGCAAGATCCCTGCTGCCGTGCTCAAGTCGCACGCCGGTCGCGAAGAAGGGGCCTTTCTGGCCCAGCACCCCAATCTGCGCCGCACCCCCAAAAACAAGCGTCAGGAAATCAAGGAGCTGGTGCAGACCCGTCTGTTGACCAAATGCCTGCCGGTGCCGGCGAGCGTGGATGTTGTCTGGGATCAGAAAAACGGCATCCTGACGCTCTTCAGTCTGGGCGCCAAGGTAATCGAGCGCTTCGAGGATTTTTTCCGCAAGACCTTTGAAGGTTTCGGCCTCGTCATGATCCACCCCTATGCTCGGGCCACGATGCTGGTGGATGGCCAGTTGCTGGAAAATCTCCAGAAAGCCAATCAGTCCAATTCTGATGCCGTCACCGCTCTAATCCGCGATAACCAGTGGCTGGGCTGGGAGTTCATGCTCTGGCTGCTGCAGCGCGGCATCAACGGCGAAGGGGAATTCAGCGTCAGCCGTCCCGGCCATTTCAATAACGGCGAACGTTTCTCGGCCTGGATCGACGACCGTATCCAGCTCCAGGGGGGCGGCGAGGAGGGTGGCATCCAGAAGGTATCCGTGTCCGGTTCCCAGGACAGTTATCTGGAGGCCATTTCAGCCCTCAAGGGGGGCAAACGGATCACCAGCGCCACGGTCTGCATGGACAAGGATGAAAACCTCTGGAAGTTGACCTTGAAGGGTGAAACCTTCGGTTTCGCTTCCTTCAAATGTCCGCAGATCCGCATCGAAAAGGACGCCACCGTTGATCAGATGAGCGAGCGGGAAGCGGCCTTCTACGAGCGCATGTACCTGCTGGAGCAGGGTGTCCAGCTCTTTGACAGCTTGTATGCGTCATTTTTGCAGGAGCGTCTGTCCGGTAGTTGGGCCGGGCGCATGATTACGATCCAGGAATGGTTGGACGGCAAGTAATAAACCTATAAAAAAACAGTTCACCACGGAGACACAGAGACACGGAGAAAAGAACAGAATGATTGAAAACATGCTATATGATTTTTAATCATTCACCTCTTTGATGTATGCAATAAATTCCGTTCTTCTCAATGATTTACTTTGTATATCCGTGACTACGTGGTTGAAATGCCGATTAGGATAACAGTGAGTAACCGAGGTGTAGTGTGAGATTTATCGATGAAGTAACCATGTATGCCACGTCTGGCCATGGCGGAGCCGGCTGTGTCGCCTTCCGACACGAAAAATTCATTGAATTCGGCGGTCCGAGTGGCGGTGATGGCGGCAAGGGGGGCGATGTCGTCTTCGTGGCCAGCAGTGGTTTGTCAACCCTGCTGGAACTGCGTCATCGTCCGCACCAGAAGGCCGAAAATGGACACAACGGCCAGGGCAAAAACCGGCATGGCGCCGGTGGAGAGGACCTGGTTATTACGGTTCCGGTCGGTACCGTCATCATGGATGCTGAAACCGGTGACCAGCTGGCCGACATGAACCAGGACAACATGCGGATCGTGCTGCTGAAGGGTGGCCGGGGAGGGCAGGGAAATGCCCGCTTTGCCTCCGCCACCAACAAGGCCCCCAAATTTGCCCAGGATGGCGAGGAGCAGCAGGAGCGTAAGCTGCGGCTGGAGCTGAAGCTGATGGCCGATGTGGGGCTGCTGGGCTTGCCCAATGCCGGCAAATCGTCGCTGATCAGCAAGGTCTCGGCGGCGCGGCCGAAGATCGCCGACTACCCCTTCACCACCATGGTTCCCAGTCTGGGGGTCGTGGCGTACAAAAACTACCGCTCCTTTGTCATGGCCGATATCCCCGGGATCATCGAGGGCGCCCATGACGGCGCCGGTCTGGGGCACCGTTTTCTCAAACACCTGGAGCGCTCCGGGATTCTGTTGCATCTGGTCGATATCTCCTGGATACCGGACCGCGATCCGCTGGCCGAGTACGAGGCGGTCAGCCGCGAACTGGCCCTGTTCAGCACCGAACTGGCGAGCAAGGAACAGGTGGTCGTTATCACCAAGACCGATCTGCCCCAGACCAGGGAGCATCTGGCCGAAATAACCGCCTGGTTCGTGGGGCGCGGCATCAAGGTCTTCCCGATTTCGTCGGCCACCGGCGATGGCATTCCGGAGTTGCTGGACGAGATAGCGCGACGACTGTGGGGGCGGGCCGAGGAGGAATGGTGATGCGGAGGGGATTGCTTAAATCGGTCAAGAGGATCGTGATCAAGATCGGCAGCCGGGTGCTGACCGATGACGATGGCGCTCTGGATGTGGCGGTCATCGGCAGGATCTGCACTGATATCGCCCAGCTGCGCGAAGGGGGTCAGCAGGTGGTGGTGGTGTCCTCGGGAGCCGTAGCAGCAGGTCGCAGCGAGCTGGGGCTGACGGAAAAGCCGAAGACCATCCCCCAGAAACAGGCTGCTGCCGCCATCGGCCAGACACGTCTGATGCGGGCCTACGAACAGTCGCTGGCCCCTCACGGTCTCAAGGCCGCTCAGGTGCTCTTAACCAGCGAAGACCTGAACAGTCGTCAACGCTTCCTGAATGCCCGCGCCACTATCGATACCCTGCTCGGTTTCGGCGTTATTCCGATTATCAATGAAAACGACACGGTGGTGGTGGATGAGATCAAGTTTGGTGATAACGACAATCTCTCCGCCCTGGTCACCAATGTGGCTGAGTCGGATCTGCTGCTGATCCTGACGGATGTCGAGGGCCTTTACAGCGCTGATCCCGGCACGCATCCGGATGCAAAGCTGATTCCGCTGGTCGATGTCATTACCCGCGAACTGGAACGGTCCGCCGGAGGTTCCGGCTCCAGCGTCGGTACCGGCGGTATGGCCACAAAGGTGGCAGCCGCCAAGAAGGCTGCAAAAAATGGTGTCCCGACCATTTTGATTGCCGGCAAGCGGGCGGGGATTATCACTGCGGCCATGCGGGGCGAAGAGGTCGGTACCCTGTTTCTGCCAAGCGGTGAAGGACTCAACCGTCGCAAACACTGGATCGCCTACACCCTCAAGCCGGTTGGCCGGGTGTTTGTCGATGAGGGCGCCCGGGATGTGTTGCAGAAAAAGGGCAAGAGTCTGTTGCCATCCGGTATCGCCGGAGTTGAAGGGCGATTTGAACGCGGGGCCTGTGTGCGGGTATGCAGCCCGGATGGCAAGGAATTTGCCAAGGGCTTGTCGGACTACTCAAGTGCCGAGATTGCCCGGCTGGCAGGACACAACAGCAGCGAGATAGAGCAGATACTCGGCTACCGCTATGCCGATGTAATCATACACCGGGATAACATGGTGCTGCTGTAGCGGCTTCTCCGGCGCGTGGCTACAGCGCTGTGGCGGCGGTTGAATAACAGCTGCAAACATTGTCAGACCCCGCCTCCGGTAAATCCCCCGGCCGCTACAAACTATTCGGCTGTCCAGACCTCCGGTGGTGCCGGCCCCGTTGTGCACAGCTCGATCCTGTATGGGGTGACAATCACCACGCCGTAATTGGGGTCGTCGGGGCCAGAAAAATATGCGGACAGCATCCCATTCCAGAATGCGTGGCGCTCGTGCGCCTCGGTTGAAAAGCGGGCTCGTCCCTGTATCTGCAGGTAGGGTTTCATGGCTGCGGGACTCGTTACACCCATGGTCAGGTGCACCTCGGGCCGAGCGTTTATCTGTGCTACCTTGCGCGCCTGCGCGATGGTAGCACAGCGGATAGTCAGGTCGGGTGAGCCGGTGGTCATTACGTAGCGCACCCACGGTGTGCCCTCTGCGGTGATGGTCGCGAGCGCTGTGAGTTGCAGCGGGGCGAGTATGGCGAGGATCTTCTCCTGCAGTAGCGACATGTTGTTCTCCGTTCTCATGTTGATGGCCTTCATAGTGATGTCGTGGGGCCGGGTGGCGCCGCTGGAGTCGCATCCGGAACCTGAATTCAACAGGCAGGAGGTGTCATGAGTGCCATAGATCCGGTTGCATTGAAATTCGCTCTTGCTCCTTTCATCGTCTTTGCCGTGATCATTGCAACCTTGATCTATTGCAAAAACAGAAGGTAGCAGTACTTCCTCGCAGCGGTCTTCAAAACAAACGCGGTCCATGTCCGCTCTTCACGCAATGTGTCTGCAACCCCCCCGTTTTCAATGTCCCCACACAGACGTTGTCTCATGAAGTATATTTGCACGAATCGGATATCCGGGTAGATCCCCGTAATGCCTGCCGGACACTATACTGCAAAAAACAATCTGCTTCAACTGAGCTATAATCGGCCACCTTTCTGCACCATATCCTTCGCATTTGAAGGTTCTGCCAAATACTGAGGTCCTGTTAATCGTTTCATTCCTCTTGATTTTGTACTGCAATGACCCAACAGCCTGCAATCAAAGGGGTTATTTGTCTGCTCATCCGTCTCCACTTGTTTGGCAGGCTATTTGCTCTGTAGTCCATACCACGGTGATGATCGGTCGGTCTTGATTGTGGAGGAGCGGCAAAGAGGGATATACGTGCACCACGTTCACCATTTACGCGTAACTAAAGGAGATTATGATGAAATTAAGAAGACACTCGCTAGCATTTATCGCCCTGCTCGTTTTCGGCACTGCCGCCTTTCTGGGTGGTTGCGCAACCACCGGGATGGATAGATCCGCCAAAACCTCCAACTCCATCAGAGATGTGGACAGCGAGATCAGGAAAATGATGATCCAGATCGACGTTACGGCGGCATCACTCGATTCACTGGTCGTTGCAGGAAATACGGACTTGAAAAAATCGTTCGACAGCTATTCAGACAATCTTGCCAAGCTAGATAAAGAAGGAAAAAAGGTGCTCAAACGCACAGAGGAGATGAAATCACACAGCAAGGAATATTTCGCCGAGTGGGAAAAACAGGGCGATACGTTTACGAATCCCGAGATTCGCGAGCTGAGCGCAGAACGCCGCACTCATTTGGCTGAGGTGTATGCCAAGGTTCCTGCCGCCGCCGAAGGAATCCACGGTACGTACAATGCCTACCTGACGGGCTTGAAAGAAATTCAGAAATACCTGTCTACCGACTTGACCCCTAAAGGAGTTGAAGCCATAACCCCTGTTGCTAATCAATCCGTCAAGGACCTGGATGCGTTAAAAACGTCACTTCAACCGGTGCTGGTCGCTTTGGCAGAGATAAAAGCAGAGTTATATAAAGCGAAAAAATAGCTCTGGAATCGTAACCGTACGGATGTAAGAATCGCGTCACCAACTACTCGCAACAAAAGGAGAAACATCATGAAAACATTGAATCGCATTGTGCAGCTGATCGTCTTTATGACTTTGATCACCGTATTTACGGCCTGTGCCGCCACGCAAAAACATGAAAGTACCGGCCAGTATGTCGATGACTCCATCATCACGACCAAGGTAAAGGCTGCCATCTTCAACGAAGCAACCCTGAAAACGTTCCAGATCAATGTCAAGACGTACCGAGCGGTAGTTCAGTTGAGCGGTTTTGTCGATTCTCCGCAGAGTATTGCAAAGGCAGGAGAGGTGGCAGCAGCTGTCGTAGGTGTCGAAAAGGTGGAAAACGATCTGGTGGTTAAATAGCCGCTATCCAGACATGAAAGTATGGCCCTCACCGGTGATATGATTCGCGTCTGCCGGGCAGGTGATGATGAAGCAAGGGCGGCTAGCGCTATTGAAGGAACCAAAAGGAGGAACGTATGTTGTGGACAATCAGTGTAATACTGATAGTGCTGTGGCTGTTAGGAATGGTTACGGCCTATACCATGGGTGGGCTGATCCATATCCTGCTCGTAATCGCAATTATCGTAGTGCTGGTACGCGTCATTCAAGGGCGCAGGGTGTTGTAACAACATTCCATTGATCAATAGCAAAGGGCGCAGAGTGATGCGCCCTTTTTCTTTGCTTGATCCTTGTTCGTATGTAACTTCATCGGACTACAGAAACAATCTCTCCCCGCTGACCGCATCCTGCATAACCCGTATGAGTCTACCATCCCCACCAGCTTTCCAAACAAGCTACTTGAACTCCAGCTTGTAATAGATGTCTGCGCCGCTCTCGCCGTTGCCGGTCTGGGTCTCGATCTGCCACTTCCTGAAAATATCGTAGCGCAGGCGGAACAGGTTGTTGCCGCTAAACAGGGATCTGCCGTAACTGATATACAGTTTCGGGGTTAAATACTTGCCCACGGTGAGCATGGTGTCGGTGACGCCGGCCAGCTGCGCAGCCGGAATGGATCCGGGCGGAGTGACCTGGAGCGGCTTGTACCCCATGGCGTTGGTGGTGCCCCCGACGCCGCCCTGCACCTCCAGGGTGCTCAGGCCCAGGTAATTTCTCAGCTTTTCCTGCAACTCCGAGGCCTGACCGGTGGAGAGCAGCGCACCGGCGGCCTGGGACACGAGATCGGTCTGTTGACCGTTGCTGCCGAGCGGGTGGCCGAGAACGATATAGGCCAGGACATCCACGTCCGGCATGGCCGGTTCGGAGTAGAGTTTGGTGACCGGTCTCTGCAGTGTTCCCGCAACCGTCACGCCGGCCCGTATGTCGCCGATGGTGCGCAGAGCCAGAAAATCCAGGCTCGGGTTGGTAATGGTGCCACCGGCGAAAAAGAGGCGTCCGCGGGTGATATCAAGGTTGACGCCGTAGGTCCGGTAGCGCCCCTTGAGCACCTTGATCTCGCCTCGGCTGGTGATCCGGTCGGGGTGGGTCGCTGACAGCTCCAGGGCCCCGCCCAGTCGGGCGTCAATACCCGCGACCTTGACAAAGACCTTTTCGCCGAGCAGTACCCGGACCTGGATGTCCAGGGCCAGCGGAGAGCCCGTGGCGACCGCTCCGGTCCTGCCTTCGCGGATGACGTCGCTGCTGGGCGTGATAACCGTACGGGAGGGCGCCCCAACGACCCGCAGCTCAGGCAGCTGCACGTCGCCGCGTACGGTCAGTTTGTGAGGCGTCCCTTCAAAGCTGAGCGCGGGTGTGCTCAGCACTTGCAACTCCGGAAAATAGACCGTTTGAAAGTTTTCACCGCGCAGGCTGCCTGAATAGCCGGTCACCTGCCAGCCATTCAGGGTGATGGTGGCCTGCCCTTCGAGATGACCCGGACCGGAAACAGCCCGGAAGGAATCGATTCGGATCAGATTCTTGTCCAGGCGCGCCGCCAGCTGCATGTCCTTGAGATGAATGCCGGCGGTGGGCAGATAGGCGTCGGCCTTGGCCAGGCGCAGCTTCCCGTTGATCTGCGGCGCAGCCCAGCTCCCGTTGACGTCCAGTTCGGCGCTAAGCTCTCCGGAACTTTCCTGGACAAAGCCGGGGAACAGGGTGGTGATGATGCCTTTTTCCTGGACCTGACCGACCAGCGAGCCCCGTACAGCGCCCTTCGGATCGACGGACAACGGCCAACGTGCCGCCAGCGGCAGTTGGAAGGTGCCGCGGGCCTGACCGTAACGGGTCATGACCAGGGCCAGATTGCCGGAGAGCGCATCCCCCCGCCAGTCCCAGGCGGCCGATGCCGACGAGAAGGCCAGGTTCAGTTCGCCGCCCGGGCGTTGCTGGTGGAGCGTGCCCCCGGACAGCCGTGCCGTGCCGTCCAGTTCAAAGCGTTGATCAGGGAGCAGATTGCCTGCGGCCCGGCCGCTGATACGTCCTTCCAGGCGGGTGTCGGCCGGAAGCCAGGGGGTGAGCAGCGCCAGGTTGATGCTGTTCACGTCCGCTGTCAGGTGGCCTTTCTCCGGCATCGCCAGGCGCAGCGCAGCGGGTGAGGAAAAGCTTCCCCTGAGGGTTCCTCCGTCGGCCGTCGCGAGATCAAGCGCTGCCCGTGTGCCCTGGGGACTGCCGTCAAAGGTCAGCAGGCTGCGCTGGATGGCTATGCTGCCGCCCTGCCCGGTGTATGTCCCCGCAGCGCTGGTGCGCCCGGCAATGGCCAGCTGCCTTCCGGGCAGAAAGCCGATCCGGAGCTGGCCGTTGCTGCTTCCGCTCAGCCGTACGTCCTTCAGGTACGCATTGGCCCTGGACAGGTTCACTCCGGTCCATTGTGACCGGACCTGGCCGCTGAGCGGCTGCAGGCCCAAGTCCAGGGATAGTTCGATACGCTCTGTTGCGCCGGCTGCCATGGTCAGGGGGGACAGGCTGATAGTGCCGCTGCCGACGGCAAATTGGGCCGGAGCCGTCAGGGTCCAGGGACCGTTGCGGTCCCGGCCGGCCAGGCGGCTGATCTCGCCCTTCCAGATCCCGGTCTGGTAGCCTGCCTTCAGGCTCAGCTGCGCCCGACTCCCAGCGGCCTGCAGGGTGGCGTTCAGCCGGTGCTGCTGGAGTGTCCCCTCCGCAGTCAGTGTCACGGCATCCAGGGTATAGCCGTCATACAGGACATTCTTGAGAGCTGCGCTGGCATGCAGCGGGTAACCCTCGCCAGCCCCGAGCCCGGCAGTCAGACGTGCAGCCGCGACTTGCGCACCAGCGTAGGCCAGTTTGTTTCCCATGCCGTCAACAGCGCCACTGAGCTGTCCGTCGCGCCAGCGCAGCCAGCCCGTGGCCTGGAGTTTCCCGGCTGAACCGGGGACCAGACGGGACAAGTCACTGATCTGTGCGGCCAGGCCGATGCGCTGGTTCAGTTCACCGGAGGCCTGCAGGTCAAAGCCTTTACCGTGCAGCGCCAGCCGGGCAATCGAGAGGTTGTTGTGGCTGATGTCCGCCTGCAGAGCGCCGGTCAGCGCCTGCCCGTGCAGAGTGCTTTCCAGCAGGGCCGCGCTGACGCTCGCCGTGAGAGGGGCCGTGGCGGTCCATGCCAGGTGACCACGGGCATCGAAATTCGCCTTCCCCCGCCAGTTGGGGTCGAGCCTGGCCGGGTTGAGATCCCGGCCGCGGAGTGCGCCCTGTAGGGCAAACCCGTTCCGCCAATCCACGTTCAGGTTGCCCGCCAGGGAGCCATCCAGGAGCGTGGCGTTGAACGGGGCCAGTTGCAGCCCTGCGCGTGTGCCGTGATAGCGCGCGCTGACGGTCGTGGCCTGCCAGTCCTGTGAGCGGTTGGTAAGGGCAAGATCGCCCCGATAGTTGTCCAGCGTCCCCGCGAATTTCAGGGTGCCGGTGAGGTCCGTCGCCAGGTGCAGATCCGGGGCGAGATCGAGGCCGGCCACCCGGATCTGCAACGTGGCACGCGATTCTCTGGCATTGACCGCAAGTGATCCTTCGGCTGTTATCGCCCCCTTTTGGCCCGGTCTGACCAGGCTCAGGTGACGCAGATTGATGGCATGCCGTGCCAGGCCCAGCTCCCCACTCAGTTCCACGAGCTGCCGAGTAGCGGTACTCCCGGCCAGCGTAAACATAGCGACAAACGGCTCAGGACCGGCGCCTCGACTATGCCGGGTCAGGATGGAAAAGCGGTTCATCCCCGCCAGGGGCTGCGTCAGGGCGATTGCCAGGTCGCTGGTGAGCGAGGGCTGCTTGAAGCCGGCCGAGACGGAGCCCCGGATCCCGGCAGCCGGTGAAAGCAGCGCAAGGTCCTTGATAGACAGGATGCTGTCCTGCCAGGTGAGGGTGCCTGCCAGGGAGGTCAGTTGCACGGGGCGGTCCCGCAGCCTGCGATAGCTGAGGTCTGTCACCCGCAGGCGTGTGATGATGCCATCGAACAGTTGTCCGGTTTCGGACACCCGCGGCCAGGCCAGGTCCGGCGGCTTGCTGTCGTGAGGGGCGTCGTCCTGAATCCGCACCCCGTCGAGGACCAGATCCTGGACGGCGATTGTGCCCGAAAGCAGGAGGAGCGGCTTCCAGCGCAGTTCGAGGCGGTCAAGCTCCAGCCTTTGCTGCGACAGACCGATCCGCACCCCTGAGAGCAGCAGATGATCGATGATTCTGCCCTCGATCTTGTGAGCCGAGAAGCTGACCCCGCTCAGCGGGAGAAGCGTCTCCAGCAGCCAGCGGCTGCCCTGCGTTGTGGCGACAACCCAGGAAACAGCCGCACCGGCTGCACCGGCCAGGATAATGGCCATGGCCACGGCCAGCAGGTGTCTGGTCAGGCGTCTCATAGTTCGAACCCCACGGTGAAGTGGAAATGGAATGACGGGTTGTCTACCCCGAGCGGCCGGGCCACGGAAAGGTTCAAGGCCCCGACCGAGGTATAGTAGTGCAGTCCGACGCCCGCTCCCTGGGCCAGACGGATCGTTGAGTACGAATTAAAGGTGTTGCCGGCGTCGTAGAACAGGGAAACCCCCCAATCCTTGAAAAGCGCCCGCTCCAGTTCCAGGCTGCCGGTCAGGAGCTGGGTGCCGCCGGTGACCTTGCCGAAGGCATCGCGCGGACCGAGTGACTGGTAGGAGTAGCCGCGTACGCTCTGGTCACCGCCGGTAAAGAAGCGCAGCGAAGGGGGGATGCTGCGGGTGCGATCGTTCAACATGGTCGTGCCGGCTTTGGCGCGCGTATGCAGTGATAACCGCCAGGGGAGCGGCAGGAGGTAGCTGCCCTCGGCCAGGATCTGGACCAGTGCCGTACTCGATCCGAGCCATTGATGCGTGCCGCGCAGTTCGAGACCGTAGCGAAAGCCCCGGTGGGGGCGGATCGGGTTGTCGAAACGATCGTCGGAAAACCGCAGGCCCGGCAGCAGGAGCCGTGCGCTGGAGGTCTGATTGCCGACGGTATAGTCTTCGTACTGGGCCTTGATATAGGCGGTACCCAGCTTGCCGGTGCCGAAACTCCGGTTGCGATCCAGTTCCAGGGCCGCAATCCTGCTGTCATAGATGCTGGTCTCTTCCTGTTGCAGGTTCAACTGCAGTGTCGTGGAACTTCTGATGTCCCGGGGACTGGGCAGGATATAGCCAATGACCAGACCCTGGAGCCGCTCGGCAATATACAGATTTGAAAATAACTCATGCCCCAGGTGAAACATGTTCAAATCGCGGTAGCGGAGAGTGAAGCGCGCCCCCGTATCCGTGCCGTAGCCGACACCCGGGCGCAGGCTTTTGCTCGGGCCGGCTTTCAGCTGTATGTCGATCGGCACCTTGAAGGTTTCGGCGTCCTGTTTTTCCGGTGTGATGATGACATCGCTGAAGCGTTCGGAGTTGGAGAAATTACGCTGCGTTTCGCCGAGCCGGGGATAGGAGAAAACCTCGCCGGAGTGGTAGGTCAGATGCCGCCGCAGGAAGCTGCCCGGGTAATCGGGAGCGCCCTGGATGTGTGTCGCGCCGAAATAATACCGCTCACCGGTAGCCAGTGCCAGATCGATGCTGGCGGTGGTGGCGGACGGTGTCACGCGGATTTCGTGCCGTGAAAAATCCGCATCCAGATAGCCCAGTTCCCGGGCACGTGCCTTGAGAGCCGCTTTGGCGTCTTCGTAGCGCTGATGCAGCAGCACATCCCCTTTTTTCAACGGGAATGCCGCCGCCAGCCTCTGCAGGCCCCTTTCCGTACGGCCCGGCCCGGTCAGGTCCACGACGACGCTGGTCAGAAGCGCCGGTTCACCCGGCGCCACCTTGACCAGCAGTCGATACTGTGCTCCCGTTGCCGCGATCGTCACCGCAATCTGAGCATTGTAATAACCGAAGGGCTCCAGGGCGCTCCGGCTGATGTTTTCGGCCTGCTGCGCGAACCGTTTCAGCCAGATCCGGTCCACCACGTCCTTCTGAATCAATCCAGCCGGCAGGACGAGAGCTTCCTGCACGTTTTTCTGCGCAGCCCCCTCAATGCCGCTGACGACGACCTCGACCGTTTCAGCGGCCAGCGCCGGCAGGGCGCATGAGAGCCAGAGCAGCAGGCCTGCAAGAGCGATACGCAAGGCGTTCCGGCTCCGGCGCTTGGCGGCCGCGAGCGGGGATGTACCCGTTTGGTCGTTGGCGTTGCAGCTCATCAGCACCTCAACCGGATACGGCCGGCGGTCGCCGAGACAGTGCGGAACTCAGTTTTTCCCCCAGCTCCTGCAGGTTGTAGGGCTTTGCCAGGGCCGCGCTGAAACCATACGAGCGGTAGCTGGCCATGATCGGGTCGTTGGAGTAGCCGCTCGACACGATCAGGCACGCCCCGGGATCGATGGCGAGTATCCGCTGGGCGGTTTCCTTGCCGCCCATGCCCCCGGGGATGGTCAGATCCAGGATCACCGCCGAGAACGGTGTTCCCGCTGCCATGGCAGCCGTGTAGAGCGTCAGCGCCTCGCTGCCATGGCGGCAGGGCATGGCCCCATACCCCAGATATGCCAACATGTCAGCCGCCATCTCCAGGATGAGCTCTTCGTCGTCCATGACAAGTATGGTGCCGCCCGTATGGAGAGCGGCGCTGTGAGCGGGGGAGCCGGCCAGCTCTTCAGCGCTGGTCGCACTGCTGGATGGCAGGTAGATGGTGAAGGTCGTTCCCCTGCCGGTGACGGAACTGACGCCGATATGGCCGCCGTGTCTGACGATGATCGAGTGGGCCGAGGCCAGACCCAGTCCGCTGCCGCTCGACTTGGTGGTGAAATAGGGATCAAAGATCTTCTTCTGGATCTCCTCTGTGATGCCGCAGCCCGTATCGGACAGGGTGAGCCTGATGTAATGGCCCGGTGTCAGCGACTGCAGGTTGGTGGCGGCAAGCGTGACGCTTTCCGCTCTGATGGTGATCGTTCCGCCCCCCGGCATGGCATGCGTGGCGTTGATGATGATGTTGTTGAACACCTGGCTGATTTGTCCTTCGTCAACCTCGACCGAGGGCAGATTGGCCGGTAGCGCGATGTCGCTCGTCACATTGGAACCGCGCAGCACGAATGAAGCGGATTCCTCCAGGATATGTTGCAGCGAGGCAATCTTCTTGACCGGTTGCCCCCCCTTGGCAAACGTGAGCAGCTGGTGGGCCAGATGGGCGGCCCGGTTGGCAGCCTTTTCGGCATTGCTCAGTATGGACGCCGATTTGTGGGATGCGTCGAGGAACGTCCGGGCAAAGGAGATGTTGCCAATGATCCCGGTGAGGATGTTGTTGAAGTCATGGGCGATCCCGCCGGCCAGTACGCCCAGGGATTCAAGCTTTCCGATCCTCTGCAGCTGATCGTGAACGAGTTCCCGCGTCGTGATGTCGGTAAAGATCTCAACCTTGCGTCCCAGCACGAACTGCGTGTTGATGATGATGTGCCGTTGCGAACCATCCTTGCAGGTGATCTTCGTTTCCCGGGGTGGTACCAGCGTGTCACTGTCCCAGGCCTTGTCGATTAAGCTGTTCCGGGCGGCAATATAGGGCTCACGGTAGCCGGGATCCGGATAGGCCCGCTCGTACCAGGCCTCCAGTGTCGGGATGTCATCCAGGGTATAGCCGAACAGCTCAATAAAGCAGCGGTTGACATACTCGATGGCGCCCTCGTTATTGAACCACCACACACCGGCCGGCATTGAGTCCATCAAGGTCCTGATGGTCCGTTCGTTTTCCTGTAGACGCTCTTCGGCCCGTTTTCGCTCGGAGATGTCACGGGTGATCGACAGCAGGCAGGCTCCATCACCGACCTCGATCACCCGGGCGGACATTAATCCCGTCAAGGTCGAACCGTCCTTGCGTCTGAATTGCGCCTCAAGACCAGTGACCACGCCGTGCCGTTTGAGTTCACCCGCCAGGCGGCGCCTGTCATCGGGATCAACCCAGATATTCAGATCCAGGGAGGTTCTGCCGACGGCATCCGTGGAGGTATAGCCGCTCAACGCCGTAAAGCCGTCATTGACCTCCAGATACCGGCCATCGTTGAGCCGGGTTATGGTGACTGCATCGGGAGACACGCGAAATGCCGTTGAAAATTTTTCCTCGGAGAGACGGAGAGTATCCTCGATCTGTTTGTGGCCTTCAATCTCTTGTTCCAGTTGATCATTGATCTCGGAAAGCTGCCGGGTCCGCTCGGCGATCTGCTCTTCCAGCAGCTGGTTGCGTTCCACCAGCTCCTGCAGCGGATAGACCTCGCCCTCGCGAACCAGGTAGTAGGGAATGGAGATGCTGCTGTGAGAAATTTTCCAGCCCGCGGATTCCTTGCGGAATATCAGCACCAGCCGGGCGGTCTCTCGCGACAGGATGTGGTCTTCGATCGGCAGGTGTATGACGAAGAAGCCGGTAGTGACGGCGATCGTATCGGACAGGGACTGGATGGCCAGGTCCTTGAGTTCGATACGGATCGGATCCTTGACCTGGGCGAAGTCCTGGCGCGTAATGGCGACCCATGCCTCCCGGTCCTTGACGAGAACGTCCCCGCCGCCGGTAAAGCCGGAAAAATCATCACTGAAATACGTGGTGAGACGATCATCGCGGGATGCGTACATCTGCAGATAGTCGTCAAACAGGTGCCGGATTTTCTGATAGTCGCTTGCTTCCATTGAGCGGGCCCTCTTGTCGGTAAAACACGTGCGTTGTGGTCGTGGAACGGGAAAGGATCAACTCAACGGATGGCGCCGGGGTCGTTGCCGTTGGTTTCAGGCCGGTGTTCCTGCCCGCATGTCGCCGCCGGATCGGCAGCGGTGACATCCTGCCAGACGGTGATGAGGCTGGCGAAGAGCACCGGGCCCAGGATGAGGCCCAGAACCCCCATGGTAATCACCCCGCAGATGGCTCCAAGAACAATCGCCGTGACCGGGATGTTGCTCTTCGCACCGATGGCCAGCGGGCGTATGGCATTATCGGCCAGACCCACGAAAAACACACACCAGATCAGCAGGAGACCGGCCTTGAGATAGGCGCCGTTGAAGGCGACGAGGGCGGTAATGGGTGCCCATATAATGCCCGTACCGACAACCGGCACCAGTGCCGCCAGGCCGGTCAGCGCACCCCAGAGGATCGGGGCGGGGACTCCGGCTGCAAAGTATCCTGCTCCGGCGGTGACCCCCTGCACCAGACAGGTGAAGATGGTGCCGACCGTGACGGCTGTCGTTGTGGAACGGATCTCGGATAAATAACGGTGTGCAGTGCCCTGATTGGTGGCGAAGCGGGTGATGGCAGCGTTCATAACCCTTTCGCCGTCACGGTAGACGAAAAAGAGTATGAACAGCGTCACCGCCAGGGTGAAAAGCAGTTCCCCAAGGTTTTTAGCGATATTGGTGGTGAGGTCCAGAAGATATCCCGAAGCGCCCCCGGCCAGCTTTGCGGCAAGACCGGAAAGGTCGAGGCTGAAGCGCTCTCCCAGCGCAATGATGTCATGGGCAAAGGGGAAGCGGCTGAGAGTGCCGGCGCCGTTCGTGGTAAAGGCCAGGACCAGCCGTTCTGCTTCGGTGTACCAGTCGGCGGCGTTTTGAGCGGCCAGGGCGATCAAAGCCGCCACCGGCAGTATGAAACACACGGTTATGGCGAGTACCATCAACCCGGCCGAACGGTTGGGATGACCGGGGAATTTAGCGGCCAGCCGGTCGTGGTGGGGCAGGGTGGCAATGCCGATGATCAGCGCCCAGGCCAGCGGCTTGGCGATTGGAGCTGCCAGCAGGGTACAGATCCAGACTCCGGCGACGGTCGCCAGGGCCGCTACGATACTCAGGTATATCCTTTTGTCCATAACCGATCCCTCCGGCCCCACTGTATCAAAGCCGGGAACCAAATTGTTACGTAATATACCGGAAAGTATAATGGCTCTTTTACAACTCGCAAGCGCTATGGCTGCCGATCTTATTTGACGATAATCAACTCGTCACGACGGTTCTTTGCCCAGGCGGTTTCATCATGTCCCAGCACCGCAGGTCGTTCTTTGCCATAGCTGACGGTAGTGATTCTGGCTGCGGGGTAACCGAGGGTGACAAGATAGTTCTGGGCAACTATGGCTCTCCTTTCACCAAGCGCCAGGTTGTATTCGCTCGATCCCTGCTCGTCACAATTTCCTTCAATCCGTATGGCTGGTCTGTTTGCAAGGCTTTTGAAATCTGCCTGCAGGGTGTTCCCTGACTCGGTTGTCAAGACATAGGAATCGAAACCAAAATATACACTGCTGGCAGAGTTTGCCGACTGTGCCAAATCTTTTTCCCGTGAGTCTGCAGAAGATCCGGCAGGTACAATCTGTCGTGCCTGGTCAGCTGGAGCGGATGTGGTTACTGCGGTGGAAATCATGGGCTGCGATGGAGCGGCCTTTCTCGTTTCCGCAGCCGGTTGGGAGGCTGCCGGAACTAAACCTTCGTCTTTTTTCACTGATTCGTTTTGGGCACATCCCAGCGCTGAAAGCATGAATGCAATCAGCAGCATGTTTACCATTGTTCTTCTTTTCATTGTAAGTACTCCTTGTATCGTTGTTTGTGAATTGTCCGGTTGAATCGCAAAGACCCGCCGAGGCGGGTCTTGCATGTACGTTGTAACCGCGGATCGTGCCATCGCAGCCTGGGCTGCAAGGATGCAGTGCTGCATGATACGCAGGTCCCGTTACTTTCCGAAAACCTGTTTGACCTGTCCGAGCTTGCCCTGAATTTTTCCGGCCAGTTTTTCAACGGTTCCTTCAGCCCGCAGCTTTGGATTGTCACTCAATTTTCCGGCCACCTGCTTGATCTTGCCTTTGACTTCGTGAAATTTTCCTGCTGCCTGGTCGCTAGTAGTTAGTTTCATAAATAGCATTACATATCAGGCCAGTTCCAGATCGAATTTTTTCCAACGAAATGGAACTGGTGCTTCATTGATTTCAGCAATTCCTTTAAGTATCCGCTCTTTCAGCTCTT
>JAJXYO010000042.1 GCA_021780495.1 Deltaproteobacteria bacterium
TTGATAGTCTGGATGACCAGTCGGGTGTGTCCTCCGCCATCTGCTGACCTCCTGCGAATTTATCAACTACAGGTCAGCATAGAGGGAAAATCAGCGGGAAGATAGATGGTGTTCAGTTGACGGTTACAAATCACGCGTGTTTTCATTGATATTCCTGTATGTCTGCATAAATATGGCGATGTATTTAGCATGGTTGCAGAAAATTAGAAACTGATTTATTAGTTTTACTCTATTGACGCAGATAAATTTACGCGTTATGGATGCATCGGGTAATTACGCTGTCTGGCCATCTCGTTATGAAGGGAATTAATACAGATGATTCCTGTTCCGTTTTCCGTCATGGATGATTATGTTGCTATTCTCATGAGCCACGAAATACCTCCTGCACACATTGAGCATTACAAAAAATGGTTTCGGTATTTTTATGATTTCTACGAAAAGTATCTGGACACGGACGATAAGCCAGAGAAAATAAAACTCTTTCTGGGAAAACTACGGAGCAAGAATCAGACGCCAGAGCAATGCCAGCAGGCTTCTCACGCTATTGCACTTTATTTTGAGATGCAGAATTTGGAGAGACAATCTGAAAAGTCTGCCGATGGACCAAACAGCGAGCCTCACCAAATTGCAGAGCAGGAATGTGCACTTCAGGTTATAAACGAGCCGCTTGCGCCATTAGTACAGTTTCCTGAATTTAAACCGCGCCAGTCGCAATACTTCGTGGCCGGATATCAGGAAAAATCCAGCTCTCCGGAGTGGGATGAGCTTATCAATAAACTGGCCGGTGAGATAAAAGTTCGCCACTATTCCCGTAAGACTTTGAAGACCTATGCTCACTGGTCGCGACAGTTCCAGCGCTTTCTCAAAAACAAGCCGCCACAGGAGCTTACAACCTCGGACGTAAAAGAGTATCTGACCCACCTGGCGGTAAAGTGCAAAGTTGCGGCATCAACCCAAAACCAAGCGTTCAACTCGCTGCTGTTTCTCTTCCGTCATGCCTTGAATCGGGAATTTGGCGAACTGCGCGATGTTCCACGGGCAAAGAAGTCGCTCTACATTCCGATGGTGCTCTCCATGCCGGAGATTGATGCCATTTTGAAACATCTCTACTTCCCTTACAATCTGTTCGTCAAAGTTCTGTTCGGCTGCGGGCTACGGCTATTTGAAGACCTGCAACTTCGAGTGGGTGATTTCAACTTTGATGACGGTAAACTTTTGGTACATGGCAAGGGGAAAAAAGATCGGACGGTGCCGATTCCAGAGACGATCACACAGGAATTGAAGGCGCAAATAGAAAGGGTGGCGAAACTGCATGATCAGGATCTGGCTACTGGATACGACGGGGTGTTTCTGGATGATGCTGTTGAAAAGAAATATTCCAATGCACCGAAGGAATTCATGCACCAGTGGGTATTCCCGCAGAAGTCATTGACCGTAGTGGAGGAAACCGGCCAAAGACGCCGTTACCACCTTCATGAATCGCAACTCCAAGGTGCGCTCTACCATGCTGTCCGCAAGGCCAAGATTCCCAAAAAGGTCACCGCCCATACCTTCCGCCACTCCTTTGCGACCCATCTTCTACAGGCAAATTACGATATCCGCACTATTCAGACGCTGCTTGGCCACGCCAGCCTGGCCCTGAAAGCAGGATAAGTGCGTTTACGAATCCATTTTCTGTCGAAGACTCAGAAAATGGATTCTATCGCACTAAAAACCACCATGATCTACACCCACTGCGTACCGGTCAGGACGGTAAAAGAAGCGAAGAGCCCGCTGGATTTCTGATCACAATCAGGTGCTTGGTGCGGATCTTCCGGGCAACATGCTGCTGGCGTATGCTGTGCACCGTCATTGCTGCAACCCGGATGGACTTTCCGTTGCAGAGTCCACGGGTTGGCGGGTGGTGCATGACCGTGATTATCGAGGCCAAGGCCAAAGAACCGGCAATGGTCCGCGTGATGGACTCCCTTCAAAAGGATGGTACACTATGAAAAAAGAGCTACGAGGGGTGGTTGTAATGGGAATTCTGTCCAGCATACTGACGGCCTGTGCCGGTGAGCGACCGACCAACCTGGGGGCGCGGGATGGAATCCTGGCTGCCTGCCCGGCTTCGCCCAACTGTGTATCCAGCCAGGCTGTTGACGAGGGGCACCGCATTGCGCCGCTGGTTTTCCGGGGTGATCCCGATGCGGCCTTTGCCCGCTTGAAGCAGCTGCTCAGCCGGCGGGCGGATACCACGATCCGGGAGGAAGCGCCCGGCTATCTGCGGGTCGAGCTGCATACCACGCTGTTTGTGGATGATGGCGAGTTCCTGCTGGACCGGACGCACTCGGTCATCCAGCTGCGCTCCGCTTCCCGCCTGGGCTATTCCGACCTGGGCAAGAACCGCAGCCGGATCGAGCAGATCCGTAAAGAATTTCAGCGTCATGCAATCGCAGTAAACCCTTCTCCATGAGGGAGAAGGTGGCCGAAGGCCGGATGAGGGGATAACTGTGCGGCAAAATCCAACTCTGCCCCCTCACCCTGACCCTCTCCCTCATGGAGAGGGGACTGTTTATGTTCTCACATAGAGGCGCCTACTTTTGTAGCTTCTTTGCGTAAGTTATGTACTTGCTTGAGAATTTTGCTCACTGAAACGAAAGGAGACTGGTGATGATCGCTTTCACGGTTAACGGCACGGAACAACAGGTGGAGGTCAGCCCGGATACGCCGCTGTTGTGGGTGCTGCGGGAGAGGTTGGGGCTTGCGGGCAGCAAGTTCGGCTGCGGCGAGGGTCTGTGCGGGGCCTGCACGGTTCACATCGACGGTGTGCCGCAGCGCTCGTGCATCACGCCGGTGGGTGACGTACAGGGCAAACAGGTGCTTACCATCGAGGGTATCCCGGAGAACCATCCGGTCAAAAAGGCCTGGCTGGCCCAGGAGGTCTCCCAGTGCGGCTACTGCCAGCCGGGGCAGATCATGTCTGCCGTGGCCCTGCTGGCCCGGAAACCGAAACCAAGTGATGACGATATCGACCGTGCCATGAGCGGCAACCTCTGCCGTTGCGGCACCTATGGCCGTATCCGCCGGGCCATCCATGTTGCCAGCGGCCACGTTGCCAGGAAGGGAGGGCCAAAGCCATGAGCACAACGTCCACCATGAGCAGACGGCAGTTCATCAAGACCAGCGCGCTGGCCGGGGGCGGGCTGCTGCTGGCCTGTCATCTGTGTGCCGGAAGGCGCGATGCGGCTGCGGGCGGCGACACGGTCTTTGCCCCCAATGCCTTCCTGCGGGTCGGCACGGATGGTTCCGTGACGGTGATCGTCAACAAGTCCGAGATGGGGCAGGGGGTCTATACCTCGCTGCCCATGCTGGTGGCCGAGGAGTTGTGCTGCGACTGGCAGCGGGTGCGCTTTCAGGCCTCGCCGGTGGCTCCGGAGTATAACCATACCCAGTTCGGGCCGATCATGGTCACCGGCGGCAGTTCCAGCGTGCGTTCCGAGTGGAACCGGCTTTCATTGGCCGGGGCGGCGGCGCGCGAGATGCTGATCAGCGTTGCGGCGCAACAGTGGCGGATCGATCCGGCCGCGTGCCGGGCCGAGAAGGGCGTCGTCCATGGTCCCGCTGACCGGCAACTCAGTTTTGGCAAACTGGCGGCCCGAGCCGCCAAGCTGCCCTTACCCAAGGAGGTCAGGCTGAAATCCGGGGCCACGGTCCTGCTCGGCCGGCCGCTCCACCGTCTGGACAGTCCGGCCAAGATCAACGGTACGGCCCTGTTCGGCATCGACGTTCATGTGCCCGGCCTGCTGACCGCCGTCATCGAACGGCCGCCGGTCTTCGGCGGCACGGTTAAAAACTTTGACGCTGCCAAAGCGCTGGCGGTTGCGGGGGTTAAGCAGGTGGTAACGGTCGATGCGGGTGTGGCGGTGGTGGCCGACGGCTTCTGGCCCGCCGTGCAGGGGCGGGAACAGCTGGAGATCGTCTGGGAGGAAGGGGCGGGGGCGGGTGTCTCTACCCATGCCATGCGTGAGGAATATGCCCGCCTGGCCGCCACCCCCGGCCTGGTGGCCCGCAGGGATGGGGACGCGCAGGCGGTGCTGGCCAAGGCCGCCAGGCGCTTCGAGGTCGAGTACGAGGTGCCCTATCTGGCCCATGCGCCCATGGAGCCGCTCAACTGCTTTGTGGACCTGAAGAAGGACAGTTGCCTGATCCGCACCGGCAGCCAGTTCCAGACCGTGGACCGCAATGCCGCGGCGCGGGTGGCCGGGCTCAAGCCGGAGCAGGTCTCCCTGGAGACCACCTTCCTGGGGGGCGGTTTCGGCCGGAGGGCCTGCCCCGGTTCCGACTTCGTGATCGAAGCGGTGCAGGTGGCCAAACAGGTCGGGCAGCCGGTCAAGGTCATCCGCACCCGCACTGACGACATGCGGGCCGGCTACTACCGCCCCATGTGGTACGACCGGGTCACAGCCTGCCTGGATAAGCATGGGCTGCCGCTGGCCTGGCAGCTCCGCATCGTGGGGCAGTCGATCATCGCCGGTACCCCCTTCGAGGCGGCCATGATCAAGGACGGTATCGATGGCACCTCGGTGGAGGGGGCCGCCACGACCCCCTATGCCATCCCCAACCTGCAGGTGGAGCTGCACAGCCCCAAAAACCAGGTGCCGGTGCTGTGGTGGCGCTCGGTGGGACACTCCCACACCGCCTTCGTCATGGAGAGTTTTCTGGATGAGCTGGCCCATGCCGTTGGTCAGGATCCCTACCAGTACCGCCGCCGGTTGCTGGCCAAGCACCCCCGCACCTTGAAGGTGCTGGAGACCGCCGCCAAAAAAGCGGGCTGGGGCAGGCCGCTTCCCTCCGGTCATGGCCGGGGCATCGCCGTGCACGAATCCTTCGGCAGCTTCGTCGCCCAGGTGGCCGAGCTGTCCGTCGACAGCACAGGACACATCAAGGTGCACCGGGTGGTCTGCGCCGTTGATTGCGGCCGGATCGTCAATCCGGACACGATCAAGGCCCAGATGGAATCGGGCATTGTCTTCGGTCTCTCGGCGGCCCTGTACGGCGCCATCACCCTCAAGGCCGGCCGGGTGCAACAGGGTAACTTCGATGACTATCCGCTGGTGCGCATGTCGGCCATGCCCCAGGTGGAGGTACACATCATCGCCAGCAACGAGCCGCCGGGCGGCGTGGGCGAACCGGGTGTGCCACCCATCGCTCCGGCGGTGGCCAATGCACTGTTCGCGGCCAGCGGGGCCCGGCTGCGCTCATTGCCCATGACTGCCGAAAAGATCACGACTGCGCGAAAAAAGGGGTAGTGGTGTTTTGATGTGGCAGGACAATAACTCCCCCCTTTGAAAAAGGGGGGTAACGTCGGTGTGTCCCTTGACATGGGACACACCGGAGGGTTACCCTGCGTATCGGCATGATGATGAATCTTTCGAGGGGCTAAACGAAACAAAATGACCGATGCCAGGATAGAACATGAACACTGGGAGTCCCGCTGCCGTGGCTGCGGAGAGTGCTGTTTTGAAAAGATCGAGGACGACCGCGGGACGATTTTTTACCTGATGTCAGCATGCCGCTATCTGGATCTGGAGACCCGTCAGTGCCGCATTTACGATAATCGTTTTGTCATCAACCCCGAGTGTGTCAAGCTGACCCCGGAGCTGGTGCCGGCCCTGCGTTGGCTACCGCGGGGGTGTGGCTATCTGGAGGCGCCGCAGCCGGATGTGCCACCCCTGCCCCCCGGTCGGGGACGCGCCCGCAGGAAAAGGTCCCGTTGAAGGCTGAGTTGGTCACCCCCTTAAACGCTGGCGTTTCTCGTATCCGAACGCCTTTGCCGGCCACTCGGGCTGCATGTCGCCTTTGGCTCTGCCATCGTCTGGTACCTGTCCGACAAATACACCCACACCCCTATTCCAACGCATATTTCATCTACGGGGAGACGTTCATGCGCCTGCTCTCGTTTCTCACCACCACCCTGACCATCTCGCGTATCCGCACCGTGGTGCTGAACGAGGTACGTCTCCTGTCCGAGCTACTGTACGTGCGGTCGGAACTGGACAGAGCGAGACAGGGGAAAAAAACGGCAGCTAGTCCCCTGTAACATCAAAATCTAACCCCCCTCAGTCCCCCCTTACCTAAGGGGGGAAGCCTTGAAGTCTCCCCCTTGATAAGGGCAGTTTAGAGCGGTTACTCTAGGCCCAGTCGAAATAGAAATCCCCGCGTAACTACGAATCCGCCTTATTCCGTCCCTCCAGCCAGCCCCTTTTTTCACACGACACTACCCGTAACGTCCAAGAGTTCATTGTAATTTTGGCAAAATGTATTTATTGTTAAACCAAGAAGACTGATTAGGTCTTGTTGTGGTGGCGATATGAATACCGAACTCAGGAACCCTCGAAAGACGAGGAGATATAAGGTGGGTCAACGAGGATCTGCCGGCGTTCATCAAGGGGTGAGCGATCTGACGTCGGCTGTATGGAGAACTCAATACAGAGGAAGTAATCATGCACGCACAGAGTGGCCGCTTTGGAGCAGCGGCACGGAGAAGGGAGGATGGTTATGGTAAAGATGCGAGTCATGCAAGTAACACGTCCCGGCGGCCCATTTGAACTCGTTGAACGCGAAATCGCAGATCCGGGCCCCGGACATGTGCGTATAAAAGTCGAAGCGTGTGGCGTCTGTCACAGCGATGCCATGACCAAGGAGGGGATGTGGCCGGGTATCCGGTACCCGCGGGTTCCGGGACATGAAATCGCCGGAATAGTCGATGCGGTTGGCGAAGGCGTTGCGGGATGGACACGAGGCCAACGGGCAGGAGTCGGCTGGCATGGAGGCCACTGCGGTTACTGCGATTCCTGCCGCCGCGGTGACTTCGTTACCTGCCAGATCGCCTTCCAGGTAACCGGTATCTCATACGACGGTGGTTACGCCGACTACATGATCGCTCCTGCCGGGGCGCTGGCGTTGATCCCGGAAGGCCTTTCTGCCGTGGATGCCGCACCTCTGATGTGCGCGGGTGTCACCACCTTCAACTCGCTTCGCAACAGCGGCGCGCGGCTCGGCGAACTTGTCGCCATACTCGGTGTGGGAGGGCTCGGCCACCTGGCTATTCAGTACGCTGCGAAGATGGGCTTCAGAGTCGTTGCCATCGCGCGGGGTACGGACAAGGAACCGTTCGTGCGGAAGCTCGGCGCCAGTCACTACATCGATAATAATGATCAAGATCCTGCCCAGGAACTGTTGAAACTGGGTGGCGCCAGGGTGATTCTGGCGACTGCTCCGGATAATACGGCGATAAGCGCGGTCCTGGACGGTCTCGGCGTTAACGGAAAGCTCATAATTGTGGGGGTGGCTGCCGAGCCCCTGCAGGTGTCCTCTATTCCGCTGATCATGGGAAGGCGATCGATCATGGGCTGGCCCTCCGGCAGCCCGATCGATTCTCAGGACGCGCTCTCGTTCAGCGTGCTCACCGGCGTACGGGCCATGACCCAGGTATTTCCGCTGGAACGTGCAGCAGAGGCCTACGACTTGATGATGAGCGGCAAGGTGCGCTTTCGAGCAGTTCTAACGACCGCGCAGTAGAACGGTATAAAGGAATCAAACCTGTTAAGCGGTCAGGGAGACATACGCGGCATGCATCAGTAGAAAAGAATGGAGAGGAGAAGCGACATGGCATCTGACAGTTACCAGGAGGATCAGACGGCACTGCTCCTGGTTGACCCGTATAATGATTTCCTGTCCGAAGGCGGCAAACTCTGGCCGCTGGTCGAGGGGGTCGCCCGGGAGGTCGGGCTGCTCGCCAACCTGCGGACCATTACAGCCGGGATCCGCAGGGCCGGCATGCGGATCTTCATCGTCCCCCACCACCGCTGGGTGCCGGGTGATTATGAAAGCTGGACCCACCCGAGCCCGGACCAGATCGCTGTAGGGAAGAATCAGATGTTTGCGAAAGACAGCTGGGGCGGCGAATGGCATCCCGGTTTCGTACCGCAGTCGGGCGACATCGTCATCAAGGAGCACTGGGCTCAGAACGGCTTTGTGAACACCGATCTGGACTTCCTGCTCAAGCAGCACGGAATCCGCAACGTGATCGTGGTCGGGATGCTGGCCAACACCTGCATCGAAGCGACCGGCCGCTTTGCCATGGAGCTCGGCTACCATGTCACCCTGGTGACGGACGCAACCGCGGCCTTCTCCATGGATCGGATGCATGCCGCCCACAAACTGAACGGCCCGAACTTTGCCCATGCGATTGTGACAACGGCCGAATTGCTCGCAGCGCTGCCCAGGCATCCAGCCGAGCCGGAGGTGCAGCCATGAACCACCGGATTCTTTGGTGACAGCGCCTGGCGGAGGCTTGGTTGCGGCCGCTGTGCTTTCTGCTACACTGTATGCAATGCAATCCACACGAGAAGGGAGTTTCGCCATGCCTACCCGCCGCATTGCCAAGATCTTCAAGAGCCGCCCCACCATCGAAGGCGCCGGAGTGCACCTGAAACGGGCCTTCGGCTATTCCCAGGTACCCCAGTTCGACCCGTTCCTGATGCTGGACGATTTTCATACCTCCAAACCGGAAGAATACCTGGCCGGATTTCCCTGGCATCCCCACCGCGGCATCGAGACCATTACCTATGTGCTGGAGGGGCTGGTGGAACATGGCGACAGCATGGGCAACATGGGGGCCATCGGGGCCGGTGATGTGCAGTGGATGACCGCCGGCAGCGGCATCATCCACCAGGAGATGCCCCGTCTGAGTCCCACCGGCACCATGTGGGGATTCCAGTTCTGGGCCAATCTGCCGGCGGCGCACAAGATGATGGCGCCCCGCTACCGTGACGTCAAGGCGGCTGATATCCCGGAAGTAAGCCTGGGTAATGGCGTGACGGTCAAGGTGATTGCCGGTGAAGTGGCGGGTGTCAAGGGACCGGTGGGGGATATTGTGATCGAACCGGAGATGCTGGATATCAGTGTGCCGGCCGGGACCGTGTTCTCCCATTCGTTGCCGGCCGGGCATACCGCCTTTGCCTACATCCTGTCCGGCGAGGCCTATTTCGATGATCAGCGCGATGCCTATGCCTACGAGATGGTCGGTCACGGCTGGTCGGATACGGAGCGCCGCTGCCTCTGCGCGGCTGAGACCGTGGTGCTGTTTGAACAGGCCGGTGCAGCGGTGAAGGTGACGACGACCGATGCAGCGGTGCGTTTCCTGTTCGTCTCCGGCCGGCCGCTGGGTGAGCCGGTGGCCTGGTACGGCCCGATCGTGATGAATACCCAGGAGGAGTTGAAGACCGCATTCGAGGAATACCAGCGCGGGACGTTCGTCAAATGAGACCCGCCCCGGCAGGAAGGAGTTGATCGTCATGGATGCAACCATAACTTCACATGAATTGCAGCAGTTGCTCGCCGACCATGCTGTCACGTTGATAGATGTGCTGCTGCCGGAGGATTTTGCCTGTCGGCATATTCCTGCAGCCGGAAATGCCTGTGTCTACGAGATGGTTTTTCTGGAGCGGGTGGCGGAGTGTGCCCCGGACAGGGACAGGCCGGTCGTTGTCTATGATGACAGCGGCACGACCCTGGCCGCCCGGACCGCCAAAGAAAAACTGGAACGCGCCGGCTATGGCAGGGTGAGGATCCTGGAAGGAGGCTTGCAGGCCTGGCAGGCATCCGGATTTGCCGTAGAGTCGAGCGTTGCGGCCCCGCCGTTGGCCACGGTTCGGGACGGCGTCTATCGTGTCGATGGGGAAAAGAGTGTTGTGGAATGGATCGGCCGCAATATCAACAACCGCCACCATGGCCGCATCACCATCTCCAGCGGCGAGATCGTGGTATCGAAGGGACTCCCGCTGTCGGGCAGCGTCGTACTCGACATGAACACGATTACCAACCTGGATCTCCAGGATGAAGGCTGGCGGAACATGCTGCTTAGCCATCTGAAATCCGAGGATTTCTTCGACGTTGCCCGGTATCCCACGGCCAGCTTTACGCTGCGCGGGGCGGCTCCCATTGCCGGGAGCACAGCCGGGACAGCCAATCTGGAGATCGCCGGTTTGCTGACGGTCAGGGATACCACCCGTTCGCTCTGCTTTGCGGCGATGGTTGTTCCTCAGGCGGACGGGACTCTCAAGGCCCAGGCCGCCCTCGACCTCGACCGTACGCTCTGGGACGTCAGCTACGGTTCCGGTAAGCTGTACGAGCGGCTCGGCATGCACCTGGTGAATGACCTGATCAGTATCGAGCTGTTTATCGTTGCACGGGAAGCCGTGTAAGCCGACGTAACTACTTAAAGGAGGACGTGTACATGGGATCGAAAGGGCGCGAGATTATCGGGATGGATGTGGATGAACTGCTGGGGCTGTTGCGCAGTGCCTTTTGTGACGAATGGCTGGCCTATTACCAGTACTGGCTGGGCGCCAAGCTGGTCAAGGGGCCGATGAAGGATGCGGTTGGTTCCGAATTGCTGATACATGCCACCGAAGAACTGCTGCATGCCGACATGGTGGCCATGCGCATCATCCAGCTGGGAGGCACGCCGGTCACCAAGCCGGAAGAATGGTACAAATTCACCAACTGCGGCTATGAAGCGCCGGATGATCCCTTTGTCAAGACACTGCTGGAGCAGAACATCAAGGGCGAGCAGTGCGCCATCGGCGTCTACAAACGGCTGATGGATATTACCAGGGAAAAGGATCCGGTGACCAACAACATGGTGCTCACCATCCTGCAGCAGGAGGTGGAGCATGAGGAGGATCTGCAGGCACTGCTGGAAGATTACGAGCTGATGATGCGGGCGTTCAAGCAATAGGCCGGCTGGAAAAAATCCTTGTGAAACCGTTAACCTGACGCTATTCGTCTGCGCGGTTGCCGGAGGCGAGCAGCTGTTGTGCTGCCACGATATTGCAGGTTTCCGTAGTTATGTCGTAGACGACTTTGGCGCTATGTTCCTGCAGCTGCTGGAGGACCTGGGCGATTTTGTCGTCGAGGGTGCAGCCGGAGTCTCCCAGATCAGACCATTCCCGTGTGACAAATTCCTGGAGCATGTTGCGCAGGGTGTCCGGGCTGATCTGCTCAAAGGGGATCTCCAGCCCTTCCTCGTGCTGGTTCCGCTGATTCTGATCCATGGTTAGCCCCGTTTCCCGATGTTGCAATTGCCGTTGCCGCAGTCGCGTGCGGTTTTCGGTAAAAACCTCCGCATCTGTGCGAAGCCTTTGTAGCAAAGCCGCGCCAGGGGTTTGACCAGCGGCAGTGTGATGATGGTGCCCAGCAGCCCGTACAGGGTTGAGTTCGGAAAGGCCTGCCAGATCGCCCAGAAGGCCTCTGTACCCCGGTATACCACCCCCGCCTGATCGATCACATGCAGCTCGTACATGAACGCCTGCCGGCTGATGCCGTACAGCTCCGGCTTGAAATCCGGCGCACTGATATCGACCAGGATCAGCCTGCCATTGTGGTCCTGGCGGCGGTAGTGCTCGATCTCCGCGGCGCAGACGGAGCAGGAACCGTCAAAGTAGACGGTGATGGGAAAGCTGGGCGTGATGGTCATAACGGTCCTGTGGCGCTGTGTAAAATCAGCTGTTGACAAGCGAACCCAGTATGGCCCACCCCAGAGCACCGATGGTCGCCAGACCGCATAGCAGTGCCAGGGCCTGATCGAAGTGGTTTTCGCGCCGGCGTTCGTTGTAGCCTAACAGCCAGCCGATCAGGATTCCCGCAATTATCCCGCCGCCGTGAGCCCAGTTATTGATCCCCGGGAAAATCAGTCCGAATACGAACAGACTGATCACCCAGCCGCTCACCTCGCGATACACGGAACTGCCATAGGAACCGCCCCGGCTTTTTCCGTAATAGAGCAGGGCGCCGATCAGGCTGCAGACGGCAGCCGAGGCCCCGATGGTAAACGGCACACCGGCCAGGTACGATACGACATACCCGAATATGCCGCCCAGGGTGTAGATGCTGAACATGCGGCTGCTGCCGTATTCGTTGGATGCCCAGGGCGCGATCTGTTTCAGGGCCATCATGTTGAAAATGATGTGAAGCATACCGCCGTGCAGATAATTGGCGCTGATCAATGTCCAGTAGCGGCCGTACTGGTCAATCGGGTAGGTGCCGGTTGCGCCCAGCAGCAGGAGGCTGGTCTGTCCGGGCGACAGGAAGCCGCCGCCTCTGCTCAGTATCAACGAAAGGGCAAAATACAGTACATTAACCGTGATGATGACCTTTACCAGCCCGTCACCATCCATCGACCCGCGCGTCCAGTTCAGCATCTGCCACCAGGGAGCCGAGCGGGATGTGCCGCACCATGAACAGGTTTTCTCATCGCTTCCTATCAACCGTCTGCAACGGGGGCAGAGTATTGCCCGTTGTGCCATTCCAACACCTCATTTCCTGCTTGTAGTTTTTAAAGCCGGTGGAGCCGGCCGGTTTACCTCAGTAGTTCCGTTTTCAGACGTTCATTGTTGCCGTTTTCTGCCATTCTGAAGCAGCTTCATTCGGCGTTGGACCGGCCCGCTGACAGCAACCCGCTTAACACCTGCGCGATCTCAGCCATGTTATACGGTTTTGCAATCGTCGCGCTGAAGCCGTAGCGGGCGTACTCAGCCATAACGGGGTCGTTGGAGTAGCCGCTTGAGACGACCAGTATGGCCTGCGGGTCTGTCCGCAGAATATGCTCTGCGGCCTGTTTGCCCCCCATGCCACCGGGGACCGTCAGATCCATGATCACGGCGGAAAACGGAATACCCGCGGCCCTGGCTGCCGTGTAGAGTGCGATGGCCTCTTCGCCGTTGCTGCAGGTCTGCACCTGGTAGCCCAGGTCAGCCAGCATGTCGGCTGCCAAGGCCCTGATGATCTCCTCGTCGTCCATTACGAGCAGTGAGCACGGCTGATCCGCAACCATGGCTGCTGAGTCCGGTTCAGCTTCAACGCTGTCCCGATTGCTGGCCGGCAGCAGTATGTAAAAGGTCGTGCCCTTGTCAACGATGGAGCGCACGGTTATATGGCCGGCGTGTTTACTGATTATCGAGTAGGCGGACGCCAGCCCGAGCCCGTTGCCGGCTGGCTTGGTAGTGAAATAGGGGTCGAAGATCCTTTTCTGGTCCTCGGCGGAGATGCCGCAACCCGTGTCGCTGACCGTTACCTTGATATAGTTGCCTGCTGCCAGATTCATCCTGTTTACAGAATCAAGGGCAACGTTCTCTGCGGAGATGACAATGGTGCCGCCGTTCGGCATGGACTGTGCGGCATTGATGATGATGTTGTTGAAGGCCTGGGAGATCTGTCCTTCATCGGCATCTATGGCATACAGGTTGTCGGGGATGGTAATGGAGCACTGCACATTGGAGCCATGCAGGACCAGCGCAGCGGATGCTGCAATGATCTGCCGGGTTGAAACGGTTTTCTTGATGGGTTGGCTCCCTTTTGCAAAGGTCAGCAGTTGGTGGGCCAGGTCCGATGCCCGCCGGGCAGCCTTCTCGGCCTGCTCCAGGATCTTCGAGGAACGATGGGATTCATCGATAAACTTCTGTGCGAAGGAGATGTTCCCCATAATTCCGGTCAGGATGTTGTTGAAGTCGTGGGCGATGCCTCCAGCCAGGACTCCGAGGGATTCCAGTTTCTGGCTCTTGACGCGTTCCTCCTGCATGATGCGCCGCTCGGTGATATCGCGAATAAAACTGTAAAAACGACCATCAGGATTCTGCAAGTATGTGATACTGGCTTCGATATCAAGGATGCGGCCGTCTTTGCAGCGGTGCTGCGATTCAAAGTTGTCAGAGCCGGAGGAGATAATCCGTTTTGAATGAGCTGACACCTCTTCCTGTTGTTCTCGTGCTTCCAGATCAAAAATATTCATGCTGAGAAGCTCATCACGTGTGTAGCCGGTCATGGTGCAATAGGCGTGATTGACTTCCAGTATCCGACCAGTTGTGTCAGATATTAAAAAACCGTCTTGAGTCGTCTGGATGATGGCCTGCAGCTCATCAACTGTCTGTTCTTTCTGTCTGATAAATCGGTTGATCAATACAAGCAGCAGCAATGAGGTCAGGGCAATGAATACGATCCCCTTGTATATCGCCACTCGGGTCAGGATGGCGGGATCCTGTGCAAGCCATCCCAGAATGGTGTCGGAACTGTAGATCCAGAGACTGCCGCACACGGCATAAATAACGACTATTTTCAACACATCGCGGCGATGTCTGTTTGTTGAAGCAATGCTCATGATGGCTCCAGAGTGGATGCAGGTATCAAGGCAGGTACGGGTCTGTTCAATAGGTGTTGGCAATTATATTGTAATAAAAAGGAAATGGCAAAGTATCCTCGCACTGGCAGGGTGTTTGGCGAGGAGCGGGTCGCGTGATGCGATGTTTTCAGTACGCCGTACATCCGCCAGGAACTCCACATCCGCGTAACCCGGGCGATTGACTAAAACAAAAGGGTCAGCGAACCTCGCTAACCCTCTGCTGTCATTTATGGTGGGCGCTGCAGGGTTCGAACCTGCGACCCCTGCCGTGTGAAGGCAGTGCTCTCCCGCTGAGCTAAGCGCCCAAAATATTGTACCTGAATAGCAGAGCAGTGCTTTTCTGTCAAGCCCTCAGATGCGGGCAGCTGTTGTAAACAAGACCGGGCTTGTCCTGTATTCCACCATGATATTGCTATGTTATGTGATTAAGTGCCGCTATTTATCATTGACTGGCGTGACAATTAATGGCAGTATCCAGGATTGTTTTCAGCCGCTTGAGAGACTGGCCATTCAATGCTCGAATTGGTTTACAGATACACATTCCCATATCAGGAGGAACAATGAAGAACCATGCAACAATGCTGAGAGTAATTTTTGTGTCAACCGTGCTGACCGTTATGCTGGCGGTATGCGCTTACGCTGCCGACCGGCCGATGCTGTCCAGTGCGGACTGCATCAAGTGCCATTATTCCCAACCTGCGGACATTGCCGCCAATGGTGGAGCGCACAAGACCAGCGTGACCTGTCAGGACTGCCATACCGGCCACCGCCCGGCAATCAAGAACAATATTCCCCAGTGCAGCCAGTGCCATACCGATAAATCGCACTACAAGCTGGCCAACTGTCTGCGCTGCCACACCAATCCGCATACGCCGAAGATCATCAAGCTGGCGAACAATATCACCGATGAGTGCCTGACCTGCCATACCCAGCAGATCGCCAAGCTGAGGCAGGTGCCGAGCAAACATTCCAAGCTGGCTTGCAGTTTCTGCCATAACGTTCACGGCAAGAAGCCGCTCTGCACCCAGTGCCACAAGCCGCACAGCGCCGATATTACCGCAACCGAGTGCAAGAAGTGCCATGATGCCCACATGCCGACAGCCGTTTACATGACTCCCGATACACCCAACAAGATGTGTGCCGCCTGCCACAAGAGGCCTTATGAACTGCTGTCCAAGAGCGAGGCAAAACATAAGGACGTACTGTGCGTAACGTGCCACAAGGACAAGCACAAGTTTATTCCGGCTTGCACGAGCTGCCACGGCGTACCGCACCCTGCCAGCATGATGGCCCGCTTCACCAAGTGCGGAGAGTGCCACAACATCGCCCATAATCTGAATCACTGGGATCCGGTTACACCGAAAACCAGCGCCAAGGCGGCGCCGGTTCCGGTACCCAAAAAACTAAAACATCACAAGAAGAAGTAACCAGTTGATTTTTATGTAGTAGGCGGAAGGCCGGTGGAATCGTTCACCGGCCTTCTTTTTTGCGCGCGAACAGGGCGCGACGGGCAGGAGAATCGTTACGGTTCCATCAGCATGCAGTCGTTACACGATAGAAAAGTTTGTATGTATGATCTTCTGCAGTTCTTCGATCCGGATGATGGCATGGCGGATGCGCTCCCGCTCCTCTGCCGGCAGTTCGTAAGGGTTGAGATGGTAGGAGTCCTTCTGGATGCCTTTGATAACCCGTATCTGTAACAGGATGCGGTGTTTGGTAAGAATGTGGTAGGCCGCTTGCAGGTCACTGGCTACGCTGGCTGAAAAGCTGCCTTCCTTTTCCAGCAACGTGATGCGCTCCACGGTATTTGTCGCCGGAATGCCCTGGTTGATCGAAAGGATACGGACATTCATCACCAGTGGTGCCCAGGCCAGCAGCTTCAGGTTGAATTCCCCCTTGTGCTCGCCGCTGCTTTCGGTCCAGAGCCGTTTCAAAAATCCAAGGGCCAGGCGCATCTCGGTGGCGGCCTTGGCCATGCCCCATAACACGCGGGAATAGTCATGCTCCATGTTCCTGATCAGAGTGACAAGTTCATCGGCCAGGCAGCGGTCTCCTGCAACGTAGCGTGCATCTGACAGGACGATCAGATCCATCATGTTCTTGGCATAGTCCTCCAGTTCGTAGCGAACGATGGCCAGCAAGCGCCGGCGCCACTGTGAAAGGGAACCCCGCCAGGTCTGATTGGTCGGCATGATGTCGCCGGTGCAACGCTTGAAGCCGGCCTCTTCCAGTCGGTCAACCAGCTGGGTGGAATAATCGAGGAAATAGCGGTCAGCTTCAGATCCGCCGCCGTCACCATACACAATCAGATAATCCTGGTCAGTGATCAGGGTCTGCTCTTCGCGGCCATCGCTGCCCATGCTGATCAGTGCAAACGGAATGGCCGGCATCGGTCTGCCGGCCGCTTCGAATTCAGCTGCAACCAGCAGCATTGCACGTTTGGCCAGCAAGTCCCGATAATGGGTGCAGGATTGGTGCAGCGCGGAAACGGAGTAGGTCAGCAGAAAACGTTCCAGTTCTATCTGGTTCAGCTCGTCATGGATATTTTTGAGCTCGTGGCGGGTGGCCGTATCGATTCGACGGTCTAGTTCCTGCAGGGTACTGCTCCAGCCGGCCATGCGATTGCGGTCCTGTTCCAATGAAGTGTTGACACTCCGTAGAAAGGTACTGATTTCAGTAACCGTACAGTAACGGGTCATCTGCCGCAGTTCGGGCAGAGTGTGCAATATGTCCGGCAGCACGGGTGCTGACACTACGTTTTCCAAAGCCGGCTCCTCGCAGCAGAAATGTTCCATAAAAAAAGGGGAAGGCCAACGCCTTCCCCCACTATATCACAATCAAGCAGAAATCAAAGCATCAGTGATCGATGGCTTTGGCCATGCCGAGTCCGGTATTCTGGCGGACATACACCTCGTCGAACATATCTTCGGAACGCTTGTTGGGGAACATCAGGCACCCCAGGATGGCGGCAATGAAGCCCAGCGGGATTGAGATGATACCGGGGTTTTTCAGGCCGAACAGTGGTTTGTCAAGACCCATGATGGATGTGCCGTCTTTGTTCTTCTCGTAATCAGCCCTGGCTTTATCCAGTGATTTCTGGTCCTTCTCTGTCAGAGCTGCTCCCGGTGCCAGTTCGGACTGCTTATTCTCCATAACGGAAATGACATTTCTGGCACCGGCCGCTACCTTCTTGGGATAGGTCATGTTGGGGGAAACCATAACCAGGCCGATGGAGGCGATCGTGCCGACCAGCAGGCCGGAGATGACCCCGGCGGTGTTGAATTTGCGCCAGAACAGGGACAGTACGACGACCGGCAGGTTGCCGGAGGCGGCTACGGCGAATGCCAGGGCGACCAGATGGGCAACGTTGGCATTCTCGGCCAGCAGGCCGATCGTGATACCAACAGCGCCGACTACCATTGAGGTTATGCGGGCAGCCATGACCTGCTCATGCTGGTCGGCATGGCCGTCCTTGATGACGTTGACATAGATGTCGTGGGCGATGGCGGCCGAGGCGGCCAGAACCAGGCCGGAAACAACCGCCAGGATGGTGGCAAAGGCGACCGAGCAGAGGAAGGCCAGGAACAGGTCGCCAATGATCGGGGCAATATCGGCACCCAACTGCTGTGCCAGCATCAATGTGGCCATGTTGCCGCCCGGGTCCACCGAAATGATACCCTGGGGGGTTACGTTGATGGCGGCGCCGAAACCGAGCAGCGTGGTCAGCACGTAGAAGGTGCCGATGATGAACATGGCAATGATAACGGACTTGCGTGCAGCCTGGGCGGTAGGTACGGTGAAGAAGCGCATCAGGATGTGCGGCATGCCGGCGGTGCCTAACACCAGGGCCATGCCCAGGGAGATCTGGTCCAGAGGGTCCTTGAGGAACAGACCCGGCTCAAGAAAACGCTGGCCGGCATCAGCGCCCGTCAGGATATCAGCGCCGGTCTTTCCGTCTTTAATCAGAAGCTTTGTGACATGATCCTGAATATCCGGGCTGTTGACGATGGTGTCGAAAAAGTGGATCGGATTGAAGCCGGCCTTGGCCAGAACCAGTACGGATAATAGTGCGGCACCTGACATGAGCAGGCCGGCCTTGATGATCTGGACCCAGGTGGTGGCGGTCATGCCGCCGAAGACGACATAACCGACCATCAGGATGCCGACGCCAATAATGGCGGTCTTGTAGGGCACGCCGACCAGCAGTGCCATCAGCTTGCCCGCACCGACCATCTGGGCGGTCAGGTAGAAGGTCGAGACAGCCACGGTCGAGATGGCAGCCAGGGCGCGGACCGGCTTGGGATCGGTGCGGAAGGAGAGGATATCCCCCAGGGTGTACTTACCGGCGTTACGGCAGGGTTCGGCTACGATCAGGAGCACGGTAATATACGCTACCAGCCAGCCGACCGAATACATGAACCCGTCGTAACCGTACAATGAAATCAGGCCGGAAATACCCAGGAACGACGCAGCCGACATATAGTCACCGGCAATCGCCCAACCGTTCTGAGTCCCGGTGATACCACCGCCGGCAGCATAGAAGTCGGCGGCGGTCTTGGTTTGTCTGGCTGCCCAGACAACGACGCACAGGGTAATGCCGATGATGACGGCGAACATGGAGAGGGTGACAACCTTGTTGGCCTTCAGTACTTTTTTCTTGGCCAGTGGTGCAGCAGCTGCGGGGGCCGGAGCGGTGGCGTCTGGTGCGGTCATTGCCGGGGCAGTGACAGAAGCCGGAGCGGTTGCGGCAGGGGCTGCGTCTGTGGCGGCGGGCGCCTGCTTCGGCTCTTTAGCAAAGGCGGCTGCGGCAACGGTGAGAACCAAGCTGGCGGCGATGATGATATTCTTGAAAGTCATGTCGTATCCTCCTTTTCTAAAGATGAAGTTCATTGATAAGTTCTTTGGTCAAGCGGTCAAAGTCCTTGTTGGCCACGTGGGCATAGTACAGTGCCAATGCCCAGGATACGAAAAACTGGGACAGGGCGAACACGTACCCGAAGTTGATGACGCCGATGATCTTGATCTTGAACAGACCTGGCGCATAGGCAGCTCCGATCGGAAGCAGGAAGTAATACGCGGTTGAGAATATCCACCAGCCAAAAAGGAAAGTTGTTTTTTTGTGGTGGAGATCGAGGAACTTCGGGTTTTTTGCAATTGCTTTCCAGTCATACTGTTTTTCTGCCATGAGTTACTCCTTTCGTAACATATCGTTGTGTACAGCGCAGGTGTCCGGTTCCGTTCCAGGTCTCCTTTCGCAACTGCTCAAATATTCTCAAGCGTCAAGCGGGGATTTTTTCGTAGCCGAATTTCATGGAGAGGATCTCGGCACTCTCCTGCATGGATGGAATGATCTCCGATTCAAGCCGCTCCTGTCGCATGCGGAAGGAGGGCGCCAGCATGGTAAGCGCTCCAACCACCTGGCCGGCGTAATCCTTGATGGTAACTGCAACCGCACAGATGCCATCGCCCAGGCCGCCAACATCAACGGCCACCCCCGATTGGCGGATGTCACGCAGTTCCGCCTCCAGTCTTTTTATATCGGTAATGCCGCCCAAATTGGCCCTGCGTTTGCCAAGCCGTTCAATCGTATCGCTCGAACTCATGGCTTTGATGACCTTGCCGGCGGCATTGCTAAAGAACGGGAATCGTTTGCCAATCATGGCTGTGGCCTTAATCTGACGGCATGAGTCGACCATATCCAGGAAAAGAACCTCGTCATCGTTCATAACAGTCATATAGACCGCTTCATCGTGTTTTTGCGCCAGCTGTTCCATGACCGGATGCGCCAAGCGGATGAGGCTGGCGCTTTTAAGGATGTGTTGAGCCATTTCATAGGCGTGCATACCGAGCCGGAAGGTCCCGGTGTGTTCGTCGCGCTCGATGAGCCCTTTGTCCTCAAGTGTCGCCAGGAGCCGGAGGGTTCTGTTCCTGCTCAGGTCAAGCTTATTAGCCAGAAGGGGTAATGTTGCCACGGAGTTTTCTGTCGCTAGGGCGTCAAGGAGATCAAATGCCTTGAGAACGGACTGAACCGAATACGTCCCTTTTTCTCTGTTCATGCGGACCCCGCGGCTGATTCGTAGGCAAATTAACAAATGTTCTAAAATTAACTACAAATGGCTCTGAAGTTTTGTAATACAATGTTTTAAATATGTCAATATTTTCTTTAATAAAAAAAAGTATATCAAATAATATCAAAAATAACGAGGTATTAAAAAAAACAATCAGTGGATAATATATTAAATAATAGGTTAAAAAATAATATAACAATTGTTTTACTGAGAGTGTCTTGTGGAGATTTTATGAATGCTGGAGGAGGGTGCTACGTTTCCGTTGTGCTGATCGCGTGGTGCAAAACCGGATAGGTGGTGGCTGCATGAAGTAAAAGCAGGCTGGAGACTCCGGTTGTTGATTGCCGTTATGACCAGATACTGGGGGGATGGCCTCGGGTGCGCGGTGTCAGAACCATCCGGCTGACATGGGCCGCGATGTCCGAAAAAAACTGTTGCGGCCGGAAGCGGTTCAAAGGTACTATTCCTGCTGTAATTCCGGGAGTTTTGTCCGTGTGTTTTGCTGCGCAATTTGAATGGTGCCATTGAAAACGTTCTCCCTGAGTACCCATGACCCTTTCTCGCAAAATAGTCATCGTCATTGTCAGTACCTTCATCGCACTGGTCGGCATTATTGCGGCGACCTCTGACATTATCCTGCTCAACAACTTCCGCCAGATTGAAAAGCAAAGCATCCTGGCTCATACCCAGCAGATCTACAATCTGATCATGGACAGGGAGGAGCAGATCGATGTAACTGCCCGGGATTTTTCATCCGCCCAGGATGAACTGATTCGTAATGGATTGAGTCCGGGGGACGCCGATCTGCGCTACCTGGGCCAGAAAAGCCTCAAGAGCCATCGGCTCGACATGGGGGCGCTGTATGACGAGGGTGGGCATCTGATATACATCAGGGCCATCGATTGTGACTCAGCCACCTATTGCGACATCGGCCCCGAAAGACAACTGGCCTTGGATGCGATGGTTGCCAATCTCAAGCTGGATGTCGACACTCATTTCAAGGGTACGGAGAATGTTGCCGGCGTGCCCTTGATGGTTTCGTTGCAAGCGCAGAAGGCGGCTAATGGGACACTGCGTGGGATTGCGGTCATTGGCTGTTTTCTCGACAGGAATGAAATTGACCATATTTCCCGTCTGACGGGCTATACCGTCACGGTGACTCGCCTTGACTCGGGGCGCTTGGCTCCTGATGCGGCTGGCGCCAATGCCGAGCTTCAGCAGGGTAAGGAGGTTGTTACCCGAGTGCTGAACGATGATCGGGTGGCGGGATTTTTTTATCTGAAGGATATCTTCGGAAAGCCCTCTTTTATCGTTAACATCGTAGAAAAACGTACCCTCGTTGATCAAGGGAAGGTAATCCTGAGCTATATTGTTGCTGCCATGGTCGTCAGTGGCGGGGTGTTGTGCGGCGTCATGCTGATCTTTATGCGGGGAGTGGTTCTGAAACGCCTGGCAAACTTCAGCGCTACCGTGGAGGAAATCAGCAATAAGCGCGATATCTCAGCCAGACTCGAGGTGTGGGGCGAGGATGAACTGGAGGGGTTGGCGGTATCGGTCAACATGATGCTCGAATCGCTCGATATTGCCGAACACTCCCTCAAGGAGAGTGAGCTGCGGTATCGAACCCTCTTCGAGCGGGCGCCGGATGCCATTTTTATCATCGGTGCCGAGGGGAAGGAAGCCGGTTGCATCGTGGATGCCAACCGGGCCGCTTGCGAACTGCATGGCTATCCGCTGGAAGTTCTTCGTTCCATGCGGATCAACGACCTGAACACCCCCGAGACCAATGCCGTCTCTGCGGAGATCATGCGCAGTGTGCTGCGAGGAGAATGGGTCAACCGTGAGGTCTGGCACCAGAGAAAGGACGGCTCCTGTTTCCCGGTCGAGATTCATGCCGGGCGGATCACGCTGGAGGGGCGCAGCTACGTTCTGGGATTCGACCGCGACATAACCTCCCGCAAATTGGCAGAAGAGACGGACCGGATGTATCTTGAACAGATCCGGCAGTTGAATACGGAACTCAGCTGTAAGGCCAGCGAGCTGGCAGTCGTCAATAAGGAGCTGGAGTCATTCAATTATTCGATTTCGCACGATATGCGCGGCCCCCTGACACGGATATCGGGGTATTGTCAGCTGATGCTGGAAGACGATAGCGCTCTTGATCCCCAGATCAGAACCTACCTGTCCCGGATCTACGAATCCTGTTGCTGGCTGGACGAGATGCTCGACGCCATGCTCAAGCTTTCCCGCTTGGCCAACACCGATTTTACACCGGAAAAGGTTGATCTGAGTGCCATTGTCGAGGGTGTTGTGCTCGACCTGACCCAAGCCGAGCCGAACAGGGCGATTGATGCGGTGATTGCGCCTGGGGTGACGGTAGTGGGGGATGCGCGCTTGCTCAAGATACTGATGAGTAATCTCATCGGCAACGCCTGGAAGTACAGCGCCACATCGGAACGCGGCTGCATGGAATTCGGTGTGATGGAGAACGTCTCAACCCCGGTGTATTATGTGCGCGATAATGGTGTCGGCTTTGACATGAAAGATGCCGATAAACTTTTCAGGGTCTTTACCCGCCTGCACGACCCTAGCCAGTTCAGCGGCTACGGCATCGGGCTGGCTACGGTCCAGCGGGTCATTGCCCGTCATGGCGGCAGAGTCTGGGCCGAGGGCGAGGTGGGGCGCGGCGCGACCTTTTTCTTCACCCTGGCTCCGGATATCCAGTCCGCATAAAATTTACACGGTTCAGGTACTGTTAACCCCGTCAGGGGATCACGAGTTGAGGAGGAACCATTATGGGATTGTGGGACAAGCTGACAGCGGAACTGATTGACATCGTGCAATGGCTGGATGACACCAGCGATACCTTGGTCTACCGTTTTGAACGCTACGGCAACGAGATCAAGTACGGGGCCAAGCTGGTGGTGCGCGAAGGTCAGGTGGCGGCTTTCATCAATGAGGGGCAGTTGGCCGATGTGTTCAAGCCGGGCAGCTATACGCTCACAACGCAGAACCTGCCGGTGCTGACGACCCTCAAGGGCTGGAAGTACGGATTTGAATCGCCCTTTAAGGCCGAGGTCTATTTCTGCTCGACCCGGCAGTTCACCAATCTGAAGTGGGGTACCCCCGGTCCGGTGACCATGCGTGATCCCGAATTCGGTGCCGTGCGGGTGACCTCCTACGGCCTCTACTCCATCAGGCTCAAGGATCCGGCTGTTTTTATCCGTGAAATTGTCGGCACGGACGGTAATTTCACAACCGAATCGATCGAGGACAACGTGCGCGGCAAGATCGGCATGCGTATCAAGGAGGTCATGCCTGATGCCGGCATACCGGTCATCGATCTGGAGAGCAAGGTTGTCCAGCTGGGCGAGACCATGAGGACCAGGATCGCACCGTCAATCGAGGCGCTGGGGCTTGAATTGACCGAGGTGCAGGTGCAGGACATCGGTCTGCCGGAAGAGGTGGAACGCGCCATCGATAAGGCCGGCGCCATGCGGGCCATCGGCAACATGCAGATGTACACCCAGTATGAAACGGCCAGCTCGATCAACGATGCCGCTAACAACCCTGGCGGTGTGGCCGCTGCCGGCGTGGGGGTCGGGATGGGATTCGGCATGGGCGGGCAGATGGCCGGGGCCATGGGCGGCATGTTGGCCGGGCAGGCCCAGCCTCAGACGGGCGCCGCGCCCTCGACACCCCCGCCGTTGCCGTCACAACCCCGGTTCTACGTTGCCGTTAACGGTCAGCAGTCCGGACCTTTCGATCTGGCCATGTTGCAGCAGATGGCCCTGTCCGGTCAGTTGACCCGCGACAGTCTGGTATGGAAACAGGGTATGCCAGCCTGGGATGCCGCCGGGCAGGTTACGGAAATGACAGCCGTGTTCGCTGCCGTTCCTCCGCCCATGCCGCCTGCCTAAACCAGAACAGGGGGAGGGCGGTGCAGTGGGTATCCGTCCTCGCTGCTAGCCTGCTGATTTTAAAAAAAAGAGGGAGTTATTTTTCATGCGTCTGACACCAGCAACAGAACTCGAATACCGTTGCAAGAAGCTTCAGGACCTGATGGCCGGGCAGGGGATGGATGCGGTCATCATTGTCCAGAATGCCGACCTGTTTTACTTTACCGGTACTATCCAGAGCGGCTGTCTGTACGTTCCCGCTCATGGACAGCCGATCTACATGGCCCGAAAGGAGTTCAGCCGGGCCCGCATGGAGTCGGGTCTGAAGGAGGTCGTTCCTATTGGTTCCATGAAGGATATCCCCGCTATCCTGGCGCGGTACGGCTACCCCGAGCCGAAACGGATCGGCATGGAACTGGATGTTGTGCCGGTCAGCTTTTTCGAACGCTACAAGAACGTGTTCCCCCAGGCCGAGTACCCGGATGCCACGCCACTTATCCGCCAGGTGCGGATGATCAAGTCCCACTATGAAATCCATCTTATGAAGGATGCGGCCGATCAGGTGCACCGGGTCTGGCAGCGGGCCGGGGAGGTCATTCGCGAGGGTGCCACCGACCTGGAGATAGCCGCCGAACTTGAATTCACCGCCAGGAAAGACGGGCATCAGGGGCTGGTGCGGATGCGCGGCTTTAATTCCGAATTGTTCTACGCCCAGATATTCTCCGGTACGGACACGGCCGTACCGTCCTACGCCGATACGCCCCTCGGGGGGCTTGGCTTGAACCCTTCGTTCGGTCAGGGCGCAGGGCTCAAGCGCATTGAGCGCCATGAGGCTATCATCATCGATTTCGCCGGTTGTGTCGATGGCTACCTGATTGACCAGACCCGCGTCTTTGCCATCGGCGGCGTTTCCGAACGGCTGCAAAGGGGCTACGATGACATGCTGGCGGTGCAGCGCCGTATGATGGAACTTGCCGTTCCGGGTGCCAGCTGGGGAGGGCTTTACGATGAATGTCTGGCCCTGGCGGTTGACATGGGCTATGCCGACAGTTTTATGGGATCAAAAGGGTCGCAGGTCTCGTTCATCGGCCATGGCCTCGGCATTGAAATTGACGAATACCCGTTTATCGCCCGCGGATTCAAGGAGATGAAGCTGGAGGCGGGTATGGCATTTGCCTTCGAGCCGAAAGTCGTTTTCCCGGGCGAGGGCGCCATCGGTATAGAAAACACCTTCTACATCAGCAACGACGGCCTTAAACAGTTGACCTACTCCAGTGAAGAGCTTGCCATTCTGCCCCTGTAATCAAATCACAAAATTTTTGTTGCATTTTATCAAAGCTTTGGTATAACTACGGCACAAATTGTATACAGTATTCTAAAAAACCAGTATTTATATTTGTAACTATTTGATTTGTTTGGTAGTTATAATTCACCCCACAACACGAAAGGAGAGTACACAAATGGCTTTGAAAGACACCCTGAAGGAGAAGATTGAGGCTCATCGTCCCCGCACAACCAGACTGGTTAAGGAGTTTGGCAAGGTTATTATCGATCAGGTCAACATCGACCAGTGTATCGGCGGGGCCCGCGATATTCGCAGTCTCGTTACCGACATCTCCTACCTGGACCCCCAGGAAGGTATCCGTTTCCGTGGCAAGAACATCCCCGAAACTTTTGCAGCCCTGCCAAAGGCCGCCGGTTCCGCCTATCCGACCGTTGAGTCCTTCTGGTATTTCCTGCTGACCGGCGATGTGCCGACTGATGCCCAGGTTGCAGAGGTTGTCGCCGAGTGGAAAACTCGCCAGGTAGTGCCCCAGTATGTATTTGACGCCGTCCGCGCCCTGCCGCGTGACAGCCATCCGATGGTCATGCTTTCTGTCGCCATGCTGGCGCTGCAGAAGGATTCCAAATTTGCCGGTTTCTACAACTCCGGTAAATTCAACAAGATGAACGCCTGGGAGTACGTCTATGAAGACGCCAGCGACATCGTGGCCCGTATTCCGGTCATCGCCGCCTTCATCTACAACCTGAAATACCGTGGCGACAAGCAGATCGCCATCGATCCGACCCTCGACATGGGCGCCAACTTTGCCCACATGATCGGCCAGAAGGATGAGTACAAGGACGTTGCCCGCATGTACTTCATCCTGCACTCCGACCACGAGTCCGGCAACGTTTCGGCTCACACCACTCACCTGGTGCATTCGGCTCTCTCCGACCCCTATTATGCCTACTCCGCCGGCCTCAATGGTCTGGCCGGCCCGCTGCACGGCCTCGCCAACCAGGAGGTTCTCGACTGGACCATGAAGTTCCAGGCGAAATACTGCAAAGACGTTGAGCCGACTCCTGAGCTGATCAAAGCCGCTCTCTGGGATACGCTCAATGCCGGTCAGGTTATTCCGGGCTACGGCCATGCCGTTCTGCGCAAGACCGACCCGCGCTACATGTCGCAGCGTGAATTCTGCCTCAACACCCCCGGCCTCAAGGACGATGCTTTGTTCAAGGTAGTTTCCATGATCTTTGAAGTTGCTCCCGGTGTTCTCACCGAGCACGGCAAGACCAAGAATCCTTGGCCGAACGTCGATGCACAGTCCGGCGTCATCCAGATGTACTACGGCCTGACCGAGTTCGACTTCTACACCGTCCTGTTCGGTGTAGGCCGCGCCCTGGGCTGCATGGCCAACATCACCTGGGACCGCGGTCTGGGCTACGCCATCGAGCGTCCCAAATCCGTTACCACCGACATGCTCGAAAAATGGGCTGCAGAAGGCGGCCGCAAGCTTTCCTGATAATACCTTTTCATTCTGCAATTATGGGGATGCGGCAACGCATCCCTTTTTTTTATTTTCCTGCTTGCAAAATTGTGAAAGTACGGTATAAAAAAGATAAAATTTGTCGTGTTACACGAGGCAATGAATTTCAAAAACGAAAAGGAGCTGAATATGCCAAAAAAACTAGAGGTTTACAAATGCGCGCTCTGTGGAAACATTGTTGAGGTTGTCCATGCCGGCGAAGGTGAACTGGTATGCTGCGGCGAGGCCATGGGCCTGTTGACAGAGAACACTGTGGATGCGGCCAAGGAAAAACATGTACCGGTGATTGAGAAAGTCGCCGGCGGCTACAAGGTGACAATCGGCAGCGTGCCCCATCCGATGGAGGAGAAACACTACATCGAGTGGATCGAACTGATTGCCGATGGCAAAGCCTATCGTCAGTTCCTCAAACCGGGTGACGTGGCGACGGCGGTTTTTTGCGTCGAAGCGACCAGCGTGACGGCCCGCGAGTTGTGCAACCTGCATGGTCTGTGGTCGGCTCAGAGCTGATCCGGGTCTACATTCCACCTGTGACGACAAAAGGCCCTCCGGCAATCCGGAGGGCCTTTTGTTGTATAAATTATGACCATGATTGTGAGCAGTGCGACGCATTATGTCACATGGTTGTGATAGGGTTTGTGGCAGCACGGAAAAAGGGATAAATAAATTCCATTAGAGCGCTTTGTTAATTCCGGAATGCGTGCTAGGGTCGGGTTTCGGAGCGGCGGTAGCGGCGGTGCGTGCCTCGTCCGGTTTCTGTTTCGGTTTCAACCTCCCCCTTTGCGAAAGGGGGATTGAGGGGGATTTGATTGTGATGTGGAGCTATTGGGGGAAGGCGGAGAGGGACGGTGGGCGGTTTCATCTGTTGCCGTGGCATTGTATGGATGTGGCGGCGGTGCGTTAGTGGATAAAGCATTTGTAAATATCTGGGCGAAGACGAGCCGGAACGGTGATGCAGGGTGGCATCCGCTGATTCTTCATATGCTGGACGTGGCGGCTAGCGCTGACGCCATCTTGGCTCGTGAACCGGAATCCACCAGAAATAAGATGGCGGCAATTTTGGGAATGGAGTGGGAGGATGCCCGTCCTTGGCTATCACTTATAATTGCCTGCCATGATCTGGGAAAGGCGTGTCCAGGTTTTCAGTGTAAGTGGCAGGATATGACAGGACTTAGATTACCTCGTGTTCCAAGCACAGATATTCACCATGCCTTTGTGAGTCAGGTAGCACTTGCGGAACTGTTGCAGGGTATGGAATGGTCAGAAAGCTTGGCGGAATTTGTGGCTGATGCTGTGGGATGCCACCATGGCACACGAGCCTCAGAAAATGCGAAGAGCAAAGCTGAATATGAAATACATGTCGGAAGTGGCGAGCGGCTTGAAGCTGTTCGGAATGATTGGATAGAAGCTCGTCGAGACCTTTTTGAAGCGTTGCAGGAGGTATTCAAGCCCTCCCGTATCCCAACCAAGGAAACGCTTTCCGGCCCTGACTTCATGCTGTTGTCGGGGCTAACAAGCTTTGCCGACTGGATCGGTTCCAACGAGGAATGGTTTACTTTCGGTACTATCGAAGATTGTGAAGACCTGACGGGATGGTTTCAAAAGCGAAGAGGCTGTGCCGACCAGGCATTGGATGCCATCGGCTGGGAATCGAGAACACCGCTGGCAAAGGAGCAAAAAACTTTTGAACAGATCTTCGATTTTGCCCCTCGACCTTTGCAGCAGGCTATTGCCGATGTTCTGGCTGATTTGCAGGAGCCCGCAATTCTACTGGTTGAAGCTCCCATGGGCGAGGGAAAGACCGAAGCGGCTTTCTATGCGCATTTTGAACTGCAGCGCCGTTTCGGGCACCGTGGTCTCTATGTGGCTTTACCGACCAAGGCAACCGGCAATGCCATGTTTAAGCGCACCTTGAAATTCATCCGCCAACAGGGAGTTGACCGCAGGCTTGATCTACAACTGCTGCATGGCGGGACAGCATTCAACGACATCTTTCAAGATTTGCGACTTACCGGCATCCATGACCCGGAAACGGGTGGTGAGATACGAGCTGGGGAGTGGTTCACCAATAAAAAACGGGCGCTACTTTCGGAATATGGCGTCGGAACGGTGGATCAGGCCATTCTTCCTATTCTTCCGGTCCGACATAACTTTGTCCGCCTCTGGGGACTTGCAAACCGTGTAGTGGTCTTCGACGAAATCCACGCCTACGACGCCTACACCGGTACGCTTCTGGTCCATCTGCTGCGATGGCTTCTGTCGCTCGGTTCGTCGGTGGTGCTGCTCTCGGCGACGTTACCACCTAATATTCGGCGCGAGTTGGCTAAAGTGGTAAACGCTGCTTTGCCGGAACAGGAAACGGAATATCCACGCCTTTCGGTCTTCCGCCTTGGGACAGTGGATCAAATACATTTCGAGGCTGATCCCTCTCGCCGCATGACTCTACTGTTACAGGGTATACCCAGTGATCTGCCAAGCATGCAGTCTGCCCTGAATGAACACCTTGTCAACGGCGGCATGGGGCTGGCGCTGGTCAATACGGTGCAGCGGGCTCAAGAGTTTTACAGGCTTTTTCCGGATGGCGAGCCGATAGAGAGCGATGGTCAACGTGTCGGCAAACGGCTTGCCGATGGGACGGAAATATTTCTTTTCCATGCGCGGTTTCCGGCTGATCGGCGGCAGAAACGCGAAGATCTTGTCTTGGCAACTTTCGGAGAAGATGGCAAACGCAGCGGACGGAAGATTCTTATTGCTACACAGGTCGCCGAGCAGAGTCTTGATCTGGATTTTGACGTGATTGCAACCGACCTTGCACCCATAGACCTTCTGCTGCAGCGAGCAGGGCGTTTATGGCGGCATAAGCGGGCGAACAGGTCGGTTGCCGGGCCTCCAACCCTCCTGGTGGCTGGTCTTGCCGACGATGAGCCGCCATCATTCGGCAAGCCTTTGTGGTGGGAGAAGGTCTATCGGGTGGATATTCTGTTGCGCACCTGGTGTCTGCTTCGGGAGGAACAACGGCAAACGGTGACACTGCCTGATGAGATCGACACATTGGTGCAGGCGGTGTATGAGGATACAGTCAACACCCCAGATTTCCTGATTGATCGAATGGACAAAGCCATATTGGTTGAAGGCGAGGTCATTTCTCAGCGTCAGCGTGCCAATATGGCGATTATAGGATTCCCGGATGATGGCTCCTGGAAAGAGGTTAAGTTTGAAATGGCTGGTGAAGACGAACCGGGCTTGCATCCCACGCTGATTGCCCAGACAAGGCTCGGGGAGCCGTCCGTGACGGTAATCCCGCTTTTTCCAACTGATGAGTTCAGTCCGTTGACGCCGCCCAACTTCAACCAGGCCAAGAGCTGGTGCTTGCGAGCCATGAGCATTTCGCGCAAGGGATTGGTTAATAAAATAAAAGGGCTTGGAGTGCCGGAGGGGTGGAAAAAGTCAACACTGCTCCGGAACTACTTCCCGCTGGTATTGAATGGTGAAAACTGCTGGATAGAAGATGCGACGGTGCGACTGGATGATGATCTTGGGCTGGTGTATGAAACAAAGGAGGTCAAATGAGCCGATTTAACCTGATTGACGAAAAATGGATTCCGGTGCGCTTTTCCGACGGGAATCGTGGCGAATTGGGTATTCGAGATACCTTGCTGCGATCCAGGGAGATCGCTGCTATCGAAGATCCGTCGCCGCTGGTGGTAGCGGCGCTGCATCGATTTTTGCTGGCGGTGTTATACCGCGCACTGGAAGGGCCGACAGATAATGATCAAGCTAAGGCTTTGTTCAAAGAGGGTCTGCCTGGAGATAAGATTAAGGCTTATCTGGAAAAGTGGCGTGAACGGTTTTGGCTTTTTGATGAGAAGTATCCGTTTGGGCAAAATCCGAACGTCCCGAAGAATGAGATTGAACCCTGGACGAAGTTGACGGCTGAATTTAACGCAACGTCCAACAAGGTTCTCTTCGATCATACTGATACAAAAACGCCCGGAGTCAGGGAATCAAAGGAATGTGCTCGTTGGTTACTCTCTACCATGACATTTTCGATTAGTGGCGGCAGAGGTTATTACCCGTCACCGTCACCGAATGCAATGATGTGCATTCCATTAGGGCGAAATTTCCATGAAACGCTTTGTTATAACTTGGTGCCATATCCGAATCGGGACGTAATGCGTGGGGATTCGGCATTGTGGGAACGTGAGGCGAAGTCGCTTCCACTCAGCATTCCAAAGCTGATGGCAACGGGATATGCTGATCTTTACACATGGCAATCTCGGATGATTCGTCTTGAGGAACTGGCCACAGGTGAAGTGACAAGCATGAGATTTGTTGCCGGACAGGGTTTTGAGGACCCATCAAACAATCCTGATCCGATGCATCCCTATGAAATCAAGAAAACACTGGGGAAACTGCCTATTCGGTTCAAAAAAGATCGTGGTGTATGGAGAGACTTCGACTCCTTACTTCCTGATAATAGTGAACTTGCGCCCCTGACAATTCAAAATGCACTTAAACTGGCAGGGAATAAAGCTGACTGTTTGCCAAAATCGGTTTTGGTGCTTGGTCTAAGATATGAACCGCCAAGTGCGAATGTAGACTTCTGGAGAATGGAATGTTGTACCATTCCAATTGCACTGTCAGGTGACAAAAACTTTCGTACCACCATAAGGACTTATTTAGATTTAGCGGAAGATGGTGCTGAGTCGTTACGGTCATCACTTTGGAAATATCACCGTCATCTACTGAATCGTAACGAACAAAAGCGAGAAGATGATTTGAGTAAAGAAGAGCGCGCTCAGATAAGTAAAATGGTTTATGCCGTTGGAACATTACAGAACTACTGGGGCACGATGGAGATTCGCTTTCATGAAATCCTGCGCGAGTGCACCCTAGACCGGGATTCCGAGGATGTCCGTTGCCAATGGCTGAAATCAGTTCGTGACTCGTTACAGTCCTCTTGGGAACAACATAGTTCTTCTGTTTCAATGGGCGATGCCTGGGCCATTCGCGCTCTGGTAAAGGCAAGAGAGCCTGTACAGAACAAACTTACAGAATTAAATGCCGAAATTTTACAACTCAAGCCAGAGAAGGAGGTCTTATGAACAGATTTATTGAACATCTGGAAAAGTTGAACGCAAAAGAGACTAAGGTGCGCGCGGTCTTGCGTCGCAGCCTTGCTTTCGATCCTGGAACATATGTTGACGCTTATCCCTATGTAGAACCCTTCGTAAAGAATGAAGACAAATCTTGGCGCCGGGAAACATTCTATCTGGTGGCCGGTCTCTGGGCCAGTCATTGGCGGGTCGGCAGGTCTGGAGTGCCAATGACTTTTGGGAAAGCGTGTGCGGTGTATCAGGTGGTTAGTGGTTCCACAAGCACGGAGCGGCGTTTTATCGCTCTTCTGGATGCCGATGTCGATCAATTGCCACATCGTTTGCGGCAGATGGTTGCACTTCTCAAAGAGCAATCCATTGACTTTGGTGATTTGTTAAACGGGCTTCGTTATTGGGGAGATGATCGAAAGCGTATTCAGAACGCTTGGGCTCGCGAGTTTTATCAAAATATTTAACCCACGGCACAGTCATTTAAAAAATACAACCACAAGGAGAACAACAAATGAAAACAATTGTCGAAATTCACGCACTGCAGAATTTTGCCCCGTCAAACCTGAATAGAGACGATACCGGCGCACCCAAGGATGCCCTTTTTGGTGGCACCCGCCGTGCCCGCGTCTCCAGTCAGTGCCTCAAACGCTCGATACGGCAGTTTTTCAAGATGAAGGTTGAGGAAAAGGAATTCCTCCTTGAAAATCTTGGACAGCGCACAAAGCGATTGCTTGACGAAGTTGTGAAACTTTTAGTTAAGGAAGGTCGTGATCAGGAAGAAGCAAGAAAACGGGCTCGACTGGCTGTACTGGCAGGAGCAGGGATCTGGGTTGCTCCGAACGATGAAGAAAACAATGAAGATGAAAAGAGCGAATATTTGATGTTTCTTGGGACAAAGGAAATAGCAGCTGTCGTTGCCACCATAAATGAAAGATGGAACTCAGAGAAATGGGAAGCAATTGAAGAGGCACTCAAAAAAGGATCTGCGAAAGAGAAAAAGAAAGAGGCTGCTAAGAAGGCATCCAAGGAGCTTAAAGAGTCATTTTCTCAAATCCTCAACGGTGGCAAGGCCGTTGATGTGGCGCTCTTCGGGCGCATGCTCGCTGATATGCCTGAGAGAAACCAGAATGCTGCCTGTCAAGTTGCCCACTCCATTTCAACCCATTCGGTTGAGCGGGAATTCGATTTTTACACTGCTGTAGACGATCTCAAGCCTGAAGATAGCGCCGGTGCTGACATGATGGGAACAGTAGAATTCAATTCGGCCTGTTTCTACCGTTACGCCGTGGTGGATTGGGAGAAGCTGGTTGAAAATCTCCAGAATGACCGGGAGTTGGCGGCTAAAGGACTGCGGGCATTCCTGGAGGGTTTTGTTGTTGCTGAACCCACTGGCAAGCAGAATACCTTTGCGGCCCATAATCCCCCGGAGTTTGTGGCAGTTACGGTGCGCCGCAATGCCGCACCGCGCAATCTGGCCAATGCCTTTGAAACACCAATCCGCGTCAAAAAGGATGAGTCTCTGACTCGAAAATCGGCGGAAGAGCTTGCCAAGAAAGCCCAGACGCTGCAAGTTGCTTTTGGTGGTGAGGAACAAACATTTGTGCTCAATCTTATAGAGGCCAAAATGAATGGATTGGGAACGACTTTGCCAGCGCTGAAGGATCTTCTCGACAAGGCCCTTTCGGCCGTACAGGAGTAACCCATGCCAACACTGTTGCTTCGCTTGGTGGGACCCATGCAGTCGTGGGGCACTACCAGTCGTTTTGACCAACGTGATACCGGCAAGGAACCCAGCAAATCCGGAGTCATCGGCCTGCTGGCTGCTGCGCTAGGTATCGATCGGGAAAATTGGACGGATCTTGAGCCGCTTACGCACCTATCTATGGGTGTTCGTCATGACCGGCCAGGGGTGCCCAAACGGGATTACCAGACTGCAGGCTGCGCTGCAGTTGACACCATCATCAAGGCGGATGGAAAGCAGGCCAAGGATGGAGGTGTCGTTTCGCAGCGCTTCTACCTCGCGGATGCATGTTTCCTGGTGGGTCTTGAAGGTAACGATGTTGCCTTGCTTGAAAAGATTCATGCTGCCCTGCAAAATCCTTTCTGGACTCTTGCTTTGGGGCGTAAATCCTATGTGCCATCAGAGTCGATCTGGATGGCTGACGGGCTACAGGATGCTCCGCTGATGGACGTATTGGCCCGGTGGCCTTGGATCGCACTACAACAACGGAAATGGGAAAAGCTTCCCGAGAAGCTCTTGGTTTCCTATGAGTCTGCGGATGGTTCCGGCGTGCTCAAGATGGATCAACCGCTGTCGTCGTTTGCCGAACGGCGCTTCGGGTCGCGTTTCGTGCGTTCGGAATGGATTCCGTTTCCGCAGGAGGTACCCAATGTACCTGCATAGGATTCATATTGATCCGCGTTGCCGGGAAGCTCGTCGCGACCTGTCAGATCCTTACCAACTCCATTCCACTCTCTGCCGGGCTTTCAGCGCACCGGACAGCAAATGCCCGGAAGGCGAATTTTTGTGGCGGCACGAGCCGGAGACTGATTTAGACGGGTGTCCATGCATTCTTGTGCAAAGCCGCACTATGCCAGACTGGACAGGCATAGGTGTAAAAGGGTGGCTTGCAACCGCTGATCCGGCAATTGATTTGAAAGGACGACTAAAGCTTGATTCGCTCACGGCTGGGAAGCGTTTTCGTTACAGGCTACGTGCTAACCCTTGTGTTTCCCGCAATGGCAAGCGGCAAGGGTTGATGCAGTTACAGGAACAGGAGGCATGGGTGAAACGGAAAGGGGAGATGCATGGTTTCTCGCTGCCGCAACAGGCCTCTTTCGATTTTTCAGAATCGTCGCAAGAACGGGTTGATGTGCGGGTTTCACAGGAACTAATGCTTGGTGGTAAGCAGCATTCCGGCAACGGTATCCGGATTTTCTCGGTGCTGTACGATGGGATGTTGACTGTTACTGAACCGGATAAATTCAGTGATGCGCTCAAAACTGGCATCGGACATGGCAAGGTTATGGGGCTTGGACTGCTTTCGGTGGTGCCTATAGCATGAGACAATCCTTCGGTTGCGGGTTGTTGTCGTTGGCGCGGGTGTGAATCAGATCCTCCCTGACCCCCCTTTCATAAAGGGGGGTAAAAACCAACATTGGCCCTACTTCGATAAGAGGCGTGTAGTTGTCCGGAATTATCGGACAACTGAACATACAGCTGTTTTTGCAACGGGCCGTTGTCCGATTGTGCAGATGCTTTCTGCTCGATCAGAAAGATTGCCGGCAGAACCCGCAAACTTTCGCTCAAAAACACACCCCACTTTGGAAAAGGGAGGCAGGGGGGGGATTTGCCGTTACCATATTCCAGAAATCTTAAACAGCCTTCGCGTGACCTGCGAAAAGGTATGACAGAAGCTGAACAGAGGCTTTGGCCCTATCTACGCGGCAGGCAGATTCTTGGTATTCAGTTTTACCGTCAGAAACCGCTTGGTCCCTACATCGTGGACTTCTACGCCCCGGCGGCCCGGTTGGTTATAGAGCTGGACGGCAGCCAGCATTATGAAGAGGATCATGCTCGCCGGGATGCCGATCGGGATGCAAATCTCTCCAGCCAGGGGCTGTCCGTGCTCCGCTTTGATAATTTGCATGTGTTGCAGGAGACAGAGGCTGTTTTGGAAGAAATTTTGCGGATTTGTGGCGAGAGGCAAATCCCCCCGGCTTCGCCACCCCCCTTTTCCAAAGTGGGGTAATCTTTTTACAGCGAAAAGAGGACAAACCATGACCAACCCCATTCTCCCGGCATTAAAGCCGCTCCCCATCAAGGATCGCGTCTCCGTGATCTATATCGAAAAGGGGAATCTGGACGTCATCGACGGCGCTTTTGTTGTCGTTGACAAAACCGGTGTCCGCACCCACATCCCCATCGGCACGGTAGCCTGCCTGATGCTGGAACCGGGGACGCGCGTGTCCCATTCAGCCGTGGTTCTGTCCGCACGGGTGGGGTGCCTGCTGGTTTGGATCGGCGAGGCGGGGGTGCGATTGTATGCCGCCGGTCAGCCGGGTGGGGCGCGGTCGGATCGTCTGCTGTATCAGGCCAAACTTGCCTTGGACGATTCGGCGCGATTGAAGGTCGTCCGCAGGATGTATGCCCTGCGCTTCAAAGAGGAACCGCCCGAGCGGCGCAGCGTAGAGCAATTGCGCGGTATCGAGGGGGTGCGGGTGCGCAAGACGTATGAACTGTTGGCGCAGCAATACGGCGTTGACTGGAAGCACCGGAATTATGACCACACCGAATGGGAGAGCGGCGATGTGCCCAACCGCTGCCTGTCATCGGCCACGGCCTGCATCTACGGCATCTGCGAGGCGGCCATCCTGGCGGCGGGGTATGCCCCTGCGGTTGGTTTCATCCATACCGGCAAACCGCAGTCGTTTGTCTATGATATTGCCGATATCTTTAAGTTCGATACGGTTGTGCCGGTGGCCTTCCGTGTCGCCGGCAAGAACCCACATAATCCGGAGCGCGAGGTGCGTCTGGCCTGCCGGGATGCGTTCCGTCAGAGCAAGATGCTGGACAAGATCATCCCCGTCATCGAAGAGGTGCTGGCGGCAGGGGAGATGGAGCGTCCCAAGGCGCATGAAGAGGCGGTAGAGATGGCCATTCCGAACAAAGAGGGGCTGGGCGATGCGGGGTTGAGGTGATGGTTTTTTAATTATTAATTATGAGTGATGAAGTATGAAGTATGAAGGATGAAGGATGAAGGATGAAGGATGAAGGATGAATTTTCATAATTCAACCTTCATAATTGATCTATGGGGGTGTGCTAGATGCTTGTCATAGTTACCGAGAATGTGCCGCCGCGCCTCCGTGGGCGACTTGGTCTTTGGCTGGTGGAAGTGCGGGCCGGGGTGTACGTGGGGGACGTGAGCCGCCGGGTGCGGGAGATGATCTGGGATAACCTTGAAGAAGGCGTGGATGAAGGCAATGCCGTCATGGCCTGGACATCGAACAATGAATCAGGTTTCGATTTTCTGACCCTTGGGACGAACCGGAGGATACCGGTTGAGATGGATGGGATAAAGCTGGTATCATTCCTGCCTCCGGAGGGGGCTACAGATGCAGAAGAATACCCGTTTTAAAAGGCTTGAAAATCGGTAGGTTTTTTAATGGTGAATTTGCTTAATGATTTTAAGGAAGTAGAAGAAGTCTGTTCCCCGCAAGCGCGGGGATGAACCGGTGGCAATGTCGCCGGCATTATGGATGGTTTTCTGTTCCCCGCAAGCGCGGGGATGAACCCCTTTCAGATCCCGCGAGAGCTGCTGTTTGAGCCTGTTCCCCGCAAGCGCGGGGATGAACCGCGCCCGGCATTGACCATTTCAGCAAAGGCAGGCTGTTCCCCGCAAGCGCGGGGATGAACCGTATTGAAAACTGTCTGCGCTTTAGGAACAGGCCTGTTCCCCGCAAGCGCGGGGATGAACCGAACTCAACATGGATGACGATATCTATCGCGACCTGTTCCCCGCAAGCGCGGGGATGAACCGTGGAAACCGCCGCAAAACCGGCACGGATAGGTCTGTTCCCCGCAAGCGCGGGGATGAACCGCCTTACGAGTACATGCACAAGCTCGTTGCCCGCTGTTCCCCGCAAGCGCGGGGATGAACC
>JAJXYO010000041.1 GCA_021780495.1 Deltaproteobacteria bacterium
GACTTGGCTTGCTCTCGAAGAAGACGTGCTTGAGCAACTTCGATGTCGCTGATACAAACCGTTCTCGCCATGGGCCACCTCCATGTCGAGAGTATAAATTAATGACATCTTGAATGCAACTTGGAATAAACAGGAAACGTGCACTACGAACCGGTTTTCTGCCGGACCACCACATCGGGACATGGGGTTCGTGAAATTATTTGACACAAAAGCGGTATCAATAGATTTCTGCGAACGAGAAAATACAGATAATATCTTCCGATAACTCAAACAGGAAACATATGACCGGCACAGATAAAGCTGCAATCCTGTTGCTCTACCTTGGCAATGAAGTTACCGCCAAGGTCTTTGAGCATATGGATGATAACGAAATAAAGAAAATCAGTAAAAGCATGGGCGCACTCGGTCATGTTACACGTGAGACCATTATGCAAGTGGTTGAGGATTTCACGACGGTAGTTAACCCCGAATCAGGTATTTTCTCTCAGGGTGATGAGTTCGTCCGCAAAATTCTGGAAAAAGCCCTCGGACCGGACAAGGCCGCCATGCTGATGGAGGAACTTGCCGCCTCCAGCTACGGAGATTTGGTCGATATTCTGGCCAATATGGATTCCAAGAGCATTGCCAACTTCCTTTCACAGGAACATCCTCAGACCATTGCCGTTATTCTGGCAAAACTTAAATCAAAACAGACCAGCGAGATCATCAGCCTGCTGCCTCAAGAACTGCAGGCCGAGGTTGTGCTTCGAATTGCCGATGTTGAGCAGGTGTCTCCGGAGATACTTCAAGAGATCGACGATGTTATGAAGCGGGAAATCAGCTCTATGGGGGGAACTCAGCGCTATAAGGTCGGAGGTATTGAAAAGGTGGTGGATATGTTCAACCATTTCGATCGCAGCAAAGAGAAGCAGATACTTGATAAGTTGGATGTGATCAGTCCTCCGCTGGCGGAGATCATCCGTAAGCATCTCTTTACCTTCGAGGACGTTTTCAGTCTGGATGACCGCAGCATTCAGTCTGTCATGCGCGAGGTTTCCAATGATACCCTGACCCTTGCCATGAAAACGTCGCCGGATGAGGTCAAGGACAAGATTTTCAAAAATATCTCCAGCCGTGCCGCTGAAATGATCAAGGAAGACCTGGAGGTCATGGGGCCGGTACGCCTTTCCGATGTAGAGAAGGCCCAGAGCGAGATTATAAAAATCGTTCGAAAGATGGAGGAGGAAGGCAAGATCGTTCTGGCAGGTCGCGGGGGAGACGATGTCCTCGTCTAGGATTATAAAATTTCAGCCCGGCGGTACGGGCGAAACCATGCCATCGTTTAACTTTCGTGCTATCGGGCAAGCGCCAGAAAATCACGGTGGTGGCGGCTTTGTCCCACTCGGCCTGTTTGACACCTCGGAGCTGACAGGGAATCTTGCGATAGCCCAGAAGGCTCCAGCGGAACCGGACAGCGTTGTATTGAGCGAAGAGGAGCTTAACAGCCGGATTAAAGAATCGTTCGAAAATGGGCTTGTCGAAGGGAAAAATCTCGCGGAACGAGGTCTGTTTAACGTATTTAAAGCACTGCGGACTGCCAGCGAAGGGATCCACCTGTTGCGGGAAAAAGTCCTGCGGGAGTCAGAGGATGAACTCCTCACGCTTATTATCATGGTGGCCCGCAAGGTCATATTGCGAGAGGTTTCGCAAGATCGCAGCATCCTGTCGAAAGTGCTGCAGAATGCCATTGCCGGCCTTTCGGAACGCGATGAAATTACCGTTCGCCTCAATCCGGATGACTACGCCCTGGCGACCACGGGACATGCTGATATTCTCAGCAGGGAGTTGATAAGCGATAGAATGAGTCTTAAACCGGACCCAACGGTACTTTCTGGTTGCTGCCTGATCGATACGGATATGGGGACAATCAATGCGAGCATCGATGCCCAGCTGGATGAGATCTATCGGCGGCTGCTGGAGGAACGCTGCCTGTCTCCTGGCACCGGCGCCTGATGCCGGGGGGTATGAAGTCCCATGTTTGATTCCACACTCAAGCTTGATAAATATCGTTCTGCTGTTGAACTGGCAAAACCGGTCCGGCTGCACGGCAAGGTTACCCAGGTAGTCGGTCTGGTGATCGAGGGCTACTGCCCTGATACGTCAGTCGGTGCCATCTGCGAGATCAAGCCGCAGGACGGCGAACCGATACCGGCCGAGGTGGTCGGTTTCCGTAATAACAAAACGCTGCTGATGCCGCTCGGTGAATTGCGGGGAGTCGGGCTTGACAGTCTCATTTCGGTCAGACGCGACAAGGCCACGATGGGCGTTGGACCGCTCATGCTGGGGCGGGTTATCGATGGGTTGGGCAACCCGATTGACGGCAAGGGTCCCGTACGGGTTGAAGAAGAGTATCCGATCTATGCCGCGCCGGTCAACCCGATGTCGCGCCCTCCGATCCGCAAGCCGCTTGACCTTGGGATACGCAGTATCAATGGATTGTTGACCTGTGGCCAGGGACAGCGAGTCGGCATCATGGCCGGTTCGGGTGTCGGAAAATCGACATTGCTGGGCATGATCGCCCGTTACACCGAGGCCGACGTCAATATAATCGCTCTGATTGGTGAGCGTGGACGAGAACTGCGCGAATTCATTGAAAAGGATCTCCAGGAGCAGGGGTTGCAAAAATCAGTGGTTGTCGTGGCAACGTCCGATCAGCCACCGCTGGTGAGGATGCGGGGTGCCTACATCGCGACTACGATCGCTGAATACTTTCAAAAGCAGGGCAAGAAAGTACTACTGATGATGGATTCGGCAACCCGTTTTGCCATGGCCATGCGCGAAGTCGGGCTGGCGATCGGTGAGCCGCCTACCACCAAAGGCTATACACCCTCTGTGTTTGCTGCGCTGCCCAAGCTGCTGGAGCGGAGTGGTAACTTCTCGCAGGGGAGCATTACCGGCCTCTATACGGTTCTGGTCGAAGGGGATGATTTTAACGAGCCGATCTCCGATGCCATGCGCAGCATTCTGGATGGGCACATAGTGCTTTCCCGGGAGCTGGCGGCGCGCAACATCTACCCGCCTATCGATGTGCTGGCAAGTGCAAGCAGGGTCATGACGGATGTCACCTCCCCGGAGCATCAGAAGCTGGCCGGGAAGTTCAAAGAATCATTGGCAATTTATCGCCAGTCTGAGGATCTGATAAATATCGGGGCATACAAGGATGGCAGCAATCCCGGTATAGATTATGCTATCTCCAAGAATGAGGGTATGCAGTCCTATCTTAAGCAGTCCATTCATGACCCGGTTAGCATGAATGATTCTGTTCAGAGTCTGAAGGGTATATTCGAGGGTTGACACGGACGACAGCATAAGGAGGTGAGCTTGTGTGGCAGACAAGAAATTTAAACTTGAACAGGTGCTTAACTATCGTCGAGAAATAGAGAAGGTGCGTAAGCTCGATTTTGTCAGCGCCAAGCTGGAGCTCGAGCATGCCAATGATGTACTTACGCAGCACGAATCCCATGTGGATGAGTTGGCGAGAGAATTTCACGCGCGTCAGACAGAGTTGAACGGTATTGAGGAATTGCGCAGATACGTAGATTTTTTTGCCCGCAAACGTGAAGAAATAAATAATCAGAAAGCGCGTATAGACCAGCTCGGTTGTGTTCTGACAGACAAGCGTGATGACCTGCTGGATGCCACTCGGGATAAAAAGGTGCTGGAATCATTGAAGGGAAAAAAAGCACGGGAGTTCAGACTGGAAATGGAACAGAAAGAGCGGGCATTTCTCGATGAAATAGCTATTCAGAAAAAGGGTGGGCCTTCCTGATGGGCCGCATAGTCAAGATTATGACTATAGTGGTGATTTTCGGATGTTGCCTGACGTTAGGGGCGATACCGCAGGTGTTGTCGCGTGCTGGTGCCGAGAGTGAGGCTACCGCCGCTAAGCAGCCCCCCGGATCTGGTAAGGTGTCGCCGGAAGAAGGGCAACAACCTCCCAATGCATCACGGGCGGCTCGCGAGGAAAAGGCTTTGCAGGATGCCCGCCGTCAGCAACTTTCTGAGAAGGAAGCGGCCTTGGCAGCTAAAGAACTGGAATTAAAAAAAATGAGCGCCAAACTTGACGCCCAGCTCAAGCAGCTTGAAGAGAGAAAAAAACAGCTTGATTCGTCACTAAAACAGCAGAAAAAAACAGTAGACGACAAACGCAAAAGGATGCTGACACTGCTCAAGAAAATGCGGCCGGAACAGGCCGGCCAGTATCTGGGCAACATGCAGGGAGTGGTGGTTGTATCCATTTTGAACGATCTGAACAACACAACTGTCCTTAAGTTGATACCGTATCTCAACCAACCGTTGGTTCTTAAATGGATCAAGGAGAACCTCAAATAATTCGTATAATCTTATGGACGGTTTCTGTCCATGTTCATAAGAAATCAATAAGAGAAAGGAGGTGAAAAAAATGAATACAGGACAGATGATGGCAGTAATGCAACAAACGCCGGCCAGCATGGCGGTTCCACAGGCCGGTGAGTCCGCCGTGTTGGATGGGAAGGAGGGCGCTTTTGCCGGGCTATTACAGGGTGTGTCGAGACATACAGCCTTGCAGGCTGCGGTCGCGGGACAGGGTGTTGCGCTTAATGTATCTAGGGCAACATCTGCGCCGGAGATGGTGAGTGATGCCATGACGGCATTGTTAATGGCTGCAGGCACCGGCGGAAAAGAGGCGACACCAGTGCTGGCTGATTCAAGCGAAGTAACATCCGGCAGCGTCTCTCCAGATGACACAACCACCGACCAAGAGTCACAGAACGTGACGCTGGGTGCGAACGGGGCACAGCTTGCCCTGTTGATCTCCCAGTTACATGGCAGAATGCCAGAGTTGAGCAGCGTCACAGACAGCCGGTCGGAAGCCCCACAAGAGATGTCACAGACGCGTCACGGTATCGCCGTAGCACTTGAACGAGCCGATCTGGTGAAGATCGGAAGGAATGTTCCATTGCCGGAGACCGCAACACCTGTAAATACTGCCGGAGTGGAAAATCCCGTGCGTTCCGCCGCCGGCACAGCAGCCGTAGCTACCCAAGTACCAGTGATGGCGACGATTGCTGCAGGAAATGGATCGTTTGTACATCTCACATCTGGAATGAAAGTCGCAACACCCCCTCACAACGAGGCGGTCGTCACAGAAGGTGACAAGTACGCAGCAATGAAACCCACGGAAGTGACGCGGTCAGCCGGTGCAACCTTGCAGGTCTCTACAGACCAGGCCGTTCGTCAACCCGATGTGTCTTTTACGTATGTACGGGATGCCATGAAGAACGTCACTGAGTCACAACGACAACCAGTGCTTGCGGTGCCGAGCAACGCTGAGGTTGCCACCGAGCCTGCCCTACCTGCAAAGACGGCTTTACACGAGCCGGTAGGGGCTGAGAAAAACGTTACGGTAATGGAAAACGGTGTGCCTCAGTCAGAACAACCGGTACATCAAAGCCGGACAGCGTCGTTGTCACCAACTCCGGCAGCAACAAGGCCGGTGGAGATAGCATCGCAGAAAAATGAGGACACCGCTGATGTGCCTGCAGTGCAAGCCGGTACGACAGGGCAGCAGGATCAGCTACAGAAGATGCGGCCTGCTACTTCGATAACCCCTCGATCGGTATCCGCCGTAAATGCAGGCGAAGCCAAGCCTGAGTCGGCGCCGGTGCGTAGCGATCCGCATGAAGTGCGCAAAATCCAGCCGAGCGTGCAGGTGGATACCACGAAAATCATTGCTGCAACCCCTTCAGGAGAAAAACAGCCCGGCACTGATGAAAATGAAACGCCGGATCGTGGCATGAATGGGAATCTTCAGCAACAGGTCCTTCCGCTGGCAAAAACAGAAGGTTCTTTATCCACAAGTTCTGCTTCCGGGGCAACACAGAACGACACTTCCCGGACCGCTCTGCCACCAGAACAGATTGTACAACAGGTGCGGGATCGTCTCGTGAATCACGAAACAAAACCGGGCAGCGAGCAGATTGTACTCAGACTATCGCCGGAACACCTTGGTGAGTTGAAGGTAAACCTGAACCTTGAAGGCCAAAGATTGAAGGTGGAGATTGTCGCAGAAAACAAGATGGTGCGCGACTCCCTCATGCAACATACCGATGCGCTCAAAGAATCGCTATCCCGGCAGAATATAAAGATGGATTCATTCGAGGTTACCACGGGCGGCAATGGCGCAGGTGATAGTGGTCGCGGTCAGGGGCAGGGTAACTGGCGCGAACTAGCCCAGCAGAGACAGCAAAACGCCTGGATGCCGGACGGTGGCTATCGCCTGGCAAAACAGGCAGCACCATCCTTAGCGGCGTACCAGGCTAAATCAGATCACATGATGGTTGACCTTCACTACTGAAAGCGAGGTGAATAACATGATAAGCAGTGTAACTTCAACAGCCGATGCAACTGCAGCCAATGCTGCAATGAAATCGTCGTTGGGCCTGAGCAGTGATGACTTCTTGAAATTGTTTGTGGCCCAGCTGCAAAATCAGGATCCGCTGGCACCGCAGGATCCTGCGGCGATGCTGACTCAGCTCTCCCAGATGACTATGGTGGAACAGGCAAATAACACCAATACGGCGCTGAATAATCTGCTGACAGCTCAGAATAACTCTACATCTATAAACTCGGTATCGTTCATCGGAAAGACTGTCACGGCAAACGGTAATGCGGCAGTGTTTGACGGCTCTTCGCCGACGTCGTTACAGTACAATCTCCCCGCCGCGGCCTCATCAGGCACGGTAACAATTACGGATGCTGCAGGAAATACCATCAGAACCGCTGCACTAGGGGCGCAGGCCTCGGGTAATTCCAGCTTTTCCTGGGATGGCCGCGACAACAGCGGCGCACTTGTCCCGGCCGGTGCTTACAGCTTTGCGGTAAATGCAACTTCCACCAATGGTACTGCCATAGCAGCCACAACGTATACCACTGGGCGCGTAGATGGAATTAACGTTGCCAGCGGAACACCAGTGCTGACTATCGGCGCCGCAACAGTTTCGCTTTCGAATGTCATTAGCATATCGGGGGTCTGAGGGATGGTTGATCCGATTTTAATTCCAAATCCGCTTCAGCCGGGCAGGAGTGACAGGGCAAACCAGCAAAAAAATGTCAGTAGTCTGGCATCAGATTCAGCCTTCGCACGGGTTCTGGATCAAAAACTTCCGATCCAGGGGGTGAAATTTTCGCAACATGCCCAGGACCGGCTGAAGGCCCGCAACATAAGCCTGTCGCCTAATGACCTGGCCCGCTTGGAAGGTGCAGTCAACAGTGTTGCCCAGAAAGGTGGCAAGGAGTCGCTGGTTATGATGGGCGACGCGGCCCTGGTGGTAAGTATCAAGAACCGCACCGTGGTGACTGCCATGGACCGGGCACAAATGCAGGGTAATGTGTTTACCAACATCGATTCAGCAGTAATTATTTAAAAACGTACCAGGGCTGGTCCTCCGAGAGGAAGCCCTCGAAACGCCGACTGATTGACGCGTTTCACCCCAAACTCTCTCAAGATGCAAGGAGGCAACACCATGAGTATCACATCAGCAATGTATACCGGCGTCAGCGGCCTGTTGGCCAACGGAGAAGGCATCAACGTCATCGGCAATAATCTTGCCAATGTAAACACCATCGGATACAAAGATTCGCGCATGCTTTTTTCCGATATGCTTTCCACCTCGATAGGGAACAATTCCCAGATTGGTCACGGCATCCAGATCCAGAAGGTCGATAACGTTTTCTCGCAGGGTTCTCTGGAAAACACCAGCAGTCTCACCGATATTGCGATTCAGGGTGACGGATTCTTTGCACTTGGTGCACCCAGTACAGCTGCTGGTACTGCATTAACTCCAGGCACGGCCTTTTATACACGGGCTGGATCATTCCGGCTCGACAGCAGCGGCTTGGGTCTGGTTAATCCCGATGGCTACAAGGTGCTTGACACCGCCGGTATGCCCATCGTCTTTTCGGCCAAAGACTCTGGGGGTACCATGGACTTTCAGAAGGTTGCAGGTGTTGATTCGACAGGCGCCATATCGGTACTGTACGCGGACCCGGCTACTGGTGTCACGACCACAGAGTACTACGGTGGCAACGGCGTGTCTGTTGCTGCTGGGGGGGCTGTCGTTAAGATCGCTGAAGCAAAAGTACCTAATCCGGCTGGCATGGTCAAGCAGGGGGGGACCCTTTTTACGCTGACCGCCCAGTCGGGCATCCCTGCCGCGCCCGCTGCGGGTGTTTTCAATAGTGCTAACGGTACAAACGAAGCAATGCTATCCAACAATCTTGAACTTAGCACAGTAGACATGGCGACTGAGATGGTAAATTTGATCACCACCCAAAGGGCCTATTCCGCCAACTCCAAGACCATTACCACGGCGGATCAAATGACCCAGGAGGTACTAAGTCTTAAGCAATAAGCCGCTTATGTAGATGGAAAATCGGATCGGAGGCCTATTCGCGCTTTGCGGATACGCCTCCGTAACCGTTTAATTGGTTGCAAAAACGGTAAAATAGTTCTACATAATGCGTTACTTATCAATCCATTGAATTCAGCATTCATGGGGAGGAATGACATGGCCAAGGACGAACAGGCGGTTGCCGAGCAACCTGAAGGCGGCAACAAGAAGAAGTTGTTTATAATCATCGGCGCTGCCGTAGCTGTCGCTGTGGTCTTGGCAGTTGTCTTCATGATGATGGGCAAGGGAGCCAGCAAGAAAGACAAGGCCAAGGAGGGTGGCGAGGCCACGACAGAAGCGAAGTCTGAGGGTGGCGAGCATGGAGCTGCATCCGGTACCGCAGCTGCTGCATCGAATATCTATCCGCTTGAACCGTTTATCGTCAATATCTACGATGGTCAGGAATTGAGGTATCTGAAGGTCAAGGTCGAACTGGAAATGTCGGGAGCCGGGGTCAAAGCGGATCTCGATAATCGGCTTGCCCCGATCCGCGATGCCATCCTGATCCTTTTGAGCACCAAGACCCTGCAGGACATTCAGGACGTTCAAGGCAAAAACCAGTTGAAGGATGAGATCCTGGCAGCGATAAACAAGATCATACCACCCGGCAAGATTGCAAAAGTTTACTTCACCGACTTCGTCGTTCAGTAACATACACACCCCAGGCCGATATGGAAAAAATCCTCACCAAAGCAGAGATAGAAGCGCTTCTCAATGCCGTTTTCGATGGTCGGATAGAGCCTGAAAAGGAGCTGTCCAAAACCGAGGGTACGGTCGTTGCGTATGATCTCTTCAATACAGAGGCCCATAAAGGCTTTGTCCCGAACCTTGACATCATTTACGACAGTTTTATCCGCTACAGCCGGGTCAACCTGTCCAACCGTCTGCGTAAGGTGGTGGAAATCAAGAAGGTCGGGGCGCGATCATATAAATTCGATGATTTTCTTCAGACACTGCCATCCCCGGTCTGTATGGCTATTTTCAAGATCGAGCCGCTCAAAGGCGCGGCGCTGATCTCCTTTGACAGCACCCTGGTACTCGCTCTGGTAGATAGTCTTCTAGGCGGCACGGGGTCGTCAAAGGTCTCTATGGCCAACCGGCTGTTTACAACGATCGAACTGCGCCTGGTTGAAAAGATCGTCAAGGATATGCTCCAGGACCTTGAGAAGGCCTGGGCCCCACTGTATGCGACCCATATGAACCTGCTGCGCATGGAGATGAACCCGCGCCTGGTGAATATTGTCCCGCCAGAATACCAGATTGTAACCATGTCGCTCAAGATCCAGATCGAAGAGATCTCGGGCAATGTCGTTTTTGCGATCCCCTACATGACGATTGACCCGATCCGGGACAAGCTCAAGGCAGGGATGCAGTTTGACTTGATGGCCATTGATCCGCAGTGGTCATTCCGGTTATCCGCTGGGTTGCTGGAGGCACCGCTCAACATTTCGGTGGAAATGGGAAACGCAGGTATTTCGTTGAGGGAGCTGCTTGATCTGGCTCCGGGCGATACGATCATGCTGGACAAGGCCTGCTCAAGCGAAATGACCGTCAAGATAGAGGGTGTGCCAAAATATCTGGGAATCCCGGGTATTCACCACGGGAATAAAGCGATTCAGATCAGCAATTTTAGTGTTAAAGGGGGCAGTGGTGATTGAAAAGCCTGAAGTGGCCGAGCAGGAGCCGGATAAAAAAAACCTCGAATTCATTCTTGATATACCCCTGCAAGTTACGGTCGAGCTGGGGCGCACCAAGCTGCTGGTTAAGGATATTCTGCAACTCAACCAAGGCGCTGTGATTGAGCTGAGCAAGCTGGCTGGCGAACCACTGGATATCTTTGTTAACTCAAAGCTGGTGGCACGTGGTGAAGCGGTAGTGGTTAACGAAAAATTTGGCGTTCGCCTGGTTGATATAGTGAGCCCCAACGAGCGGGTGGAGAAGATATTGTGAAAGGAGCGGTACTCGTACTGCTCCTGCTCCTGCCATCCATCGCCTGTGCCGAAGGGAATACCAGCCAGGGATTCAGCTTTTTCTCCAGTTTGCTCCAGATGCTTGCCGCTCTGGCGATCGTCGTCGGTCTGATTCTCATTACGCGACATTTCTCTGAAAAGCTTTTCAAAGGGCTCCCGAACAGTCGCTTCGTTTCGAAACATATTCGACTGGTGGAAACCCGCTATATATCGCCAAAGAAAAGCCTGATCCTGGTTGAAGTTGGTGGCGAGTATCTGCTGCTTTCAAGTGCTGGAGACAATCTGTCCCTGGTCAAACAGATCGACATGCTCGAAGAGATAGAGGTAATCGAGGACTCCGGCATCGAACGCAGCGGGTTTTTCGGGAGGTTTTTACGCTGAAATCTGCTGATGAAAGGGTTGTTATGCGGTTTATAATCCGTCACAGGTTGCTGTTCTGCTTGTTGCCACTGGTGTTGCTGGTGTTGTTTGTCACATCGGTCCATGCCGAGCCGATTGCAATCCCCTCGTTCAATTTCGGTGTGGGTTCGTCGAGCAAACCGGGTGATGTTGCCGTCACGGTCCAGATTTTCCTGCTGCTCACCATTCTTTCACTGGCGCCGGGTCTGCTTATCATGACCACCTCGTTCACCCGTATCGTGGTGGTGCTGTCATTTCTGCGAACGGCCATGGGGACCCAGCAGGCGCCATCCAACCAGATCATTTTGGCCCTTTCCATGTTCCTGACCTTCTTCATTATGAATCCGGTCTGGAACCAGATCAATGCCGAGGCCTATCAGCCTTGGAAAGCACAGAAGATATCCCAGGAGCAGGCAATGGAGCGGGCCGTTCAGCCGGTTCGCAAGTTTATGCTCTCCCAGACCAGGGAAAAGGACCTGGCGTTATTCGTCAGTCTTTCCAAACTTCCGCGACCAAAGAATGCCGATGATATCCCGACGCTGACCATCATTCCGGCCTTCATGATCTCGGAGCTGCGCACCGCCTTTCAGATCGGGTTTCTGATTTACATTCCCTTTATTGTAGTGGATATGGTGGTTGCATCGGTATTGATGTCCATGGGCATGATGATGCTGCCACCGGTCATGATCTCGCTACCCTTCAAAATCCTACTGTTTGTCCTGGTAGATGGCTGGGGGCTGGTGATCAGTTCCCTGGTCAAGAGTTTCGGATAACGTCCAGAGGTACCTTATGACTCCAGAACTGGTAGTACAACTCGCCCGCCGCAGCTTTGAGGCGACACTGATGCTGGCGGCCCCTCTACTCATCTTCAGCCTGGTGGTGGGGTTGCTGATCAGCGTGTTCCAGGCGGTAACATCGATCAACGAAGCGACCCTGGCGTTTGCGCCCAAGATCATTGCAGTCATGGTTGCCATGATCATCTTTTTTCCCTGGATGATGACCTATATGAGCGACTTCACGCGGGAGATCTATTCTTTCATAGCAATCATGAGACGCTGATCGCATGTTTCCCCTGCTACCCTTCCCCTCCCCGCGGGAGGTGATCTTCTTTGCCCTTGTGCTCAGCCGTGTGGCAGGCATCTTTTCAGCAATCCCTGTTTTCGGTGGGCGGGTTATACCGCTGAATATCAAGGTGCTGGTCATATTTATGATCACACTGGTTTGTTTCCCTGTCCTGAACGTAAGCGCCCCAGAGATATCGACCGACGCTTTTACACTGGCGATACTGGCGTTACGTGAGGTCATGGTTGGCATCACCCTGGGGTTCATTACCCGCATAATCTTTTCGGCAGTAGAATTCAGCGGTCAGATCATCGGCATGCAAATGGGTTTCACCATCTCGTCGATCATCGATCCGAGTCAGGGTAACCAGACCCAGGTCATGTCTGTCATGCAAAGCCTGCTGGCAACGCTATTGTTCCTCTCCATGAATATCCATCATCTATTCATCCGTACGATCGTGGACAGCTTCCGCATCATACCGCTGGGTGGCTGGCATATTAATGCCGAGATAATATCATTCCTTGTCAAGGGCACGTCAGACATCTTTATATTGGGCATCCGGCTGGCCGCTCCGGTAATGGTCGCTTTGCTGCTTACCAGTGTCATACTCGGCATTATGGCCCGCGCCTTTCCACAGATGAACATCTTCATGGTGAGTATGCCGCTTAATATTGGGATCGGGTTTGTTGTATTGGGCTTGTCGTTGATGATCTTTTTTCACGTACTCACGGTAGCGTTCGGATCCGTTAACGGTCAAATCGAAACGCTGTTCAGGTTGATGTCAAAGGGGGGCTGAACCCTGGCCGAAGGCGCAGACAGGCATTCAAAAACTGAACAACCGACCAGTAAGCGTCTTGAAAAAGCACGGGAAGACGGAGCTCCGCCCAAGAGCGTCCTGATGACCTCTACGTTCACGCTCTTGGCGGGAATGGTCTGTCTGTACACCTTCGGCAGTTTCATGACATCAAGCATCTCAAAGCAGAGCGTGGAAATTCTGAGTACGGTAGGAAGCTTCGAACTGACTGAAAAGAACGTCTATGAGTTGGTTCTCAAAACATTTCTATTGATTGTTTTCGTGATGGCGCCGCTCGTGGTGACGATCATTGTGACCTCGGTTACATCGAATGTGATCCAGGACAGCGGGCGATTTGAGTTCAGATGGGATCGGCTCAAGTTTGACATAAACAAACTGAATCCTTTGAGCGGTTTTGGCCGGATTTTTAACAAAACGGCCCTGGTTGAGCTGGTCAAGTCACTGCTCAAGCTGACCGTGATTGGCTACATTGCCTTCCGGGTGCTGAGCGACGAAACGCAAAATATCACCATTCTGGCCGAAGCCGATGTTGAGACGATCATGACTTATATGGGGCATGTCGCTTTCAAGATAGTAATGCATACCTGCGGCATCATGCTGATTATATCAATTCTCGATCTTATGTACGTCAAGTGGCAGTATACGGACAACCTGAAGATGACCAAGCAGGAAGTCAAAGATGAAAACAAGGAATCGGAAAACCCCGAGATAAAGGGGCAGATCAAAAAGATGCAGTATCAGATGGCCCGCCGTCGGATGACCAAAATTATTCCCACCGCCGATGTGGTGATTACCAACCCGACCCACTATGCGATTGCACTCAAATACGACCGGCAACGCATGGCAGCCCCGGTGGTCCTCGCCAAAGGGGCTGACGTGATGGCGCAGGCCATCAAGAAAATCGCAAAAGAACACGGCGTTACACTGGTGGAGAATCGATTCCTGGCGCGTGAGCTGTATGAACAGGTAGATGAAAACGAAGCGATCCCGGAATCCCTGTATGCCGCTGTGGCCGAGATCCTAGCCTATGTATATCGGCTCAAGGGGAAGGTTTGAGTCAATTGTATGACTCGGTTCAAGAGTTTGACTCTGTCGGCGTCACTACCAGTCGGAATTGTGCTTCTAGCTGACTTGTTGCCGTGCCATCGTTCGCCGTTTGTGCAGAGGATTCAGGCCTGATTGTAACGGGTGTGACCGGCATGAAAAATGCATAGATTTTGCTGCTTTACATGAAACTACGATACAGCGGCAACGCCCGGGATTCGCATGGCAAACGGAACGGTTGAAGCAATAGAGTTGAACGGTTTACGTAAAAACTCGGACATTTATGTGGCCTTGGCGCTGATCGGTGTGCTGGCGCTGATGATCGTTCCGCTCCCGGCGTTTATGCTGGATATCTTTCTGGCAGCCAATTTGACCATTTCACTGGCAATTTTGCTGGTCTGCCTCTACACGATACATCCGCTCGATTTTTCTGTTTTCCCTTCGGTACTTCTGGTAACAACCCTCTTCCGTCTGGCGCTCAATATCGCCTCTACCCGGCTCATCCTGCTGCATGGCAGTGAAGGGGTCGAAGCAGCTGGGGCTGTCATTATGTCGTTCGGCCAGTTTGTCGTTGGTGGCAACTATGTCGTCGGAGCGGTACTCTTTTTGATCCTGGTGATCATCAATTTCGTTGTCATTACCAAGGGTGCGGGGCGCGTGGCAGAAGTCCAGGCCCGCTTCACTCTGGATGCCATGCCTGGCAAACAGATGGCTATTGATGCAGACCTGTCTGCCGGCATGATCACCGAAAAAGATGCCCGGGCCCGCCGTATCAAGATTGCGCGCGAAGCCGATTTCTACGGTTCCATGGACGGTGCCAGCAAATTTGTCCGCGGGGATGCGGTGGCCGGCATCCTGATCGTCATGGTCAATATCTTTGGTGGTCTCATAATTGGGATATTTCAGCAGGGCATGCCGATTCAGGCCGCACTGACCAACTATACCCTGCTGACCATCGGCGAAGGACTGGTAGCGCAGTTGCCGGCCCTGATCATCTCCGTTGCCGCAGGCATCATAGTGACCCGGTCAGCCGATGACGATAATTTCGGTAATGCGATCACCGGTCAGTTCATGAATTACCCCAAGGCCTTCTACGTGTCTTCGGGGGTTTTGCTGGTGTTCGGGCTGATACCCGGTCTGCCGCATCTTGCCTTTTTCCTGCTCTCCGGAGTGGCGTTTCTGGCCGGCAAGATGGCGCGGGAAAAGGCTCAGGTTGTCGAAGAAACGGCTCTGCCCGAAGCTGGTAATGGTGAGGAGTCGCTTGATTCCACCTCATCCATCCGCCCGCTGGATGTCTTGGAGCTTGAGGTAGGTTACGGGCTGGTTCCGATGGTTGATGCCTCCCAGGATGGTGAATTGCTGGAGCGGATCCGGTCTATCCGACGTCAGTTTGCCCAGAAAATGGGGTTCGTTGTCCCCCCGATACATATTCACGACAATCTGCAGCTCAAACCCTACGAATACAACCTGCTGATCCGAGGCGCCCGCGTGGGCGGCAGCGAACTTACCGGCCAGTATCTGGCCATGGATTCAGGCGCGGTCACCGCCCAGCTGGCAGGTGCTGCAACCAAGGAGCCTGTTTTCGGTCTGCCGGCGGTCTGGATTGGTTCCAGCGATCGTGACCAGGCGCAGATTAACGGCTACACGGTTGTTGACAGTACAACGGTAGTCGCAACGCACATCAGCGAGGTTATCAAGCGTTATTCCCACGAGTTGGTTGGACGCCAGGAGATGCAGCAGCTGTTGGATAATGTTGCGGTCAATGCCCCCAAGGTAGTAGAAGAACTTATCCCCAGTCTGCTCAGCCTCGGAACGGTGTTGCGGGTTGTCAAAAATCTCCTCAAGGAAGGGGTTTCGATTCGCGACATGCGCACCATCCTTGAAACCCTGGCGGATTATGCCTCACTCACCAAGGATCCGGATGTGCTGACAGAGTTTGTCCGTCAGGGCTTGGGGCGTTTTATAGTCGATCAATACAAACTGGAGGATGATACCCTCTGTCTGGTGACCCTGGACCGGGAGATCGAGGATATCATCGCTGAAGCGATTCAGCCCTCTGATCAGGGCAGTTTTCTGGCTATCGAACCCAATACCGCCCAGCAGATAATTACCATGATCCGCTCCATGGCTGACCGTTTCGGCATGAGTGGCGCTCAGCCGGTATTATTGGCCTCACCTTCCATCCGTCGTCATGTTCGCAAGCTGATCGAGCGTTTCGTGCCGCATATGGCGGTCCTGTCGCACAATGAAATTCCGCAGAATGTTAAAATCCAGTCTCTCGGGGTGGTAAGTATCAATGCTGGTTAAAACCTTTCAGGCGGCAAGCATGGCAGAGGCCTTGCGCATGGTCAAAGCGGAACTTGGGCCGGACGCCATGATTCTTTCGACAAAAAAAGACACGACCGGCGGAATCTTCGGTTTTTTCAGCAAACAGGTTTACCGGGTGACAGCGGCCATTGACCCCGTCCGCAGTCCGGCACCGCCGGTTGCCGTTCCACCTGCTCCCTACCGCGAGCGTCCGGAGCGGGAGCGGACAGCCAAGGAAGAAATGGAAAACTCCATGCTGGCGCCCCTTGCGCGGGAGTTGAAGGACCTGCGCGAAAAAGTCGAGGCGCTTTCCCGACGGGAAGAGGATCTGCGGCGGGAAGAGAAACCGGTTGAAGACGAAAAGGCGGCTGACAGCCAGGAAACAGGTTTCAGTTTGAAGAATATTCCACGTGCCGATCTTGAAGAAATCAAGAAGCTGTTGCTCAATACGCTGGCTAAGAGCCAGGAGGGTAATGTGCGGACGGTACAGTGGCCGACTGCTACGGATATAACCGCTATTCAAGGCCAGACCGGCGAAGAACTCTTGCCGGAAGAGTCGCCGCTGGCTCAGGAATTGATTAAGAGCGGCGTATCCACCGAGCTGATCAGAAAAATTCTTGATACCCTGACTACCTTACCGGTGGAGGGAGGCAATCAGACGCTTAAGAGCCGCCTGGGTGAAACGCTGGGCCGCTTAATAAAATTTGCCGGCACACTTAAGCTGCGTAAAAATTCACCGAGGATTGTCGCCCTGGTTGGTCCGACCGGAGTCGGAAAGACGACGACCACCGCCAAGCTGGCCGCCATGTATGCCCTCAACCGCGGCAACAAGGTCGCGCTGATTACCATGGATATCTTTCGCGTGGGTGCGGTAGAACAGCTCAAAACCTATTCCCGGATCATGGGGATTCCCCTTGAGGTGGCATCGACTCCAAAAGAGCTTGAAAAAGCTGTGGAAAAACATTCGGCCTGTGACTTGATCTTTATCGATACAGCCGGCAGAAGCCACAAGGATAAAGAAAAGCTGGACGAGATGAAAAACTTCCTCGACAACAAAATCCCGATCGAGGTCTACCTGTGTCTGTCCGCTACAACAAAGGATCGTGAGCTTGAAGAGATTCTCAGTCGTTTCAGGATTTTCCCGATCAGCAAGGTTGTTTTTACCAAAATTGATGAATGCGAGAGTTTCGGGAACATGGTCAATCTGTTGATGAAGGATAACCTGCAGATAGCCTATTTCACGACTGGCCAGCGGGTGCCCGAGGATATCGAGGTGGCCACGTCTGCCAAATTGGCCGACATGATTCTGCGGGAGGCGTCTGAATGAGTGCAGTAAAAGGAACGGGAGATCAGGCTGACACCCTGCGCGAGATGGCGCGGGAAGCCAAAAAAAATCATCAGGCTGAAAATGCCCAGGGAGGGCTTTCAGATCAGCAGGGAATCCGCGTGATATCTGTCACGAGCGGCAAGGGCGGCGTGGGCAAAAGCAATGTGGTTTCCAATCTGGCGATTGCCCTGTCGGCGCAAGGTAAAAAGGTGTTGCTGATTGATGCCGATCTGGGTCTGGGAAATCTGGATGTGTTGCTGGGTTTGTCACCAGTCTACAACCTGAACCATGTACTTAACGGTGAGAAGAGCCTGACCGAAATTCTGATCGACGGTCCGGCCGGTATCAAGATTATCCCAGCCGGATCGGGTGTACAGGAGTTCACCAGCCTCGGCCAGCACGAAAAGCTCAAGTTATTGGATGAGCTGGACATGCTGGAAGAGCAGTTCGATATCATGATCGTGGATACTGAAGCAGGAATTTCGGAAAACGTGACCTACTTTACGGTGGCAGCTCAGGAGATCATCGTTGTGGTAACCCCCGAACCGACCTCTATCACCGATGTGTATGCATTGATCAAGCTACTGGCAACCCGCTATTCCGAGCATCATTTCAAAGTGTTGGTCAATATGGCCAAGGACAGTGAGGATGCACTGGAGGTTTTCCGCAAACTGGCAAATGTTGCCGGTCGTTTTCTTGACATATCTCTGGATTATCTGGGGTGCGTGGTCAAAGATGATAAGGTGGTTGAAGCGGTCAAGCGGCAGAAGGCTGTCACCGAGCTATTTCCTGAATCAGAGGCCGCCACCTGTTTTACCACCCTGGCCAAGCGGGTCATCGAAAACACCCGTAAAACCAGATTAAAAGGCAACATACAGTTTTTCTTCCGCCGGTTTCTCGATCATCCGGCGGGAGGCTAGACCATGATGGCCGGAAGCCGGATAGATCGTGGGGTGAGGGATGCTGCTAGCCGTGATGCCATGATTGTAGAGCATATGCCACTTGTCAAATATCTGGTAGGCCGGATTGTTCCCCAGCTCCCGCCACACCTGGATCCGCAGGATCTGATCAGTGCTGCTACCGTTGGCCTGATAAATGCAGCTGATCGTTTTGACTCCGAGCGGGGTGTGCTCTTTAAAACCTTTGCGGAACAGCATGTGCGCGGTGCCATTATTGATGAGCTCCGTTCTTATGATGTTCTTAGTCGCTCGATGCGCGAGAAGTATAAACGTCTTGAGCGCGAGGTGATGAGTCTGGAGCACCACTTGGGTCGCAACCCTACCAGCCAAGAGGTGGCCGATGCTCTGAACATTGGTCTCGACGAGTATTACGCCATCCTGGAAGATGTGCACGTCTTTACCTTTATCAGCATTGATGACAGCTGGGAGGATAATGAGGGCAATTCGCTCTGCCTGGCGGAGGTGCTGTGCGAAAGCGAGGCGAAGAGCCCTCAGCAGCAAGTGATGATGATGCAACTGGCCGAGGCGTTGGGACGGGCGATTGAAACCTTGCCGGAAAAGGAACGGTTAGCTGTAACACTTTATTATAGTGAAGATTTTAATCTCAGGGAGATTGGTGAAGCGCTTGGTTTGACCGAATCGCGTATATCGCAACTCATCAGCCAGGCTATGGTCAGATTGAGGGGCAGGCTCAAGCTTCACAAAAACTAGAGAGGAACTATCATGAACAGCGGCATGTATTCGGCTTTATCGGGTAATCTGGCAGCCATGAAGCGTATGGATATAATCAGTAATAATCTGGCAAACGTCAATACCCCCGGTTTCAAGAAGGATAAGATGACCTTCGAGGGCATGCTCTCAAGTGCCACGATGCCTCCGGCGGTTCCGGCATCCATGACAGCCGACCCGATCCTACAGAAGGAAAATATATATATTGACTATGCCGCCGGTCCGGTGTCACAGACCGGAAACCCCTTGGATATGGCAATCGATGGAGATGGTTTTTTTGTGGTGAGTACGCCCGATGGGCCGGCCTACACCCGCCAAGGTAATTTCCGGTTGTCAGCTGATGGCACGCTGGTGACAAACGATAATTTTCCGGTGCAGGGCCAGGGCGGTGGTTCCATCCGGATCAGCGGCAGCAGAATCGAGATTGATTCAAAAGGTGTCGTGAACGTTGACGGTACACCGGCCGGCACGATCAGTATGGTTGATTTCCCCAAGCCATACGCATTGACCAAAACGGGCAGCGCACTGTTTGTGCCGACGAATGCGGGGGCAACACCGCAGGCGGCTAAAGGTGAATTGAGACAGGCGCATCTCGAGGGATCGAATGTGGAGACCATCAGCGAAATGGTGCAGATGATCGAAACCAGCCGCTATTTTGACGCCTGCCAGCGTACAATCCTGAGTTTTAATGACATGACCAGTAAAGCGGCAAACGATCTGGGAAAACTCTAACCGTCAGGTAAATAAAAGGAGCACAACATGATGCGAGCACTTTGGACGGCAGCCTCGGGGATGCAGGCGCAACAGAGCAATATTGATGTAGTTGCCAATAACCTGGCGAACGTCAGTACTGCCGGCTTCAAAAAAAGCCGAGCGGATTTTCAGGACCTGATGTATCAGAATCTGAAAAGCAGCGGATCACCCTCAACCAATTCAACCCAGGTTCCGACGGGCATACAGATTGGTCTCGGAACACGACTGGCATCAGTGACCAAGTTGTTCACTGCTGGCGATATCACCCAGACTGGTAATGAGCTGGACGTGGCCATTGAAGGTGATGGGTTCTATCAGATCCAGCTACCTGATGGAACTACCGGTTATACCCGCGCCGGGTCTTTTAAACAAGACAGTACGGGACGGGTGGTGACCACCGACGGGTATCCCCTGTTGCCGGAGGTCGTCATTCCGAGTAATGCTACCAAGATCAATATCGGCAATGATGGTACCGTATCGGTTCAGCAGGCGGGCCAGACCTCAACGACCAATGTCGGCAATATCCAGCTGGCTGCTTTTGCCAATCCAGCCGGGCTATCAGCGCAAGGCAAGAACCTGTTCGTTCCAACCGACGCCTCGGGGGCTGCTACAACAGGAACGCCGGCACAAAACGGGCTCGGAACACTCGCCCAAGGAATGCTGGAAATGAGCAATGTCAACGTGGCGGAGGAAATGGTCAACATGATCGTTGGGCAGAGGGCCTATGAAATCAACTCCAAAGCCGTTCAGGCCTCGGACGAGATGCTGCAGACGGCTAACAACCTGAAACGGTAGTTCGTCTGTACGTTTGAAATAATTTCTGCAATTTTGCAGATAAAAATCGTAAACATACGGATCCTGTCTACCGGGATTGCGTATGTTAACGAGGTAACTATGCAACGTTTAATTATGTTTATCAGTATGCTTGTCGTATCGTTTCCAATGTTGCTGGAGGCTCGGCCACTGCCATTCCGAACACGCGAGGCAGAGATTCGTGCAGCGGTCGAGACATATGTTCGTCAGAAAACTGCCGATTTAGGCTATGAGATTCGCCTTAAGCGTTTTACCGTCAGCGGGACGCCGGCATTGCCGGAAGGCAACCTGGAGTACGAAATAGTTGTTCCACAGCATTGGGAAGGATGGGGAAACACCAGTATCGCCGTGATTGCACGCCAAGGTGATCGTGTGGTGTGCAACATCCCCGGGCAGGTTGAGGTTGAGGCGCTGGCGGAAATGGTTGTTGCCGTACGTCAGATTGATTATGGAAGCGTAGTAACGGCCGGAGATGTGGTCCTTAAGAAAATGGATGTCTCTGAAACCCAGGGGCGTTTTCTGGGCAGGATCAAAGATGTCCTGGGAAAAAAGACGCGCAGCACTATCAGGCCTAATACACCGTTCAGGGCCGACCAACTGGAAAAGGTGCCGCTAATCAAGTCTGGGCAGATAGTAACCATCGTGGCAGAAAATGCTCGCATGCGGGTGGCAATCACCGGTAGGGCCAAAAGTTCCGGGGGAAAAGGCGATATAATCAATGTGCAGAACCTGAGTTCACTCAAGGAGTTCCCGGCGAAGGTTGTTGACGCCAATACGGTCACGATAGCATTTTAGGAGCCGTTACGAAACTACGGCTACACTTCTGACAAGTTATGCGGATTAACGGTAATTTTTTTCCAACGGCTTAAAATCAGTAGAAGCGAGCACCCTGTCTTGCAGGATAAGAGTTGGTACGGATGAGGTCGTAAATAATGAAATACGCATATTATCTGATGGTTGTGACAGCAATGGTTCTGGCAGGATGTGCTACCCAGACAACAGAAGTCAAAACGCCACCTTTTGATCAGCAATTGTATAAAGCTCCTCTCGATTATTCGAATGGTTCGATCTGGCAGGCAAGTTCCGGTGCTCTCACCGAGGATTTCAAGGCTCGCCACAAAGGTGATATTATCACCATACTGATTGTTGAGACAGCCAGTGCATCAAAGGCCGCCAAAACCGGTACCTCTAGATCTACTGCAATAAGTGCAGGCATACCCAATTTCATGGGGTTGGAAACTGCTGGCGTGGTTACGAAAAATCTTGGCGACCTGAGTAAGTTGCTCAATGCCAGCACCGATTCTACCTATGCTGGCTCAGGCACTACTTCACGCCAGGAATCGTTGAATGCCACCATTTCGGCCAAAGTAGTTGATGTGCTTCCCAACGGCAACCTCATGATCGAAGGGCGCCGCAACGTCAAGGTCAACAACGAGGACCAGATTATTATCATCGAAGGGACGGTGCGACCGTCTGATATCGGACCGGACAATGTGGTTAACTCCGGTTTCCTCGCCGATGCCAGAATCACCTATTCCGGCAAGGGTATCATCTCTGACCGTCAGCAACCGGGCTGGCTGATGAACATCATCGACAAGGTCTGGCCATTCTAACGAGGACTAACCAAATGAAAAAATATATCATTTCAGTACTGCTGTTGTTTGTGATGTCCACCAGCGCCTATGCGGTTAGAATCAAGGACCTTGCTGCTTTCGCAGGAGTGCGTGACAACCAGCTGGTGGGGTATGGAATTGTCGTAGGTCTGAACGGTTCTGGAGATAGCGACCAGGCCTATATGCAAATTCGTTCGGTTGTGACCCTGCTGGAGCGGATGGGGGTTACCGTCAATGTCAACCAGATCAAGGTTAAAAATGTTGCGGCAGTTATGGTGACAGCCACACTGCCGCCGTTTGCCAAACAGGGGAACAGGATTGACGTGTTGGTGTCATCACTGGGCGATGCTAAAAGCATCGCCGGCGGAACACTGATCATGACGCCCCTCAAGGGTGCCGATAACCAGGTCTATGCGGTGGCACAAGGCTCGGTGTTGACCAATTCCTTTGCGTTTGCCGGTCAGGGGGCGTCTGCCCAGAAGAACCACCCGACTGCCGGTCGAATCCCGGAAGCTGCTCTGGTAGAGCGTGAGTTGCCCAATACCCTGGCAGGGAAAACGACCTTGCGACTTAACCTGAATCAGGCCGATTTTACCACCGCGACCCGGATTGCCAGGGTTATCAATGAGAAGTTCAATGCAGAAGTGGCAACCAATAGTGATCCCGGCTCGGTAATACTGAAGATTCCTGAATCATACGCGAACCGAACGGTCGAATTTGTGGCGGCGCTGGAAACGTTGGATGTCAAACCGGATAACCCTGCCAGGGTTATATTGAATGAACGTACCGGCACAATTGTCATGGGTGAAAACGTACGTATATCAACCGTGGCGGTCTCACACGGCAATCTTTCACTGGTGATCAAGGAAACCCCGCAGGTGTCTCAGCCGTCACCGCTCAGCAAAACCGGTGAAACGGTGGTGGTCCCCCGGACTGACCTGAAGGTGAAAGAAGATTCACCCCGGCTGACTGTGTTGCCGGAGGGCTCAAATATCGGCGATGTTGTTCGGGCGCTCAATGCGCTGGGAGTGACACCCCGCGACCTGATCAGCATTTTGCAGGCGGTCAAGGCCGCCGGGGCGTTACAGGCTGAACTGACAATTATCTAGCAGTATATATTCAAGATCAAGCCCGATTGGGCGATAAGAAAGTAAGTGTCATGGATATTGCAATGCCCCAGAACATTCCGTTGGCAGGTGATGATGCTGCCGAACAGGCGCGTCGTCTGCTACACCAGGAAACGGGTGTGGCCGGTCTGAGTGATAAGCAGCGTCAACAGGCAAAGAAGGTCTCTCAGGATTTTGAGGGACTCTTTATCGGTATGATGATGAAATCCATGCGTGAGACGGTCGGTAAGGATAAACTTACCGGTGGGGGGCACGGTGAAGAGGTTTATCGCTCAATGCTCGATCAGGCATATGTCGCGGAGGCTGCCAAGCGTGGTGGTTTTGGTCTGGCCAAACTGATCGAAAAAGATATCATTCGGCAGGAAAGCGCTAAAATTGTAAAAACGGTCGACACCAAGGAATAACAGCATACAGAGCTTGGAGATTGGACGCATGGCGATACAGACATTGATAGCGGCCCTTGAAACACAATTACACCTGCTGGAAGAATTCTTCGATCTGTTGAGCCGCGAGACAGGTGAGTTGTCTGCGATACATCTGGATGCCATGGCCGAGATAAACCGACAGAAAGAAAGTATCGCTGCTCGTATCGAGGCACATTCGGCGGTACTTCGGAAAGAGATGGAAGCCGCTGCATCCCGTGAAGGGCTCCCTTCCAAAGCAAAGTTGGGAGAGCTGGCAGCCACATGTACAAAAAAAGGCATGAAGGATGTTTCCCGGCTGCATGCAGAGATCAACGGTGTTGCCGATCGCATCAAACAGTTGATCAGCCTCAACCGAGAGATAGCAGAACGTTTTGCCGCTTCGGTCACCAGTTCGTTGGAGTTGTTGACGCGGATACTCAAGCAATCCACTACCTACGGTGCAACGGGTGGTTATCAACAGCGACCGGCCGGTGCAGTGATAATTAACAGGGAGGCCTGACATGGGACTTAGTGCAGCTTTGGAGATAGGCAAGAACGGTCTCAATATTTATAGCATTGCTCAGAACGTGACCGGTGAGAATATCGCCAACGTGAACACGCCGGGGTATTCGCGCCAGAAAGTGGTTCTTGAGTCCGCGCCATCGACTACGGCAAACGGCTTCCCCCTGGGCACCGGGGTTAAGATTACCTCGATACAGCGTTACTACGATGGATTGTTGCAGCAACAGCTCGTTAATTCCCAGACGACTCAGGGCTTTGATACGACAAAGTCCACCGTATTGCAGCAGGTTGAGCCTTCTTTCAACGAGGTTGCCAATGACGGTATCGGAACGGCGGTCGCCAACTACTTCAGCGCCTGGCAGGACTTAACCCTCAATCCGGGCGGCTCTTCGGAGCGTCAGGTGGTTATGACCCGAGCTCAGATACTGACGGATAATTTCCACTCGGTCAGCAAGGCTCTCAATGACTCTATTTCCACTCAGAATGCATCGTTAGTCCCCCTGACGGCCAGTATCAACAGCACCATTAACAATATTGCCAAACTGAACGGGCAGATAAAAAGCACTGAACTGGTGAATGGTAACGCCAATGAAATGAGGGATCAGCGCGACCAGCTGATACGGAATCTTTCCTCGCAAATAGGGATTTCCTTTACCGAGAACAGTGATGGTACGACAGACGTCAAATATGCCGACACCGGCGCCGCCCTGGTCACCGGTACAACGGCCGGGGCTTTTTCGCTCGATACAACAAATCCGAACAGCTCTGTTGTCCAGTTGACTCCCGCTGGCGGTGCCTTGACAACGGTAACTCCCACGACCGGTCAGCTTGGCGCGACCGTGGCGTTGCGTGACACGATCATACCTGGTTACCTGAGCCAGATTGACACGCTGGCCAAGTCGATTACCGATGCAGTCAATACCGTGCATTCCACTGGCTTCAGCCCGACAGGCGGCACCGGTCAGAACTTTTTCACACCTCAGGCTGCAGTTGCCGGCTCGGCGGCAGCTTTTTCAATCGATCCCGGGCTGAATGTCAACACCATTGCAGCTTCAGGTAATGCCCTACTGCCCGGTGACAACAGCAATGCACTGGCTATTGCCCAGTTAACCAACGCTTCCACCGTACCATCCGGAGCCCCCTCGGCAACCTTCAGCAGCTTCTACAGTAGCCTCGTCAGTAAAGTAGGCCTGGACGTAGCGTCCAGCAAAACGACGGTGTCTCAGGACGAGGCCTTTACCAACCAATTGTCGACCCTGCGCGAGTCGAATTCCGGGGTTTCACTGGACGAAGAACTAACCAATCTTATTAAGTACCAGCAGTCATACCAGGCTTCGGCCAAACTGATCACCACGGCCACTGCCATGATGGACACAGCCCTTGGAATGATTCAATAGTACGTTAGAAATCATCTCGTGCGGTTTTTAGCAGAATGATTTCGTAAACACACTATCCCGCTTATCAGGATGAGGAGAAATTCCCAATGCGCATTACGCAAAACATGACGTCGGAAAACTCACTCTACAATATCCAAAAGGGGCAAGAACGGCTTAATAACCTACAGGAATCGATATCGTCGGGGCAAAAAGTCAACCGTCCGAGCGATGACCCGATTGCCAGCCAGCTCCTGGTACAAATCGGAGACAAGCTCAAATCCATCGACCAGTACTCCAGCAATATTGACAAATCCACCACCTGGTTGAACTATACGAGTACTGCCTTGCAAGGCATGTCGGATATCATTACCCAGGCTAATAAAGTGGCGGGTACCATCAACACCGGCAGCAGTGATCCCGGCATCCGCCAGAGCGCACATGACCAGCTGGTTGACCTTAAAAAGCAGATTGTTGATATGGCAAATACCCAGTTCGGAGATCAGTATATCTTTGCAGGGGCCAACAATACTACCCCGCCTTTCAGCAATGCGAACAACAACTATGGCGGCGATAGTACGCAGTTGTCAGTCGAGATTGCCCAGAATACCACCCAGACATTAAATGTCACGGGTGACCGGCTGCTCAAGGGCACTGGTGCGAGTCCAAGTTATGGTTCCATAGATATTCTTAAAACATTTGACGACCTGATTGCAGCGGTTGGAGACAATGTTACGCCAAGTAACGTGCCGGCGATTTCGCAGGGTTCTCAAGATTTGCAGGATGGGGCGAAGCAGCTTAATATCGCCACCAGCGATATCCTGTCTCGGACGACCCGGCTGGGCAGTATGAGTAAACTCAATGACAACAACAAAAACACCCTGCTTTCGATCGCCTCCAACACTCAGAACGTTGATCTTGCTGCATTGGGAGTTGAGCTGAACAACCAGACCACAGCGTTTAATGCCTCATTATCGGCTACTGCTAAAATCTCCCAAATGTCGCTGCTTAATTACCTGCCGTAGCAGATCACATCATATGAATGAAAGAGGCGCGGCCGAACGGTCGCGCCTCTTTCATTACGCCGCCCATCTCAATGCCGGACCGCAGGAAGCTGCGTAGTCCCATCCAGGGGGAGAGAATCCGCAGCACAGGCCGGAATTTATGCGCTCACGCTGCAGGATCTTCTGGCCCCCGCATAGCTCCCACTAGACCCGCTCCAGTCCCGCAAAGCGCAGCAGAAGCTTTTTCGGACCGGCAGAACTGAACCAGACGATGGCTTTCTGACCTTCGCCATCCCCCTCGATCTTGCGGATGGTGCCGACGCCGAACTTGGCGTGTCGCACCTTCATGCCGATGAAAACGCCATCGTGCTCGTCGGGTGGCTCAGGAACAATCTCGATCTCGTTGGAAATGGTGTGGCTGACGGCAGACAGATTGTGGTTCGGATAGGGGGTTGCGTGTGCCGCCGGGCGGTTACTCGATTGGAACATTGTGTTGCCACTGTCCTCGATCAGTTCGGCCGGTATATCCTTTAGAAAACGCGAGGGCAGATTGATCTGCTCCTGGCCGAACAGGTAGCGCCGTCGGGCATTGAGCAGGTAGAGCCGTTCGCGGGCCCGGGTCATGCCGACGTAGCACAGCCGCCGTTCCTCTTCCATGCCGTCCAGATCATCCAGGGCGCGGACATGGGGAAAGAGCCGCTCCTCCATGCCGATCATGAAGACCGCTCTGAACTCCAAGCCTTTGGCTGCGTGCAGGGTCATCAGGGTCACGGAAGGTTTCCCGGTTTCCCCCTGCTCTAGATCAGAAACCAGCGAGACCTGTTCCAGGAACTCGGACAGTCCGGATTCGGGGTTCTTTTCAACGAACTCCTCCATACCTGCCAGAAGCTGTTCCAGGTTTTCCAGCCGCTCGGCATCCTCCGGGTCACGACTCTCTTTTAGTCGCGTCAGGTAGCCGCTCTCCTGCATGACGATCTGGGCAAGTTGTGGCAGTTCGAGCTGGCCGGACTGTTCCCGGAAGTCATCCAACATGGCGCTAAAACCGGCTATCTTACCGCGTGGGCTGGCTGTGAGCAGTCCATCCCTGGTTGCCTGCTGCATGGCTTCGTTGAAGGTGATACCCTCGCGGCCCGCCAGTTCTGAAATCTTGTCGATCGTGGTGTGGCCGATGCCTCGTGCCGGTACATTGATGATCCGTTTCAGCGAGACCTCGTCGGAGGGATTATCGAGGACGCGCAGATAAGCCAGGATATCCTTGACCTCCAGGCGGGCATAGAAACGAACGCCTCCGACGATGTGGTAGGGCAGCGCCTCGCCCACCAGCGATTCCTCTACCAGACGTGACTGGGCGTTGGTACGGTAGAATACAGCCATCTCCTCCAGCGGTACACCGCCTGAGCGGAGCCGGCTGATCTCGCGACAGACAAAACGCGCCTCTTCTCGGTCCGATTCGACCCGCTCGTAGCGGATCTTTTCACCGGGCGGGTTTTCGGTCCAGAGGGTCTTCCCCTTGCGTCCGAAGTTCTGTTTGACCACTGCACCGGCTGCCGCCAGGATGGTAGCGGTGGAGCGGTAATTCTGCTCCAGACGAACGACCCGGACACCGGGAAAATCCTTCTCGAACTCCAGGATGTTGCGGATGTCGGCGCCGCGCCAGGAGTAGATCGACTGGTCGTCGTCACCGACCACGCACAGGTTCCTTCTTTCTCCGGCCAGCAATCGAATCAGGTGGTACTGCACCGGGTTGGTATCCTGATACTCGTCCACCATAATATACTGAAAGCGGTCCTGGTACTGACGACGAACCTCCGGAAAATCGGATAGCAGGCGGACGGTCTGGATCATCATATCCCCGAAATCCAGGGCATTGCACTTTTTCAGGCGTTCCTGATAGGCGGCGTAGATCTGGACAATTCTGGCATTGTAGATATCCCCGGTGCCCACGGAGTCGATATCTTCGGGGAACAACCCGCGATTTTTGTAGTCGTCAATGCGGGCGCCAACGGCCTTGGGAGAATATTTCTTCTCGTCCAGATTCAATTCTTTAAGAACGTCCTTCAGCAGTCGCTCCGAATCGCGATCATCATAGATGGCAAAGGAAGCCAGGTATCCCAGATGATGGATGTCGCGGCGCAGGATGCGGCCGCAGGCGGCATGAAAGGTGGCGATCAGCGGGGTGTCGCGTCCTCCCAGCAGCCGCTGCACCCGCTCGGCCATCTCCCGGGCGGCCTTATTGGTGAAGGTCACGGCCAGGATATTCCAGGGGCGGATGCCGCAGTTGTGGATGAGATGGGCGATACGGTGGGTAATGACCCGTGTTTTGCCAGATCCAGCACCAGCCAGGATCAGAAGTGGTCCCTGATCGTGCAGTACGGCTTCTTTCTGGGGCGGGTTGAGGTGTCTTGTGAAATCCATGCATTCAGTTTTAGACGTTCGGGCTGGCAGCGTCAAGGGTAAAGGAACCGATGTGACCTTTGGGACCCGGTGCCATTAGGCCGGCAAACGTCAACGGTTCTGAGCAATGTGAGATAACATCAGCTGGAAATAAGTTGGCGCGCGAATGGATCAGTAATGTTCCTCAACCAGCTCGAAGTAAGCCTGGGGATGCTTGCAAACCGGACAGATCTTGTGAGCCTCGGTTCCCTCATGCACATAACCGCAGTTGCGGCATCTCCAGCGGGCCGGTTCGTTGCTGGTGAAAAATGTGCCTGATTCCAGCTCCTCAAGCAGTTTCAGGTAGCGCTCCTTGTGGGTCGCTTCAATCTTGCCGATGGCCTCCATCATGAAGGCGATTTCCGGGAAGCCCTCTTCCTTGGCCTCACGGGCCATACGCGGATACATATCGATGCTTTCGTCCAGTTCTCCGGCCGCAGCGGCACGCAGGTTGTCAGCGGTTGTGCCGATGCCGGCCAGATGTTTGAAGTGCAGTTTGGCGTGTTCCTTCTCATTCTCGGCGGTCTCCAGGAAGAAGGCAGCGATCTTTTCGTAACCTTCCTTCTTTGCGACCGAAGCAAAATAGGTGTACTTGTTGCGGGCCTGGGATTCGCCGGCAAACGCGTCCTTCAGGTTTTGTTCCGTTTTTGTCCCCTTGATGTCAGGCATGCTGTATTCCTCCTGGGATTGGTTTCAATTGCTAATTGTATAGACGACAACGCCATGATTGTAAAGGCCGGCCGCGTAAAAAAGCGTGGCGATTTTTATCCTGGAAAACATGCTGCGGTATGCTTATGATCATACAATGGATAGCGCAGCCAAACAGATTTCGATCGCTGATGATGACTGGGTGAGGATCAAGCCAGAGCTGATCGACGAATCCTTCCTCAATTTGACATCCCAGCACACACGACTATGGAGTCTTGTGCTGGATGCACGCTTCATCCCCTGTCAGATCCGGGAAACCTCGGGAGAATGGCTGTTGTTGGTGCCGCCGTACCGGTTTGACGAAGCATGTGTGGAATTGCGGCGTTTTGAACGCGAAAATCATCACTGGCCGCCTGTACCTCCATTGCCGCGGCCAATGATAGAAAATAACCTGGCGACGTTTTCCGTATTACTCGTTCTGGCAGTTTTCTACAATATAACCCGCCTGGACGTAACTGCTATGGATGGAATCCCTATCGACTGGGAACGTAGCGGCAGCGCACACGCCGGAAAGATTCTCAATGGCGAATGGTGGCGTCTTGTAACGGCGTTGACGCTGCATACCGATGCGCTGCATCTGATCAGCAACCTTACTATTGGAGGCGTGTTCGTGTTGTTGCTCTGCCGCGAGTTGGGCTCGGGGTTGGCGTGGACATTGATGCTGTCAGCTGGTGCTGCAGGAAATCTCTGCAACGCCCTGCTGCAATCCCGGCAGCATGATTCCGTGGGTTCTTCCACGGCAGTGTTTGGCGTTGTCGGCATCCTCTCTGCCCTGAGTCTGGTGCGGTATCGCCATTATTTGCGGCGGCGCTGGCCATTGCCAGTGGCATCAGCACTGGCGCTGCTTTCATTCCTCGGCACCGAAGGGAAGAATGCCGATCTGGGTGCACATCTTTTCGGATTCCTGGCGGGGGTTGTGATCGGGTTGATAACGGAGATTCTGATTAGCCGCTATGGTCAGCCAAGCCGCTGGCTCAACGCTCTGTTGGCGCTTTTAGGCGGTATAATTGTAGTAACGGCCTGGATGATGGCGCTGGCATCCGGATAATTTCCCTGAGTAGTACCTCCCGAATCGTTCAGATTGCGTCACGGAACGAGGTTGAAAGAGGCTGGCTGTAGTAATATTGTAAAATAATAACTTTGTGCAAAGCCGTGATAATCGTTACGTGAAAGGGGTAAATGTCTTTTGGCGCAGTCGTTAGTGTAAACATTTTATTGCATTATTGCCGCGTATTGTTTATATCATGAAGCAAATCCTACAAAGGCTTTCTCACCACACTACAGGAGCGCCTTCATGAAACTGTCATGTACAAGTCTGATCTCCACCTGTTTCCTCCTGGCCCTTCCGGGGGTCGCACTTTCGGCGGAAGTATCCGTTGATGCAACCGCAATCGTCCGTTTTGAACAGCGTGCAAACACCGGCTTTCCGAAGCAGGATCTTGCACCGGCCACACAATTTCTGGGGCTGGATGTGAACAAGCTGGGCGATGGCAATCTTTCACTGCATGTATCCGGGTGGGGCCGCGAAGATATCCTGGATAAAAGTTACTACAACAACGACCAGGCAGTCGGCAGCTTGACGTATGGCTACCTACAGTACCGCTTTAACAGGGCTGCAGATGCCCGTCTGGGACGTTTTTTTGTGCATGAGGGTGCCGTAAACGAGCAGGTAGACGGTTTGAGTCTTCGTTCCGACCTGCCGCTCGGTTTTGGCGTATCGGTTTTTGGCGGCGCCAATGTCCATACCCAACATCTGGCTAACGAAAACACCGATGGCAAAGGCGATGCCATCACTGGCGGCCGGATCAACTATCGCTACAAGGGGATGCTGGAACTGGGCGCTTCAGGTGTGTACGAATCCAAAGCCCCGACACTTACGGATCCTGCTCATGTTGCCTTGCTGAATGGAGGTAAGCTGGGTGACCATCGTCTGATAGGCGGCGATGTCTGGTTCAGTCCATTCAGAATGGTCGAAGTCATGGGTCATACTACGTATAATCCCGAGACCCGCGGGGTTGCCGAGCATACCTATCTGCTGAACGTAAAGCCGGTGCAGCACCTGGTATTGACGGGCGAATTCAACGAGCACCGCGAACGGAACTTCTTTTTCGGCTCGGCTATGTTTGCCAGTCTTCTCAACGACCTGAATGAAAAATCCCGCTCGATTGGTGGCAGCGCCTCCTACGAAATTTCACAAGCGCTTGAAGTGGCCGCCGACTACAAACACTTTACGCGAGATGCTGGTAACGCCGATCGTTCAGGCGGTGACATCAGGTTATCTTTCCTGGACAATTCCGTACGAAGCGGTCTCGGGTATCATTACGTTCGTATCAGCAAGGATTTCGTAAATGTAATGGGTACCCCCATGGACTCTTATCATGAGATGCGTGTCTATGCTATGCACGACACCAAAAACTACTTCGCCGCCGTAGATCTGCTTGACTATCTCTTCCAGGAGAAAGTCAATAACGAGCAGAACGCCTGGGAAGCGATGGCCTCTCTGGGCTATCACCTTACGCCTCAACTGGCAGTTTCAGGCGATTTCAGTTACGGCAGAAACCCCGAGTATATAAGAGACATAAAAGGCCTTGTCCGTTTGACCTACAATATGACCTTTGATAGCAAAGGAGGGAAGAAATGAGATTTTTCCAGGTAATGTTCCCCGCTCTGGCACTGGCCGGGTTGATGATTATACTTGCGGCCTGCGCCCAGATGAATGGCCTGCCGGGTCTGCCCGCTTCACACCCCGAGGCATTGTTGGCAGGCCAGCAGGTTAGTTGCGCCGAGTGTCACGAAGACCAGCAAAAAGGCACCATGAAGGCCTTTGATTCATTCAGCCATACCCCGGAGTTTGTAAAAAACCATCGTTTCTATGCTTCGTCCGACGAGCGCCTGTGTTCCACCTGTCACAAAAGCTCGTTTTGCAATGATTGCCATACCAATCAGGTTGAAATGAAACCGTCTCTGAGATATGGCAATCGCCCTGACCGAGAGATGCCACACCGCGGTAACTACATGACCATGCACCGAATTGAGGGCAAACTCGATCCTGCCAGCTGTTACCGTTGTCATGGTCGCGCCAATAACGAACGCTGCATCAGCTGCCACCAATAGGAGACTAGAGATATGAAGATATTTTCCCTGATAAACAGGATAAGTGCGTTAACGAATTTTTTTTCTGCTGGAAACACGCAGAAAATTAATTCTAACTTGCTAAAATATGGCTTGGTTCTACTCTTTTCCGTGACATTGTGGGGCTGTGGTAAGGGTAATCCGGCAGCGGTAACAATTGATCCGAGTACGGGAAAACACGCCACAGGTTGGGCCGTGGGCGCTGTTGGCGGATCGCATGTCGATGCATTCTTTGCAACAAAAACTGTCGGCTCCAGTTGCGTAGGGTGTCATGGTACGCCACAAGACCCGATTGGCGGCATCGTAAAGGTTAGTTGTTCATCGGTCAGCAGAGATGGCATGAACTGCCATGGCGGTCTTTGGCCACACGGAGATGTTCCCTATATACCACAGGCGTTTGATACGCCGACCGTGCATGGCCAGCAGGTTGTGAACAATGGTCTTGCAACGTGTCAAAAATGTCATGGCGTTGATTACAAAGGCCTGCCCGGTCTCGGCGTGAATTGTATTGCCTGCCATCAAACGGTGAATCCTGCCAACAACGCACCACATGCCTTTGACTGGACAACCGGTACGCTCAAGCATTCTGCGACCAACCAGCTATACGCCCCGGCCTGTGGAGAATGTCATTATTTCCCTAATAATCCCGCAAGTACTGCGAATACGCCTCGTACAGTCCCGAATCAGACTTTTGGCACTACACCGACATGTTTTGGCGCCACCGCCATGTGTCACTCAGTGGCAGGCCATGCAGTTCCCTATCTCGACAAGAGTCTTCATGGTCTTGCAGCGCATACCTCAGGCCCCATGTTCTGCGCAACATGTCATGCCACTGGCACTCCTCCCAGCTTTACGGTTGCCAAAAACGCTAACCTGACCCCTAATGGCTGTGAGAACTGTCATTATAATACCAGTACCAACACATCTGGTCTGGCCCATCCATACGGTTGGCTACCGGGTCGTGGAACTACTGCTGGCGGGCTTAACACAACCAGTCATACTACGGCCAATTTTGGGGCAACCGGCGAGCAATGTTCCCCCTGCCACACTCTCACCGGGACAACCAGCGCCTCTCCTAGTCCAAACGCACCGTCGTGTATGTCGCAGACTGCGCAAATCGGCGGTACGACATTCTGCCATTTCACGGCCAGCCCGGTTGCAAATCCGACAGGCTGCCGGTCATGCCATGGTACAACAACAACAAATGGACAGCCGGACGGTACAGCCATTCCAAACAGAGATTTCAGGCACTCAGCTCACTTTGCTGCTACAGGTCTTACGGGGCTTACCTGTGCGGTCTGCCATACGAATAAAGGCACGGGTACCACCGGTCATTCAACCATTGACCTGAGTGTAGCGGCAAATGCCGCCGCCGTTGCAATCCCTGGACTGGCTGCTTCACCATCCTACAGCGATGTCGATGTTAACAACGGGGTGTCTGCTGACGCTGCCTATACCCCGGCTACCCAGACCTGCAGCAATGTAAGTTGCCACGGCGGTATTCCATTGGTCGGGACAAATTATAAGTGGAGATCTGCTACGCAGACATCAATAACGGGTGACACCGACTGCACGCGATGTCACACGGTGTCCCGAATTGATCCGGCAGCCTATAGCTGGACACCTGGCGGGCCAAATAGCCTACCATATAACGGACCGTTCAGCGGCTTCTCATCGGTCAATTCTCCAAACTATATTGGGGCAGCTGGATTCAAAAATCTGCATGTATACCACATCGAAGGACAAGGCCTAACGTGTATAACCTGCCATGACAAAACCAAGGCGCATAGCCGCATGTTGCAGGGTGCGCGATCGATCAAGGGCGCAGGTTTTGCGGCTAGTACATTGAAAAGTTCTATTATCACCTATGCCGTCTCGGGTAGCACGAGTACCTGCAACGCCGCCTGTCATCCAGGCCTCAGATCGTGGTATAAGTGATAAGTCTTTAGCCGGATGCTGAAACTAATTTTGTAGCATCGATAATTATGGCAAATAATTTGCATTTATATTCGTACCTGTCAGTCAGGAAGGCACAAATATACGCACCAAGAAAGATCAAAAGAGTACTTTCCTGGATAGCTGAGTGCACGGATACCTGAGTAAATGCATGGCAGCCCGCTTTTTAAGTACGGAGGCAATTGTTTATGAAACAGTGTAATAAGTTACTATTTCCCCTTGGTGTGTTGGCGTTATTTTGCTGTGTTATGTCGCTGTTTGGCGGTATTGCCCTGGGGGCGGTTGCTCCGACGGTTACGGCCCTTCCGGTTTTCAAGGATGGTACCGTTACGCCAACCAGGCTGGCGACAGACAGTGCCGGTAATATTTATGTCACGGATCCTCACGCTGAAGGTGTTCTGAAGTTCAGTCCTGTAGGCAATCTGTTGCAGAAAATAATAACAGCGAAAGAGCCGGACGGGATCGCCATTGGTCAAGACGGGCGTGTGCTTGTTACGCAAGGCTCCTATGTGGTGGCGCTTAACGCCGATGGTACGGAGTATCAGCGATTTGGAGCATTCAAGTTGGCTTACGCAATCACTGTGGCTGATGCCGGTCCGGCTGCTGGCAGAATTTACGTGTCAGATATTCGGGATTACTGTGTCCAGGTCTTTGATAGTTCTTATAATCCTGTGACTATTGCTGCGCATGATCCGGGACGCAGTACCACAACGCCGGTTATAGCTCCCAAGCCGATCAATAGTTTTGGGGCATCGGCGCTTGATTATAATAAGTTAGGTGTATTGGGATATTTCAATCGGCCGGCAGGTGTTGCCTTTGAAAAGAATTCGAATCTGGTGGCTGTTGCTGATTCGTTAACGGGCATGCTCCAGTTCTTTGACCCGGATGGCAACCCGCAATACACACTCGGAACCTTTGGTTATGACAATAATTACGTAATGTTTACCTACCCGCAATCGATTACATTTGAATATGCTGCGGGTGTGCTGAATCGAGCCTATGTGCTGGATACGAATCAGGATTACGTAATGGTGCTCAACCCAGCCGGGTCCGGTACTCCGCTTGACCCGTCAAGCTGGACAAGGCTATCAGCCATTGGTAGTTATGGTCACGCGAATGGAAACTTGATTGCACCATCTGATATTCTGGTTGATTCACATGATCCTAACAATAACAGGTTGTTTGTCTCAAATGGATTTGGATCGATATCGGTTTTTGGTCTTGCCAGTCTGCAGCCGTATAACGTGAATATTACGTCGATTACTGATACCTCCATGACGGTTAACTGGACAAATTCTGCGACACCAGCCAAAGCGCTTCGTGTTTACAGGTCTGCGTCACTTGGAGGTCCATTGACCCTTGTAAGCGGAGACCTCGCTGCTGGTACGGTTTCGTTTACCGATTCAGGACTTGCGCCGTACACCACATATTACTATACCGTACGGGCAGTTAGTACTGCAAATGTTGAAACGACCAACGTTGATCAGGTTTTTGCAAAAACAACCGGCAGCTTCGGTCTTACTGTCAATATCGCCGGAAATGGTCAGGTGAATGGTACGGTAACGTGCTCCACTGCATCGTGTCAGTCGACACAACCTGCGGATTCGCTGGTAACGTTAACTGCTACACCTTCAGGATCGTCTTCGCAGTTTGTCGGCTGGACGGGAGCAGGTGCATATTGTAATACTCAAGAAAATCTGTGCCAGCTTTCCATGGATGCAGCCAAGGTTGTGACGGCGACATTTACATCCGTATCTCCTTTCCGTGTAAATGGTGTCTTTTATGACAATCTGCAGGACGCCTATGACGCTGCACCAGATGGCTCTGTTATTCAGGTGATGAGTGGAACATGGCCATCGACCTGGCTTGCAACAGAGTTCATGACTGCGTGGCAAGCAAAAACAATCACGGTTGTAGGCGGTTATGATGCGACCTTTACCAGCAATGCTGGCGGTCAGTCTACCATTACCGGCAGGTCAAACATGGGCTCCGGCAAGGTTGTCTTTAAGCAGATCAAGGTGCATTAGTCGAGATAGCTTCGGTGGTTATGTGTGTAATCACCGAAGCGCTTTGCACAGTATATAAATTAAGAGACACGTACTAATTTAGTCGAAAATGCAGCCAGCGTAGTTAAGGAGCTTTTATGAAGAGATCATCTGCCGTAATTTGGGCTTTAGCGCTCTTTGCCATTATGTCACCGATAGTTGCGGGTGCTACTACTCAA
>JAJXYO010000010.1 GCA_021780495.1 Deltaproteobacteria bacterium
AACAACCTAGCGGCAATACTTGCTCTGAATTCTTCGGAATAATGAGTCATAATCTTCCCCTTTCTGACGCCCCGAGATTAACACAAAATTTCGGAAGGGAAGCGACAACTATCCTGACACAGGGGGACGGGAACGATCCAAAATTTATTTTCCATTTATTGAAGAAGTTCGATCTGAAGCGCTTCGCAACCGGAACCGGTGTGCCAACACTCAATCGAAACTTTGTTCATGATGAACTCGTCAATGTCCCTCCCCTCCCCGAACAGCAGCGCATTGTCAGCATACTCGATGAGGCTTTTGCCAGCATCGCCATCGCCAAAGCTAACGCCGAAAAGAACCTCCAAAACGCCCGTGCCCTCTTTGAAAGCCACCTGCAATCCGTTTTTACTCAGCATGGAGAGGGGTGGGTGGAGAAGAAGTTGAAAGATGTTTGTGAAAAGATTACTGATGGCACTCACCAGACACCAAGCTACTTTGATGAAGGGGTTCTTTTTTTATCATCAAGAAACGTGACTAGCGGTAAAATCAATTGGGGCAAAATTAAATATATTGATACCAAACAACATCTTGAAATGCATAAGAGAGTAGCACCCCGCATAAATGATATTCTGTTGGCAAAGAATGGCACAACTGGTGTTGCTGCAATCGTCGACAGAGATGTTGTCTTTGATATTTACGTCAGCCTTGCCTTGTTAAGAGCTCTCGACGTGATACTACCTTCTTTTCTCCTGTATTTTATCAATTCTCCAGTTGCAAAGGAGCAATTTAACAAAAGGCTGAAGGGCTCTGGAGTGCCGAATCTTCATTTGCAGGAAATTCGAGAAGTAATGGTTTCATTCCCCAAATCATTGGCCAAGCAAAAAACTGTAGTTTCAAAACTTGACGCTCTCTCTGCCGAAACCCAACGTCTCGAAGCAATCTACCAGCAAAAACTCGCCGCACTGGATGCACTGAAAAAATCGCTACTGGATCAGGCCTTCACCGGTGCATTATAGTAATATCCTTGCAGAAAAACATTACACCGATATAATGGCGAAATTATGGAACGTATAGAGTCGATAAATCCGGAACGGATTGCGTGGTGTTGTGCCGATTACGGCATCACACCGGATGAACTTGCGTCCGAACTCGGCATCGCCGCGACCAGTATTGAGCGTGTCCTGGCCGGTGACGGCGGCATTACGTTCAACCAGTTGCGCAAGATTGCCGAACATTTTGGCCGGGGCGTCCTGTTTTTTCTGGAGTCCGGGCCGGTCGATGCAGCACAGGTTCATACACCGCAATTTCGTACCCTTGCCAACCAGAAACCTGAATTAGCACCCAGCCTGAAAAAACTGATCGAACGGGTCGAAAAACAGCGTGCTGTGTACCTGAGTCTTCGTGAAGACCTGGATGAAGCGGAACGGTTGCAGTTCACCCCGCCCGAATTTGCTCGTAAAAATTCGCACGAGGCGGCCCGTATTGTACGTACATGGTTGGGGCTGGCCGAGGAAAACAGCTTTAATTCTTACCGCGAAGCGGTTGAAGCGCGAGGCGTGCTGGTATTCCGCAGTAATGGCTACAATGGGAAATGGCAGATTCCCAAGCAGAATCCGATCCTCGGTTTTGCCCTGTATGATTCCGGCTGCCCGGTCATTGTCATCAAAAAGCAGTCCTCCGATACTCAGCAATCGTTCACGCTTATGCACGAACTGGCACACCTGCTGCTTCATAAAACCAGCTCCATTGATGATGACCACGATTTTCAGTCTCATCAGGGCCACGAACAAGATGCCAACGCGTTTGCCGGCCATCTGCTGGTGCCGGATGATTTTCTGGCGGTCATTCGCGATGCGGGCCGCCCTCATGAGGCATCCAGGTATGATGAGTGGCTTGCACCGCAACGGAAATCGTGGGGGGTGAGTGCGGAAGTAATTTTGCGCCGCTTGCTGGATGCCGGCCGTCTGACGCAAAGCCAGTACAATGCCTATCGCCAGTGGCGGGCGAAACTGCCTGTTCTGGATACCGAGGGAACCCGGCAGTACCGTTATCGTGAACCCAAGCATTTGTTTGGCGACACATTTGTTCGGACGGTACTTGATGCGCTTAATGCCCGTCATATCACACTCGCCAAGGCGAGTACGTATCTTGACAGCCTGAAGATTAAAGACCTGCATCAATTGGAGCATCATTATGCCGGTCTTTGATGCTTCCTCCATGATCTACGCATGGGATAACTACCCGATCCGTCAGTTTCCGGGTTTGTGGGAGTGGATGTCAACGGAGATTAAGGCGAAAAGGCTGGCAATGCCGAGTGTGGCATTTGAAGAAGTTGAAAACAAAACGCCTGAATGCGCCGTTTGGCTCAAGGATAATGGTATTGAGCAGGTTGAAATCAATAATGCGGTTCTGAACGAAGCCATGCGTATCAAAAAACTGGTTGGTATTGTTGATGATAAATATCATTCCAAGGGCGTCGGAGAAAATGATTTACTCATCATTGCAGTTGCGAGAATACACAGAGCTGAACTGATATCAGACGAAGAGCGCCAGGCTATTCATCCCAAAGAACCTACCAAGAGAAAGATCCCGGCAGTTTGTTCCCTGAAAGATGTTGCCGTTCCCTGCATCAATTTCCTCGATTTTATCAAGCGTTCCGACGCAATCTTTCGTTAACAGCGGTCACCTATGAACGAAGCTGAAACCCGAGCCGAACATATCGATCCCGCTCTGAAAGCCGCCGGCTGGGGGGTGGTTGAAGGCAGCCGCATTCGACGTGAGGTGATTACTCCAGGCCGCATTCTGGGCAAGGGAATGCGTGGCGAACCGCAAATTGCTGACTATGTGCTGAGCTATCGCGGCCACAAGCTTGCAGTGATAGAGGCCAAGGCGTGGGACCGTCACTACACCGAAGGGGTGGCACAGGCGAAAGTTTACGCGCAGAAACTGGCGGTGCGCTACTCCTACGCTACAAACGGTCAAAAAATTTACGGCATTGACATGGCAACCGGGAAGGAAGGGGATGTTGCTCACTATCCCGGCCCTGACGAATTATGGCGCCTGACTTTTGCCGAGGAAGATAGCTGGCGCGACCGTTTTTCCGCCGTACCGATTGCGGACAAGAGCGGCAGCTGGAAAATTCGTTTTTATCAGCAGATTGCGATGGAAAGGGTGCTGGAGCAGGTTGCCAACGGCACGGATCGTATCCTCCTGACGCTTGCAACCGGTACCGGCAAAACGTCCATCGCCTTCCAAATCGCGTGGAAGCTTTTTGAATCGCGCTGGAATCTGAGTCGCGAACCGTCACGCCGCCCACGTATCCTCTTCCTGGCTGACCGGGTCAATCTGGCCGATCAAGCCTACAACGATTTCACCTCATTCGCCGCATTCAAGGAAGATGCGCTGATACGAATCGATCCGGACTCCATCCGCAAGAAAGGCAAGGTGCCAACGAACAGCAGCATTTTCTTCACCATCTTCCAGACCTTCATGAGCGGTCCGCCAAAAAACAAAAAGTCAAAAAGCACTAAGCCTGTCAAGACGAGTCCTTATTTCGGCGATTACCCGCCCGACTTCTTCGACTTCATCATCATCGACGAGTGCCATCGTGGCGGCGCCAACGACGAAAGCACCTGGCGTGACATCATGACGTACTTCTCCCCTGCCGTTCAACTGGGACTTACCGCAACGCCAAAGCGTATCGACAACATTGATACCTACGACTATTTCGGCGAACCGGTCTACATCTATTCGCTGAAAGAGGGTATTAACGACGGTTTCCTGACGCCGTTCAAGATCAAGCAGATCAGCACCACGCTGGACGAATACGTTTACACGTCCGATGACCGCGTCATGGAAGGGGAGGTCGAATACAACAAGCTCTACCAGGAAGACGACTTCAACAGGATCATCGAGATCGAGGCGCGGGAGAAAAAGCGGGTCGCAATCTTCATGTCCCTGATAAACCAGCAGGAGAAGACGCTGGTGTTCTGTGCCGATCAGGATCACGCGCTGGCGGTGCGCAACCTGATCAACCAGATGAAGAGCAGCAATGAGCCGAATTACTGCGTACGAGTTACTGCCAACGATGGGGCCATCGGCAATCAATACCTGCGTGAGTTTCAAGACAACGAAAAGACCATTCCGACCATTCTCACCACATCACAAAAGCTCTCCACCGGTGTGGATGCCCGTAACATCCGCAACATCGTACTGATGCGTCCGATTACCAGGATAATTGAATTCAAGCAGATCATCGGCCGCGGTACACGTCTTTTTGACGGCAAGGATTACTTCACCATCTACGACTTTGTGAAAGCGTACCTTCACTGTATCGATCCGGAATGGGACGGTGAGCCTATTGAGCCGGAAGAGTGCTCGAAATGTGGCTGTTATCCCTGCCAATGCGAAAAACGACCACCGAAACCGTGCACGGTCTGCGGAGAACAGCCTTGTGTTTGTGAAAAGATACCACCGGTACCGTGCCCGACCTGCGGACAACTCCCGTGCAAATGCAACAAGAAGGTTAAGGTTAAGATCAGGCTCGCCGACGGCAAAGAGCGCACTATTCAGCACATGATTATGACAAGCTTCTGGCACCCTGACGGCACCCCCATGTCGGCACAACAGTTCATGGAAGCGCTCTACGGCAAGCTGCCGGAGTTTTTCAAGGACGAAAAAGAGTTGCGCGCCCTCTGGAGTCGCCCGGATACACGCAGGAAACTGCTGGCAGGGCTTGCCGAAAAAGGGTTCGATAAAGACCATCTTGTCGAGATGCAGAAGATCATTGATGCGGAGGAGAGCGATCTGTTTGACGTGCTGGCTCACGTAGCGTATGCTCTGCCGCCGCTTACCCGGGAAGAGCGGGCAGCAAAGGCCAGGGTGCTTTTAACTCAGCATTTCACCACCAAGCAGCAAGTGTTCCTTGGCTTCGTACTTTCCCATTATGTTACTATCGGTGTAGAAGAACTTGATCAGGCCAAACTGACTCCGCTGCTGAAACTGAAATATCACGACTCACTATCCGACGCGGTGGCTGACCTGGGCAAGCCGGAGGAGATAAGTCAGGTGTTTGCGGGTTTTCAGAAGTATTTGTATCAGAGATTAACTGAGGTGTGATGGAAATACCGTACGTTTCGCTTGATACGGCCTACATACGGTATATTTGGATTTAACACTATGCGAGATAAAATGCCCCTTCAAAAAAACAAACCCGAACTCCTGGCCCCGGCCGGGTCGCTGGAATCATTCTTTGCCGCCATGGAAAAGGGCGCCGATGCGGTCTACGCCGGTCTGCGGGAGTTCTCCGCCCGGGCCCGCGCCAAGAATCTGTCCCTGGCCCAGATGGAGCGGATGCTGGGGTATGCCCATGGCCTTGGTCGCAAGATCTACATCACCCTCAACACCCTGGTCAAGGAACAGGATTTGCCGCAACTGGTGGAGACCCTGGCGGCACTGGAAGTGATGCGGGTCGATGGCGTGATCGTGCAGGATCTGGCCGTGGCCCGGCTGGTCCGCAACCACTTCCCCGCCATCCCCCTGCACGCCTCGACCCAGATGACGATCCACAATACAGCCGGGGTGCAGATGCTCCAGGAACTCGGTTTTCAGCGGGCGGTACTGGCCCGCGAGCTGGCCATCGACGAGATTGCCGCCATCGCCGCAGCCACCCCGGTGGAGATCGAGATCTTTGTCCACGGGGCGCTCTGCTTCTCCATCTCGGGCCAATGCTTCTTCTCCTCCTACCTGGGGGGCCACAGCGGCAATCGCGGGCGCTGCGCCCAGCCCTGCCGCCGGCTGTACGATCATCGCGGCAAGCAGGGACACTACTTTTCGACCAGCGACCTTTCGGCCATCGACCTGCTGCCCGAACTGCTCCGCGCCGGGGTGAAATCCCTCAAGATCGAAGGGCGCATGAAGTCGGCCGAATACGTGGCCAGTGTGGTGGAGGCCTACCGATTGGTGCTGGATGCCCCGGAGCGTTCCCGCGCAGAGGCCCTGGCGAAGGCCAAGGAGATCCTGAAATACTCCTTCGGGCGCACGCCGACCAAAGGCTTTCTGGCCTCCCAGCAGCCGGATGATATCGCCAACCCCTGGCAGAAGGGGGGCACCGGACGCTATATCGGCCAGATCAAGGGCATCAAGGGCAAACGCCTGACCTTCGACAGCCGCGACGCCCTGAGTGTGGGCGACCGACTGCGGGCACAACCAAAAACCGACATGGCCGGGCAGGCCTGGACAGTGCGCGAGATCTTCGTCAACAACAAGAAGAGCATGGAAGCCAGGGCCGGCAGCACCGTGGAGGTGGAGACCCCCTTCCGCTTCGAGATCGGCGACTCCATCTACAAGGTGTCATCCAAGGAGGCCTTTACCCTCAGCGAGAACGCCTGCCTGCGCAGACTGGATGCGGCTCAGGGAGGTAAGCTCCCCTGCCGGCTGCAGCTCGGATTAATCCCCTCCCCCTTCGACTCCGCTCAGGGTGCGGCCGGTGAGCGCAGCCGAGCCACGCTCATCATCAAGGCCTCCGTGGCCAACGCGCAGCACGAATTCAGCTACCCGCTGGGTGAGCTGGAGGCTTCCCGCAGCACCGACATGACGGGCGTACTCACCAGCCAGTTTGCAAAGACTGGCGACACCCCTTTCCAGCTGGAATCGCTGGAGGCCCCTGATTTCCCCCCGGTCCTGATTCCTTCGGGCGTCTTCAAAGAGCTGCGCCGCCAGTTCTACCGCTATCTGGATGAATCCGTGACGACCGCTGCCCGCGAACGGATCGCAGCGGCCCGTAGCCAGGCGCTCCGTGATGTGCACTCGTTTCAATCGGCAACCAACCGTCCCGCCAGCAGGGAGAGTCTGGCCGTGATCATGGATCTGCCCCGCGACTGGCGCTTCCCCCTGCAACAGGGCGCTGACATCACCATACTGCCGCTATCCAAAGCGGCCATCCATCAGCTGCCCTCGGCCGTACCCCGTATGCGCGGTATGGAACAGCAGGTGATCTGGCAACTGCCGTTCATGATCTTCGACCGCGACATGCCGCAGTACCGCGAAGCGATCCGCCAGCTGTACGGGGCAGGATTCCGGCGCTTCGAGGCGGCCAACCTGTCGCATTTCGCCCTGTTGCGCGGGCTGGACGGGCTGCACATCTCCACCTGGCATCGCTGCTTTGCGCTCAACTCGCAGGCCCTGGCCGCCTGGCGCGAACTGGGCACCGAAACCGCCACACTGTATATCGAGGATGACGCCGTCAACCTGGCGGCCCTGCTGGCTGCGGATGTCGCCATCGAACGACGGATTATCGTTTATGCGCCCCTACCGGTCATGACCACCAAGATCCGCATCAAGGACGTTCACAGCAACATACCACTCCGGTCGGACCGGGGTGAGGCGTATACTGTCACGACCCGGGACGGCCTGCAGACGATCTCGGCGGCAACCCCCGTTTCCCTGACAACCCGGCACAGCGAGTTGCGCAGCAGGGGTTGCGGCGCCTTTCTGATCGATCTGCGCCAGGCACCGCGGGAATCGTGGTCGGAGATCATTGCCGCGTTCAAGAGCGGCCGGGAGATCTCCGGCACCACGGAATTCAACTACGCCGCGGAGTTGGTCTGAATGAGACTTCTTCTGGTCACCTGGGCTCTGATTCTGCTGACCGTGGCCGACAGTTATGCGGCCCGAACCATCCAGGGCATCGTGCGGGCCGTCTACGATGGCGACACTATCCTGTTGGCTACGCGCGAGGAAAACCGCCTCAAGGTCCGCCTGTATGGCATCGATGCGCCTGAAACGGCCAAGCCCGACACACCGGGGCAGCCCTTTGGCACCATCTCCAAGCGGACACTGATGTACAAGATCATGGGCCGACAGGTCTCGGCTGATATCGTTGATAAAGATCAGTACCAGCGGGCCGTTGCGGTTATTCGCTATGCCGGGCGCGACATCAATCGCGAGATGGTGGCCGAGGGCATGGCCTGGGCCTACCGCCAGTACCTGCAGGGACCGTATGCATCCGAATACATAGACGCCGAAAACCATGCCCGTTCCCGGCGGGCCGGGCTCTGGCGCGATGCCAATCCCCAGCCGCCCTGGGAATTTCGAAAGCCGCAGCGGGGCGGTCGCCACTCCGGCTGGCAGCACTGAGTAAACTGCGACACGCGACAATATTTGCAAATCCTGGCAAGTCGGGGTATAACCAACCCACCGCATTCATTCTGCTCGGAAACGCCGGCACCCGAACCCCGGGAACGCAGGATACGTGCATAGACGAAGGTATTTTCCAACGTACCGATTAAACTGCAGGCTGATACAAGGTCCCATGCCACGCACCGTTACCATCATAAACATCCTGCTGGGGATTGCCATTATCGCACTCCTGGCGGCCATTGTTGCCAGCGGGCTTTCTCATAAGCTGGATCTGTCGCTCCCTGCCAAGGGTGTCAAGAGCGTTGCGACAGCGGCCCCAGGCGCCCCGAAAACAGAAGATCTGCTCTTTTATTCCCCGATACTTGTCAATGGCCTGTTCGGAAAGGCCACGCAAGGACAACTCTCGCCCATCGTGCATGCCACGACAACGGCACCGGCCGTGCCTGTCACGGCACCGGCAGAACTTCTGCTGCTCGGCACGGCCACCGGATCGTTCCGGGAAACATTTGCCCTGGTGCGGCATACGACAAAACAGGAAGAGCGGGTCTTCCGCCTGGGCGATATGGTTTTTGACGCCGGACGTTTGGTCGAGGTGACCCATGATCATGCCTTCATCGTGATTAACGGGAAAAAGGTCGAGCTGTTGACTCCTACGGCGCCGCCTGCTGCAGCGGCTGGTCAAGATCACCCCGCTGTCAATCCGGGGCGGCCCGGCGTCACCTCCATGGGAGCGGGAAATTTTGTCATCGACCAGCGGGCGCTCAATGCGGCCCTCGACAACATCGGCCAGGCCATGACCGATGCCCGCCTGCTTCCCAGCCAGAAGGACGGCAAAGTGGAAGGCTTCCGGGCCTCGGAGGTCAAGCCCAATGGAGTTTTTGCCATGGTGGGAATAAAAAACGGCGATGTGCTGCAGCGTCTGAACGATTTCCCAATAGACTCCCCGGACAAAGCGCTGCAATCCTTCATCGCCCTCAAGGGGCAAAACCACCTCAAGCTGGACATAATCCGGGATGGCCGTCCGGAGACCTTTAACTACGATATTCGCTGAAGCGGAGGCACATTTGATACGATATCTGAGCCTGATAAACGGCAGTAGTGCGTTAACGAAATTATTTTCCGCCGGAAAATCGCTGAAAACAATTTCTAACCTGCTAACACACCTGTTATGCACCCTGATCCTGGTCGGCACCCTGTTGAGCTCCCCGGCCCTGGCCGCCGGCAAGGGGGTCGTGCTAAATTTCAACGAGGTGGATATTTCCACCATGGTGAAGTTCATCAGCGACCTGACCGGCAAGAATTTTGTGCTGGACGACCGGGTCAAGGGCAAGATCTCGGTCTATTCGCCCTCCAAACTTTCCACCGAAGAGGCCTACAATGTTTTCGTCTCCGTATTGGAACTGAAAGGTTTCACCGTGGTGCAAAGCGGCAAGGTCGGCAAGATCGTCCCCACGTCCAGCGCCAAGCAGGACGGCTTTAGCCTGCTCCCCTCCGGGAAGTTGGCGCCGGTCAACGAGAACTATGTCGCCCAGGTGAATAAACTGGAAAATATCACCGCCCAGGAGGCAATGACCTTTCTGCAGCCGATGATCTCCAAGGATGGCCATATATCCGCTTTCGCCCCCGGCAACCTGCTCCTGATGGTGGATTCATCCCTCAATCTCCGTAAACTGCAGGGAATCCTGCAGACCATCGACACGAAACGTACCCGCGAAGGGCTTGAGATCATCTACCTGAAATACGCCTCAGCCGAGAGCGCCGCTACGATCGTCAAGCATTGGCTCGCCGGTAACGACACCAAACCGGCCGGCCAGCCGGCGGCGGCCGGAGCAAACGATGCAGGACCCGTGCTGGCCGACCTGCGGTTGAATGCCCTGCTGGTCTTCGGCAATGACAGCATCAAAAAAGCGGTGCGGGAACTGGTCGCAAAACTGGATGTGCAACCACCCGAGGCCAGCAGCAAGGTCAATGTCTATTACCTGGAAAACACCGATGCCACCGAGATGGCCAAGGTACTGGAAGGGGTCGTCAAGGGTATCAGCGCCCCGGCAACAACGGCGGGGCTCCCTGGCGCCGCCGCACCGCAGACATCGCCCTTTGAAAGCGGCAAGATCACCGTTACCCCGGACAAGGGCTCCAATTCCCTCGTGATCATGGCCTCTCCCAACGACTACAACAACCTCGTCCAGGTGATCAAGAAACTGGATCTCCGCAGCAAACAGGTCTTTGTCCAGGTCCTGATCGCCGAGGTTTCCCTGGATAAGTCACGGGAACTGGGTTTGCAGGGCGGCGTTATTGGCGCCGGGGTCCTTAACAGGTATCTGACGGTGGCCGGCCTGTACGATCCGCTGGGGACCCTCTCCACCATTGCCACTGCTGTCACCTCGGCCGGTGGCGCGGCTCCCACCATCACTCCGAGCCCGGTCAACATAACCGCGGTACTCAAGGCTCTCGACAAAAACGGCCTCGTCAACATCCTCTCGACCCCCAATATCCTGACCTCCGACAACAAGGAGGCCGAGATCAATGTCGGCGAAAACGTCCCTTTTCGAGGATCCTCCACCCTGTCGTCTGGCATTTCTCAGACGTCTATTGAACGCAAGGACATCGGCATCAATCTCAAGATAAAACCCCAGATCAGTGAAGGGGATTATATCCGCATGGATATCAATCAGGAGATCTCGGCGGTAAAGAATGACAAGGGGCAGGCGGTCGATCTGGTCACCACCAAGCGTTCGGCCAAGACCAGCATCGTTGTCAAGGACAAGGAAACCGTGGTGATCGGCGGTCTGATTCAGGATCAGGAGGGGGAAACCGTTAGCAAGGTCCCCTTTCTGGGAGACATCCCGCTCCTGGGCTGGCTCTTTAAAACCAAAGTCAAGACGCACCAGAAGACCAACCTGATGATCCTGCTCACCCCGCACATCATCAAGGATGCCGGTGATCTGGCATCGGTCACTGATGCACAACGGGTGAAATTCGGCGAAGCGGCCAAAAAGAACGAACCGGTCGATGTGCAGAAGGAGATCTCGGGGAAATGAGTGACGTGCTGCTCCCGGAGGAACTGAAAAACATTGCAGACCGGCTGGGGATTGCCTGTCAGGCCACGGTCAGTGCGGCTGACGTCAACTCCGACCTGCTGACCGGGGTGCCGCTCAGTTTTGCCCGGGCCAATACCATCCTGCCGCTAGTCGAGCATGACGGCACGGTCCGGGTCGCCATCGCCAGCCCGGCCGCCCTGCTGGCGCTGGACGAACTGCGCCTGACCTTCGGCAAGCCGGTCGAGGCGGTGCTCGTCCCGGCCGCCGACCTGACCGATGCCATCAATCACGCCTATGCCGGCATGTCCGGGACGGCCCGCGAAGTACTGCAGGAACTGGAGGGCGAAGACCTCTCCACCATTGCCACCGAGTTCAACAACCCCAAAGACCTGCTGGATCTGGGTGATGAAGCCCCGGTGATCCGCCTGCTCAACTCGATCCTGTCCGAGGCGGTCAAGGAGCGCTCCAGCGATATCCACATCGAACCCTACGAGCGCGATCTGCTGGTACGCTTCCGCATCGACGGCCTGCTCTACGAAAAACTCACCCCCCCCAAGATCATCCAGGAGGCCCTGATCTCCCGGGTCAAGATCATGGCCGGCCTCAACATCGCCGAAAAGCGCCTGCCCCAGGACGGCCGTATCCGCGTGCTCGTGGCCGGTCGCGACGTGGACATCCGCGTCTCGATCATTCCGACCTTTTACGGAGAACGGGCCGTGTTGCGTCTCCTGGACAAGAAAAAGGGCATTCTCTCCCTGTCCGACATCGGCCTGGGCCAGGAGGGGGTCAACACCATGGAGCGCATCCTGAGCCGCACCAGCGGTATCATCCTGGTAACCGGCCCCACCGGCAGCGGCAAGTCCACCACCCTGTATGCAGCGCTCAACCGCGTCAACTCCAGCGAGAAGAACATCATCACCATCGAGGATCCGATCGAGTACCAGATCAAGGGCATCGGCCAGATCCAGGTCAACCCCAAGATCGAACTGACCTTTGCCGCCGGCCTGCGCTCTATCCTGCGCCAGGACCCGGACATCATCATGGTCGGCGAGATTCGCGACACCGAAACGGCCGAGATCGCCATCCAGGCCAGCCTGACCGGGCACCTGGTGCTCTCGACCCTGCACACCAACGATGCCGCCACCGCCGTTACGCGCCTGGTGGACATGGGCATCGAGCCATTCATGATCGCCTCCTCCCTGTCAGCCGTGCTGGCCCAGCGACTGGTGCGGGTAATCTGCCCGCACTGCCGTGAAGAGTACCGGCCGGTCGAGCGCTACGCCGGTGTTACCCTGCCGGAGCGGCTGTATCGCGGCCGCGGCTGTGACAAATGCTTCGGCCTGGGCACGCTCGGCCGGACCGCCATCTACGAAATCATGCCGATCGACCAGGAGCTGTGCTCCATGATCATCAGACGTTCGCACGCCGGGGAGATCAAGGAATACGCCGTTTCACGCGGCATGAGAACCCTGCGTGACGACGGTCTGGCCCGGGCCGCAGACGGCATCACCACCATTGAAGAGGTACTGCGCGTGACCCAGGACGATTATGCCGACGTTCCACTATAAGGCCTACAGCGCCAGCGGGGCCTCGGTTTCGGGAACCATCGAGGCCGATTCCGAGCGTCAGGCCCTGGCCCAGGTCAAAGCCAAGGGCTTGATCCCGCGCGAGGCACACGAGGAAGGTGCAGCAGACACTGCCGCAGCTTCCTTTTCATTTCAGCGCGGCATCTCCGCTGCCGATCTGTCGCTGTTTACCCGCCAACTGGCCACGCTGGTCGCATCGTCGGTGCCGTTGTACGAGGCCATGGGTTCGCTGTATGAACAACAGGAGACCGGCGCGCTCAAAAAGGTGCTGGCACGGGTCGGCGCCCGGATCGCCGAGGGCGCCTCCCTGTCACGGGCCTTTGCTGCCGAACCGAAGGTGTTCGGCGAAAGCTACGTCAGCATGGTGTCCGCCGGCGAGGCCAGCGGTGCCCTGGACACGGTCCTGGATCGTCTGGCCGATTTTCTGGAGGAGCAGGACCAGGTGCGCAGCCGCGTAAGTTCGGCCCTGGCCTACCCGATCCTGATGGTACTGGTGGGAGGCGGCGTAATGATGTTCCTGCTGACGGTAGTTATCCCCAAGATCGTCGTCGTCTTCGAAGACAGCAAGGCCGCCCTGCCGTGGATCACCATCGCCCTGATCAAACTTTCCCACTTTCTGCGCGGCTGGTGGTGGCTGCTGGCCGGTCTGACCATCGCTACGGTACCGCTGTACCGCAAGGCCATGCTGCGGGACAATCTGCGCCTCAAGCGTGACGATCTGCTGCTGAGACTCCCGCTGGCCGGCGGCATGCTGCAGCGCCTGATCCTGTCACGCTTCGCCCGCGTGCTCGGGCTGCTGCTCGCCAGCGGCGTACCGATTATCCGCGCCCTGGAGATTACCTCGGATGTGCTGGTCAACCGGGTCTACCGGTTATTCTTGCAGGGTGTGATGGAGGATGTCGCCCAGGGGGGCAACCTGTCGGACAGCCTGCGCAAAAACCCGCTCTTCCCGCCACTGCTGGTGCACCTGATCGGCGTGGGCGAAAAGGGTGGCGCCCTGGAAGCGATGCTGCTCAAGGCCGGTATTGCCTATGAGCGGGAATTCAACACCCGTCTGACCCGCCTGATGGGGCTGATGGAGCCGCTGCTGGTGCTGGCCATGGGAGTGGCCGTCGGCATCGTTGTCATGGCGGTGCTGTTGCCGATTTTCGAGATGAACGAATTGGTAAAATAGCGGGGCAGTCGAGACATACGCTGACAAGCTTACTCAAACGCCCCATCAGACAGCTCTGATGGGGCGTTTGTGCATCTACATGGTGAGACGGCAGTATTAGTAGCGGTAATGCTCGGCCTTGTACGGACCTGCCACGGGCACGCCGATATAGGCGGCCTGCTCGGCGGTCAGCTCCGACAGCTGGGCGTTCAGCTTCTTCAGCTGCAGACGGGCGACCTTCTCATCCAGGTGCTTGGGCAGGACATAGACCCCGACCGGGTATTTGCCCGGGTTGCAGAACAGCTCGATCTGGGCGATGGTCTGATTGGCGAAGGAAGAGGACATGACATAGCTGGGATGGCCGGTGCCGCAGCCCAGGTTGACCAGACGGCCCTTGGCCAGCAGGATGATGCGCTTGCCGTCCGGGAAGATGACGTGATCCACCTGGGGCTTGATCTCCTCCCACTGGTATTTCTCTAACGCTGCGACCTCGATCTCGTTGTCGAAGTGGCCGATGTTGCAGACGATGGCCTGGTCCTTCATGGCGGCCATGTGGGCATGGGTGATGACATGGTAGTTGCCGGTGCAGGTCACGAAGATGTCGGCCTTGTCGGCGGCGTATTCCATGGTCACCACGCGGTAACCTTCCATGGCGGCCTGCAGGGCGCAGATCGGATCGACCTCGGTCACCCAGACCTGGGCCGACAGGGCGCGCATGGCCTGGGCCGAGCCCTTGCCCACGTCGCCGTAACCGCAGATCAGGGCCACCTTGCCGGCGATCATGACATCGGTGGCGCGCTTGATGCCGTCCACCAGCGATTCGCGGCAGCCATACAGGTTGTCGAACTTGGACTTGGTGACCGAGTCGTTGACGTTGATGGCCGGGAAGCGCAGGTCGCCGCGCTCGTGCATCTGGTACAGGCGATGTACGCCGGTGGTGGTCTCCTCGGTGACACCCTTGATCTTGGTCAGGCGGGTGGAGTACCAGATTGGGTCCACGGCCAGCTTGGCCCGGATGGCGGCAAACAGGATCGTCTCTTCCTCGGAGCCGGGGTTGGCCAGCAGGGAGAGGTCCGTTTCGGCCTTGGCGCCCAGGTGCAGCAGCAGGGTCGCGTCGCCGCCGTCATCCAGGATCATGTTGGAGAATCCGCCGTCGCTCCATTCAAAGATACGGTGGGTGTAGTCCCAGTACTGCTCCAGGGTTTCGCCCTTGACGGCAAAGACCGGCACGCCCTGGGCGGCAATGGCAGCGGCGGCATGATCCTGGGTCGAGAAGATGTTGCAGGATGCCCAGCGCACCTGGGCGCCCAGGGCGGTCAGGGTCTCGATCAGTACGGCGGTCTGGATGGTCATGTGGAGCGAGCCGGTGATGCGGGCGCCCTTGAGCGGCTGGCTGGCGGCAAACTCCTCGCGGATGGCCATCAGGCCCGGCATCTCGGTCTCGGCGATCCGGATCTCCTTGCGGCCCCAATCGGCCAGCTTGAGGTCTGCTACGATGTAATCTTGTGACATGTGATTCTCCTTTGTATTTACCACCCCCCAGCCCCCTCCTCAACGAGGAGGGGGAGTGAGAGGCAGCTGGTTTTATGTTCCCCTCCTGGATTAGGAGGGGCTAGGGGTGGTCGCTTTCACCACCAGCACCGTTTCCTGCCCTTTTTCACCTTCAATCCGCTCGCAGCAGACATCCGCAAATCCCGCCCCGGTCAGCCAGGCGCTCAGCTCCGTCTCATCGAACCCCAGCCACTGGTCGGCCAGCTGTTCCCGGGCCGCCTCACGGTCGTGGCGGGCCAGATCGGCCAGGAGCAGCACGCCGCCGGGAGTAAGCACCCGCCGGATCTCGGCCAGCACCTGGGCCGGGTCGGCGGCATGGTGCAGCACCATGTTGGCCACCACGCAGCCCGCTGCGGCATCCGGCAACGGCAGGTGGCTCATCTCCCCCAGGCGGAGTTCGACCCCGCTCGCCCCCTTGTCCGCCAGGCGGTGGCGGGCCTCCGCCAGCATGGCCGGGGAGTGGTCCACGCCGATCACTGCGGTTGCGCGGGTCGCCAGCTCGGTCAGCAGGCCGCCGGTGCCGACACCGATCTCCAGCACGGTGGCACCATCCGGCACCTGTTCCAGCAGGCGCCGGCGGTACTCGGGCAGCGGCAGGAGCGTGCGGGCCAGGTCGTCCCACTGGCGGGCATGCCGGTCAAAGAACTCCTGGCTGCGCCGGCGACGTTCCTCCAGAACCAAGGCCACAGCGGCCAGATCCTGGCTGCGTTCAGGCAAGGCCTTCATCTCGCGCTCGAAGGCAGAGCGGATGGCGCTGAAAAAATTGCTGCCCACGCCGGCCCGGTAATAGCTCCAGGTGCCCTGGCGCTTGACGGTCAGCACACCGGCCGCGGTCAGGATCTTGAGGTGCCGCGAGATACGGGACTGTCCCATGCCCATGATGCGGGTCAGCTCCTGCACGGTGAATTCACCGGAAAGCAGCACAGCCGTCAGTCTCAGGCGGCAGGGATCTGCCAGGGCTTTAAGGGTATCGAGCATGATATATCAGATATCCTTATTTATATAAATCAAGTTTTCTTGATATAGCATGGCACGGGGTTGAAGGCAAGTGTCAATCCATGCCGGGCTTCAACAATCTTGCCGGACGTGAGATGAATGGTACACTTTATTGATCGACCGGTTCGGCAATAATCCCTGTGACTACACCCGGATTGTGTGTTACTACAGAAAACATGCTTGATCAACCCGAAACCCGTCTGCTTGCGAACTCTGCCCGAAGGGGGTTCATGTGACACATCCGCCAGGCCCACAAATGACGCCCAGAAGATTCATCGCATGCCTGGTGGCCGGTATACTGGGGCTCAATCTGCTCGTCATCTGCTTTTCCTGGCTCTATCTTGCCAAAAGCAGGCATCAGTATACCGAGAAAGCTGCCGTTACGGCCCAGAACCTGGCTCGGGTGCTGGAACAGGACATCAACGGCACCATCGGAAAGATCGATATCGGCGTCCTGGACCTGGCCCGGGAGGTCGAACGGCAGATTGCCGGCGGGGGGATCGACGAACGGAGACTGATCGCCTACATGGAATTGAGTCAAAGCCACCTTCCTGAAATCGATGGACTCAAGGTTGCTAATGCCCAGGGCAAGGTCGTCTTCGGGCTCACGCCATTCTCCGGCCCGCTGATCGATATCTCCGACCGGGATTATTTCGTTCGCCTGCGTGACAACTCCCGCGAGCAGCTGGTGGTTTCCAAACCTTTCAAGGGGCGGCGGATCCCACGCTGGACGATTTCCCTGGCCAGGCGGATCAACAGGCCGGACGGCACATTTGCCGGGGTGGCCTTCGGGACCCTGCCCCTGGAGAATATCGTCAGGCTCTTTTCCTCCATCAATGTAGGTACATTCGGCGCCTTTGTACTGCGTGACGGCACAGACCTGGGGCTGGTGGCCCGTTACCCGGAGCCGGAAGGCATCGGGAAATCGGTGGGCCAGGTCAAGATTCCCGATGAACTGACGTCGCTCCTGAAACAAGGTACGGTGAGCGGAAGCTATGACGCCGCTTCTGCCCATGACACACGGGTGCGTACGTGGGGTTTCAGAAGATTTGACGGCAATCGCTACTATATCTTTGCCGGTCTGGCGAAGGATGAATACCTGAGTGACTGGCGCAATGAAGCTGTCATGGCGGGCATATTTCTGTGCATCTTTTCCCTGGCTTCAATCATCGCCGGCCGGGCGACCTACCTGGGGTGGAAACGAAACAAGGCGGTGGAAGAATCATTTCGGGCCAACAACGATCGCATGCGGCTTTTTTTTGAACGCCAGATCGTCGGAATGGCCATCTCAAGCCCGGACAAACACTGGCTCCAGATAAACGACAAGTGGTGCCAGATCCTCGGCTATGGGCGGGACGAACTGAATAACATGACCTGGGAGGAGGTGACCCACCCCGACGACCTGCCGGAGAACATGGACAAATTCAACCAGCTGGTGGCCGGCCAGATCGATGATTACACGATCACAAAACGGTTTATCCGCAAAGACGGGACCGTCATACTGGCGAACCTGTCGGTCGGCAGTGTCCGCAATGAGGACGGCACGCTCAATTGCCTGCTCTCGCTGATGGAGGATGTGACCGAGCGGAAACGTGACGAAGAGGAACGCCTCAAACTCGAACAGCAGCTCCTCCATGCCCAGAAACTGGAAAGCCTGGGGGTCCTGGCCGGCGGCATCGCCCACGACTTCAACAACATCCTGATGGCCATCATCGGCAACGCCGACCTGGCCCTCATGCGCATCAACCGGGAATCACCGGCCGTCGAGAACCTGCATCGCATCGAACAGGCCGCCGCCCGGGCCGCCGACCTGGCCAAGCAGATGCTGGCGTATTCCGGCAAAGGCAAATTCGTGGTCGAGAGTATCGACCTGAACACCCTGCTGGAAGAAATGCTGCACATGCTGGAAGTCTCCATCTCCAAGAAGGCGGTACTGCGGCTCAATCCCTTTCACCCCCTCCCGCCGGTCGAGGCCGATGCCACCCAGATGCGCCAGATCATCATGAACCTGGTCATCAACGCCTCCGAAGCCATCGGCGACATGAGCGGCGTCATCGCCATCACGACCGGCTGCATGGACTGCGATACGCACTATCTGGACGACGTCTGGCTTAATGAAAATATCACCGAAGGGTTGTACGTTTACCTGGAAATAGCCGACAGCGGCTGCGGTATGGACAAGGAAACCCTGGCCAAGCTGTTCGATCCCTTCTTCACCACCAAATTCACCGGCCGGGGCCTGGGCATGGCCGCCGTACTCGGCATCGTCCGTGGTCACAAGGGCGCCATCAAAGTCTACAGCGAGCTGCACAAGGGGACCACCTTCAAGATCCTGCTGCCGGCCTCCGGCAAACCGGCCGAGATCTTTAATGGCCATACGCTCCCGGACGACTGGCAGGGGCACGGCACCGTCCTGCTGGTCGATGACGAAGAAACCGTGCGGGGCATCGGCGTCGAAATGCTCAAGGAACTGGGCTTCAGCACCATCACCGCCAACGACGGCCGCGAAGCCGTGGAGATCTTCAGGGAGCGACCCGACATCACCTTCGTCATCCTGGACCTGACCATGCCGCACATGGACGGCGAACAGTGCTTCCGCGAGCTCAGACAGATCAGATCCGGCGTCAAGGTCATCATGTCCAGCGGCTTCAACGAGCAGGAGGTCACGCAGAAATTCGTGGGCAAGGGATTGGCCGGTTTCATTCAGAAACCGTACAAGGTGAGTGTGCTGAAAGAGGCGATACGGGGGATGCTGGGCGTCTAGCGTGAATGCCGGTATCGCCATCTGAAATGTGCAGTCGGTGAGGTATCGATATGGAGTACGTACGGGAATTCAAGGCAGCTGCCTGGCCAACATCTCTGAAGGTGGTTTCGTGCATCGGGGCGCTGCTGATCAGCGGCGTGTCGATCGGCGCCATCCGGGTCATACCGCCCAGTGGTTTCGCCCACAGCTTCGGCATCGCTGTAGCCTGCCTGCCGCAGGCCGCTCTCCTGGGGTTTCTGCTGTTTGTCGTGCGAGGCTACCGCATCGATGGCGGGCATCTTGCCATCCAACGCCTGCTCTGGACAACCAGCATGCCGCTGCTGGGCATCCATGCAGCCCAGCACGATCCGCTTGCCCTCAAGGGAGCGCTGAGGATCTTCGGCAACGGCGGATTGTTCGGCATAACCGGTCTGTACTGGAACAGGGCATTGGGGCGCTTTCGCCTGTTTGTCACCGATCCTGCCAAAGCGGTGGTACTGCGCCTGCATGACCGCATCGTGGTGATATCGCCGCAAGAACCGGCAGCGTTTCTGCAGGAATTGGAGCGCCTTTTTCCCCGGCTGCAAAAACCATCTGAAATGACGGAAACAGAGAAAATGGCTTCATAAAAGAATGAATCTATCAGAAGCCAGGCATATGTCACTTTCATAACAGTCCCCGGCGACTGAATCGGCATTACCGGGAAACAGAATCCATCTGAGATGGTTATGCTTACGCCAGATCGCCAACAATTAACCGAAAACTGTTTAACCCCGCCTCTACGTTTTCAATAATCTCTGCCGCCAGATCATCCGGTTCCGGTAGATTGTCCAAGTCGGCCAGACTCTTGTCTTTCAGCCAGAAGATGTCGAGGCTGGTTTTGTCCCGTGCGACAATCTGCTCACGGGTGAACCTGCGCCAGCGCCCTTCGGGATTGGTTGCGGCGTCCCAGGTTTCTTTGCGTTCATGGCGATTGAGTGGGTTGTAGCAGGCGATAAAATCCCTCAGATCATCATAACGGAGCGGTTTCTTTTTCAGGGTGTGGTGGATGTTGGTCCGGTAGTCATACAACCAGATGTCTTTGGTCCACGGATTCGGGCTGGCCTGCCGGTTGTCGAAGAACAAGACGTTTGCCTTGACGCCGTTGGCGTAAAAGATGCCGGTCGGCAGGCGCAGGATAGTGTGCAGTTCGGTGGTCTCCAACAGTTTCTTCCTGACCGTCTCCCCCGCACCCCCTTCAAATAGAACGTTGTCGGGCACAACCACGGCGGCTCGTCCGGTTGACTTCAGCATTGTGTGAATATGCTGGAGAAAATTGAGCTGTTTGTTTGAGGTAGTGGCCCAGAAGTCCTGGCGGTTATAGGTCAGGTCGTCCTTTTCCTGTTCGCCCTCGTCGTTGGTAAAGCTCATGGAGCTTTTTTTGCCAAAGGGGGGATTGGTCAGGACATAGTCGTAGCGCTTGCCGTTATCCGCCACCAGTGAATCGTTGGGCGATATCATGCTTTCGCCGTCAACCTCGCCGATATTGTGCAGAAACATATTCATCAGGCAGAGCCGCCGGGTATTGGCGACAATCTCATTCCCGGCAAAGGTTTCGTGCTTGAGGAACTCTTTCTGCTTCTTGTCCAGCCGGAAACTATCTACCAGAAAATCATAGGATCTCAGGAAGAACCCGCCGGTCCCGGAAGCCGGGTCGGCAATGGTTTTGCCCGGTTCCGGGCGGATACATTCCACCATGGCCCGGATCAGTGCACGCGGAGTGAAATATTGTCCCGCTCCAGACTTGGTATCTTCGGCGTTCTTTTCCAGCAATCCTTCGTAGATGTCCCCCTTGACATCCGCCCCAAGCATGACCCAGTCAGTATCGTTCACCATGTCGATCAGGCGAGAGAGCTTGGCGGGGTCCTGAATCTTGTTCTGTGCCTTGGTGAAAATCTGCCCCAGCATCCCCTTGTTTTTCCCCAGTTCGCGCAGCAGGGTAACGTAATGCACCTCCAGTTCCGCGCCCCGCTTGCTTTTCAGGGTCTGCCAGGAGTGTTTCGGCGGTATGCCCACGTTGCGGTTGTACGGCGGGCGGCTGTATTCATCGGCCATTTTCAGGAAAATGAGATAGGTAAGCTGTTCCAGATAATCGCCATAGCTCACCCCGTCATCGCGAAGGGTAGTACAGAAACTCCAGACTTTGGAAACGATTGCAGCGCTTGTCATTCTACAGTGTCCTTTTCATTCATAAACGTGCTTGTATAGGCTTGGCGAGGATCATTCGGGCGGGGGAAGGCGCGGCGCAGTGACTTTTCTTCCTTTACCAATGGGTTAAGCACTCTCCGGCTGAGATCGGCAGCATCGCGACCCAGCAAGCTCGCCAATATTCGCAGACCGAGATAACGTCCCTGGCAGAGCTTCAAAACTGTATTCCTCATGACTTCAGGTGAAACTCTTCCCTTTTCACGAACGGCTGCAGATATTGACTCCAACTCGGAGAGTTCGGCAGGAGCTAAATCGGTAGTTTCAACATATAACGGTTGTCTAAGCTCCTGTGATTTATGTTCAAGCTCCTGTGGTAACAAAGCAAGCTCCTGTGGTAACGCGTTGAGCTCCTGTGTTTTGTATACAGCAGCTGTTGGCATATCGGCGGCAAAAGCCTCACTGGAGAGAGGTCGTGACATCCATGGTACAAAGTAAACCATGCCTCGTCCGATCCCATCAGGTAAAAGAAAGCCATCCCTGACAAGTCGGGCCAGCATCTTCGTAATATCTGCCGGATGTTCCGTAGATATTTCGCGGAGGCGGCCATGATTAACCATCCCCTCGGTTACGGCAGTCACTAGTGCAAGACGCTCCAATTCCGGCAATGACCTGAACGAAGCTCCCATATGAGCTTCCAACTCTGTCAGGGCTTCATCAGGAACAAGGCTTGTCATGCGGAGTTCCATAAGGGTCTGTTCCGGCTCAGCAAGCTCATACAACAAGGGGCGGCGCCAGTGCTGCCCTTGCCAGTTACGATATATTTTCGGCAGACCAGATCCGGCATGATCTCCATACCCCACCAGTTGAAACATCGTCTGCAAACGCCGATTGCGGCAATCACTGTTACTTCCCAGTACGGCAATCTCAGGTGGTATGCGCATCCGGCCTGGATTACGAAAACCGAACATGTCGGGCCGTTTCACCACCAGCACCGATACCCGTCCGGAATAATCCGCATGGATCAGTGTGTTGACCAAAGCCTCACGCAGCGCCTCATGCACCGGTGTATCGTCAATCCGCTGCCCTTCCTGCAACTGAAACGGCACCTTCAAATCAGCGGTAAGCTTTTGATACACCCGGCGGTAAAAGTCATACACGTTGCCAGACCAGGTACCATCCGGCACCAGACGGTCCACCCAACGCTTATCGGCCTTGGGCTCCGGCCGTTCCTGGTAATCGACCATGTAATGAGGCAACGCATCGCGGATTACCTCCGCCCGGCCAAACATCAGCAAACCTGCCAGGCGCACGCCGGAATATCCTTCCTCGCGATTACGGCCAATCGCACCAACGGATTCGAGAAACTCGCGCACCGGCAAATCAAGCCAGACATGACCCGGCTTGACTGCGGAAAAGCGGTTTCTGTAGGCGGTGACGGAATCCATGTCCAGATCGGAAAAGTCGAACCCTTTCAGCACCCGCTCATCACGCGAGTCCTCCACCCGTTCGGCCAGCATACGGCGCACGCTTTCGTCATCAGCCGGATAATCGCCCTCATGGCGTCGCACGAAAGTACCGCCAAACGGATTGGCGCCCAGATGAACCGGCCGTTGCTGACGTGTGGCACGGGGCACGTCGATGCGCAGCAAAGTCTTGCCGGAAACCTGAACCGGCTGCACATTGCCTTCAGAAAGCAGACAAATGCTTATCACCTGACGATTCTGCACATTATCCCAAAGCGACTTGCGCACCCGATCCAGATTGATAATGCCAAGCGGAGTAAACTCCCCAACGGGTTTTTCCTGCACTCCGAGAAAAATAGTGCCGCCATCGGTATTAGCCATGGCACAATAGGACTTCCATATATCCTGCGGCAGTTCGCCTTTGCCGTCCCGCCCTTGAGCCGCCTTACATTCCAGATCCACCGACTCGGCCATTGCTAATATATCTTCAAGTGTCAGCGACTCAATCATGGGTGATCTCCTGCTTTGCGGGATTTACGGGCAATGGTAGGGGCGACCGGCCGGTCGCCCCTACCATTGCCCGTTCCGCCTTGATCCGCGCCAGCAGCTTCGATGCCGGTTCATCGTTCGGGTCCTGCGGCACAAGTTGGCCGGAGAATGCTTTTTTCAGGATTGATTGGCGGAGGGTTTCGGCCTGTTGGAGGGCGGTGGTTATGGTTTGGTCGAGTTGATCGACTTCAGAAAAACTAGTATCGATAGCTTGAATTATTAACTGCTGTTCTTCTGAAGAACAAATGATGACTCTCAGTGCGCATATAGGTGCAAGGAAAAGATTAGCTTGAGCTGTTGCTTTCTTCCCACGCTCTATTTGCTTCTGCAACAAAGGGGACTGAAAAAGATATTCAAAAAACTTCGAGTTTTTTTTCAGAGTTTGCATCTTTACTAAAGCGACACTTCGCACCATTACAAATTCTATATTATTGGCAACCCTGCAAACCCGTCCTACTGAACCGGAACACGAAATAAGAATATCACCTTCCTCAGGATTGCATCGTTGCTTTATTCTTTCATATTCATCAACTGGAACGTAATCTACATCTGACAATGCAAGTGAACCATTTTGTATGTTGCGTGCCGAAAGTAAATAATATCCAGATGGAGTCCTCTTTGGAGTTATATGTTCGCCATCTGTTACCTTATCGGCAATTTCATCTACACGAACCCAGCCCCACCCATTCGGCAGATCTGGCAACTCCGCCAACTCATCGGCAGTTAGCGGCGACATTTCCTTAGGTTTGCTCGGCTTACCCGGTTTACTCCCTTGCTTCCCGCCCTTTTCCCAGCCCTTGACGGCTTTCTCCCACTCCTTCATCTGTTGCCGGTGGCGCTCCGCCCGTTCCGCCTGAATCCGCTTCAAAAGCACCTCGGCGGTTTCCAGTTTGTCCTTATTCTCTTCCCGCCACTTGGCTGTCAGCTTCCCTTCAAAGGCATGTTTCAACAGCGCCTGACGATAGACCTTCAGTTGCTCGCGGGCGGTCTTGAAGCTTTCGATGCCTTTGTCCAGTTCGGATAAAAGTTCTTCGAGCTTGGCGACGATACGAAGTTGTTCAGGAAGCGGGGGGAGGGGAAAATTGGACTTCGCCAAGTGCTGATAGTGCCGGGCATAGCCCTTGCTGACCATGCTTTCAGAAATATGGCGCAAGCAGTGTTCGAGAAACCTTGAATCAACAAATTCATGAGGCTGTAGTACTTTTATTCCATCAGCACCTGCTACAAAAGGCTGGTTTACATATTTGATTACCCTTGTATGGTCTCCAAAAACAATGACTGGTAATTGACAATCCACAAGAATTTCTTCGTCGTCAGTATACCCACCGATCTTTTCTTGTCCTTGATCAACTACAGCATAACGACCTTGTTCCGCGTATTCTTTCTGTCGGATCTTTTTCCCGTTAGTAGAAATACTTATCACCGCATCACTTACGGTAATGTTTACCCAGCCGTCAGGCATTACGGTTGTTTCAGAATCTTTCATTACGCCGCCAATGCCTCATTCATTTCATCAATCAGTTTATCCATTTTTGCACCGAACAACTGATACATCTTCCCCAGCCCACCCTGACCATCAAACGGCGCAAGCTCCAGATCATCCCGCTCAATATGCATCGAACTGATGATATGGTCACGGATCACCCGGAGCCACTCCATCTGCTCTTCATTGAACTTTTCACCTTTGCCGGAATGGCGCTTCAAGACCCAGTTCTGGAAGTTGCGGCGCACAGTGTCATCATAGGCGGTTAGTTTTTTGTCCGTACCGCACACCCGGCGGATCAACCCGACCAGGGCCGACAACTCCGAGATCGGTTGGCTTCCCTTGTAATTGTCCAGATGTCCGTATGCCTGCCAGACACGCAGCGGCGCCAGCTTGGGCTTATCGGCTTTCAGCATTTCCAGCACCTGATTGATCATGGCAAAGGTCAACTCGCGCCGCCGGTGGGGCTGTTTGAAAAAGATCGTCAGGGCCTCGATAGTATCCTGCTGTCCTTCAAGATAGGCCGCAAACTCATCGGCCATTGCCCGGGCATTTACCTCGGCGTCCTTGTCCCACTCGGCCCGCAGGACCTTATCAAGATTTTCGTGGTCAATGGTCTGTTCCTTGTCGCGGCGTATGCAGTCGATCAGGTCGATCAGCGGTCCGGTCAAGACACGTGCAGCCAGGCTGACAAGCTGTTCCTGTGCTTTCTGTCGCAGAGTATCACCGGGATCAGCAATCTCTTTTCCGGCCAGTTCCAGCGCCCTGGCCTCGATGTTGTCGGCGTCGATGGCCGACAGGAGATTGCCCACAATGGTGGTGAGTTCCACCCCACCGGCGGCAGTCTTGACCTTTTGCTGTTCCGCCGGAGTCAGCTCTTTATTGAGTCGCGCCAGCCGTCCGGCCAGAGAACTGACGGTATCCTCATCGTGGACGCCCATCATGACACCCATGGCCAAGTCTCTCAAAGGCACCGTGGGTTTGGTGATGAGCGGCTGGCTGGCGGTCTTGAGCGATTTGGTCACGCCGATGGCATCGACGATCACGTAATGGGTTTTGGCCGTAACCGCCGACGGGGTTACTTTCTTCAGATCGTCCAGGTCAAGCGTCCGTGTCCCACGCCCCTTCATCTGCTCGAAGTAGTTCCGGCTCTTTACATCGCGCATAAAAAGCAGACACTCCAGCGGCTTGACGTCGGTGCCGGTAGCAACCATATCCACGGTAACGGCAATTCGGGGATAATAAGCGTTACGGAATTCGGCCAGAACGGATTTCGGGTCCTCTTCGACCTTGGTCAGGTACGTCAACTTCTTGCAGAAGGCTTTCCCTTCATCGAATTCTTCACGCACGATCTTGATTATGTCTTCGGCGTGGCTGTCAGTTTTAGCAAAGATCAGGGTCTTGGGCACTTCTTTCCTGCCGGGGAAGATCTCCGGTAGCTTTTCACGGAACGTGCGGATGACTGTGCGTATCTGATTCTTGTTTACGATCTCCTTGTCGAGCTTCTGAGCAGAATAGACTGCATCCTCGTCCTGCTGTTCCCAGCGTTTCTTTCGGGTGATTCGTTCCCGCTTTTCCACCAGTTGCTGGGCTTTAATCGTTGCCCCCTGCTTCGTGATCTTGGTGTCAATGACATAGACTTCATTGCCCACATTGACACCGTCGGCAACAGCCTTTTCATGGCTGTATTCGCAGACAAGGTTGTTCCTGAAATAACCGATAGTGCGGCTATCCGGGGTTGCTGTAAGGCCGATCTGGAAGGCGTCAAAATAGTCCAGAACCTGTCGCCAGAGGTTGTAAATGGAACGGTGGCACTCATCAATGACGATGAAATCAAAAAACTCCAGCGGGATTTTCTCGCTGTACACCACCGGCATCGGCACTTTGGGCTGCACCAACTCCGCCGGGTTGATTTCTTCAGCGGCCTCATCCAGTTCTTTATCCTTGAGTATGGCGTAAAGCCGCTGGATGGTGCTGATACAGACATGACTGTCCTTGGCTACAAAAGAAGACTTGAGCCGCTGAACGTTGTAAAGCTCTGTGAACTTGCGGTTGTCGTCCGTAGGCACAAAGGCCATCATTTCCTGCTCGGCCTGTTCGCCAAGATTCTTGGTATCCACCAGGAACAGAATGCGTTTGGCGTCGGCATACTTGAGCAGGCGATACATGGCAGTTATGGCGGTATAGGTCTTTCCGGCCCCCGTGGCCATCTGGATCAGAGCCCGCGGCCGGTTTGCCTTGAACGAGGTTTCCAGGTTGGTAATAGCGAGTTCCTGACAATCACGTAGTTTTAACTCATTGGCAGGCAGTTTCTGCGGATTGAGCAGCGGAATGCGCTGCAAGCGCCCTCGAAGTGAAGCGTCTTGCGAGAGCCATTCACCTAGGGTCTCGGGACGATGAAAGCTAAAAACCTCGTCGGAACGGGGCTTGGGATCACGTTGGTCGGTAAACTGGGTAATAATACCGGTGCTTTCGTACAGAAAGGGTAACGGGACATTGTTGTTTACCCACTTCAGTTTTGCGGCTGCGTAGTCTTCGGTTTGCGCTTCATGGGCCGTCAAGCGGTGCCCTTCCTCTTCCCGTTTCGCCTCGATTACCCCCACAGCTTTCTTGTTGACGAACAGAACATAATCGGCAGGGCCAGTATCGGTCGGGTACTCGCGCACCGCTTGCCCCAGTCCGGCGTTTAAGTCAATCTTTTTGACGGATTGAACCTTCCAGCCGGCCTGTCTGAGCAGGTCATCAATATGGTCGCGGGCAATTTGTTCAGGGTTTTGGTTGTCGGCCATGGAAATCCTCATTACTACAGATCAAAGCAACTTCGTGATAGTGAAATGATAACTTGAGGGAGTGTCATCGCCCCCCATGGAATGGAGCATAGTAGTACAGAAATGATTAATAATAAAGCAACTTGAATGACTTACCTCAGATGGCAAGGTGTAAGGATACGAAGTATCACATTATGGATAAGCCCCTGAGTTCTGATGAGGGGGAAAACCGGATTCGAAGACGGTTTCTGCATCCGCTACGACTAGTGAAAACAGGCAGGCGGGATATTCCGGGAGCCCGCTTAAAAAGCCGCTTTACGCACGGAACTGCGGAAAATAACTATTGAAGTTTACGTGTAAAACTCGTAAAGTCACCGCTGTTTTCAGCACTGCAGCACCCATGACAAAAGGAAAGGAACGAACAATGCCAGACCAGAACACGATCGGAGTCATCGGTGGAAGCGGCCTGTATGAAATGGAAGGGCTTGAGGATATTGAGAGGGTTCGCCTGACGACTCCGTTCGGAGATCCATCAGACGAATACGTCACCGGCGTACTGAACGGCGTGCGCATGGTGTTCCTGCCCCGCCATGGTCGCGGCCACCGCTACCTGCCGTCGGAAGTCAACTACCGCGCCAACATCTTTGGCATGAAGAAGCTCGGGGTGCAACGGATCATCTCCGTCTCGGCCGTCGGCAGCCTGAAAGAGGCCATCGCCCCCGGGCACATCGTCATCCCCGACCAGTTTATCGACCGTACCAAGGGGGTCCGCAAGGACACCTTCTTCGGCGACGGCATCGTCGCCCACGCCGGCTTCGCCGACCCGGTCTGCGGCTCCCTTTCGGAGACGCTTTACGCGGCAGCCCTGAAGGCCGGGGCCACCACCCACAAGGGGGGCACCTACATCTGCATGGAAGGGCCGGCCTTCTCGACGCGGGCGGAATCCTTCTCCTACCTGGCCTTGGGCGCAGCGGTGATCGGCATGACCAACCTGACCGAGGCCAAACTGGCCCGCGAGGCCGAGATCTGCTACGGCATCATCGCCCTCTCGACCGACTACGACTGCTGGCACGAACACCACGACGACGTAACCGTGGAAGCCATCATCCAGATCATTCACCAGAATGTCGCCATGGCCAAGAATATCATCCGCCAGGCCGTGGCGGACATTTCCTCCGAGCGCGCCTGCCCCTGCGGCAGCGCCATGCAGTATGCCATCATTACCGACAAGGCCGTTATTCCGGCCGAGACGCGGCAGAAGCTGGAGCCGATCATCGGAAAATATCTGTAGGTACCTTTTCGACACATCATTCCTCCCACACCCGCCGCCACTGTTTGAGCTTTGTCTGCCTGGGTGTTACTATTGAATAAAGGCAGCGCGTCGTTGGAGGATAGGTCATGTCCATTATCCCCGGCTATACACCCCCTGATTTTTCTCGACCCGAACTGGTCGCCTCTCCGGTAGTGCGCGTTGAACCGGCCCCGGCCGACGGTGTGCTCCCTGAACATTTCCACGCCACCTCGAATCTCCCCGAATATGTTCACCTGGGTAATGGTGAATGGCTGCTGGCCAGGGAAGGGCGCATGGACGCGGTTATGATCCTGAGAGGGCGCACCCTGGAAGTCGTCGAGCCGCGACTGGTCAGGAAGGGCGACCCGGTCGTGGTGGGCAGGAGCGAGAACGGCGAAGAGGGCATCTACATCCATGCAAGCGGCTTTTCCCTCCCCGTTGAATCCGGCGACAAGTTCGGCTTCCGCGGCCGCGGCACCCGCGAAACCCCTTTTTCCAGCTCCTATGACCGCTTGTATGAGATCCTGCGCCACGACCGTCTGCAGGGCTGCATCGTCTGGGTGCTCGGCCCGGCAGTGGCCTTTGACCGCGACAGCCGTGATGCGATGAGCTTTCTGATTAAGCAGGGCTACTGCCATGCCCTGTTGGCCGGAAACGCGCTTGCCACCCACGATCTTGAGGCGGCCCTCTTCCGCACCGGCCTGGGACAGGACATCTATACCCAGGTCCTGCGGCCCGGCGGTCACTGCAACCATTTGGACACCATCAATGCCGTGCGGCGCTGCGGATCGATCTCCCGGGCCATCCGGGAGCTGGGGCTCGAAGACGGCATCATCCCGGCCTGCGAAGAGAGGCAAATCCCCTATCTGCTGGCCGGGTCCATTCGCGATGACGGGCCGCTGCCCGGCGTGATCAGCGACGCCTATCAGGCCCAGGATGCCATGCGTGCCCACGCCCGGCAGGCAACCACGGTCATCGCCCTGGCCACCCAGCTGCATACTATTGCCTTCGCCAACATGCTGCCCGGCTACCGGGTCGCGGAGGATGGGACCGTGCGGCCGGTCTTCCTGTATGTGGTGGACATGAATGAGTTCAGCGTTGACAAGCTGGCCAACCGTGGTTCTTCCCAGGCGGTGCCGATCCTGACCAATGTCCAGGATTTCATGGTCAACCTGCGACATAACCTGGCATGAAAAGGGAGGCACTATGAGCAGCACTATTCGCATCATCGGCGTCCCGATCGACCTGGGCCAGAGCAAGCGCGGGGTCGACATGGGGCCGGCGGCGGTGCGCTACGCCGGTCTGACCGCGCACCTGACCTCCCTGGGCCATACGGTCAACGACTTCGGCAATATCGCCGTGCCGATCCGGGAAACCGTGGCAGATGAGGCGCTCCGGCACTACCTCCCCTCCATCTGCGACAGCTGCCGGGCCGTCTATCAGGCCGGGCGCCTGGCGCGGGAGCAGGGCGAGATTCCGCTGTTTATCGGCGGCGACCATACCCTGGCCATCGGCTCCATCGGCGGAGTCACCCAGGTGGAACCGGCCGGGCTGATCTGGATTGACGCCCATGCCGACTTCAACACCCCGCAGACGACGCTCACCGGCAATATCCACGGCATGACCCTGGCGGTGCTGCTGGGCGATGGCTATCCCGAACTGGTGGACATCGGGCGACCCGGCCCGAAACTCCTGCCGGAGGATGTGGTCATGATCGGCATCCGCGAGCTGGACCCGGAGGAGCGGATCCGCCTGCGGGAGAGCGGCATCGCCGTCTACACCATGCGGGACATCGACGAACGGGGCATCGGCTCGATCACCCGCGAGGCCCTGGAACGGCTCGAACACCAGGACCGGCTGCATGTCAGCCTGGACATGGACAGCCTCGACCCCCTGGCCGGGCCGGGGGTCGGCACTACCTCTCCCGGCGGTTTCAGCTACCGCGAGGCGCAGCTGCTGATGGAGATCATCGCCGACTCGCAGCGCTGCAGCTCTCTTGATATCGTGGAAATCAACCCGATCCTCGATCACCATAACCAGACCGCCCGTCTGGCGGTCGAGCTGGCCTCCTCGCTGTTCGGCAAACGGATCATGTGACTGCTTCCGTATCAGCACCCCACGCCGCCTTTCGGAGTAGCGGCACTCGCAGACCTTCGTGATTGCAAAACAGCCTCATTTTGTATATCGTTACCACCCTGACAGCACTGCCCGCATACGACCCCTGACCCGGATAAAACCGGATAAGTGCGTTAACGAACTTATTTTCGCGCCAAAAAGCGCATAAAATAATTTCTAACTTACCAAGGAGAACACCAGACATGAGCATCGTTGTAGTCGGCACCGTGGCCTTTGACACGGTTGAAACCCCCTTCGGCAGGGGAGAATATGTTCTGGGGGGCTCGGCCACCTATTTTTCCACCTCGGCCAGCTTCTTCACCGATGTTTCTCTGGTTGCCGTGGTCGGCGAAGACTTCCCCGACGAGCATGTCCAATTCCTGCAGTCCCGCGATATCGATACCGACGGCCTGCAGCGCATCCCCGGCAAGACTTTTCACTGGAGCGGCAAATACGGGTACGACCTGAACGAGGCACAAACCCTTGATACCCAGCTCAACGTGCTGACGGAGTTCAAACCCGATCTTCCGGAAGCCTACCGCGAGGCCGAGTACCTCTTTCTGGCCAATATCGATCCGGAACTGCAGATGGAGGTCCTGGAGCAGATGCAGAAACCGAAACTGGTGGCCTGCGATACCATGAATTTCTGGATATCCTCCAAACCGGAGGCACTGCGCAGGGTTCTGCAAAAGGTCGATATCGTCGTAATCAACGAGGGAGAGGCGCGCCAGTTCACCGGCGAAGCCAATCTGGTCAAAGCCGCCCGCCAGATCATCGCCCTGGGATGCAAGCGGCTGGTGGTCAAGCGCGGCGAATACGGCGTACTTATGTTCACGACCGACACGGTCTTTGCCGCTCCGGCCTATCCGCTGGAGGAGGTATTCGACCCGACCGGCGCCGGCGATACCTTTGCCGGGGGTTTTATGGGCTATCTGGCCAATACCGGAGACCTGTCCGAAGAGGGCATCCGCCAGGCGATAATCTTCGGTTCGGTCATGGCATCCTTCAACGTGGAGGATTTCAGCCTCAACCGCATGAAGCGCCTGGATTACAAGGAAATCGAGGCCCGCTACAAGAGCTTCAAGTCCTTGACCAGTTTCCGCGACATTGTCCCGCTCTAACCCTTCGTTTTATTGACAATGTCCTTTAAATTTGCTAGTTTTTCCCAGCACTCAGCGCAGATTTCATCCCGAATGGGATACCCGGGAACCATCGCATGAAACATGCCATTACCCTCCTGCTTATTCTGGCCATTGGCGGCTGCGCCAGCGGACGCGACCAGAAGTTCGGCAAGAGCGACCCTGCCGCATACCATTACCAGATGGGACTTTCCTATCTGGGTGAGCGCAACTATACCTCGGCGCTGATCGAATTGACCGAAGCGGAAAAACTTGATCCGGACAACCCCGATCTGCTCTATAAACTGGGCATGGCCTATATCGGTAAACGACGCCCTGACCTGGCCGAGCCGAGGCTGCAGAAAGCGATCATGCTCAAGCCGAACAATTCGGCGGCCCGCAATGATCTGGGGGTTGCCTATCTTGACCTCAAACGCTGGGACAGCGCCATTCAGCAGTTTAAGATCGTAAAGGACGACATTTTTTACGAGGACAGCGAGAATGCCACCATCAATCTGGGGCTGGCCTATCTGGGAAAGGGAGATTATCCCAAGGCGCTACAGGAATTGCGGGCCGTGGCCGCCGGCAATCCGCGCAACCCGGTTGTCCACCTTTCCCTGGGGCGGGTTCTGTTTGCCATGGACAAGACCGAGCAAGCCATTGCCGAATACAAGAAGGCGCTCGGCATTTACAGTGAATTTGGCGCGGCTCATTATTATATCGGCCTGGCCTACCTCAAACTCAACAATGTGGCCGCCGCCCGGGCCTCCTTCAAGGAAGCCGTTCGCATCATGCCTGATTCGGACCTGGGAAATTCATCGCTTGGATACCTGGATCTTCTGAAATAGACGAGGCGCTCTTGCCAGATTTTGAGAAAAACGGTATCGATCCTTCAGCATCATCACCGGGCGCCATCCTCAAGCGTTGTCGTGAATACCACGACCTGACGCTTGAAGAGGCCGAGGAATCCACCAAGATCGGTGCAAACTATCTATCGGCCCTGGAAGAGAACCAGATCAGCCAATTTGCCAGCCTGGCGTATCTCAGGGGCTTTTTACGAATCTACTCCACCTATCTCGGCCTTAACCCCGACGACATGATCCGCTTGTACGACAAGCTGCATTCGACCGGCAGCGGGAAAGGCGAACAGAGCGCCGGCACGGCCGGTGCTGTTGGCGCACCTTCAAGAAAGAGATTCCCGCTCCAGAAACTGGCCATTCCCGCAGTCATTCTCGCCCTGATCATCATCACCGCAACCTTCATCAACCGATCACCCGCCCCCCCTGTCCGCCCGAAACCGCCGGCGGTTACGACACAATCGGCAGCGCCAACACCCGCACCCATTCAACAGGCGCCTTCCACCGCCAGAAAGGCTGCCCCGGCCAGGACACCCTCTGAGACCGTGGTTGAGCAAAAACGCGGCGACTCCCCGCCGCCCGCACAGACCCTGCTGCAAAAGCCACCGGCCGAAAACGCCAGAGGCTTCGTTGTTCGGTTGCTGGTCACTCAAAACGGCACATTGACCGTCAACATCGATGACTCCACATCCCAGGCCTATGACCTTGCCGTTGGCGACAGCATCGAATGGAAAGCCGATCGGACCATCTCACTTGAATTGTCCAACGCAGGGGGAGTTGAAGCCGAGTTGAACGGCAATCCACTCAAACCCTTCGGCCAGCCCGGCAAACCCGCAACCGTTGTTATTGACTCCGAGGGAGTAAGGCAATAAGAGGCTTGGCTGTAACGGATCCACTATTCTCCCAAAATTCATGAACCTGGCTCATTCCACCAGCAGATTTATCCGGTCGAAAACCGCTTGAATAATAAATCTTGGGCACCTTGACAGCGCTTCGCCCTGTGCTAGTATTTGTGCTATAGTTCAGGAAGAGGAGCACTGCGTGGTAACCATGCCGAAACGAATACTGGTGGTAGACGACGAGGAGAATGCCCGCATCGCCCTCTCTAAAATCCTGACCCGCGAAGGCTATGATGTGGTGTCAGCGGGTAATGGCTTCGAAGCACTAAATTATCTGCGCGCCAAGGATGTAGAATTGATCATCACCGACTTGAATATGCCGGAAATGAATGGCATGACCTTTCTGAGGGAGTTAAACCGCAGCCATCCTTCCTGCAACGTGATCATGATCACCGCCTATGGCGAGGCTGAGTCATACATAGAGGCCATGAATCTGGGGGCTTTCGAATACATCAACAAACCGGTAAAAGTAGACGAACTGAATAAAATCATCAGCAAAATTTTCATGCACACATCAGATGGCCAAAATAAGGAGATACACCATGAAACCGTTTGAAAAGATTGTCACCGCAATCGACTTCTCGGAAAGTTCCGATCTCGCCTTTGAGTACTCCTTGACTTTGGCCAAGCAATTTCAGGCTGAATTGACCATCATCCACGTCATTAATGAGCCGGTCGATCTGCGGGGATTCTACGTCCCTCACATTTCGTTCGATCAACTGGAAAGGGAGATCGAAGAAGGCGCTCAAAAGATGATGGAAACGTTCTGCCAGACAAAAATAGAAGACTTTACCAGGTACAAAACCGTCGTTGTTCCCGGTATCCCCTATGAGGAAATCATCAGAAAGGCCGAAGAGGTTGGAGCCTCGCTGATCGTACTGGGCACGCATGGCCGCAAGGGGATCGACCATCTCATCTTCGGCAGCACCGCGGAACGTGTCGTCCGTGGTGCTAGCTGTCCCGTCCTCACCATTCGCATGCCTGGCAGCGGGACATAGTAACTGGCATGCATTCCTTACAAACCCTGCCATGAGCGAAACAATCCCGCCGGATAGCAAAGCGACCGTCGTCATCATTGATGACGACATTCATATTCTTGAACTGGCCACCCTGGTTCTCCCCAAACATGGTTACCATGTCATCACCACAACCATGGCAAGTTCCGGCATGGAGATCATAGCCGAGCGCGCGCCGGAGATGGTGCTGCTTGATTATATTCTGCCCGGGACGGATGGCCTGTCCGTGTTGCGGGAAATTCGCACCCGCTTCCCGGACACCTATATAGTCGTGCTCACCGGCAAGGGCAGCGAACAGATCGCCGTCGATGTAATGAAATGCGGGGCCACCGAATATATTCTCAAACCCTTCAACAACCGTGATCTGGCCGAACGACTCGACAATGTCCTGCGTATCCGCGCGATAGAGCTGCACAACAAGTCACTCCAGCGGGAGCATGACCGCCTGCTTCAGGAGATAGACAACTGGAACCAGGATCTGCAGAAACGCGTCCGCGAAAAGACCGACGCGCTTCAGCGGGCACAATCGGAGATAGCACAATCCGATAAACTGGCAGCCATGGGATATCTTTCCGCGGGCATGGCCCACGAGATACGCAATCCGCTCAACTCGATTTCGCTCTTCATCCAGCTAATGCGCCAGAATACGGCCGATCCGGAACAACTGGAGTACCAGGGAAAGATCCTCAAGGAGATTGACCGGATCGACGCCATTATCCGCAAGCTGCTGGACGCCTCCCGACGTACCCGCACGATTACAAACGATATATCCATAGACCGTGTTATCGACAATGCGCTGGAGGTATTCTCTCCCCAGATCGAAGCCGGCAAGATCAGTGTGACGCGTACCTACTGCGATTCGCTGCCTCCCATTAAAGCCGACGCGGCGGAACTGGAACAGATTTTCACAAACCTTTTCCTTAATGCATTCGATGTAATGCCCTCTGGCGGCCACCTCGACCTGCAGACCTGCGAAGAAGACGGCCGAGTGGTGATCAGGGTCGGCGACAGCGGCGGCGGGATTTCGGAAGAGACACTATCCAGCATCTTCGACCCTTTCTTCAGCACAAAGGCGCGGGGCACCGGCATGGGCCTGCCGGTCGTCCAGCGCATCGCACACATTTATGAAGGAAACATCATCGTTGAGAAGACCTCGCCGGCAGGGACCGTTTTTCGCATCGACTTCCCCGCATGCGTCTGACCCGTATTCCCCTTCCCTTTTCTATCCGGTTTAGTGTAGTATCTCTTTACATTCCCGCTCGCGAGACAGGCCATGACAAACTCACCCGACAAGATTCTCATCATTGACGATGACCCGTTTTTTCTGAAGGTGCTCGGCGATTCCTTCAATGAAAACGGTTTCACGGTATACACCGCAAACGACGGCATCGAGGGCGTCAAGATCTATCTGGAGAAACTTCCCGATGCGGTTATATCTGATCTGGTCATGCCGCGCATGGGTGGTGTCAGCACTTGTATTGAAATTGCCCGGCTGGCGGGCAACAACCCTCCGATCATAGCACTGCTCACCTCCATGTTTCAGGAATCACCCCATGAGCACGAAGTCCCGGAAATGGGGGCCAAGGTTCATATCCCCAAGTCGACCAAACCGATGGACATCGTTATCATCATCGAACAGCTCCTGACCCGAAGAAAATACCAGCACAGCTGATCATCCATGCCGTTCATCTACCGCAATCTCGCCGTTTCCCCACACACCGGAGAGGAAAGCCTGCCATCATTGGTGGCCTCCCTGCTGGGGCTTCCGGCGGCAGCGCTCATCGATTTCCAGATCGTCCGCAAAGGAGTCGATGCCCGCCGCAAACCACGGATCAAACTGATCTATACCGTATCGTTCCTGCTCGTGGAAGATGGAGAACTTCATGCCCGCATCCGTGAGATTCCCGGGCTGGAGTGGCAAGCGGAGCGCACA
>JAJXYO010000029.1 GCA_021780495.1 Deltaproteobacteria bacterium
GCTTGCGCCCCACGCGCCCTGCCGGGCGCACAACAAAAAGGGGACTACGATATGATCGTAATCCCCTGTAATGTTTGGTGAGCCGCGTTGGGGTCGAACCAACGACCACCTGATTAAAAGTCAGGTGCTCTACCGACTGAGCTAGCGGCTCAAAGAATAAATCTTATACATCAGACTTTTTGCAGAGTCAATAGTTTTTGTCATCCATACTATCTTTTTTTCCAGGTGCAAATTTGATAGTATCGTCAGACACAGAGACGGCAGCACGCTTTTTCTTTTCAAACTTGTCTCGATACATCCGTTCATCAGCTAATTTAAGAGCCTGCTCCAACTCGGATGCTTGACGTGCAGTAGCAATACCAACGGAAAGACCATGAGCATATTCCGTCAGCTCCTTACGTGTATTATTATATTCGCCCTTGATACGATCAACGGCAGCCTGGGCGGGTTCTTCATCGGTGTGCGGCAGAAGCACCGCGAATTCGTCACCCCCGATGCGCGATACAACATCACTGGCCCGGAACGCCGCTACGAGCGATTCGGCCGTTTTACGAATAACCTGGTCACCTTTATCATGACCTGAGGTGTCGTTGACCTGCTTCAGACCATCAATATCAGCGACAACGATACTGACGGGGTAATCAGGACTGGTGATCATCCGTTTAAACACGGCATCAAAATATGACCGGTTATACAGCCCGGTCAGAGGGTCGTGGGTGCTGAGAAAATGAAGGTTCTCCTCATAGTTCTTGCGCTCGGTGATATCCTGAGATACTTTTAAATACTTGACCATATTGTCGCGTGAATCACGTAGCGGACTGATCCTGACCCACTCCCAATAAATCTGTCCATTCTTCCGGCAGTTGGCAAGTTCACTTTCCCACTCCTTACCCGCAATTATAGTCTGCCAGAGAGCCTGATAGACCTCCGGTGGGTTAAGGTCAGACTTGAGAATACGCATATTCTGTCCGAGGACCTCTTTTGGATCATATCCGGTCACTCGACAGAACATGACATTGACGTATTCGACCGTACCATCAAGGGCAGTGATAACGACCGGCGCAGGCGCCTGCTCCATGGCCTGCGACAGCAAATAAATCTGATCATCCTGTCTTTTCAGTTGCTTTTTCAGCAGTGCGTGTTCGCTGCACCGACCAATCAACTGAGCAAGCTGGGCGAAATCGACCGGTTTTTGTGAATACTGGTTGATACCCAGGGTAATACAATCAAGAAGATATTCCGTGTCGCGATAAGCCGAAAGGACGATGATCTGGCAATCGGAGCTGATCTGCCTGATTTCACGCACCATATCGAGGCCATTCATGACCGGCATCATGATATCAGTCAGAACCACATCGGGTGAATGTGCATGGTACAGTTCGAGACCTTCCTTACCAGTACTTGCCACGTACAACTTTGCGACAATCTGCCCCAACAAACGTGAAACCTGCTCGCGGGCAGAGTGCTCATCCTCAACATACAACAGGGTTATGTCATGCCTGGGCAGTGTAGGCAACATGGATCGCTCTCAAATCCAACGGCAAAGAATAGAAACGTCAAATCAAGTGTAACCTGTTTGCTGGAAAGCGCAAGCAAGCCGCGGGGAGTTACGATGGATCACATATTCCTTCAACATTGTGACAGTTATGGGTACGAGCAGGTTCGGGCGGCAGTTATATTGCTACTGGAGCCAAGTGGGGGGATGGGGGCGTTCGTAAAACCTGGCGAGCGGGTGCTGCTTAAACCCAACATGTTATCAGCCAAATACCCCGAGCAAGCGGTGACCACCCACCCTACCTTGGTACGGGTTGTCGCCGAACTGGTCCGCGCAGCAGGAGGCAGCGCATTGATCGGAGACAGCCCCGGTATCGGAGGGTTTAAGCGCGTTGCCGACAAGAGCGGCATCGCCCGTGCAGCAGCGGAAAGCGGGGCCGAGTTGGTCGAATTCTCAGACACCATCGAGATTCCGGGAACCGGCACCTTCCGGCGTATCACCGTAGCCACGGCTTACTGGGAGGCAGACAAAATCATTAATTTACCCAAGTTGAAGACACACGAAATGATGACCATGACCTGTGCCGTCAAGAACCTGTTTGGGGCAGTAGTAGGCACGGAAAAAGCCGCGTGGCACCTCAAGGCCGGAGCATCGAGGGAGCAATTTGCCCGTCTGCTGCTGGAGATCTACCTGCTGAAAAAGCCGGTTTTGAACATTGTTGACGCGATTGTTGCCATGGAAGGGAACGGTCCGGGCAGCGGTGACCCCATCAAGGTTGGGGCACTGATTGCCGGGGTCAATCCGGTTGCGGTCGATGTGGCGGCAGCACGCCTGGCAGGCATTCCCGCAGAACTGCTGCACATAGAGAAAGAGGCGTTGAGCATGGGACTTGCTGGGGCGGCCTGGGATGATATTGAGACCTGTGGCGCTGACCTTGCCAGCTTCCCGGCACAACCGTTCAGACTGCCCAGCGGACTGGATGTACAGTTTGGCCTGCCGAAATTTCTCAGCACCGTGCTTAAACGCCAGCTGACGTCGTACCCGATTGCCGACCGTCAACTCTGTGTGCTGTGCGGCGTCTGCCGGGATGCCTGCCCTCCTGGTGCCCTGGAAATAAAAAACAGCGCCCTGACCGTCGATCAGGAGCGCTGTATTCGTTGCTGGTGCTGTCGTGAGCTCTGCCCCCACAACGCCCTGCAGGTACATCGGGGAGTCGTGCTGAAAATCGTTTCAGCCCTGGCCGGGCACAGACGCTAAGCGTCTTCTTCTTCGGACCCGAGAGGGATTTCGCGGTAGGCTCGTTCCTCCTCAAAACGCTTGGTCTGTGCCTGCAGTTTTTCCAGGTCAGATTTACACTTAACGCAATGACGGGCAAAGGGCATGGCCTTCAGACGACCGAGCGGGATTTCCTCCTCACACTCCTCGCATATCCCGTATTCATCTTCATCAATACGCAACAAGGCTTCATCAATGGCATGTACCTTCTCCCGCTCCCGGTCACCCAGCAGCAGACCGAGCTCACGATCGCGCTCGGATGAGGCCTGATCGTAGATATCACCACTCGGCTCACCGATTAACGTAGTATCCGCGCCATTTTTCAGAGACTTGCTTATCTCGCGCAGGGTATCCTCCTTCATCTGCAGAAGAATATCCCGGATTTCTTGCCATTTCTGCTTTTTCGGCTTTGTCGCCATGTAATACTCCCGTGGACTGCCTGTCGTTTACCCGGAAAAAGGGGGCAAAATATTGCAGAAAATAGTTGAGATGTCAAGACATAATACGCGATCAGTCGACCATCTCTCCGATCAGGTCATAATCTGAGGAATCTGTTATCCGCAAGACAACGATATCACCTACATCCGCTGTACCGGCGGTAATGTAGACCTGGCCGTCAATATCCGGGGCCTGACGGGACGAGCGGCCCTTGAGAAGCAGTTCAGTTTCTTCACTGTACCCCTCGACAATGACTTCTTCGCTCTGGCCGATCAGGGCACGGTTGCGGCGGAACGAAAGCCGGGACTGGGCGCGCATCAGCTTACGGTAGCGTTCGCGCTTGACCCGTTCCGATACCTGTTCAGACATCTCAGCTGCCGGAGTGCCCTCTTCCCGGGAATAGCAGAACACCCCCAGACGGTCAAAATGGGTCTGTTCCACAAACTGCATCAGATTGTTAAAATCATCGGCCGTTTCTCCAGGAAAGCCGACAATCAACGAGGTACGCAACGCTATCGTCGGGATCTGACTACGCAGCTTTGCGACCAGGTCACGGATCTGCTGTTCGCTGCTGCGGCGTTTCATGGCCTTGAGCACCGGGTCGCTGATATGCTGGATCGGAATATCCAGATATTTGCAGACCTTGGGCTCGTCACGGATCAGCTCAATCAGGCCGTCGGAAATACCGTCGGGATAGGCATACAGCAAACGGATCCAGCGCAGATCTTCAATGGCTGCCAGACGACGAATCAGCGTCTCCAGTGTCGATCCATCCTCCAGGTCGCTGCCGTAGCGGGTAATATCCTGGGAAATCACGTTGATTTCCTTGACCCCTCTGGCAACCAGCCGTTCGGCCTCAGCCACCAGCGCATCCAGCGGACGGGAGCGATAGGCGCCCCGCAATTGCGGTATGATGCAGTAGGAACAGCAGTTAGAGCACCCCTCGCCGATTTTCAGGTAGGAATACCAGGCGGGTGAAGAGTTAAGACGCGGCAGGGACTCGTCATAGATGTAATCCGGATCGCCGACGTAGCGCAGTTGGCCCTCGGTCCCGCCTTTCTCGGCCAAAATCTCCGCGATCCGGGGGTAGTCGCCGGTACCGATAAAGATATCGACCTCGGGCAGTTCCCGGGCCAGCTCCTCCTGATAGCGCTGCGGCAAACAGCCGGACACGATCAGCGTGTGACAGCGCCCATCGCGCTTGCGCTCGGCCAGATCCAGGATGGCGTCGATGCTTTCCTGTTTTGCCTCTTTGATGAAGGAACAGGTGTTGACGATGATGACATCGGCATCCTTCTCGTCGGTGGTGATCTCATATTCCTGTTTGGAGAGCACGCCCAGCATGACTTCGGCATCCACCAGATTTTTGGGGCAGCCCAGGCTGACCATGCTGACTTTCTGTTTTACGGTAGCGCTCAAGATATCCTCACTCAATTATTCCCTGAAATTTAAAAATTGCATCTCGACATCCAGATCCTTGCTCTTGAGGAGCTGGATCGCATCCTGCAGGTCATCTCGATTTTTTCCGGTCACCCGCACCTGATCGTCCTGGATCTGGGCCTGCACCTTGAGCTTGGCATCCTTGATAACGGCAATGATATCCTTGGCCTTCTCCTTGGAAATACCCTGCTGGACCGTGATGATCTGACGCACCAGACCGCCCGAGGCCGGCTCGACCTTGCCGTACTGCAGAGCCTTGACGGAGATATTGCGCTTGAGGAATTTGGACTGCAGCACGTCGATAACCGCCTTCAACTTATAATCATCGTCGGCCAGAATCTTGACAGAATCCTTTTCCGGCGTAATCTGGCTCTTGGAACCCTTGAAATCGTAGCGCTGCCCGATCTCTTTAATAGCCTGATTGACGGCGTTATCGACCTCCTGCATATCAACCTTTGAAACAATGTCAAATGACGGCATGCTCTCCTCCACGAAACAGCAGTAATTATCGTACTTACGGTTTTATGACCGCGACCCCGCGCGGGATCTTGAAATTGAATCGACTGCTGACCAGTCCCTTGTTGACCCTGACCCGGCTGTACTCGATCCGGGTCTGATTCCCTCCGGCGTCGTGGATAACCGAGGCCAGCACGGGAAAGATATCCTGTACGCTGCCATCCCGTAAATAATGGTCTACGGCGACAGCAGAGACGGTCAGCTGAAGTTTTGCCAGCACGGCAGACGGTTTTTTAGGTATCAGCTCAAGCTGATAATTGCCATTTTTGTCCTGCGGTTCGGATGCAAAACGGGCGGTGAAATCACGTGAAACGTGTCCGAGGCCCGTCAGGTAGTTCAGGGCAATGGAATTGCCCCCCTTGAACATATCGGCCACCGAGGAAACCATAACCTGCTTGTTATCGGCAAGATAGAACCAGACCTGTTTGCCGTTGGAGATAATCTGCTGTTTCGGTTTTGTATAGTTAAAACGGAACATGGCGGTGCTGGAGGCCGGTTTTTTCAGGAGCAGCTCGCCACTGCCCTTTTGTTCACGGTTTATGCCGGCAATGGTCGTTTTTTGCGCAAAGTCGGCCTGGACATCCTGCAATGAGGCATACCCTTTTTCCAGAGCCGAAACCACATCCTTCAAGTCAGCCTTTTTTTCAGCGGCCCAGACCTGTGAGGACACCAGCACCAGCACCAGCACCAGCACCAGCAGCAGCATGTTCCCTATACGCGTTATGTTTCGTTTCATGGGCACCTTATATCTATACAGTTGAATTTCACGCCAGGGCGCTGGCGTCTACCACAAAAACGATACGGCCATCGCCGGTGATTGCCCCGCCGGTGAGGCCCTTCAGGCGACCCAGAGGAATCCCGAGCGGCTTTACAAATATTTCCTGCTGTCCCAGCAGCCTGTCGGTGACCATCCCAACCGCGCTGCCGCCGGTTTCGGTCACGACTGCCGGAACGATCGGACCGAGACCAGGGGATATTTTCTGACCGAGCAGACGGTTGAGGCTCTTGATCGGCACATGCCGGCCATCCAGTGCAAAGACCTTACGGCCGTTATCCTCAAGGATGTCGGCGCGCTTGAGTTCAATGGTGCGGGCAACGGCATTGACCGGGAAGGCTACCGTAAGCGTGCCGCACTCTACCAGCAGGGCATGGATGATGGAAACCGTAATCGGAAGCCTCAGAATGAAACGGCTGCCCCGGCCAATTTCCGACTCGATCACAAGCGTACCGCCCAAGGCGTGGGCGGCGGTTTTGACCGCGTCCATGCCGACGCCACGACCGGAGACATCGCTGACCTCCGCGGCGGTGGAAAATCCGGGGGCACAGACCAGCATCAGGGCCGCCTGCGGGGAAAGCCGCCGGGCCTGCTCAGGTGCAATAATCCCCTTTTCAATCGCCTTTGCCGCGATCCGCACCGGATCGATACCACGGCCATCATCACTGACCGTTATATCAACATGGTCCTTATCCCGGACAACCGTGATGGCAATGGTACCACCATGGGATTTCCCCATCGCCACCCGATCAGCGGGGGACTCCATGCCGTGGTCCACCGCATTGCGCAAAATATGAACAAGCGGTTCGGTGATCTCTTCCAGGATGCCCCGGTCAAGCTCGATTTCCTTGCCTTCAATCTGAAGCGCCACCTCCTTGCCCTGTTTCCGGGCCAGGTCACGCACCAGACGGGGGAAACGCTCAGCGGCAAAGGCAAAGGGCAGCATACGCGCCTGAAACACCTCGTCACGCAATTCCCGCAGGAGGGCCGAAAGCTGGTGAAGCGGTTCATCCAGCGCTGCACCGGTATGCCGGCGGGCTTGGTCCGACAGACGGTGGCGGGTCGTGATAAGCTCACCGGTGATATTAACCAGGCGGTCAAGGATCTCGGTTTTAACACGGACACTTTTAAAGGAGTCCGATTGCCGGAACTGGTGATTCCTGTGCGGAGTATCCGTTGCGATCTCTACCCGGTTTGCATCGGCGACTGGAGGCGCCGGCCGGTTTTTACTCCCGGTCGAACCAGGCGTGAATGTCGTCAGGCGTTCGATCAGGTCACTGGCATCCGGCTGCTGACCTTCACCGGTTTCGATGATGGAAACCATGCCGGACAAGAGGTCGCCCCCCTCCAGAAGAAGATCGGCCATGTCCGCCGAGAAGGCGAACTCATCATTCCGGACCCTGCTGAGCAGATCTTCCATCCGATGGGCGAGTGCGGTGATGGCCTCGAACTGCATGGTAGCTGCCATTCCCTTGAGGGAATGGGCGTGGCGGAAGATCTCATCGACGGCAGCCCGGTCGGAAACATTCTCCTCAAGCTGAACGATCAGTTCATTGAAAGCGCTCAAATGCCCCCGGGACTCAGAGACAAACAGATCCCGGTACTGGGACATATCCATGCTCTAAGCCTCCAGGCCTTGCAATACCTCGATAACCTTTTCGGGGGTGAAAGGCTTTTGAATAAAGCCCTTTGCCCCATAATCCATGGCTTTCTTGACAATCTGCTCTTGAACAAGGGACGAGCAGACCACAACCTTTACCTGGGGGCGAGCCTTGAGGATGGACTCCAGCAAGTCAAGCCCGTTTGCGTCCGGCAGGATGATGTCGAGGATGATGATATCCGGATTATGGGTACGGAGGTTCTTCATGGCCTCGATGCCACTGCCGGCCTCTGCGACCACGGTAAAGCCCTTGTCCTTCATGATGCCACGCAGAATGCTGCGCATGAAAATGGCATCATCGACAATCATGACAGTCGCGCCCATACCAACCTCCGCTGTTAGCCCTTGAGTTTACTCAACAACAGCTCATTTACCACCGCCGGATTGGCCTTGCCTTTACTGGCCTTCATAACCTGGCCGACAAAAAACCCGAACAGCTTGTCCTTGCCTGAGCGGAACTCCGCAACCTGTCCGGCTTCGCGGGTCAGGATTTCATCAATGATCGCTTCAATAGCCCCACTATCTGAAACCTGCACAAGTCCCTGTTCCTGTACGATGGTTGCCGGTTCTTTGCCGCTCTGCCACATCGCCTCGAAGACCGTCTTGGCAATCTTGCCGGAGATCGTCCCGCCTTCAATCAGTTTGAGCAATTCCACCAGAAGCCGGGGGGTGACCGGGCAGCAATCGATAGATGTGCCTGAATCATTCAAAGCGCGGGTGATTTCACCCATCATCCAGTTGGAGACCGCCTTGGCATTGACATGCAGAGCGACGCATGCTTCAAAATACTCAGCCAGGGACCGGCTGGCGGTCAACACCTCGGCATCGTAGGCAGACAAGTCCCACTCGGTCATGAAGCGCTGCATCCTCTGCTCCGGCAGCTCGGGCAGCTCGTCCCGCGTCCGTTGCACCCAGGCGTCATCGATCACCAGCGGCACCAGATCGGGGTCCGGGAAGTAACGGTAATCGTGGGCTTCCTCCTTGCTGCGCATAGAGCGGGTCGTGCCGGAGGTGGGGTCGAACAGGCGCGTTTCCTGAACCACCGTAGCGCCATCTTCAATCAGTTCGATCTGGCGCCGGATCTCGTACTCAATGGCCTGCTTGACGAACTTGAAGGAGTTGACGTTCTTGATCTCGGCCCGCGTCCCGAGAGTCTCCGATCCTACCGGCATCACAGAGACATTGGCGTCGCAGCGAAAACTGCCTTCTTCCATGTTGCCGTCACAGATACCGAGCCAGGTCACGATCTGATGGAGTTGTTTCAAGTAGGATACGGCTTCATCAGACGAACGCAGGTCCGGTTCGGAAACCACCTCCAGCAGCGGTGTGCATGCCCGGTTCAGGTCAACGCCCGACCCTTCTTCCAGTCCGGATACATCGCCGTGCACCAGTTTACCGGCATCCTCCTCCATATGGATGCGGGTGATGCCGATCCGCTTGGATTCTTGGCCTTCCACCTGGATGTCCAGCCAGCCGTGCTGGCAGATCGGATCCTCAAACTGACTGATCTGATAGCCCTTGGGCAGATCGGGATAGAAGTAATTCTTGCGGGCAAAGACGCTGCGGGGGGTGATGGAACAGTTGGTGGCAAGTCCGGCCTGGATGGCAAACTCCACCACCTGTTTGTTCAACACCGGCAGGGCGCCGGGCAACCCCAGGCAGACCGGGCAGGTCTGGGAATTGGGCTCGGAGCCGAACGCGGTGGAACAACCGCAGAAGATCTTTGAAGCCGTCTTGAGCTGGACATGGACTTCAAGTCCGATAACCGGCTGGAATCGCATCAGATCACCGCCTTTCTGGTGTGCCACTCGGTGGCCTGTTCAAAAGCGTGGGCCGCGCGGAGGATGGTTTCCTCATCAAACGGCTTTCCGATCAGTTGCAGACCAATGGGCAGGCCGGCGGCGCTGAATCCGGCCGGCACCGACATGGCACAGGTGCCAGCCAGGTTGACCGGGATCGTGAAAATGTCTGACAGATACATCTGCAACGGATCATCTGATTTTTCACCGATCTTGAAAGCCGGGGTAGGCGCCACCGGGGTCAGAATCACATCAACGTCTCCAAAAGCCCGCATGAAGTCCTGCATGATCAGGGTCCGCACCTTCTGGGCCTTGACGTAATAGGCATCATAGTAACCGGATGAGAGCGCATAGGTGCCGAGCATGATGCGACGCTTGACCTCGGCCCCGAAACCCTGGCTGCGGCTCCTGGTATACATATCGAGCAGCCCTGCTGCATCTTCGGCCCGGTGACCGAAACGGACGCCATCGTACCGCGCCAGATTCGAGCTGGCCTCAGCTGTCGCTATGAGGTAATAGGTTGCCACGGCATAATCGGTATGAGGCAGGGAAATATCTACAAATTCGGCATCAAGCCTTCGATAGGTCTCGATGGCGGCATCCATGGTTTTCTGAACATCCGGATCGAGTCCGGCAATAAAGTATTCTTTCGGCAACCCGATACGAAGTCCCTTGACTGTGCCGGTCAGGGCGGCACAGTAATCCGGCACAGGTGTTGCGACGCTGGTAGAATCCTTGGGGTCGTGACCGGCCAGGGCGCCCAGCATGATGGCGCTGTCAGTCACATCACGCGTCAGCGGCCCGACCTGGTCCAGAGAAGAGGCATAAGCGATCACGCCATAGCGTGAAACCCTACCGTAGGTCGGTTTGAGGCCGACACATCCGCAATGGGAAGCCGGCTGGCGAATGGAGCCGCCGGTGTCGGTACCCAGGGTGGCCGTGGCCTGGCGGGCGGCAACCGCCGCCGCCGAACCTCCCGACGATCCGCCGGGGATGCAGGTCCTATCCCAAGGGTTACGACAAACCCCGAACGCGCTGGATTCATTGGATGAGCCCATGGCGAACTCGTCCTGGTTCAGCTTTCCCAACAGTACGGCGCCATGGGAATGTAATTTTTCCCAAGAAGTGGCGCTGTAGGGTGGAATGAAATTGTCCAGCATGCGTGAGCCACAGGTTGTGCGAATACCTTCTGTAAGAAAAATATCCTTGATAGCCAGTGGAATACCGGTCAGAAATGTCATTTCGCCGGACGCTATACGCCTGTCGGCGGCCTCGGCATCGGCCAGGGCTTGTCCATGAGTGACCGTGATGAACGAACCGATCTGCGGCTCCACCGCCTCTATGCGAGCCAGCATAGCCTTGGTCGCCTCCACCGAGGAAAGCTCCTTTGTTTTCAGCCTATTGTGTAATTCATGTATACTCTGATCACATATTTCCATACGGACTGTATCTCCGATTCAAATCTGATTTATTCAATGACCTTCGGTACCCGATAAAAACTTTCCACCCGATCCGGCGCATTGGCCAGAGCCTTCTCTATGCCAATAGACGGACTAACGGCATCCTCACGAAAGGCGTTTTCCATCGGGACGGCGTGGGAAGTAGGCAGAATACCATCCGTATTAAGCTCTTTGAGCTTTTCAACATAGCCGAGAATGGCGGCCATCTGTCCGGCATAGAGACTTTTTTCCTCTTCACTCAACTCTAGGCGAGCCAGCCGGGCAACTTTCTCCACATCTGCAACGCTGATATTCATGGTGACAAACTCCGCTCAAGTTTAGTACTCGGTGCAGCTGGCTTTGTACCACGAAACGTCATACTTGACAACCTCGTTCACCGTTTCGTCACGGAGAAATGTTTTTTTACTTGACATGCCTCTTCTCTTTAAGTACTTTACACCTCTTGAAAAAAAACCATGATCTGTCGTGTACAAGATTGTGCAGTATGTGAGGAAGCTATGAAAACAGACGTTGCAAAACTAGAAAACGTGAAGCGGGACTGGTACCTGGTTGACGCGCAGGATGCGGTTCTCGGCAGGCTTGCTACCCAGATAGCAGGCGTTCTGCGCGGCAAAAACAAAGCGATTTACACCCCCAGCGTTGACACAGGTGACTTTGTCATCGTGGTGAATGCTGAAAAGATCGCCCTGACCGGTCGTAAACTGGCTGATAAAATCTACTACAACCACTCCGGCTTTACGGGTGGCCTGAAAGAGACCAGCGCCGGCAAACTCCTTGAGACAAAGCCAACCGAGCTCATCAAACGCGCGGTCAAAGGCATGCTTCCCAAAAACAAGCTTTCCCGGCACATGCTCAAGAAGCTCAAGATCTATGCGGGTGCCAGCCACCCACACGACGCTCAACAGCCCAAGAATTTGACATTTTAATTCTCTGAGGAGAGGCACGATATGGCAGCAGTAAGTTTTTACGGAACAGGCAAGCGCAAAACATCAATAGCCCGAGTATGGCTTAAACCAGGTGCCGGCGCAATTACCGTCAACAACAAAACCATCGACGAATATTTTGGACGCGAAACATCCAAGATGGTCGCTCGTCAATCGCTGGAACTGACCGAGAACATCGGCAAGTTTGATATCTTTGTTACCGTCAAAGGTGGCGGCGATTCGGGTCAGGCCGGAGCTATCCGTCACGGCATCACCAAGGCCCTGTTGGCAAGTGATCCCGAACTGCGTGGCAACCTGAAAAAAGCGGGTTTCATTACTCGCGATTCCCGCGTAAAAGAGCGTAAGAAATACGGCCGCAAAGCAGCACGCGCCCGCTTCCAGTTCTCCAAGCGCTAATCGCACGCTACCACAAACAGCTTCATTCAAGGGGAAATCCGCAAGGGTTTCCCCTTTCTATATCTGGCGTACACCATTATTGACAGCGTTGCGTGCCTGCACTAGAGTAGAACCAACTTACACGATTACGTATCGGAGGGGAACCAATGCTCAACGTTGCAATTGTAGGGGCCAGCGGCTACACGGGGCTGGAACTGATCCGCATCCTGCACTGCCACCCGGAAGTCGCAGTGACCTGCCTGACGTCCGAACAGAGTGCCGGTCGAAAGATATCCGACATCTTCCCCACCCTGCGGGATCGTTGCGAACTGATCCTGGAAAACCTGGAATCGGTGCGGGTTGCCGAAAAAGCCGATCTGATCTTCACCGCCCTGCCCCACAAGGCGGCCATGGAGGTGGTCCCGACCTTCCTGAAACTCGGCAAGCATGTTATCGATCTTTCTGCCGACTACCGGCTGAGTGATCCTGAAGTCTATGGCGCCTGGTATGAACCGCATCTCAACCCCGCCAACCTGAAGAAGGCGGTCTACGGCCTGCCTGAAGTCAGGCGTGCAAAGATCAAGGGCGCCCGGCTGGTGGCCAATCCCGGCTGTTACCCGACCAGCATCATTCTTGCTCTTGCTCCACTTCTGAAAGCCGGGATGATCAACCTGCAGGAGATTATCGCCGACTCGGCCTCGGGTGTAACCGGAGCGGGCCGTGCTGCCAAGGTTGACAGCTTGTACTGTGAGGTCAATGAAGGTTTCAAGGCCTACGGGGTTGGCGGGGTCCATCGTCATACACCGGAGATCGAGCAGGAGTTATCACTGCTGGCCAAAGAGAAACTGGTCATCACCTTTACCCCGCATCTGGCGCCGATGGATCGAGGCATTCTTTCCACAATCTATGCCACGCCACATACGCCAACCAGCACGGAAAAACTGATCAAACTGTACCGTGACTTCTACAACGGGGAACCATTCATACGGGTGCTCCCACTGGGCAGCCTGCCAAGCACTGCTTTTGTGCGCGGCTCAAATTTCTGTGATGTCGCCCCCTTGGTAGATCCTCGAACCGGGCGGATCATTATTGTTTCGGCAATCGACAACCTGATAAAAGGCGCCTCGGGTCAGGCGGTGCAGAATATGAACCTGGTCTGCGGTTTCCCTGAAACCTTGGGCCTGAACGGCTTGGCGCTCTTTCCCTAAAAACACTGTTTAGAATCCGCACAAAAAAGGGATGCCGGCCGGCATCCCTTTTTTGTGCGGATCATCTACGAAACAGCGAGCGCTTTTACGCGAAGGGGTTCTTCAGGGTAATAGTCTGGTCGCGGCGCGGACCGACGGAAACCATCACAATCGGGCAGCCCGCCAGTTCTTCCAGGCGACGCACATAGCTGCGGGCGTTTTCAGGGAGCTCTTCAAAACTCTTTGCAGCGGTGATATCTGATTTCCAACCCGGCAGATCCTCGTATACCGGCTGACAACTCTCAAATATTTCCAAAGCGGCCGGCAGGGTTTCCAGGGCCTTGCCTTGGTAGGTATAACCGGTACAGACCTTGATCGTATCGAAATCGGAAAGCACGTCCAGCTTGGTCAGGGCGATGCCGGTCAGGCCATTGACCCGCACGGAATAGCGGATCACCATGGCGTCGAACCATCCGCAACGGCGGGGACGGCCGGTGGTAGCACCGAACTCTCCGCCGGTCTGGCGCAGCTGCTCACCGGTCGCATCCAAAAGTTCGGTCGGAAAGGGACCGCTGCCAACCCTGGTCACATAGGCCTTGCCGATACCGACGATTTCATGGATGTCGCGCGGGCTGACACCCGACCCGGTGCAGGCACCGCCGGAACAGGTCGAAGACGAGGTCACATAGGGATAGGTGCCATGGTCAACGTCCAGCAGAGTACCTTGGGCGCCCTCGAAGAGCACCTTCTTGCCGGCCTTGAGGTCTTTACTCAGCACCAGCGAGGTGTCGGCTACGTATGTTGCAAGAATCGCTGCATACCCACGGTACTCGGCCAGTATCTCATCGTAACTGCAGGGAGTCTCGCCCAGCAGGTTTTCCAGCAGGAAGTTCTTTTCAACCAGGAATTCTTTCAACTTGCGCGCAAAAACCTCTTCGTTGAGCAGATCCATCAGGCGGATACCGCGCCGGCCAATCTTGTCCTCGTAGCAAGGGCCGATGCCGCGGCCGGTAGTACCGATCTTCTTGTCACCGCTTTTGGCCTCACGGGCTATATCAATCCGCTTGTGGTAGGGCATGATCACATGCAATGATTCGGATAGCAGCAGACAGGCATCATCCTTGATACGCCCCGAAGCCTTGAGCTTGGTAATCTCCATAATGAACACTTCCGGATCAAGCACCACACCGTTACCGATGATGCAGCGCTTGCCTTCGTGCAGGATGCCGGACGGGATCAGGTGCAGCACGATCTTCTCACTGCCCACCACCAACGTGTGACCGGCATTGTTGCCACCCTGGTAACGCACGATATCATCGGCATACTCAGTATAGATATCTACAACCTTACCTTTACCTTCATCGCCCCATTGGGCGCCAACCACTACAACATTTGCCATATCTATTCGTCTCCCTGGCTTTCTTCTATAAATTTCATCAGTCCGGATTGTTGAAGCTGTTCTTTGGCAATTGTCAGCATACGGCCGTCCCGCACCCGCACGGCACGATAGCTGCCTGCGCCGGATCCGGCATCAATGACCAACATGCAGCGGATATTCATGCGGCGAGCGTATTCCAGTGAGCTGCCATATTCCCGGCGGATGATATCCCGTGCGGCGGTATACCCCTGTGATCGGAGCAGGTGCGCCACTGCAAGCACCTCTCGACGGTCATCACACGCATTGAACAAAAGAAAATCACGTGTCGTGCTGGCCTCAAGCTCGGGACGCTTCTGCAACGCCTGGAGCAGGCTGAGCACGTTGAAGGTAAAACCGGTTGCCGGAGCCTGAAAACCGTAACGGCCGGTCAGGTTGTCATAGCGTCCGCCACTGCAGACCGGCTCACCCAGACCGCTTACAAAACCTTCGAAGGTGACACCGGTGTGGTAGTCCAGGCCACGCGTCTCCCCCAGATCGATCGTCAGATAATCACAGACACCGTGTATCTCCAGGATATCCAGCACCTGACACAGGTTATCCAGGGCAGCAACGGATCTGCCGTTCGTCACCACCCGACGGGCCTCATCCAGAACCTCGCGGCCGCCGAAGAGGCGCGGCAGTGCAGCGATCTCGTCTCGCGACTCTGCAGGCATGTCATACTCTGCGATGATCTTTGCCACTGAGGAAGAATCCTTGCGGGCCACGGCCTGCTGCAGATTATGCAGCGCGTGTCCCTGGAGACCGGATGCCGCCATGACCCCCCGGCAGAACTCCACCTGGCCCAAATCGATCTTGTAACCTTCAAATCCCAATCCCTGGAGCACTTCAACCGCCATGGCAACCATCTCGGCATCCGCCTCAGGCGAGTCAAGTCCGATCAACTCTACCCCAGACTGGAATATTTCCCGACTGCGCCCGGCCTGAATCTCTGTCTGGCGCAGCACCCTACCGCTGTAACTGATACGATGCGGCAACGGCCAGCCGGTCAGGCGTGTGGCCACGATCCGGGCGATCTGCGGGGTAATATCCGGTGGAAAAGCCAGCAGGCGTCCGCTCTGGCGATCATCAAAGCGGTAGGTCTTCCCTTTCAGGCCGTCTCCCATACCGATTTCAAGGACATCTTCATACTCCAGCTTGGGTGTAATCACGCGCCGGAAGCCCCACAGCTCAAACACCCGGCGGATCCGGCTCTCGATAAAACCGATCTTGGCGGCGGCATCCGGCAGAAAGTCGCTGACCCCTCGTGGCAAGGCTATTTCTGGTGACATAGTAGTCATTCTACCTTCTTGATTGCCAGAGAAGACGCCCCGCGGGTAGACACTCCGGGACGCTGCACGGTCTGCAGCATCAGCAGTTCATTGCGGTTATCGTCAAAGTAGTAGTCGGGCAAGTAGTTCTGGGTTTCGCGAGTGTGCCATTTTTCTTCCAGACTTGAACCGTTCCAGAACATGCATAATACCGACCCTTTCTTGTAGGAACGAGCATTGCCCAACACCCAAAAGCCGTCATTCTTGCCAACCAGGATATCGCCCTTGGCAGTAACCTGGATGCGCATGTTCATGAATTCCCAACGATACTTGTTACCGGTTGTGCGAACATTGTCGTCATCAACTTTCAGGAAGTACAGTTCGGAACCGCCGAAGGTATCATTGCTGCGCCACAGCTCCTTGAGAGCCTGATCATAGACGATCAGATAACCGTCCGGGTTGATTACAACGGTATACATGTTCCCGTCATTGGTTCGGAATTGGTTGAAAGTGTAAATATTCCCGTAGCGGGGCATAGGGATCGTCTTCACGAGGGTGATGTGCGAACCGGACCTGCTGGCCTCGGCAACATTCCCGAAGAAATCGGAAGTACGCCCCATGGCCTGAGCGTAGAGTTTTTTAGTCCCGCCGGCCAGTCTAAAGCTGCGGAAGAACCAGGGCAGTTTATCCGCAACAAGCACCAGCTTGTCCCCCTTGACCTGCCAAACCTGCGAGGCAAGTTCCTCAGCTCGTATGACAGTCACATAGATGTCAAGGACACCATCTGTTCCCTCTAGGGTATCGAGAGAGAGGATCTTATCGTCGACGCCGAGTTCCGTATCGGACACCAGCTTCATGCTTTGACCCTGGCGATAGTAGGAAATGCGTCGTGCTTCCGCCAGAAAGATCTCACGGCTGCCATCGGGCAGACTTTTCCCAACCGCCATCAGGTTGGCGGCGCCATTCAGCCGCTGGCTCAGCCAGCTGCCGGCCGCCTGTTCAGCGTCATGGGCTTTGATGATCTCTCCGGCAGGCGCTGGAACGATCTGTACATTTCTGATGATATCGGATTTTGGGGTTTGCAGGGTGGAAGCGGGCGCAGGCGACGTGCTTGCGGAGACAGCACCGGCCAATGCCGGAGAGCCGGAGTAGATTTTGTTTAATTCAACCGTCAGCTTATTGGCAAGCTTGCCGATGGACGGGATCAGCTCATCCTGGCTCTCTCCCTGCACAAAGGCACGGGTCAGGGCCTTTCCTGCGGCTGTTTTGACCAGGGCATCAACACTGAACACCTTGCCGATGGTGACATAGGTGCCGCTCACCAAGACATCTGCCTCGGCAGCCGTGCCAACGACCATGATCGTATCGCCATTCAAACGGGACGAAAGCAGCATCCGCAGCGTGGACTTCATCTCGTCCTTGTTTTGTACGCCAATGGCATTAATATCGGTCACGAAGACCTTGATCTGAGCGGCGTGCGCATAGACGGCACACAGAATGAACATCAGCACCAAGGGTATGATCTGCAACTTTTTCATGTAGCCTCCACGGCAGGGTATAAAGCCGAGGGATTATCGCAAATGTACCCCGCAAAGTCAAAATAAAAGCCTCGCAGCCAATTAAATATGGATCCTGCTTTTTCACCCGGTATACACGAAAAACAACCTGCCCGGTTATGGCTACGAGAACGCAGTTTTATAATTTATTACCTTATCTGTATGCCTCTTGACTGAATAAGTTTGACATTGTCTTGATTGTTGAGTAAAAAATAAAACACTCGTCATATTGTACCAGTACAATGTTATATTTGTTTTCGTAATAAACGGGCCGGAACACTTTGTAGATACCCGCATCCAATGTAACAGAGGAGAACCCCATTGCGATTACATAACTGTCTGCTTCTGCTTATAGGTCTTACCCTGACCGCCTGTGCCGGCAACCGGCCGGTTAGCGACACGGGTGCACCAACTGAATACGTAGAGATCAGCAATCCGGGTTATACCATGTCGCCTGGCGCCCCTGCCACCATCTGGGTACCGAAGAACTCGGTTGACAATGGCCTGCCACGTGGCAGCGAAGTTGCGAAAATGGCCTATCAATCGGTGAAGGGTGGCCTGACCGCTGACGCGGCTCCACAACAACCATCACCTGCTGCTGGCGAATCGGCTGCTGGTGCTGTTGCGCCTCGACGCGTTTTCACCGGCTTGAGAAATCGTGTCGCGGTTCTTGATACCAGCAGCCAGCAACTGGCAATCCCCTTCCAAGATTCTTTGCGGGCACAACCAGGCTCACCCGTGCTTTCCGTTGCCCCCGAAGTCGCCCCCGAGAACATCCACTCCAGAGAAGAACGCAGCGCCTATGCCGGCAAAGCCTGGCAGGAGTCCGGCGTAAACCTGACACTCTTTGTCTCTGCTCCGGAAGGGATTACCCCCGGCAGGTATCTGTCCGCTGAGATCTACGACGGCATGGGAGCAGGTCTTGTCGGTAAAATTGACGTCGTTATTCCGGCGGATGGCGCAAAGGGCCCTGCCGGAGCGGATACCGCTGTTTCCTCCGCACTTGCACTTCTGGTTGAAAAGGTGCAAAACGCGATAGCTCTGCTGCCATGGTACGCCAGGATTGTGGCTGTAGAGGACGGCAAAGTATACCTCAACGCCGGCCACGAAGCCGGTATCAACCTGGGACAAAAGTTATACGTTTACCGGGGGGGCAAGGTGGTTCAGGGGCTGGGTTTTGCTCCGGGCACCAGGGCAGGGACCCTGGAGGTGAACGGATTTATCGGGTCGAATGGGGCGACTGCAACGGCTAAGGACGGCGTACAGGTCTATCCCACCGACATCATTGCCGTGCAATGATTCATACTCTCAATGAAAGGAGGTTGCTGTAACATGTTGCACAGTCCCGATTCCGGTCGTCGATTGGAATGCGGGCGCATCTTGTTCTAAAACTACAATGACACGAAGGAGACACACAATGAGAAAAAGCATATCCAGTTCCATCATCGCAGCGCTGCTCTGTTCCGTACCGGTCATGGCCTTTGCGGCGCCGGTCACCAGCAAATTCGACCTGACCCTGGGCGGCTTTGTCAAGCTCGACTACGCCTACAACTCGGTCAATTTCGGCAACAGCGGCGGATTGACCCCTGCCACTGGCCTGATTGCCAAGCCCGGCACTGCTGCAGGAAAACAGGAGCAGTCCATCTTTACCGCCCGCCAGTCGCGCCTCTGGGCAAAGGTCAATGGCCCCGATTTCATGAGCGCCAAGACCAGCGCCCTGGTTGAGGGCGATTTCTACGGTGACCCTGCTGCTGCCTCCGAGAGCCCCCAGTTCCGCATGCGCCTGGCCTACGGCGCCCTGGACTGGGCCAATACCCAGGTCCTCTTCGGCCAGAACTGGGATATCTTTGGCCCCATGGTCGCCTCCACGGTTGACTTCCGCTCCGGCGCCACCACCGGCGCACCCAATAACCCGCGTGTCCCGCAGATCCGCCTGACCCAGAAACTCAACCTTACCAAAGACAACGCCATCAGTTTTGTGCTCGGCGTACAGGATCCCAACCAGGACGGCAACAATAACAACGCTGCCACCAATTACGGTGCTGCCGTCAATGGCGCCGGCCAGGTCATGTTCACCAGCAACGCCCTGGGCACCGCCCCCGGCTACTTCGGCCTGCCCATGAAACCCCTGACCGTCGGCGTCTTCGGTCTGTATGGCAATTCGAAGGCTGTTGCACCTGCTGCTGCAGCAAATAAGACCGTGGACTCCTACGGTTACGGCTTCTACACCTTTGTGCCGGTATTGAAATCCGCCGACGGCAAGAGCCGCGCCATGACCATGTCCCTGGAAGGCCAGATCTATGAGGCCGCCAACATGGCCTTTAACGCTGCCACCGCCACTCAGCTGTATGACACAGCCGCTGCCGATCCCAACCCGGCCAAGGGCTATGGCGTAGCTGCCCAGGCCATCTTCTATCCGACCCAGCAACTGGGGCTCACCGCCGGCTTCGGCAGAAGAGGCGCCGTCACTTACGAGAACTACAAACAGGCTGATTTTGCAAAATCCACGACGCAATTTTATGGAAACGTATCGTATGACCTGAATGCCGCTGTGCGCGTCATGACCGAATACCAGCACCTGGAAACCGCCTATGGCAACGTTGGTGCTACTCCTGCACTGGGTTCAGCCAACGTATTTCGTGTGGCTGCTCTGTACTTCTTCTAAGCAGCCTACAACATTACCTGTGTAAGCCGGCTTAACCACTGGGCGGTGAGTTCTCGAACTCACCGCCCTTTTTTTGTGGCGTCTTTTCTTTGACTGCAGACTAACCCATATCTTCTCACAGGAATGCATGCTTCTACTTCGTTGCAATACCATCAGTCGGATTCCTGTTGTGAGGTTAGTCGTAATAATGATCACTCAATTCCAGCGTTTCCGGTGTGGTCTTGGCACTTTGTCCCCCTCCTTCCTTTCAAGGAGGGGTTAGGGGGGTGGTCGCCTTTGATTCTCATCAATCTTAAGGTTAAAAACGAAGTCAAAAGCCAAAACCTGACCACCCCCAGCCCCTCCTTAAATACAGGAGGGGGGCTAAAAACAGACTTCTCATGGTTCGCAATTATCTAACCGGACAGTTACTGGCTTTTTCTAGGATAATAAGCCATCAAATCAGCAAAAAAAAAGGGCGGGATTTCTCCCGCCCTCACAGACATCAAGTTTTGATTGAATCAGAATGCGTAGCTCAACACAACACGAGCGGTGTAGGGATTTTCCGGATCCTTGACAGCAGAGGCAGTGCTATCCGCGGCCGAACCCTTGTAGTACCCGCCCAGAATTACGTAGGCAGCCTGGACGCTGGCGGTCAGGTTGTCATACATCTTGTAACCGGTTTCCAGGTTGATCTCAGTACCCTGGAAGTTGCTGCCGTTAGGTTTGCCGGTTGCTTTATCGACAATCAGGTTTGTCACTGCATTATGCTTGGCGACCCAGGCACAGCCGGCATTGGCACTGGCGTACATTTTGGGAGTGATAGTGGCGTCATAACCGATAGAGGCCAGCCAGACACCCTGATCCCTGTTGTTGGTATCGTAGATGATTGCGCGGTCAGTCGAGGTTCCACCCATGTTGACAGACCTGTTGAGCAGCATCATGTTTGAATCGTTGTACGAGTTGGTGGCTGGAGCAGTGCCGCTCAAACCGGTGCTCGGTGCGTTCAGAGACTGGTTGACCGACTGCCACGAGGTGTTGATCCCGTCTTTACCGTCATCTCCGCTGGTGAACAGCAGGGCGGTGCGCAGCGCGCCGGGGCCGATGGCCAGCTTGGCGGCCCCATTGAAGGCATAGCCGTTATACACGGTATGTGCCACGGTCGACGACCCTCCCTTGACACCCTGCTGCATGGCAGCAAAGCCGCTGACCCCCAGGGGACCGAATTTGGCGTCGGCGTTGACGCCGAGGGTATGCAGTTTGGTCGGGGTGTTATCGCGGTTATCGGAGTAGAGGTAATAGGCCGCTCCGACCTTCAGATCCTTGGTGAGGTTGACATCGGCATTGAGCGCTACGATGTCGAGGTTGTTCATGCCTTTGGGTGTAGTAGCCGTCATAAAATATGATTGATCGTAGGCCCGGAAGTAACCGAGACCGATAGTCGCGGGACCAACCTTGCTGACAGTATTGATGCCGGCGACGTCGGCGTCGAAGAACACACCTTTAAGGGCGTCCTTGATGGGCTGGATACCGGCGGTTACTCGTGTCGGCGTGGAAGGGATCTTGAAATCGAGGTAGACGTGCTTGGTCTCGAGATTGACCGCATCCGATTCCAGGGCGCCACCGGAATTTCTGTATGTTAATGCGCCGGATGCAACATTTCCAGGGTTTATGGCGCCTTGAGCCTTATCGCCGAAAACGGAATCGATTTCAAAGCCGGTTACCAGCTTGAGATCGTCATTGGCCTTGGCAGTGTAGAAAAGGCGGGCACGCTGCTCAAAGAAGTTGTTGGCCTTGAGCTTCTCATTAGAAGCGTTGGGGGTAATGTATGAAGCTCCGCCATTATCGGCATCGGAAACAATATACTTCAGTTTGTACATACCGTGGATTTCATTCTCCATGGCCATGGCCGGTACTGAAATGGCGGCCATTGCGCCAACTGCGGTCGCGATTGCTACTGTTTTTTTCAAACTCATGCGTGGGTCTCCTTCAATATTTTTATTCAAATGCGTTGCAACGTTTGCTAACAACCAGGTCATTTCCGTCAAGATATCCGGATTTCTGTTCACCACCTTTCGTACAGAATTTTCTTCAACGCCTCCATCAGCGATTACAACCATACCAACAAAACACAAATACCCTTGAGCCGCTCCAAACAGCGGGGCAACCCAAAGGCATAGGACTACATCCTTCTTTTTGATGTTTTCTGAAACGTTTCACAGTGGTTTCGCTCCCGGTTTAAGGGTGATCGGCAGACACCGGACACCCTTGTTTTCAATCGGTCAGCTACTAGAGGAGATCGTTTGTTTCAGCGCGATATTTTATAAAAGCGTTTGGAATATACCGGAAAACAAGACATAGTCAAGTAACAGGTGTGTTACGATTTTGCAACGGACTGTAATTGCAGCAATAAAGTGAGCGTATTAGTGGTTGCACTGACACAGTTCCGTCAGTACGCCCTTGCTGCTCTTGGGGTGGACAAAAGCAATCCGTGTCCCGTGGGCACCGGCCCGCGGCGTTTCGTCGATCATCCGGCAACCGTCAGCCATCATCCGGGCTATAGCGGCCTCGATATCCGCCACCTCGTAGGCCACATGGTGGATGCCGGTACCATGCTTCTCGATGAATATGGCCACCGGGCTGTCAGCGGACAGTGGCTCCAGCAGCTCTATCTTGGATTCACCGACCTGCAGCATGGCAACCCGGACCTTCTGTTCGGCAACCTCTTCGATGCCGGTGAAGGCCATGCCGAGTGTATCGCGGTAAAAAGGCAGCGCTTCTTCGAGGGATGTTACGGCAATGCCGATGTGATTGATCTTGGTAAGCATGATATTCCCTCCAGCCGGACAGACCACGGAGGTTTTCAAACCCCCGGGGTCTTTTTGAAATAGAATCTACAGCACGACCGTCTCCGTATGCTTTCCGAATACCTCGCGGAACACATCAGCGATCTCGCCCAGCGTGGCATAGGCCTTGACAGCAGCCAGGATGTGCGGCATGAGATTGTCCGTTCCTTTGGCGGCCGTTTCCAAGGTTGTCAGCGCCGCCTTCACGGCAGCCGCATCGCGGCCGGCCTTCATCTCGCCCAGAGACTTCTTCTGGGAGATCTCCACCTCTTCCTTGACCTTGAGCAGGCCGGTCGGGGGCGCTTCCTTGACGGTGAACTTGTTGACACCGACGATGATCAGTTCGTCCTTCTCGATGGCTTTCTGATAGGCGTAGGCCGAGTCCTGGATCTCTTTCTGCTGGAAGCCGCGCGAGATAGCCTCTACCGCGCCTCCCAGCTGGTCGATCTTGGCGATGTATTCCAAAGCCGCCTTCTCGATCTGGTCGGTCAGGGACTCCACCAGGAACGATCCGGCCAGGGGATCGATGGAATCGGCAGCGCCGGATTCATAGGCGATGACCTGCTGGGTGCGCAGGGCGATACGGACGGAGTCCTCCGTCGGCAGGGCCAGCGCCTCGTCGCGGGAGTTGGTGTGCAAGGATTGGGTGCCGCCCAGCACAGCCGACAGGGCCTGGATGGTAACGCGCATGATGTTGTTGTCCGGCTGCTGGGCCGTCAGCGTACAGCCAGCGGTCTGGGTGTGAAAGCGCAGCATCTGGGATTTGGGATCCTTGGCGCCGAAACGTTCCTTCATGATCCGGGACCAGATGCGGCGGGCGGCTCGGAATTTGGCCACCTCTTCGAAGAGGTTATTGTGGGCATTGAAGAAAAAGGCCAGGCGCGGCGCAAAATCGTCCACCGCCAGACCGGCCTTGATGGCGGCCTCCACGTAGGCGATACCGTCGGCCAGGGTAAAGGCCACCTCCTGCACCGCGCTGGAACCGGCTTCACGGATATGGTAACCGGAGATGGAGATGGTATTCCATTTGGGTACATGGTTCTTGCAGTAGGCGAAGATGTCGGTGATGATCCGCATGGATTCCTTGGGGGGGTAGATGTAGGTGCCGCGGGCCATGTATTCCTTGAGGATATCGTTCTGGATGGTGCCGGAGATCTTGTCCGCCGGTGTACCCTGTTTCTCGGCGACGGCGATGTACATGCAGAGCAGGATGGCGGCGGTGGAGTTGATGGTCATGGAGGTGGAGACGGTATCGAGCGGGATACCGTCGAACAGGATCTCCATGTCGGCCAGGGAATCGATGGCCACACCCACCTTGCCGACTTCGCCCTGGCTCATGGCGGCATCGGAGTCGTAGCCCATCTGGGTCGGCAGGTCGAAGGCCACCGAAAGGCCGGTCTGACCGGCCGAGAGCAGATATTTGTAACGTTCGTTGGATTCCTTGGCCGTGCCGAAGCCGGCATACTGGCGCATGGTCCAGAAACGCCCGCGGTACATGGTCGGCTGCACACCACGGGTGTACGGGTAGTCGCCGGGAAAACCGAGTTGTTCCTCGTAGCCGGGGTAATCAAAACCGGGGGTAAAACAGCGCTCCAGTTCTATATTGGAGGTCGTCAGGAACTTCTCCATCCGCTCGGGGGAACGGGCGATGTTTTTGGCGACAACGGCTTTCCACTTCTCTTTACGCTCTTGAATACTCATTTCGAATAACCTCGTGGATAGTTTTAGGATTACGCAACTATTTGTCTATCAACAGCACTGTCCGGAAAAGGCTGGCAAGCAGTAACAAAACGAAAAAGGCTATTGAAAAAAGGACATCCTTTTAACCCTAGCCTGTTCCGTTGTTGATTTTCACCGATTGACAATCCTACAGAACAGCCTTGAGATACTTGGCCGTACACTCGCGTTTTTCGCGTTCGAGCTCTTTCTGGTCCACTTCCACGAATTTCTCGTCCGGGGTGATCTTGAAGAGCGGCTGGCCCTTCTGAACGATGGTGCCGTCTGCCCCTTCCATGATGATCTTGTCGATGGTCCCGGAAAAGGGTGCCCGGACGGTGTTGAACATCTTCATGACCTCTATGATGTAGAGCGGCTGATCCTTCTCGAAATGCATCCCTTCGCTGACGAATGTCGGCAGACCCGGCGCTTCCTGACCATAGTACATGCCGCCGCACACCGCTACAATCTCGTCCGCCTTGGTAGCCGGCGGCGGCACCAGGATCTTTTTCATGCGGGCCTGCAGATCGAGGTCGGTCAGATAATCGGGGATCACCACCTCCAGGTCGTCCTGAACCTTCATATCCCAGAATCGGGTATTCTCGCCGATCAGGAACAGCATGCCCAGCAGTTCAAGCCCGGCCTCATAGCCATAAAGGGAGGAACGGATCTGTTCCCAGGTTTCGGCGTCAAAACCGGCCTGGGGGGTTTCCTTGCTCACCAGCTCATTGAGCTTGAAATACTCATCCCGCTCCAACCCGAGTTTTTCGCGCAGGGTACGGCAGAAGTGCAACGACTGCTGCAACAACTCGTTGTCGTGGTCCCAGATGATCTCGGCTGCCGGTTTGTGCGGCCGGTAATTCATATGCAGGTACTCATAGGTTTCGTTGAGAACACCGAGCGGGTTCCTCAGCCAGACGACCCGGCCCTTGTCGATCCTGAAATTCTTTGTATTCATACTCAGCCAGCCGGACAACAGATGCGGATCTTCCAGCAGCCGTTCCATGGGGCGGGTAATCAGGGTGCCTTTGCGGTCGAGCAGGGCCGACATGTTTTTATGTTCCTTGGCGGCCACATCCGGCTGATCGGCATACTGTTCCGAGATCATTTTGGCATAGTGCTTTTTCATCTGGAAGAAGGCATAGACCACATCCAGCTTGTTGGCCTCTTCCTTGAGGGTACCGACCAGAGCCAGATACGGGACCACGAAACGGGTCGTCGGCTTGGCCATGACATTGCGGCCCAGGAACCAGTTGACCAGTCCGTAATGGAATTGCAGGTTGGTGGCCAAAGCACTGCCGCGCAGGGTCGTGCTGCGCAGGACCGTGGAAAGGTGTTCGTAACTGGCCAGACGGTCTTCACCCTTGGTGAGCAGCAGGGCAATATTGGAGTCATAGGCGCCGGCCACCTTGTATTTCATGAAGATGCCGGTATCCGGGTTGGTCATGCAGATGCCCTGGTCATCACGGATCTCACCCTTGATCGGTTTCGACCAATAGCGGATCATACCACCGGCGTGGGGCGACAGCGAGGCATCGGTCGCGTTCAAGCGGGCCTCGACCGAGGCGTTGTAGCGGACAACACGCTCCGGCTTGGGCAGACGCTCCTTGTGGCGTGCCAGCAGGGCCATGGCCTCGACCAGTGATTCAACGATGAAGAAATCCTTCTTGTCCTTGGGATTGGTGAACTTGAGGCTATAGCAGAGCTCGGTCACGCGGTGCTCAACCTGGATACGGGTATTGACCTCCATGAAGAAGTGACGATCACGGTCAACGATGCACTCGAAGGTCGAGGCGGAATCCAGTCCGACGGCCTGGCCAAAGCGGGCCGACTCCTCTTCCATACGTGCCAGCACCTTCAGATCGCTTTCCAATGCCTTGACCTCGGCCTTGCGTCCGGCGGCCTTGGCCCGCCCTATGGCAGCCATCAGCCCTTCCTGGGTAACGGAGACCTCCAGCAGTTTCTGCTCGTGCATCTGCAGGGAGCAGTCGCGGCCACCGAGCGAGATGCACCACTCGCCATTGCCCAGCAACTGGATCTCGTTGTGGCGGGTCTGTTCGATATTGAGCTCGATCAGGACGTTCTTGTTGTCTCCGACACCGTTGGCCTTGACCTCGTTCAGGACCTCACGCACCATGGCAGGGGCCTCGGCAGCCGCCTTGGCAATTGCCTTTTCATCGGCCTTTTTCAGCCCCAGCAGCGAGGCCCCCAGGATACGCTGCCCCTTGCCGCCACCACCGCCGATGGCCTTGATACGGAAACGGCTCTGCGGGAATTTTTTGAACAGTTCGGTTACCTCAGCCTGCACCTGGGCGGAGAGCTCCTCGATGGAAAACAGGTCGATGCCCTTGGCATAGGAGGCCATCAGGATATGATCGGCCACCACCTCGTCAGCAAGCTTGCTGTCCGCCAGGATCTTTTTATCGCAGGTCAGCCCTTCGGCTTCAACCAGCTTGAGCAGTTTTGCCCGGCTGGGATATTTTTTGAGCAGCGTCAGGGCGGTTACATTGTTGACACCGGGCGTAACACTGACATTCACCTTCAAGGCGGTACGCTTGGCCTCGTCCTTTTTGCCGGCCTTGGCCTGGGTAGCGGCGCACGGTCCGATAAACTTGAGGCCGGCCTTTTCAATGGCCGCCACAAACTCTTCATCCTCGGCCATGAAACCGTACCCGGCGAAGATGGAATCGTAGCCGTTGTCCAGGGCCATCCGGATGATCTGGTTGATACGCTCGACCCGCTCTTCCTTGCTGGCGCCGCTGTAGTCAGGCACCCGGTGGACACGATTTGAATCGGTCAATTGACGCAGTTCAGGCGCCAACGCATTCGGGTAGATGATCGAGTCCTTTTCGGAAAGCAGGATGCCGTAGTGGGAAATCCCCATCTCTTCATAGACATCCATGGCCTCCTTACGGATCGGACCACGGCAGACGATCAGCGGCTTGAGATCCTCACAGGAAAAGGAACGCACCCATTCGGAGGAAGACTTGCTCAATTTGCGGGTTCGGTGGATCAGTGGGTTGTGCTTGTAGTAGTCGGTCTGTGGCATGGTCTCTTTATCTCCAATCTGGAATGAATGAAATTAATGGAACTCGCGCTGAACAGCCTGCATCGGACCCGGCTTGTAATGCCGGAGGAAGAAGTTCATGTTCTCTCCCAATACCTTACGCAGGTCGGTAGGCATCACGAGGGAAGAGATCGAGCCCAGGGCCAGGCCCTCTTTCGGGTTCATCAGTTCTTTTTCATAGCGCAGGTTCAAGGCGGCGTCCTCGATCTTCAGCCAGTCGGCGGCATCCTTTTCGGCGTCCATCTTGGCCTCGCCGGGTGACATCCCTGCGGCGACACGTTCCTGTACACCATGTTTTACGCGCTCGGCAACGGCAGTACGCATCTTGCGCACCTCATCCTTGTAGACAAACTCCTTACCGGCCGGTCCCATAACCGCCAGACGGGTGGTGGGAAGTGCCAGCACCAGGTCGGCGCCGGTGGGGTAGTTGTTGTAGGAGGCATAGGCCCCGCCGTAAGCGTTGCGGATGATCAACAGGATACGCGGCGTTCTGATATCGACGATGGAATCCAGCATGGCACGACCGGCCTGGACAATGCCGCGTCCTTCCTGCTCACGGCCCGGCAGGAAGCCGGTGGTGTCTTCCATGAAGATCATCGGGATGTTGTAGATATTGCAGAAACGGTTGAAACGGGCAATCTTGTAGGCCGAATCCACCGTGATCTGACCTGAGGCGACCGCACTGTTGTTGGCAACAAAACCGACCACATTGCCCCCCAGACGGCCCAGGGCGGTAACGGCCTCGCGGGCCCGGTCGCGCTGAAGCTCGAAGTAGTCGCCATGGTCGCAGATCTGCTGGATCATGATGGAGACATCAAAGGGGGTGTTGAACCCGGTCGGAGAGTTGAAGGCCTTCTTCAACAGCGTATTGATCTCCCAGGTTTTGCGGTCCAGCGGATCGCTGGTCTCCCGGAAGCGGGGCATGACACTGTTATTGTCTGGGAGATAGGAGAGCAGCTGCAGTGCGGTCCGCAGGGCATCCACCTCGTCCTCGACCGTCATGTCGGCAACCCCGGATTGGCCGTGGACCTTGGGTCCGCCCAACTCCTCGGGGGTTACGTCCTCGCCCAGAACAGACTTGACCACCCCCGGCCCGGTCAGACCGAAGAAGGTCTCCTGCGGCTGGATCAGGAAACTGCCCTGGCGGGGCAGATAACTGCCGCCACCGGCATTGAAACCGAACATGCACATGATGGAGGGGACAACACCGCTGATCTTGCGCAGAGCCGTAAAGGCCTCGGCATAACCGTCCAGACCGCCCACGCCGGCCGGCACGAAGGCCCCGGCAGAGTCGTTCATACCGATCAACGGAATGCCCTTCTCACCGGCCATCTGGAACAGCAGGGCCAGTTTGCGGCCATTGGTGGCATCGATGGAACCGGCCCGCACCGTAAAATCGTGGCCGTAGAGCGCCACATCACGGCCGTTGATATTGAGTATACCGGTCACCAGAGAGGCGCCGTCCAGGTTCTTGCCCCAGTTTTGGAAGAGGACATTGGGTTCGTTTTCCGTCAGAACGCGAATACGTTCCCAGACCGTCATACGTTTTTTGAAGTGCTGTTTTTCGATCTGGGCAATACTGACCGACTTGACCGGGCGCTGAATCAGGTCGTAACCCTCCTTCATTGCCTCTTCGTAGCCACCCTTTTTGCCGGGAATCTCGCCGGGAATAGTAAATTCAACGGTTTCAGTGGGTGCAAACGGATTTTTCAGTGACGGCTTTATCGCTTTTTTTGACATCTCTATCATCCTTCCGCTACGTGATATGGGGTTCAACCGACTCAAATTGATAGTGAATTTTATGTGGAGCTACCTGGTAACCACCGCCAGCACCTTGACCTCATCGCCATCTTTTGCCAACAGCCGATGCTTGAGGGCCGAATCGAAATACACGCAGTCTCCTTCATAGAGGACAATCCGCCGGTCATCCAGCAACAACTCGGCCGTCCCTTTCATGATAAAGAGAAACTCCTCGCCATCATGGCTGTAGGTATTTTCCTCCGGGGCCTTTTCTGTGATCGTCAGAAGGAACGGTTCCATCTTCTTGTTCTGCTTATGAAAGGAAAGGGATTCGTAGGAATAGCCCTGGCTGGTGCCGGCCCGCGAGATGACGCGTGGAATGGCCTTGCGCTCATTGGCGCGCACGATTTCGTAGCGGCACTCCTCTTCATCATCCGCGAAGAACAGGCCGATCTTTACATCAAAAAATTTAGCGATCCTGGAAAGTGTGGCTATGGGTGGGGAAACATTATTGTTTTCTATTTGGGAGATCAGCGCAGGCGAAAAGCCGGTCTCCTTGGCCACCGCTTGAAGCGTCAGTTTTTTTGATAGGCGGAGCTTCTTGATCTTCGCCCCGATATTGTAATCACGCATTCATACTCCTGCTCAATAATAAAACCAGTTTTTATGCGGGGGTTTGTATACAATTTACCGTATAATGTCAATAAAAATTATTTATTCCGGGTAAAGTATTCAGTGGGTTTACGTGGACACAGAGCGGCTAAAAACCCTGTTCGTGATGAGGCCGGCCTCCGGGAATCCATGCCCCCGGAGACCGCTCTAAAAAGGTACAACCTATCTCAGCTTCAAACGGCGTGCCAGCAGTTGCAGGGTATGCAGCACCTCGACCCGTGAGCCGTGCTGTTTGAGCCCATCCGACAGCTGCATCATGCAGCCGGGACAGCCGGTCGCCACGGCCTGGGCGGCGGTGGCCACGATAGCCTGGCTCTTGGCCTCGTTGATGGTCATGGAAGAGCCATAGTGATACACATTGAAGGTGCCCCCCAGGCCGCAGCAGCGATCAGCCCCTTCCATCTCGGTCAGATCCACACCCGGTGTGGCCTTGAGCAGCTCACGGGGCTGTTTCGTCAGCCCGCGGGTCCGCAGGTGGCAGGGATCGTGGTAGGTGACGCGGATCGGCTCCCCTGCGCCGGTTTCTGCGGGATTGAGCCCCAGTTGCTGCAACAGTTGCGACGCGTCCACGGTCTTGGCGGCCAGTGCCTCCAGACGCCCCTTCAGCTCAGGGTTGCGCTTGCCGATCACCAGGGGATACAGCCGGTGCAGGGCACCGCCGCAGGTGGCGCAGGCACTCATGACGTAGTCGGCCTCGTACCGCTCCAGCTCCGCCAGGTTCTGCTCGGCCAGCTCGCGCACGGTCCCGAGATCGCCGCCGGACATGCCCGGCAGGCCGCAGCACTGCTGCCCCTTGGGGATGATCACGGTGCAGCCCAGATGGCGGAACAGCGCCAGCGTCGCTTCACCAACCTCCGTATAGACGAAGTTGGTCATGCAGCCGACGAAAAAGATGATGCGCGGCTTTCCCGGCTCACCCGGTATCACCTCGGGATGACGATCCATGAAAGGTTTCTTGGCAATGGCCGGGATATGACGGGCCGTGCCGACAAACGGCAGAGGAAAGCGCAGGCGCAAACCGGACGTCTTGGGAACCTTCTTGAAGAACAGCGGTCCCAGCAGCGATGCCATCCTGGCGCCCATTTTCATGCGCGAGCGGCTCTTGATCACCTGGCCAACCGCCGCATGGAAGGTTGTCAGGCCGCGCTTCTTCGCCAGGGCCGCGCGGGCAGCGATCACGATCTCATCGGTAGGCACATCGTTGGGACACTTTTCCACACAACTGCCGCACAACAGGCATTTCGACATGGCCAGGTAGGTCTGGTCATCCAGCGCGATGTCGTCTTTAAGGATATGCTGTGCCAGGGCAACCTTGCCGCGGGCCACGGCCGGTTCACGGCCAAAGGCGGTAAAGGCCGGGCAATTGGCGCGGCAGGCACCGCATTTCACGCATTTTTTCAATTGATCTGCAACCCGCTTGAGCGGGTCGTTGCTCGTATCTGACATTACTGATTCCTTCGTGCTTCAAAAAATCGCCGGATGTAACCGTATCATTAAAGAGTAACGAAACCACCGCTATTTCTCAACCTATTTAATCAGTGGGAAGCCCGCTTCAGCGCAGCGCCAGCTCCATCCCTTCCAGCTTTTTCACCCGATCCCGCAGCCTGGCGGCGGACTCGAAGTCCAGCGCCTTGGCCGCTGCCAGCATCTCTTTGCGCAGCTTCTTGACCAGTTTGGGGATTTCCTTGGGCGCGATATATTCCTCGGCTGATTCGGCCACACCCCCGGGCGGGGTGTAATAATCCTTCTCCTCGATGGAATCAAGAATGGAGCCCATGCCCTTCTTGACCGTCTCGGGGGTGATGCCATGCTCCTGATTATAGGCCAACTGCCTGACGCGGCGGCGCTGGGTTTCGTCGAGACAGGCCTGCATGGAGCGGGTGACCGTATCGGCATACATCAGCACCCGGCCGTTGATATTGCGGGCAGCCCGGCCGCAGGTCTGGATCAGGGAACGGGCCGAACGCAGGAAACCCTCCTTGTCCGCGTCCAGGATAGCCACCAGCGAGACCTCGGGCAGATCCAGGCCCTCGCGCAGCAGGTTGATCCCCACCAGCACATCGAACTCCCCCAGCCTCAGATCGCGCAGTATCTGCATCCGTTCGATGGTCACGATGTCGGAATGGAGGTATCGCACCCGCACCCCCAGTTCGCGATAATAGTTGGTCAGCTCCTCGGCCATGCGCTTGGTCAGGGTGGTCACCAGCACGCGCTCGCCACGGGCCACGGTCTCACGGACCTCGTGCAGCAGGTCATCGACCTGGCCGAAAATCCCCACCCCCACCGCCTCTTTTTCAATTGTGGGAGGTTTGAAGTCCCCCTTTAACAAAGGGGGATTTAGGGGGCTTTGCCTTCCCGCCGTCACCGGACGGATCTCAATGATCGGGTCAACCAGACCGGTGGGGCGGATGACCTGCTCGACGAAGACCCCCTCGCTGCGTTCCAGCTCGAAATCAGCCGGCGTCGCCGAGACATAGACCGCCTGGTGAATACGTTGCTCGAATTCCTGGAAATTGAGCGGCCGGTTGTCCAGAGCCGCCGGCAGGCGGAAACCAAACTGGACCAGGGTCTCCTTGCGCGAGCGGTCGCCGCGGTACATACCGCCTATCTGGGGGATCGTGATATGGGACTCATCCACAAACAGCACGAAATCATCGGGGAAGTAATCGATCAGGGTATAGCCCGGCTCACCGGCCTGCCGGCCATCGAAATAGCGGGAATAGTTCTCGATCCCCTGGCAAAAGCCCATCTCTTCCATCATCTCGATATCGAAAAAGGTGCGCTGCTCGATCCGCTGGGCCTCCAGCAGCATATTCTGTTCGCGGAAATAACGGATGCGTTCCCCCAGATCGACCCGGATCTGTTCCACCGCCTTTTCCAGGGTCTCGCGGGTTGACACATAGTGCGACGCGGGGTAGATGGCGCATTTCATCAATTTCGTCAGCACCAGGCCCCGCAGCGGATCGATCTCGCTGATCGCCTCGACCTCGTCGCCGAAAAACTCTATCCGCAGCGCCTTGTCGTTATCATAGGCCGGGAAGACCTCCACCACATCGCCCCGCACCCGGAAGGTCCCGCGGTGGAAGTCCGTATCGTTGCGCTCGTACTGGATCTCCACCAGTTTCTTCAGCAGGGTGTCCCGGCCATACTCCTCTCCCTGGTGAAAGAAGATATGCAGCGCCTGGTAGGCCTCGGGCGAACCGATACCGTAGATACAGGAGACCGATGCCACGATGATCACGTCGCGGCGGGTCAGCAGAGAGCGGGTGGCCGAATGGCGCATCTTGTCGATCTCGTCGTTGATCGAGGAATCCTTCTCGATAAAGGTATCGGTGGTGGGGAGGTAGGCCTCGGGCTGGTAGTAATCGTAGTAGGAGACAAAGTATTCGACGGCATTGTCCGGGAAGAGTTCCTTGAGCTCGCCGTACAGCTGGGCGGCCAGGGTCTTGTTGGGGGCCATCACCAGGGCCGGTTTGCCGGTCCGGGCAATCACATTGGCCACGGTAAAGGTCTTGCCCGAGCCGGTAACGCCCAGCAAGGTCTGGTGGCGGTCGCCACGCTCTATGCCCGCGACCAGTTCGGCAATGGCCTGGGGCTGGTCGCCACGGGGGATGTAGTCGGTTTTGAGGGTAAAGGGAGTAGACAAGTCCTGCGCTCCGGCCTCAACGGGATTATTTTTTTTCATCGTTGGAGATCTCTTTGATCAGATAGTTCTGTTTGCTGACAACACTTCTACCCAGCTCCTTTTCGGTTTCCATGCGAGCAGTTCCTGCAACTCTACCGCCACGTTTGGCGACCTTTTTGTTCTTCTCAAAGGTATCCGGTTTTTCAGTCTGCGATATCTCGGTCGTAACCTTTTCGCCCAGCATGGTAAAGATCAATTCCAGATCGGTCATATGGTCGCGCAAATTCTCATTTTTTCGGGTCAGTCCTTTCAGATCCTTATGCTCGGAAGGGGTAATTCCAAACGTCGCTTTTGCAATTTCGGCGGTCAGAATACTGAAGTCACGCTCCGCCGTAATGCCCCGTTCCTGCCACTCATCGGTCAGGTTCTGCCGGATGGCAATGCCGCGCAGACGCTTGTCGATCCACTCCTTCGGGTATCCCTTCTGTTCATAGAGCTGCTTCATGCGTTCCTGGGCAAGCTCCGGGTTTTCGATTTCCTGGATTCGTTCATACCCCACCTGGGCGAGCCATTGCTTAAATGGCTCGGCTTTTGGGGAAGGGATGGATTGGATGATGCGGAACATAACTTTAGTGCTGGCACAGTCTGTTGTGTATTTTTTGCCGTCTGCTGCTTCAAGTTTCAGTCCGTGACAATTTGTCACGGACTCACTTCCTTCTGCTTTGAGGCGCTGCTTTAATTTTCTCCAGTAGGCACCGGCATCCGGGCTGTCAGTCAATGCCCCGCAGACATCAGCCACAGAAAAGTACCATTCATCATTGTGCCAAACCCGGCGAATAAATTTACTTTCAAAAACGACCAGTTTGTCATGGTGATCCATACCGTTCTCCTATTGGAAATTCAAGCAAGATCCAGCGACTCTCCAAAACTACAGCTGCAACCAAAGATGTGTCACCGAAATCTGACAAGCAAGACCAAAACTTTCCGGCAACTCAAGCTCCCTATTATGGTTTGAACGGTAGATTGACGGTACGATTTCAGAATGATAGTTGGTCTTCAGATTGGCGCTATCATTCTTGTTAAGAACAGATTCAAGCTTTTCAAATGAATAATGACCGGTTACATACCCGACCATCAGTGCATCCTGCATGGCCCATGCGTAGTCCCCGTTGACAAACCGTATCAACCCCATTTGGCAGTAACAAGATGAAACAGGATGTTTACTGTCTACGGGTTTGCACTCAACAAAGAGCCCGTCTTGATCACTGAGAACCGGGGCTTTTTCACGTTTCAGATCAAAGAAGATATCCGGCATTTTATCGGGGTGCACTTTGTTGAAATTTGTAATCTTTGGTTCACCCCCTGTGTCAGGATAGTTGTCGCTTCCCTTCCGAAATTTTGTGTTAATCTCGGGGCGTCAGAAAGGGGAAGATTATGACTCATTATTCCGAAGAATTCAGAGCAAGTATTGCCGCTAGGTTGTT
>JAJXYO010000028.1 GCA_021780495.1 Deltaproteobacteria bacterium
CTGTCGCCCGGGCGAACTGCTGGAGCCGGTGGATTTTGAAGAGGAGAAACTGAAGCTGGAGGAAAAACTGGGTCACAGGATTGACGACAAGGCGCTGATTTCTGCCATCCTGTATCCTAATGTGTATCCCGAATTTGACCGGCACCGTCAGGAATATTCGGATGTTTCCGTCTTTCCGACGCCGATCTTCTTCTATGGCCTGGAGTTGGGGCAGGAGACCTCGCTGGATATCGAGCCGGGCAAGACCTTGATCATCAAGCTCAATGCCATCGGCAAGGTCCAGAAGGACGGCACCCGTGCCGTATATTTCGAGCTGAACGGTAACAACCGCTCGGTGGTTATCCGCGACCAGTCTGCTGTCACCGATGTCAAGGTCAGCGAAAAGGCCGATAAGGGCAATGCCAACCACATCGGCGCCCCCATGCCGGGCAAGGTGCTCAAGGTTACTGTCAAGGCCGGTGATGAGTTCAAGGCCGGTGATGTATTGATGGTGACCGAGGCCATGAAGATGGAGACCAATATCAAGGCCAAGGCCGATGGCAAGGTGGTTGAAGTGAAGTTTAAAGAGGGCGAGAAGGTAGAGAAAGAGGATCTGGTGATCGTCCTCGGGTAACCGGGGTCGCGCTGAAGACGAGTCGCTCTGACAACACAACGCCCCGCTTCGGATACACTGAAGCGGGGCGTTTTCGTATGGCCGGCTATGAATTACCTGCCCGATGCGGCGGGGTATGGCTGCCGTTGTCCGGCAGGCGGTTTCAGCGGTTCAAGCCGATTATTCCGGGCTTGAGCAGGGCTCCACCGGCTGACCGGCAGACAGATGCCTTGCAGTCACATCACGACATTCTTCTTGCTGCAGCAACATTTGTGTATATAGCGGGCAAAGTCCATAAAAGTCTATATTCAATAACTAATATATGGCGTCTGGGTTGAATGTGTATGCAATTATTGTTGCAGTACGCTGGCCCCTCCTTCCCGGTAGCCCGGCATAACTACTCAATGTATAGATAAAACATGTAATAATAATTCGGGCATAGCCCGTGCATAATTCATTTCAGACAGACTTTCACCAAGCGATCGATCGTGTATTGAGACTATCTAACCGGGAGTATCTGTATGGTGCGCATTGCTCTAATCCTGATGATGCTGATCGCCTTGTTGAGTGCAACAAAACCTGCTGAAGCCGGTCCTGCAGAGGAAGGCTGGCATGAGGCCGGAATCCGGGCAGGGTTCCAGGAGGGGACCCGCGATGATTATTTTCATCATTATGAGCTGTTCGGGGTATACGGCTTGCCCTACGACTGGCGGGCGTCGTCCGGTTGGGGGGTAGGCACGTACGTTGAAACATCGGCCGGGGTTCTCTATGGATCCAATGAAGCCGGTTTCATCGGTACCGTCGGGCCCGGTCTGACTATAAACAAATCCGGTAGCAATCTGGCACTTGATATAGGGATAAACGTCAATGTCATGGACAGGAGAAGATTCGGCAAACAGAACTTTGGAAGCATGCTCCTGTTCGGAGCATATTTAGGCGCATCTTACCGGATTGTAAAAAACATCAAGGTTGAATATCGTATTCTGCACATGTCCAACGGCCACATCCTGTACCCCAACGGGACACCAAATCCCGGTCTTGACTCGCATGTGGTGGGTGTCAGCTGGACGTTTTGAAACCAATTGCAACATCAGGGACAGGCGGGATCAGCGATGCCTCTCCTGGCGGGTATCTGATGGAGAGTCTTAAAAGTGTCTACCACAGGTGACGTCTGAGGTCCTGTTTTTATAGGTTATACCTCGATGCGGAAAGCTACTCCGCCCTCAATATTCTCCGCTGTCAAGCAGCCCCCCATGTTTTGTTCGATAATAATTTTAGACATATACAAGCCGATGCCGGTGCCTTGCATTTTGTCCTTAGTCGTAAAATAGGGGTCGAAAATCTTGGGCATGATATCCGGGCTGATACCACCGCCATTGTCAGTGATCGTAACCACCGAACAATCGCCTTTTCGAAAGATGCTGATGTCGATGCGTGGCCCTGTAACGTCTCTCTCCACCAGCACGTCCTTGGCATTGCTGAGTATGTTGAGCAGAACCTGTGCATATTCATTGCGATACCCGATGACACTTGCCTCGGGCTGCTCAATGACGGAGATGCTGATGCCCTTGTCGCTCAGGCTGGGGCTTGTTAATTCAATCACCTTTGCCACCGCTTGATTGGCGGTAAACAGGGTCTTTTCCTTATCTTTGCGGAAAAAATACCGGAAATCGTCGATGGTTTGGGACATATGCATGACGACCTCCATAACCCGTTCCACTTCACTATCGAGCTCTGCCTGTGTCAAATCCTTGTGATCGGGCAACCCCTGCACGATGAGTCCGATCAGGTTAAGCGGTTGACGCCACTGGTGGGCTATGTTGTTGATCATTTCTCCCATGGCAGCCAGCCGGCTCTGCTGAATAAGTGTCTGGTCCTTCTGGCGCAGTTCATTCACCGCAGCCGCTATGTGTTCTTCCAGGGTTTTGTTCAGGGCTTCGAGCATAAGCTGCTTGTCCGCCAGATCCTCTTGTGCAACCTGTCGCTCGGCAATCTCGTATTCCAGCAGCCGGGCCTTTTCATGCAACAGCAGTTGCGCCTGATTGATTTCATTGATGTTCTTTTCCATCGTGCGTGCCATATCATCGAAGGCGTGACCCAGTTCACCCAGTTCGCCCCCTGCCACCTGGTCAGCGACCGTTGTTTTCAAGTCGCCTCCAGCTATGCGCTGAGAGGCTGCCTGTAACATTTTAACGCGATCTACAATGGAACGTTTGCCGATATAGATGGCAAGCGCCAACGCAAACATGACAAAGGGAACCAGCATGCCGATATTGTACAGCAGTTGCCGATTTGCCTCCGCAACCGCAGCCTTGATCGATATGCCTGCTCTGACGTAGATATAAGGTGTCTGTTCGCCGGGCAGTCGGAGTTTGCGATAGGTGGTAATGCGACGGTTGCCATCGGAACGCACGAATTCATAGGTGTCACGGTCAGGACCCGCCTCCATCCGCTTCAGATCCGCCGGGAGAATCGGCTCGCCCACATTTCGACCGTTATCGGTGCCGCGGCTGATAATGATACCGTTGTGGTCGACCAGGATGTAGTTGGAATTAAAGGGCAACTGGGAGCGCTTCAGGATGCTTTTCAATACATTCAGATCAAAACTGATCATTACAATGCCGTGGAAAACGTCGTGGTAGACTAGGGGGTAGGCCATGGCAAAGGTCGGCTGATGTGCGATGGCGCCGATAATGAATTCGCCCGATGAGAAGCGTCTGGTTGCCAGGGCACTCCTGAAATAACGCCGCTTAGCCAGTGATCTTGGGGGGGTGAAAGGCACGGCCGAGGCCCAGACCGAGCCACTGGCGTCGGTAATGAGTATGTTTAGAAACTGGGGATTCTTCTTAAGGGTATTGGTGATGATGGCCTGTACCCTGCCCGTGTTGTGATTGACCACATCAGGCAACTCGGCCATGAAGCTCCCCAATTGCTGGGCTTCATGCACCAGGCTTTCCTGTTCCGCTGCCAGGTTGTCGGCCAGTTTCTGGGATTCGACGACAGCCTTGCGATAGTCCTCGTTACGCTCTTTAAGGCCGGAATAGACGATGATCCCCAGGGCTGGCAGTGTCAGCAGGATGGCCAGGGCAATCAGTTGCAGGCGTATCGACAGGTTTGAGAATGTAATCGAGGCCATGGGTTTCCTCAGTGCACTCCGTCCGGATTATACCGGGCAGTCGTCGCATTCTAATACACAATCACATGTGCGGCAATCCCCAATTGAAGCAGATATTGGAGGGTGGCGGGAACGGGTCCCCGGAACACCCGCTGGCCCAGATTGCCTGAGGGCTGATTGTTGGCGGGCAGCCCGCTGTAATCTGAGGCGTTTTGTATGCGGTAATGTTATAATGACAGCGTATGAAATATACGTTCGATACGTTCAATCGCGATAGAGAGGAGATTGTCATGAAAAAGTTGACACGATGCGTCAGTAAGGTGTGTTTGCGGGCTCTGGCCGGCATCGCGATGCTGCTTGCCGTCCTTGGCCGGAGCAATTTGGCGCTGGCCTCGCAAAAGGTGGAGGCCCAGTTGATAGTGGATAAATCCAAGGCCGCTTTTGTCGATCTGATCAATGACGGGCATTACAGGTGGCTGCCCGCATACCTGAGAACCGCCAGAGCAGTGATCATATTCCCGCAGATTCTCAAGGCGGGATTTTTTCTGGGTGGCTCCGGCGGCACAGGTGTCATGCTGGTACATGACGTGGCGACCGGCGGCTGGAGCGATCCCGCTTTCTACACGCTCGGTTCGGTAACCTATGGTCTGCAGATCGGAGGTGAGGCTGCCGAGGTGGTCATGGTGGCGGTAAACCAGAAGGCTGTCGATTCGCTGCTGATGTCATCCGTAAAGCTGGGCGGGGATGCCTCGGTTGCCATCGGTCCGATCGGTGGCGGGGCCAAAGGGACGATGACGATTCCGGAGGTACGGGCGGATTTTATTTCATTTGCCAAGACCAAAGGATTTTACGGCGGACTCAATTTCGAGGGGTCCGTGATGCAGGTCAGGGATGACCTGAACAGCGCCTATTATGGCAAACATGTCACGCCCTCCGATATCCTGATGAAAAAAAACGTTGCCGAACCGGGCGCCAACGGACTCCGCTCGGCCCTGCAAAAGGCGTTGGCCAGGTAGGCGCGAGTGCTAGCCGGGCGGCGCCGAGGCGTGCCGCGGCCGGGGCAGGAATAGGGCAAAGATCATGGCAACGGTGGTGATGGTCCCTGCCGACAGGTACGCGTTGGCGAAGCTGCCGGAGGATCTGGCGATCAGGCCGGCCAGGGCCGGGCCGATGGTCTGGCCGGCGGCAAAGAAGACCGTGATGGTGGCAAAGGCGCCGGCGGCGCGCGACAGCCCCAGATAATCACCCACAGCAGCGGCCATGATGGCCGGGATGGCAAAGACCGCCGAGCCGTAGAGGGCGATCGAGATCATCAGACCCGCCTGGCCCGGTTTGAGGCCGCCCAGCAGATAGGCCGCGCTCTGTACGGCAAAGACCAGTGCCAAGCCGTGCTTGCGACCGATGCGGTCGGAAAGGGCGCCGAATGACACCCCGGAAAAAAGGCTGATAAAACCGGCCCATGACCAGTAGAGCCCGGCCTTGGCCTCGCTGAAGCCATATTCGCGCACCATGGTGGTCACGATAAAGGTGCCGTAGACCATGAACGTGGCGCCGAAGGCCAGGTAGAGCAGCCCCAGCCGCAGCAGCAGTGCGCCGTCACCTTTGTGCTCCCGCGGCAGCAGCTGATCAGGGGAGGGCGGCGATGCCTGGCCGAGCGCTTCCAGTCCCTTGTCAGCGGGATGGTTGCGCACCAGCCAGCCCGCCAGTATCGTCACTAGCAGGGCGATGATGGCCAGCAGCAGCCACCCGGCCCGCCAGCCGTTGGCCCCGAAGCTGCGGTTGAGCAGCGGCACCAGCACACCGGCCAGCACGATGGCGGCGCCGTTGCCGGCGATCATCAGTCCGGCGGCCTTGCCGCTCTGGTCGCTGCGGAACCAGAGGCTGATCAGGGCCATGGTGGGGATGTTGGCAAAACCGGTGCCCATGCCGACCAGGAAGTACAGGACCAGCGGCATCAGAAAACCGTGGCTGGCGCTGACAGCGAACAGGGACAGGGTAATCAGCACCAGGCCAGCGGTGATGACGGCCCGTGGTCTGAAACGCCTGATCAGGCGCGGGGCCAGCATCACCGACAACAGGTAGCCGGAGAAGTTGCCGGTGCCGATAAAACCCATACGATCGTAGGAAAGCCCCAGGCCGGCCTGCATGGAGGGCAGCAGCATGGTGTAGGCATAGCGGGCCAGGCCGATGCAGGCGAAGATGATCAGGAAGCCGAGCACGACGATGGTCCAGCCGTAGTGGATCTGGCGGAGCCTGGTTAGCATGTTGTCCTTACCTCCGGCAGCTGTGCTCCTGCGGGTGACATGGCGGGACGCCCAACCAGGCGGACGGCCCGGGTGAGCCGGCGGCAGCGATCTGCAAAGTGTCCGGCAATTATGTCATCGGTTCCATCAGGTTTCATGGGCCTGTTCCTGTCTGCGCTCGTGCCGGTTTATTCCCATTCAAAAATACACAACAATACATCGCTTCACAATGTTTGAATGTGCCGGCAAAAATCGGTTGCCATGCAACCTGGATTCGTAGCATAAAGATCGGGCAGTACACCGATATATCTGGTTATGGCGCGGAGGCTTCATGCAGTTTTTCATAGATCCCTATTTCCCTGATGACATAAACGCTATCGGCGATTCCGGCATGGCCGGTTTTGAAGAGAAGCGGCCGCTCTATTTCTCGGGCTGCAAGAACTTTCTGACGCAGTACCGGGAAGAGATCAGGACGCTGCATGCAGGCGGCGCTTCAGGCACCGAGGTTACCCATCTGATCTGCGACATGATCGATGAACTCAATAACAAGTTGCTCCATAGCATCATCTATGATCTGGACAGCAGCGGGGCCCTGATGGAACATATCGCCCTGGTAGCGGTGGGTGGCTATGGCCGGGGCGAGCTTAACCCCTATTCCGACATCGATATCATGTTCCTGCACGACGGCAGCCTGTCCGCCAAACAGGTTGAGGACATCGCCCAGAAGCTGCTCTATTTTCTGTGGGATATGCGCCTGGACGTGGGCTATTCGGTGCGGGTCATTGCCGATTGCGTTGAGATGGCCGCTGCCGACGGCACGGTTAAGACCGCGCTGATGGACGCCCGCTACCTGAGCGGCAGCCGCCCGCTGTACAATATCCTTCACAAGGTCATCTTCACCCAGATCCTGCCTAAATCCAGCGATAAATTCATCAAGGAAAAAATGGCCGATATGAAGGCGCGCCGCGAGAAATACGGTTCGACCGTCTATCTGCTGGAGCCCAACCTGAAGGAGGGCGAAGGGGGGCTGCGCGACCTGCAGACCGCCATGTGGGTGGCGCGGGTCAAGTTCAAATTCAGCGAACCCAAAGAGCTGATCATCAAGGGGATTCTCAACGAAGAAGAACTGGAGATCTACCACGCGGCCCTGGACTATCTGTGGCGTATCCGTAATGAACTGCATTACTTCAATAATCGCAAGAACGACCAGCTGACCTTCGATGCCCAGGTTCACCTGGCCGCGTTCTTCGGCTATCAGGACCGGGGTAAGACCCTGGCGGTCGAGGACTTCATGCGGGACTACTATCGCCATGCTAACCGGGTGGAACACTTCGCTTCGAGTGTGGTCTCCCGCTGTATCTGGCGTGATGAGGGCGCACTTAAAATCCTCGGCTATTTCGTACGCAGGCCGGTCGGCGACGGCTGCTTCGTGTTAAAGGGTGAGCTGATCATCCCGGATGAATCCGTCGTGGAAGCCAATCCAGCGGTACTGATGAAGATCTTTGAGCTGGCCCAGAAGCATGGTGTGCAATTGAATGTGAACGTCAAGGGGCTGATCAGGAAAAACCTGCGCCTGGTCAATGACAAATTCCGGCGTAACCGTGAGGTCAACCAGTCCTTCCTCACGATTCTCCGTGCCCACAAGGACGTTGCCGAGACCCTGAGGCTGATGCACCATCTGGAGTTTCTCAACTGCTACATCCCCGAGCTGGAGCATATCTATTGCAAGGTCCAGCACGACATGTACCATATCTATACCGTCGATATTCACACCCTCTTTGCGGTGGAAGAGGCCGAGAAGATGCTCAACGGCGCGTCGAAGGAGATCCTGCCCTTTCCGTGCGAGGTCGCAGCCCAGATCGGCAAGCCGGAGCTGTTGATCCTGGCGGTGATGTTTCACGACATCGGCAAAGGGGAAGGGGGCAGCCATGCCGAGAAAGGCGCTGCCATGATCCCGACCATTGCCCGGCGAATGGGGCTCTCCAAGGAGGACAGCGAACGGTTGCAGTTCCTGGTGCGCCAGCATCTGATTTTTGCCCACATCTCGCAGCGCCGCGACCTGCATGATGAAAACATGATCGTCCAGTTTGCCCGCCAGATGGAGACCAGTGAAAACCTGAAGATGCTGCTGCTGCTGACGATCGCCGATGTCCGGGCGGTCGGTTCCGAGGTCTGGACCAACTGGAAGGCGCTCCTGTTCCAGGAGCTGTACGAAAAGGCCTTCAGTGTTCTGGAGCGGGGCGAATTCTATCTGGAGGCCAGCAGCGAACGGGTCAAGGCGGTAATCAAGAAGATCACCGCCATGCTGGAAGACGAGTACCCGCCGGCCAGGGTGCGTGAGGAACTGAAAGCCATGTCGGTCCGCCTGCTGCTCTCCAATAACATGCCGGCCATCGCGGAGCATGTGCGCATGCTGATCGGCCTGGAGGAGGCTGACGTCCTGATGCAGCTTACCCATCAGCCGGCCAGCGGATACTCTGACTTTACGATCTGCGCCCATGATGTGCCGGGCCTGTTCTCCCGGATTACCGGCGTCATGGCGGCCAACGGGGTCAATATTCTGGGGGCTCAGATCAATACCAGCCGCAACGGCAAGGTGTTGGATGTGCTGCAGGTCAACTCACCGCAGGGGATGCTGATTACGGATGAACAACGCTGGCAGAAGGTTGAGGCCGAAATGCGTCTGGCGATCCATGGCGAGGTCAAGGTGACGGACCTGGTGGCGCGCCGCCAGCGGCCGACCCTGCTGACCTCCCGCCCGGCCCCGCGTTTTCCGACGCGGATCGAGATCGACAATCAGGTTTCAGAAAATTATACGGTTATCGATATCTACACCCACGACAAGGTGGGGTTGCTCTACCTGATTACCAGCACCCTGACTCGCCTGGGGCTCTACATAGGCGTTTCCAAGATCTCCACCAAGGTCGACCAGGTGGCGGACGTGTTTTATGTGCGCGATATCTTCGGACAGAAGATCATGGCTGCCGACCGGCTGGAGGAGATCACATCCCAACTGAAAACGGCCATAGACGAATGGGCGTGAAAAGGGCAAGGATGAAGGTAGAGGGATGAATTCAACTCATAATTCAAAATTCATACTTCATAATTCTGATAACGACCCGCTGCACGGCGTGACGTTGAAAATGATACTGACCCACCTGGTCGAGCGCTATGGCTGGGAGGCGCTGGGCAGGCTGGTCGAGATCAGGTGCTTTACCCACGATCCGAGTATCGCGTCCAGCCTGAAGTTTCTCAGGCGGACCCCCTGGGCCAGGGATAAGGTCGAGGCGTTGTATCTGCTTGAGAAAATGGATGATTAAGTAAATAGTGGCCACGAGAGCAAGGGTGAAAATCCGGGACGTGGAATACCCACGCCCAGAGTCTGGAGATCGACAAGAAGCGGATCGCTCTGGAATTCGGGCTGAAACCGCTGCTTGCGCCCGATCAACTGAAAATCCTGCGGCGTGTCCTGGACATGAAGCTGGAAGAAATCTGCGACCTGCTGCACATCGGGCGCAATACCTATGGCCGGTGGGAGCGGGGAGAGGTGGAGATTACGCCGTCCATGAACCTGCTGGTGCATAGCCTTATGGAGAAAATGCCTGGTGTCCGTGAGAAGGTGATAAAAAATGACTAAGAAGATGTCCGTAGATAAGCCCGTCGTTCTGATTCGGGACGTAGTTCGGCCTGAATTTTATCAGTCTGTAACGGATATTCTGCACGCTGCTCGATCCAATGCATATCGCGCTGTCAACCGTGTTATGGTGGAAGCGTATTGGAATGTCGGTCGGATGATCGTTGAGGAGGAACAGCAGGGTAAGTAGCGCGCTGGATATGGAGAGTCTCTGGTACGTGACCTGTCAGTTCGCCTGAAGACGGACTTTGGAAAGGGTTTTGGTGTATCCAACCTGTTTGCATTCAGGCAGTTTTATCTTGCATTCGAAAAAATCCGCGCAGTGCGCGGAATATCTCAAGCGGACGATAATTCCTGTGAGATTCGGGACACTCTGCGCCCTGAATTGAGTTGGACTCATTACCGCCTCTTGATCCGGGTCGAAAAACCGGAGGCTCGGGAATGGTACATGAATGAAGCTGCCGACCAGAACTGGAGCACCCGCACTCTGGAACGCCAGATAAACTCCCTCTATTACGAGCGCCTGTTGATGAGCCGCGACAAGTCGCCGGTCGTCGAAGAGATGCAAGAGCAGACCGCGCCGCTTGCCGCTACGCCGCGTGATTTCATCAAAGACCCGTATGTACTGGAATTCCTCGGCCTGCAGGATAATCCCGGTTTCCGGGAAGCGGAGCTCGAAACTGTTATCATTGGCAAGTTGCAGGCGTTCATGCTGGAACTGGGGAAGGGATTCGCCTTTGTAGCCCGGCAGCAGCGGATCAGCACCGAGACCAAGGATTTTTATGTCGATCTCGTTTTTTACAACTACATCCTGAAGTGTTTCGTCCTCATCGATCTGAAGAGCGGCGAGTTGACCCATCAGGATATCGGGCAGATGGATATGTATGTGCGACTGTATGAAGACACGATCAAAGGCCCGGATGACAACCCGACTGTCGGCATTATTCTCTGCACCGAGAAGGATCAGACCGTGGTGAAGTATTCGGTGCTGAACGAGAGCAGCCAGCTCTTTGCTTCGAAATACCGACTGTATCTGCCGTCCGAGGAGGAGTTACGGGTTGAGGTTGAGAGGGAGCGGGAGATGGTTGTGAGGGAGAGGTTGGAGCGGTATGGGTAGGGTGGTTGTTTGTTTAGTTTTTTGTTGAAACTGGGGAGTCCCGCATTTCCACAAAAAAATGATACGTAAAATACTACGAGGGAAGCATTGTGGATTTCTACAACCTCGACGCCATCATTGCCGGGAAAAGCCAACAGGTGTCAGGCACTGCATTGACTTGATACAATCAGATACACACTCACGCTGACTGAAGATAACGCCACATAGATTCTTGAAAAACATACCACTAAGTGATATGGTGAACGCAGATGATCTTCAAAACCAGACACTTTAACCGTTGGGCACGAAAGGCGAATCTGCCTGACTCGTCGCTTTGTCAGGCGGTTACTGAAATCCGTCAAGGATTGATCGATGCCGACCTTGGTGGCGGCATCATAAAGAAGCGGGTCGCCTTGCCGGGACATGGTAAACGTGGCAGTACCAGAACATTGTTGGCAACGAACAGAAATGACCGGTGGGTGTTTGTATTCGGGTTTGAAAAAAATGAGCGGTCCAATATTTCTGCCAATGAGCTGGAAGCGCTGAAGCAGTTAGCCGATGATTTGCTTGCTTTGACTGAGGCGCAGATTTTTGCTGCGGTGGATAAGGGATCACTCCTGGAGGTGCCATATGAAACATAAAAGTCGTCTTCTTGAAGCTGTACATGAGACAGCACAGGATTTGCACGAGCTCGGCTTTATAGATAAACGCGCCCTGAATCGCTATGACGCCTTGTGTATTGAACCTGTGCCGTCGTACTCAGCCGAGCAGATTCGTACCCTTCGGGATCGTTACCGTATCAGTCAGGCGGTGATGGCTTCCATTTTCAATACCAGCCTGTCAACAATACAAAAATGGGAAATAGGTGAAAAACATCCCGGTGGTCCCTCTCTGAAGTTGCTGAATATTCTGGATCGCAAGGGCATTGAGGCTCTGATTTAATCGACGGTGAGCAACGCCGGGAGGCAACCGTCCGGAAATCCCGGATAATTCAAAAAGAGGGTAATCGGGATGAAACAAGGAAAGTGGGCCAACCGGTGAACGTGAAGAAAAATCAGTATGTCGGGAATTCCGACATACTTGTGATATGCGACTAATCTAGTTTCGGTGCAAGGTTCCTGCAAACACTGAATTCTTCTGAATAGGCCGGTAACTGACCATGCCTCTCAACCCTCACCACATCTCCCTTGCCACAAAATCCTGTAACCCCATCCACCGGGATGCCCCGAATCACTACGTCTCCGCCATCCACATCGACATCCTCCACAGTGACGATCAGGAAATTATCGGTGAGGCCACTGTTTATGAAGTCAGGATGGATCAGATCATCAATGACGGTACGTGCTCTTTGTTCGATATCTTCGACGGGCACTCAAGCGATCTGGGCCATATTTACGAAGAGCTGTTTGACGATGACGAGCTGATTCCGGCCGTTGAAGATGAACTGTTGGGATACGAAAATATCGTGCTGATCAAATCGATTATCCTGAAACCTGAATATCGTGGTCAGGGCTTGGGCGGCATCCTGGCACTGGCGATTGCCGAGCTGTTTGGTGAACAGGACATCGTGGCATTAAAACCATGGCCCATGAATCCCGATGGCCCCGACAATCCGGCGGGCGTGTGGGATCTGCCGCGATTGACAGAAACAGCGCAGAAAACCATTGCCAAAAAACTCGGCAAAAGTTACATGGGCGCAGGATTCAAGCCGCTTTTCAAAGGCAGCAGCCATCTCTTTCTCACCCATTACCGGAATCCTACGGCAACACAGTTGATTGATACATGGCATAAAGAACATCAAAACGTAAAGGCATAACCCTTCAAAAAAACCATAGTTGCGGAGAGACCGCTGAGGCTGTGATTCATCTGGAATTGATCACGTTTATCATGGAATGAAGTAGGAGACGTCTTCGGGACAGCAATGAAGAAGGATGTGGCCATATGAACGATTACCTCGACCTCTTCATCAGTTATCTGGCGGTGGAAAAAGGACTCTCCCTCAACACCCAGGAGGCCTACAGCCGCGACCTGGCACGCTATCTGGATTTTCTGGAACAACAGGGTAAAACCGTTCCGGCCAGCATAACCGCCGCCGATATTGCCGCGTTTCTCGGGCGGCTCAAGGATCTGGGTATCGGACCGCGCAGCCGGGCGCGCTGTCTCTCCGCCATCCGCATGTTTCACAAGTTCCTGATGATCGAGAACTACGCCGAGCTCAACCCCGCCTCGATCATCGAGGCCCCCCGCACCCTGCACAAGCTGCCGGATTTTCTTTCCGCCGGGGAGGTGGATGCCCTGTTGGCCGCCTGCGCGGGGCCGTCGGGAGAGAATATCCGCGACCTGGCCATGCTGGAACTGCTCTACGCCACTGGTCTGCGGGTTTCGGAGCTCGTCAACCTCAAGCTGCGTGAGGTCAATCTGGATTCCGGCTACCTGATGACCCTGGGCAAGGGCAACAAGGAACGGCTGGTGCCGATCGGTGAATCGGCTTGTCTGCGGGTCAGCGATTACCTGGCGGGGGTGCGCCACGCGCAAGACCCTGCCGGTCAGAACCGTTTCCTGTTCCTTTCCCGCCTGGGCGATGCCATGAGCCGACAGGCCTTCTGGAACATCATTAAAAAAAGGGCCTACCAGGCCGGCATCAGCAAGAATATCTCGCCCCACACGCTACGCCACTCCTTTGCCACCCATCTGCTGGAAAACGGAGCCGATCTGCGCAGCGTGCAGATCATGCTCGGCCACGCCGACCTCTCCACTACCCAGATCTATACCCACGTTACCCGTGAGCGGTTGAAGCGTCTGCATCAGCAGATTCATCCGCGGGGATAAACATGGCCTGCCATGAATAACCTTGAAAGTCAGCCACTCTTCTTGTATAAATGAAGCTTATTTTTTACCGCGCCATCATTGCAGCCTGTAAACATAACTATTTGTAATTGCAGGTTGTTAATGTCATCGACGGCCTGTGTTTCTTTATAACCCCGTAATCCTGGAGCCTGTGTGAAAATCTGTTCGCTGGCCAGCGGCAGCAAGGGTAATTGTCTCTACCTGGAGACCAGTGACACCCGGGTGCTGATCGATGTGGGGCTGTCCCTGCGGGAGACCCTGTTGCGCATGGAGGGTTGTGGCATCGACCCGGCCGGGATTCACGCCGTGCTGGTCAGCCACGAGCACATCGATCATATCCGCAGTGCCGGCTCTTTTTCACGAAAATTCAAGGTTCCCGTTCTCGCCAGTCATCTGGTGCGCCGCAAGGCCGACAAATACCTCTCCAAGACGCAGGTGATCGAGTTTGAATCCGGTTGCGCGTTTGCGTTCAGAGGCTCCCGCATTGACCCGTTTCCCATAACCCACGACGCCTGTGACCCGGTCGGTTTTGTGATCGATACCGACGAGGGGCGCTGCGGGTCGGCCACTGACCTGGGGACCGTCACCCGCCTGGTCACGGAAAAACTGCGCGGCTGCCGCTGCCTAAACCTGGAGTCGAACCACGACCCGGATATGCTGATGAACGGTCCCTATCCCTGGGAGCTGAAACAGCGCATCAAGTCGCGGCACGGTCATCTTTCCAACGAGGAATCGCTGGAACTGCTGTTTGATCTGGCTCACGACGGTCTGGAAGCACTGGTGATGGCCCACCTGTCCGAGGTGAACAACCACCCCGACCATGTGTTGCGCACCACCAGCTCCTTTCTGCGTGACCAGAACATCTGTGCACCGTTTGTCGTAATCGGTGACCAGTTCCAGGCCAGTGCCGTGATTCAAATCTGAAGTTCATCTGAGATTGATATTATTCCAAGGAGTTTCTGCATGATCGAACGTTATTCCCGCCCCGAAATGGCCCAGATTTGGGCTGCCAAGAACCGTTTTCAAATCTGGCTGGAGATCGAGACCCTGGCCTGCGAGGCCCAGGCCGAATTGGGTGTCATCCCGAAAGAGGTCGTACCGGTGATCCGCGCCAAGGGTGCCTTCGATATCGCCCGAATCGATGTTATCGAGGCCGAGGTCAAGCACGATGTGATCGCCTTTCTGACCTCGGTTGCGGAGTACGTCGGTCCCGAGGCGCGCTTTATCCACCAGGGCATGACCTCCTCCGATGTTCTGGATACCTGCCTGTCGGTGCAATTGACCCAGGCTGCCGATGAACTGCTGGCCGACCTGGACATGGTGCTGGAGTCGATCAAGCTCCGTGCCTACGAGCACAAGGATACAGTCTGCATCGGCCGTTCCCACGGTATCCACGCCGAGCCGGTCACCTTCGGCCTCAAGCTGGCCTCCTATTATGCCGAGATGCAGCGCAACCGCACCCGCCTGGCCGCTGCCCGGGAAAACATCGCCACCGGCGCCATCTCCGGCGCGGTCGGCACCTTTGCCAACATCGATCCCTACGTCGAGGAATACGTCTGTGCAAAGATGGGGCTCAAGCCCGAGCCGGTCTCGACCCAGGTCATCCCGCGCGACCGCCACGCCGAGTACTTCTGCGTTCTGGCGATCATCGCCTCGTCCATGGAACGCATCGCCATCGAGGTGCGCCACATGCAGCGCACCGAGGTGCTGGAGGCCGAGGAGTTCTTCAGCAAGGGCCAGAAGGGGTCGTCGGCCATGCCGCACAAGCGCAACCCGATCCTGTCCGAAAACCTGACCGGCCAGGCCCGCTACATCCGCTCACTCTGCATCCCGGCCCTGGAAAACGTGGCGCTGTGGCACGAGCGTGACATCTCCCACTCTTCGGTCGAGCGCTACATCGCCCCGGATGCTACCGTGGCGCTGGACTTCTCCCTGCGCCGGCTCAATGGCCTGATCAAGAACCTGGTGGTCTATCCTGAAAATATGTCCAGAAATCTCAACCAGATGCAGGGGCTGGTCTTCTCCCAGAAGATCCTGCTCGATCTGACCCAGGCCGGTGTGTCGCGGGAGGATTCCTATCGGCTGGTGCAGCGCAATGCCATGAAGGTCTGGGAACAGGGCGCCGATTTTCAAACGGAACTGCTGGCAGACCAGGAGGTGATCGGGGCACTGGGAGAGGCCAAGATCCGTGAGGCCTTTGATCTGAACTACCATCTGAAACACGTTGATACGATCTTCAAGCGGGTGTTCCGTGGATAGGTTACTGAACGTCATTCAGGTGCTTTTCCAGCCGATGGATAGCGATGGCGCCGTTATGTTCTGGGCCAAGGAAATCCTGATCGCCCTGCTGATCCTGTCATTTTTCTGGATGCTGGCCCAACTGCTCAGCGCGATTCTCAACAAATGGGGCCGGCGGCTGGCACGTCTGACCTCGACCGATCTGGATGATCGCGTCCTGCAAAGGGTCATACCGCATGTTTCGCGCTTGCTGACCATGGTGGGCCTCTATCTGGCGTTCCGCATATTGCCGCTGCACGAAAAGCTCGTTCAGCTGGTCTCCGGAATCCTGTTTGTTGCCCTGGTGGTCATAGTCTTCAAACTCCTTTTTCACGCCATGGATGAATTGCTGCAGTGGTACCTGAACGGCCGTCAGGCGGGCAGCAGTGAGCTGATTTCACGGAATATGATCCCGTTTGCCGAAAAGCTGGTCATGCTGTTCCTGATGGGCACGGCCTTGATCATCATCCTCAAACATTTCAATTACGATATCTTTTCGGTGGTAACCGCCCTGGGGATCGGTTCTCTGGCCATCGGCCTGGCGGCCAAGGATACCCTGGCCCACATGATCTCCGGATTCACCCTGATGCTCGATCAACCTTTCCGCATCGGTGACCGCATCCAGCTGGCGGGCGGGCAGATCGGGGATGTGGCCGATATCGGCCTGCGCAGCACCAAGATCAAGACCCCGGACAATCAGTTGCTGATCATCCCCAACTCCGATCTCTGCAACACCATGCTGATCAACCAGGCCTTCCCCGATGCCCGTGCCAAGGGGAGTATCAATATCGGCGTGGCCTATGGCAGCGATGTGGAACAGGTCAAGGATCTGATGGTGGCGACGGCCCTGGAGGTGGAGGCGGTCCTGCGTGATCCGGCCCCGGAAGCCTTTTTCGTCTCGTTCGGGGATTCTGCGCTCACGATGAGTCTGTTTTACTGGGTTGCAGAGTATAGCCAGCTGTTTGTCGTCACCGACAAGATCAATACGTTGCTATTGCGCCGCTTCAATGAAGGCGGTATCGAAATCCCGTTCCCCATCAGGACGGTGATCATGGATAAAGGATCTGAGTGATATGCCCAACAGAATAGAGATTGCCCTGAAAGACGGCGTGCGCGATGCCCGCGGCGAGCGGATCAAACGCGAGATCGAACACTTCCTGCATCTGGACGTGACAGAGGTTCGTACCATAGATGTCTACACCGTTGACTCTGCGCTCTCGCCGCACGAGCTGGAACAGGTCGCAGCCGGCCCCTTCAGCGACCCGGTCATCCAGGTGTGGAGTATCGACCGGCCGTTAGCCGCTGGCTTCGATTACGCCGTGGAGGTCGGGTTCCGCCCGGGCGTGACCGACAATGTCGGCCGTACGGCCCGCGAAGCGGTGGCCTACCTGACCGGCCGCTCCTTCGGCGACAGCGAAGGGGTCTATTACGCCGTGCAGTATCTGTTGAAGGGCACGCTCTCTTCCGCCGATGTGGAGAACATTGCCACCGGGCTGCTCTGCAACACGCTGATCCAGCGCTATGCGCTCATGGCCGCCCCGGAGTTCGTGGCCCGGCGCGGCTTTCCGGCGCTGGCTCCCAAAGTGGCCGGCGCTGCAAAGGCCGAGGTGCTGGAGATCGATCTGGAGGTTTCCGACGAGGAACTGATGCGTATCAGCAAGGAGGGGGTCCTGGCCCTGACCCTTGACGAAATGCAGATCATTCAGGCCCATTACCGCAATCCACAGGTTCTGGCGGATCGTGCCAAGCTGGGCCTGGGCGCCAAGCCAACCGATGTGGAACTGGAATGTCTGGCCCAGACCTGGTCCGAGCACTGCAAACACAAGATCTTTGCCGGAACGGTCCAGTACGAGGATGAACAGGGCAACAAGCAGGAGATCAAATCCCTGTTCAAATCCTTTATCCAGCGTACCACCGCGGATGTCCGCGAGAAGCTGGGCAAACAGGATTTTTGCCTGTCGGTCTTCAAGGACAACGCCGGGGTGATAAAGTTCAACGACACACACTCGCTGGTCTTCAAGGTGGAGACCCACAACTCCCCTTCGGCCCTGGATCCCTACGGCGGGGCCTTGACCGGCATCGTGGGTGTCAACCGCGACCCCTTCGGCACCGGCCAGGGGGCCAAGCTGATCTTCAACACCGATGTGTTCTGCTTTGCCGATCCGTTCTACGCCAAGCCGCTGCCGGTACGCCTGCTGCACCCGCGCCGCATCTACGAGGGGGTGGTCGAGGGGGTCGAGCATGGCGGCAACAAGAGCGGTATCCCCACGGTCAACGGCTCGCTGGTCTTTGACGAGCGCTTCGCCGGCAAGCCGCTGGTCTTCTGCGGCACGGCCGGGCTGATGCCGGCCGTGGTCAATGGCCAGCCGGGACACGACAAGTCAATCAAGCCGGGCGACCTGATCGTCATGACCGGCGGTCGCATCGGCAAGGACGGCATCCACGGCGCGACCTTCTCGTCCGAGGAACTCAACGAGAACTCGCCGGTCACGGCGGTCCAGATCGGCGACCCGATCACCCAGAAGCGCATGTTCGACTTCCTGATCCGTGCCCGCGACAAGGGCTTGTACCGCTTCATCACCGACAACGGCGCCGGCGGGCTGTCCTCCTCCATCGGCGAGATGGCCGGTGAGTGCGGCGGTTGCCGCATGGACCTCTCCAGGGCGCCGCTCAAATACCCCGGCCTCAACCCGTGGGAGATCCTGATATCCGAGGCCCAGGAGCGCATGTCCCTGGCGGTGCCGCCGGAACAGATCGACGAGTTTCTGGCCATGGCCGGGCGTTTCGGCGTCGAAGCCACGGTATTGGGCACGTTTACCGACAGCGGCGTGTTTCACATGCTCTACGGCGAACGTACCGTTGCCTGGCTGCCGATGGCGTTCATGCACGAGGGGCTGCCCCCCATGCAGCTGCCGGCCAAATGGACTCCGCCGCGGCACCAGGAACCGGTCCTTGAGGCGAAAACGGATTACTCCTCAGACCTGAAACAGCTGCTCTCCGCGCTCAACATCTGTTCCAAGGAGTCGGTGGTCCGGCGTTACGACCACGAGGTGCAAGGCGGTTCGGTGGTCAAGCCTTTCACCGGTGTGGCCAACGACGGCCCCTCCGACGCGGCCGTGGTGCGGCCGATCCTGGAGTCCTTCGAAGGGGTGGTGACGGCCCATGGCATCTGCCCGCGCTACTCGGACATCGACACCTACCACATGACCGCCAACGCGATCGATGAAGCGCTGCGCAACTATGTGGCCGTGGGCGGTTCGCTGGAGTTGGTGGCCGGTCTGGACAACTTCTGCTGGTGCGACCCGGTCCAGTCGGATAAAACACCGGACGGCGCCTACAAAATGGCCCAGTTGGTCCGTTCCAACCAGGCCCTCTATGATGTCTGCATGGTCTATAACCTGCCGCTAATCTCCGGCAAGGACTCCATGAAGAATGACTTCTACGATGGTACCACCAAGATCTCCATCCCGCCGACCCTGCTGTTCTCCGTGATCGGCAAGATGGAGGACGCCCGCATGGCCGTTACCATGGATGTCAAACGCCCGGGCGACATCGTCTTCCTGCTGGGAAAAACCGCCGATGAACTGGGTGGTTCCGAATTTCTGGCGCTGCGCGGGGCCATCGGCAACAAGGTTCCGCACGTGGATGCCGTCAAGGCCTACCAGCGTTATCAGGCCTACCACCGGGCCGTTATGGCCGGGACAGTCGCATCCTGCCATGATCTGTCCGACGGCGGCCTGGCGGTGGCGGCGGCAGAATCGGCCTTTGCCGGCGGATTCGGCATGACGCTGGACCTGTCCCGTGTGCTCTGGCAAGGAGACCAGGCTGGCAGGAACGATCTGACGCTGCTCTTCTCCGAGTCGGCCTCGCGCCATCTGGTGACGGTCCACCCGGAACAGCGTGACCGGTTTGAAACGATCATGAGCGGCAACTGCTTCGCCTCGATCGGTGTGGTGACGGAAGAACCGTTGCTCGTGATTACGGGGCTCTCCGGCGTATCTGTGGTCACGGCAGATCTGGCCGGGTTAAAGGAAGCTTGGCAGTCAACCCTGAGGGAATTGTAGTAAACTGTTGAGAGAATGCTTATGGAAATTGCTAATTGGATTTCATAAGATATTCAGTTACAGCAACCCCCAAATGTTGATTTTCGAGATTTTGTCCTCTCTGCGGTAACCGACACACAATTCATGTTGAATGGATTTGGAATTGGTCCTTCTGATTATCGGACAAAAACGGAGTAAGCGGAAATGGCAATTATAGACGAAGCTCTGCTGAACGAGATGACCAGTCGCTTGGTGCAGATTTTCCAGCCCGATAAGGTGATTCTTTTCGGTTCTCACGCTTGGGGGACTCCAAACGAGGCCAGCGACATCGACCTGTACGTAATCGTGCCGGACAGCAACGAGCGACCGTTGCAGCGTGTTCGCCGGGCGCGAGCTTGCCTGGAGGACGTTAGGGTTTCAAAGGATATTCTCGTTCGTACCCGTGCCGAAGTTGATAAATATAGTCAGGTGTACGCATCGCTGGAGTGTCAGGTTCTTGAGAAAGGGCGGGTTTTGTATGATCGGCACTAAAGAGGGACTTGTCAGAAGCTGGCTTATCAAGGCTAGTCGGGACCTTCTCTCAGCCCGTGAACTGGCGGATGGGGAAACGTCTCTGCTGGATACGGCCTCTTATCATTGCCAGCAGGCAGCGGAAAAAGCTATCAAGGGGTATCTGCTGTATCACGATACCCGTTTCGAAAAATCCCATGATATAGAATTGCTGATTTTTCAAGCCGTGAATATCGATCCGGCATTTGCCGATTGTGTTGAAGCTGCGCGCCTGTTGACTCCACTTGCGGTGGCGTATCGTTATCCCGGTGACTTCATCGAGCCGGAACCGGAAGAGTTCCAGGAGGCCTATGAGTCCGCTCAAACGCTCTATTCCTTTGTTGTGGCCAGGCTGCCTGAAATAACACATCCATGATCGTTGATTATTGTCAAGCCCCTGCTTGCATTAATGGATAGTTTAATGACCACAACCATCCAGCATACCCTCAAGACCGTTTTCGGCTTCCACCAGTTCCGCTCGCCCCAGCAGGAGGTCATCGAGCGGGTGGTGGCCGGAGAGGATGTCTTTCTGGTCATGCCGACCGGTGGCGGCAAGTCGCTCTGCTACCAGATCCCGGCCCTGCATCGCGCTGGCCTGGCGATCGTAGTCTCGCCCCTGATCGCGCTGATGAAGGATCAGGTCGATGCGCTTTTGGCCAACGGGGTGCGGGCGGCCTGCTTCAATTCATCCCTGTCAGCCGATGAGGCCCGGCGGGTCTCCAGCCAGATGGAGCGCGGCGAACTGGACCTGCTCTACGTGGCGCCGGAGCGGCTGATGCAGCCGGAGTTCCTGGAACGGCTTTCCAGGCTGCCCCTGGCGCTGTTCGCCATCGATGAGGCCCATTGCATCTCCCAGTGGGGGCACGATTTCCGGCCGGATTACGTCCAGATCGGGCGGATTCGCGGCCTCTTTCCGGTGGTGCCGATTGTGGCCATGACCGCCACGGCCGACCCGGAGACCCGCACGGATATCATCCGCCAGCTGGGCATCGAGCAGGCTGCGGTGTACGTAGCGGGATTTGATCGCCCCAATATCACCTACACGGTCATGTCCAAACACAAGCCCTTGGCCCAGTTGGGTGCCTTCCTGAGCGGTCGGCGGACCGAGGCGGGCATCGTCTATGCCCTCAGCCGCAAGCGGGTCGAACAGGTGACTGAGCGTCTCATTGCCGCCGGGTTTAGCGCTGCCGCCTATCACGCCGGTCTGCCGGACGAAGAGCGGCGGCGGGTTCAGGATGCCTTCCGGCGCGACGACCTGCGCATCGTGGTGGCCACCGTGGCCTTTGGCATGGGGATCGATAAACCCAATGTGCGTTTTGTGGTGCACTATGACATGCCCAAGAGCGTGGAGAGTTACTATCAGGAGACCGGCCGGGCCGGGCGGGACGGATTGCCGTCCGAGGCCCTGATGCTGTTCGGCATGGGCGATGTCATGACCGCCCGCTCGCTGATCGAGAACAGCGACAATCCGGAGCGGGTGCGGATCGAACTGCAGAAACTGAATGCCATGGTGGCCTATGCCGAGGCGCTGACCTGCCGCCGCCGCGCGCTGCTGGCCTATTTCGGAGATCAGCGCGATCATGATTGCGATAACTGCGATATCTGCACCGATCCTCCCCGGCGTTTCGATGCCTCGGAATTGGCCAAAAAGGCCCTGTCCTGTGTCTACCGGGTCGGCGAGCGCTTCGGAGCGCGGCACATTGTCGATGTGTTGCGCGGCGCCAAGGGGCAGCGCATCCTGGACCTGCGCCACAACCAACTGTCCACCTACGGCATCGGTGCGGATCTGTCCTCCCTGGAGTGGGACAATATCATCCGCCAGCTGATCCACCTGGGGTATCTGGTGCAGGATTTTACCCGCTTCGGCGCATTGGGGCTCTCGCCGGCAGCGCGTCCCGTGCTCAAGGGCGAGACCCAGGTTATTCTCGGTCTGCCGCGCGACGTGGCCAAGGTGGAAGAGAAGTCGCGCAGGAAAAGCGGTGCCGGAGAGGGCGCCCACCGCGCCCTGTTCGAGGAGTTGCGGCTGGTTCGCAAGCAGATCGCCGATGCGGCCTCTGTGCCACCCTTTGTGGTCTTCTCCGATGCCACCCTGCTGGAGTTGGCCACGAACAGACCGCGCAGCGAGCAGGAGTTGCTTGCGATTACCGGGATCGGTGAACACAAGCTGCGCAAATATGGTGCGGACTTCCTGGCCGCTATCGACGACTATCGCCGCCGGGCGGTGCCCGATGACGGCAATGCCGGCCTCTGTCTGGCGTTGAGCGATACGCAGCGCGATACGCTCCGGTTGTGTCAGGAGGGGCTGACGTTGCCGGAGATTGCCTCGCGGAGGGGCTTGAAGGATCTGACCATTATTGCCCATCTGGAAGAGCTGGCGGCTGCTGGTCTGGATATCGACCTGCGCCGTTTTGTGGATGCGGATAAACTCCCCTTGATCGACGCCCGTCTGGAAGCACTGGGAGCAGTCGGCCTGACGCAGCTGAAGGAAGGGCTGCCGGAATCCATCAGTTATAGCGATCTGAGACTGGTCCGAGGAGCGATGTGCCGGTCACGGCCATGCTGAAAATATTCTAAAGGACAGTTTGTCCGCAATTGGGTACACTAGCTATTCCGATCCTCAAGGAGAACCAGCATATATGAAAAAGACACGCGCAATCGTCATCACCGGCAATGGCACCAACTGTGAGATGGAGGCGGCCCACGCCTGCCGGTTGGGGGGCTTTGACGAAGTGGTCATTGCCCACATCGCTGAGATCCTGTCCGGTGAGGTCCGTCTGGACGACTTTCATTTCCTCAACCTGACGGGCGGCTTTCTGGACGGTGACGACCTGGGAAGCGCCAAGGCCCAGGCCAACCGGCTGAAACACGCCGGCGTGGCCGGCAGTGGCGAAAAACTGGTTGAGCAGTTCAGCCGTTTCATCTCGGCCGGCAAGCTGATCCTGGGTGTCTGCAACGGATTCCAGTTGATGGTCAAGATGGGGATGCTGCCCGGATTCGACGGTGATTACCTGGCACAGTCCGTGACCCTGACCCACAATGACTGTGGCCGTTTCCAGGACCGCTGGACCTATCTGAAGTGCGATCCTGCCTCACCCAGCGTGTTCACCGCGGGGATCGGCAAGGGTATCTACCTGCCGGTGCGGCACGGCGAGGGCAAGTTCCTCTGCGATACTGCGGAGACCCTCGAACGGATAGAATCCGGACACCTGGCGGTGCTCAAATACTCCGGCCCCGACTATGCCGAGGCCACCATGGAGTTTCCTGCCAACCCGAATGGCGCCCAGAACGCGGTTGCTGCACTGTGCGACCCGAGCGGCCGCTTGATGGGGCTGATGCCGCACCCCGAGGCGTTCGTTCACTACACCCAGCACCCCCGCTGGACGCGTGAGCAGTTGCCCGAACAGGGTGACGGCCTGATGCTGTATAAAAATGCGGCGGAGTATGTACGGAACAATCTGGTTTAACGTGTTGTTTTCATGTTCAAGGAGCCTTATCCAATGAATCTGTCCCGTCCCCAAGAAGAATGCGGTGTTTTTGGCGTCTATAATCACCCCGAGGCGTCCAACCTGACCTATCTCGGTCTGTATGCTCTGCAGCATCGCGGTCAGGAGAGTTGCGGCATCGTCTCCTCCGATGGAACCACCCTGCACGCCCACAAGCGGATGGGGCTGGTGGCCGATGTGTTCGGCAACCAAGACGTCTTCAAAAAGCTGCCCGGCCGGTCCGCCATCGGTCACGTGCGTTACTCCACCGCCGGAGCCTCGGTAGAAAAGAACGTCCAGCCGATCATGGTGGACTACTCCCGCGGTTCCATCGCTGTTTGTCATAACGGCAATCTGGTCAACGCCCAGCTGCTCAAGGCCGAGCTGGAGGCCTACGGCTCCATCTTCCAGACCACCATGGATACGGAGATCATCATCCACCTGCTGGCGGTGGCCCGCACCAATTCACTGGTTGATCGTATCGTCGAGGCCCTCAAGCGGATCAACGGCGCCTACTGCCTGCTGTTTCTGACCGAGAGCCGCATGATCGCGGTTCGTGATCCGAACGGTTTCCGGCCGCTCTGTCTGGGTAAGTTGGGAGACGGCTGGGTGGTTGCTTCAGAGAGTTGCGCCCTGGATCTGATCGAGGCCGAGTTCATCCGCGAGATCGAACCGGGTGAGATGATCGTCTGCAATACCGATGGGGGTATCGAATCGCTGTTCCCCTTTAAAAAGGTTGTGCCGACACCCTGTATCTTTGAGTTTGTCTATTTTGCCCGCCCCGATTCCACGATTTTCGGCAAAAACGTGTATCTGACCCGCAAGGAGATGGGGCGTCAACTGGCCCGTGAATACAAGGTCGACGCCGATGTCGTGATCGCTGTGCCCGATTCCGGCGTGCCGGCTGCCATGGGCTATGCCGAGGAATCCGGCATACCCTTCGAGATGGGGCTGATCCGTAATCACTACGTTGGCCGGACCTTTATCGAACCGGCCCAGTCCATCCGGCACTTCGGGGTCAAGATCAAGCTCAATCCCGTGCGGGAACTCCTCAAAGGCAAGCGGGTGGTGGTGATCGATGATTCGATCGTGCGCGGTACCACCTCGCGCAAGATCGTCAAGATGGTGCGTGACGCCGGGGCCAAAGAGGTGCATATGCGCATCTCGTCGCCACCCACCAGTTATCCCTGCTATTACGGTATCGATACCCCCAACCGCAAGGAACTGATCTCGTCCTCTCACACCATCGACGAAATTTGCCGTTATATTACGGCTGATACCCTGGGGTACATGTCCGAAGCCGGCCTGATGAAATCGGTCGGGCTCGATAACACCAATTTTTGTAAAGCCTGTTTTGCCGGAGAGTATCCGGTTGCATTCCCCAAACCTGCCGATGTGCCGCAGATGGGATTATTTGAGGAGGAGCAGCGCACACATGAGTGACCGCGAACAGTTAAAGAAGATCATCCTGGAGTTGTCCTACGAAAAACGATTGGTAACGCTGGCGTCTGGCCGGGAAAGCGATTTCTACTTCGACGGCAAGCAGACCACCCTGCACGCGCTGGGCGGTTTTCTGACCGGCAAGCTGTTCTATGAGGCTATCAAGGATGTGGAAGGGGTTGAAGCGGTCGGCGGTATCACCCTGGGGGCCGATCCCATCGCAACGGCCACCTCGATCGCCGCCCACCTGGCCGGCCAGGACATGCATGCCTTTATCATCCGCAAGGAACCCAAAGGGCATGGTACCGGTCAATGGCTGGAAGGGCGCAAGAACCTGCCGCCCGGCACCAGGGTCGTGATAGTCGAGGATGTGGTTACTACCGGCGGCTCCTCCATGAAGGCGGTTCGCCGGGCCGAGGAAGAAGGCTTGAAGGTCCTGGGCATTGTCACCCTGGTGGATCGCGAAGAGGGCGGCCGTGAGAATATCGAGGCCGAGGGCTACTGGTTGAAGGCGCTCTTCGTCAAGTCCGAGCTTGTGGCTTAATGGCAGAAAAGCAGCGCCTCGACAAGCTGATGGCCGAACGTGGCCTGACCCCCTCACGGGAAAAGGCCCAGGCCCTGATCATGGCCGGTCAGGTGGTGGTGGGTGACCACACGGTCGATAAATCCGGTCAGCAGGTGGCTGTTGATGCCGAAATCCGTATCAAGGGCGGGGTGCTGCCCTATGTCAGTCGAGGCGGCCTCAAGTTGCGCAAGGCGCTGGATGAGTTCGCCGTTGATGTGACCGGGCTGGTGGTCATCGATGTGGGGGCTTCTACCGGCGGATTCAGCGATTGCCTGTTGCAGGCCGGTGCGCGGAAGATCTTTGCGGTGGATGTTGGCTATGGTCAGCTGGCCTGGAAGCTGCAGCAGGATCCGCGCGTTGTCAGCATGGAGAAGACCAATATTCGCACCCTCCTGCCGGATCAGCTGGATGCGGTGCCGGACCTGGCGGTGATCGACGCATCCTTTATCTCGCTCGCCAAGGTGTTGCCGGCGGTCGTTGCCATTGTCAAGCCGGGAGGCGGGATCATCGCCCTGATCAAACCGCAGTTCGAGGTCGGCAAGGGCGAGGTGGGCAAGGGGGGGATTGTGCGCGATTCCGCGGCCCATGATAAGGTTATCGCGGCGGTCAGACAAACCGCACTGGAGATGGGGCTGTCTGTGGGTGGTTTGTGCGAGTCACCGATCAGCGGGGCTGATGGCAACCGTGAGTTTTTGATCCTGCTGAATCTGCCGGACAACAAAGAGGAGGGATAATGGAGAACTGCATTTTCTGTAAGATTATCCGTGGCGAAATCCCGTCGAAAAAGGTCTTTGAAGACGAACGGCTCCTGGTCATCGAGGATATTACCCCCCAGGCGCCTCTGCACCTGCTGCTGCTGCCGAAGATGCATATCGTCAACAGCCTCGATATGACCGACCGGGACGACGATCTGATCGGCTATGTGTTCCGGAAAGCCGGCCAGATAGCCCGCGAGAAGGGCTATGCCGAGTCCGGTTTCCGCATTGTGCAGAATAACGGGGCGGGGGCGGGGCAGTCCGTGTTCCACATCCATTTCCACCTTTTGGCAGGACGGGGATTTAGCTGGCCGCCGGGGTAGCTGCACGCCGGAAGAAGGCCCCCTCCTGTTACCAGGACACCTGTCCGAACTAATCTAACCTGCGACAAAGGCCCATGGGTACATCCCGTGGGCCTTTGTCGTATCTCGTATAAAATGTGTGGTGATTAAAACGCCATCAGCCGTTTAATCAGCCCCGGAAACGCCATGTCGATGGTCATTACCACGGTAAGAACGATCATGATCACGATCGTAAGCCAGGCGATGATGTTGAATACCGGTCCATTGACATAGGCTCCCATCAGGTTCTTGTCGTTGATCAGTTTGATCATGAACATCAGCACAAAGGGCAGGACCGCACCATTGACAACCTGCGAGATGAACATGATTGCCATCAGCGGTGCATTGGGAATCAGGATCAGACCGGCACTGATGGCGATGATGATCGTAAACAGCCAGAAAAATTGCGGGGCCTGCCCAAAGTCCTTGTCAACCCCCGATTCCCAGCCCATCCCTTCGCAGATGTAGTAAGCCGTGGAAAGCGGCAGGATGCAGGCGGCAAAGAGCGAGGCGTTGAACAAACCGAAAGCGAACAGTGTCGAGGCGTACTGGCCGACCAGCGGTTTCAGTGCCAATGCGGCATCGGCCGCGGTTTCGATCTTCAGCCCATGCAGGTGGATGCTTGCAGCGCAGGCTACCATCATAAAGAATGCCACCACGATGGCCATGATGCAGCCGAAGATAACATCTATCCGTGAAAAATTGTATTGATCGGCGGTAATCCCTTTTTCAACGACGGCCGCCTGTTGATAAAACTGCATCCAGGGGGCGATGGTCGTGCCGACAAGACCGATCAGGGTCATCAGATAGGCACTGTCGGTTTTGATGGTAGGTGTGACGGTGGCCTTCATGACGACATTCCAGTCCGGACCGGCCATGAAGGCGGCGATCGGGTAGGCGATGTACACCAGGCAGGCCACCAGGAACACCTTCTCTACCACCTTGTACGAACCTTTGACGATCAGCAGCCAGACCAGAATTGCGCAGACCGGTACGGAAACATATTTGCTGAGGCCGAAGATCTCCAGGCTGGCGGCGATGCCGGCGAATTCGGAGATGGAGTTGCCCATGTTGGTCAGCAGCAGGGCGATCATGACGTAAAAGGTGACCTTGACGCCGAACGATTCTCGGATCAGGTCCGACAAACCCTTGCCGGTGACAGCCCCCATGCGGGCGCACATCTCTTGGACCACAACCAGCGCAATCGTGGTGGGTATCATCATCCAGAGGATGGAATAGCCGTAGTTGGCCGCAGCCAGCGAATAGGTGGTGATACCGCCGGCGTCGTTATCCACATTGGCCGTGATGATGCCCGGACCGAGAATGGCCAGGAAGATCATGACATTGCGGGGGCTGAAGCTCTTGAGAGGTTTCAGGAATCTGAATTGTGAAATGTAGGCGAACATAAAGATCCGGTTTCTAGCGCCGCTTGATTTTGATAATCTGCGGCAGGTAATGGGCCAGTACATCATCAACCGTGACGATACCGGCCATTTTTCCGGCAGCGTCGAGTACCGGGATGGCAATCAGGTCGTACTTGGCAAGCGTTTCCAGCATGTCTTCCGGATCAGCATCGATCCGGACCGACTTTATATTCTCTTCCATGATATCGGTGATCAGCGTGTCAGGGGGATTCATGATCAAGCCCTTGAGGGAGACGACGCCTTCGAGTTGATCATCCGTAGCGACGACATAGCCATAAAAGATGGTCTCGACCTCATCGGCGCACTGTTTGAGGATTTCCATTGCCCGCCCGACAGTGATATCCGAGGTGAGTCGCAGGTAGTCCGGGGTCATCAGGCCGCCGGCCGAATCCTCCTCATGTTCCAGCAGTTCCTGAATGTCCTCAGCGTCTTCCTGGTCCATCATGTCCAACAGTTCCTGCGCCTTCTGCTCCGGCAGGTCGCTCAGTACGTCAGCGGCTTCGTCCGGTTCCATCTCCTCCAGAATGTCGCTCATCTGTTCATTGTCCAGCTGATTGATGACCAGGTTTCGCATGTCTGATTCGAGTTCGTAGAGGGTTTCGCCGGTGGTTTCCGCATCGATCGAATCAAGCACGGTGCGGATACTTTGGATGGGAATGTTTTCTATAATATCGGCCAGATCGGCCGGGTGCATCTCGTTCATCTGGTCGCGGGCAATGTTGAGCGCCAGTTTGGAGGAGTTGGCCTCCAAAGGTTGAACGTATTCCCAGCTGATCTCCGTATTCGGGATCTCCTTGCCGAGTGTTTTGGCAAGCGAGTCTCCCAGGCGCTCATATCCCAGGCGGCGCAGTAGTCCCCGAAAGCCGATGTCCACGGAGAATATGCACAATTTGTGGTTGAGATTACCCAGTTTGATATCGTTTACCCGCACGACCTTGGCGCCATCCACGTCAACGATCTGCTTGTCCAGCAGGTCGCGCTTGACCAGGATTTCGTTGTCACGCGCCTGGAAGGCGGAGAGTCCCGGCGGGTTTACCCCGGTGACTGAGATTACGACATGGGTAAAGAGCGCGACCTCGCTCCAGGGGAGGGATTTAAGCCCTTTGCGCGCTTTGATGACGATGTGAGATACTTCGGGAAATACCTCGCCGGGGATCATGACCAGATCGCGCAGGGTGCCGAGTTCATCCCCCTTGCTGTTGATGACTGATCGGCCAATCACAGCGCTCAGGTAGATTTCGTTGAATTCAGTGGTCATACGGTTTACCAATTAAAAAAGGGTCTTCGGAGGAAGACCCTTGGATAGCACAAGGCGAATCTTCCTCTCTGGTTGACTTTTGGCAGTGCACAACGTAGGTTTTAGTACGTATTGAAGTTATACCTTCTCACGTACTAAAAAACCAGCTACCTTAGGTAAAGCCTTAAGCCGACAATACCTGGTCTACCCATTGGCGTCTTTCGACATTTTTGGGCAGTAGCCTGTGTTTGTGCAAACGCCTCTGCTAACGAGGATAACTCTTCGTTTATAGACCTGTAACGTTACTTTGTCAATTGTCGAATACCATTGTTTTGATTACAGTATTGCAACAATTATGAAACATAACTGTGACGAAAGATTGCATTCCCTTTGCTTGGCCAGTCTGTTATGATATGAGTCTATCATGGGTGAAAAACTGATCTGCAATAACAAGAAGGCCTACCACGATTACTTCATCGAAGAGAAACTGGAGGCCGGAATGGTGCTTCAGGGGACAGAGGTCAAGTCCCTGCGGGCTGGGAAGGCCAGCCTGAATGAGTCTTTCATGCTGGTGCGTGATGGTCAGGCCTATTTGCACAACCTCACAATCTCGCACTACGAGTTCGGCAACAGCCAGAATCATCAACCGGACCGTAATCGCAAGCTGCTGCTGCATCGCAAGGAGATTGACCGGATCTATGGCCGCATCAGGGAACAGGGTTACTCGGCCATTCCGTTGCGCCTTTATTTCAAGGATGGTTTGGTCAAGGTTGAAATCGGGTTGGGTAAAGGCAAGAAAAACTACGACAAACGTGAAGATTTAAAGAAGAAGGACTCTCAACGCGACATATCACAAGCAATGAAGGCGCGTAACAGAGATTAAAAGGTATGTAAAATTTAGCTATGGGGGTGTAAAGGTTTCGACGGGGAAGTGAATTTCTGGATTGCACCGGGTCGGGGCAGGCGGCCGACCTTAATAAACCTGCAACGGCTTAATTGCCGACAATTATAACACTCCTGTTGCACTAGCTGCTTAACAGGCGTCCCCAATGAAGATGCCGGTGGTACAACGGGGACGTCATTCACTACCGGATAGGGAGGCGCGACGCCCGTAGCGCAACCCGAGATCAACGGGACCGCTGGTTTGCTGTTTTGTCATGTGCACAGAAAACCGGTTAAATCGAGCAACTGACTAACGGTGTAGTAATTCAGTTTGTAGGTTCTTCGGACAGGGGTTCGACTCCCCTCACCTCCACCATACAACAGTCCGGCACCATCCGGACACATCCAAAAGCCCTCGAGAAATCAGGGGCTTTTTCTTTTGTTTGTCCCGTATTGGCCAGTAGGTTTGCGATGACGCAACCAGACTGTACAGTAAACAAAAGGGCTGATAGATTTCAGACAGAATCAATTGCTCAGTACATAAAGCAGTACTATTACCGCGGCAAATAAATATATGAACTAATGCCGGTTTATGCTATAGTCCTTGCATGGAAAAAACTGATTCGCGAACCCTTAGTCAAGATGTCCAGGAAGCCCAGCGTCTCCAGATTATTCGCTT
>JAJXYO010000060.1 GCA_021780495.1 Deltaproteobacteria bacterium
ACTGGGATCGTCCTGCTGTAGTCACTCTCAACCATTCCAGAAACAGCAAAGATCATGCGATCCTGGAGTTGAAAAAAGCGGCTTAGCATTCGGGACAAAGGCGACAACTCCCTTGACAACGACCGTTCACGAACAACCCTGCCAAAACGTGCACTATCGAATCCATCAACATCTCCGTTTTTGCGTAAACGGTTTTCAATGATCTCTACCAGCATCTGGGTAACGGTATCCTCTTTTTCCGCATGCAAGATAAAGCCGGTAGGAGGGTTTTCTGAGAGCAGTTGCCAAGCTCGCCTTATTACTTTGCAAAGGAGCAGGATTGTACGCTGTGGAATGGGAGGGTGAGGTAGGGTGAATTCTATGTCCTGAGTAAAGAAACCAACTGCCATCAGATTCTCCCCACAGGGAACACGTCAAGGTGATTGCGCAAAATATCCAGAGCGCAAAGGCGGGCGCGACTTAACGTCCAGTAACGGTATTGGCCGATAATCCCGACAAGCAGACAACCATCTTCATGGACAGTAACTCTGCTACAGCCTTTTTTGTTGGCTTCTTCGGCGATTTGCGATATCAGCTCATTACGTGTTGTTTGCGTCAAATCAGCCGATTTATTGGTTGAGGCAATAGAAAAGAAGTACCACGGTGAAACGTCGCCATGTTGTGCAATTACAACTTCGTCAACCAAAACCGTCTCATCTGTAACGGCAAAAGATGGGGCGAGCAGACGATGTAGCTCGGCATAGAATGCGTTGCGATCTTTCTTTGACGGTGCACCGTTGGCGCGATCACGCGCTTCTTTATACGGCGGGGAAACCTCAAGGGTGTCTTTCACAACCTGGCGGTCATATTCATCCAGGCCGTAGAGATTAAAAATGAAATCGTTAAGTGCCTGCCACGGCTTAGTCGCGGCGGTTTCAAGTTGTTTTGACAGGTCAATTAAACGCTGACGTTGACTTTTAGACAATTGGTCGATTTCAGGGAATGGAAATTCTTCGAGGTCAGATTTTGTCATTGTCCTTCGTTCCGCGCCCATTCTGGAACTTGTCATCAGTAAATAGTAACTGAACAGCTCTGAATGCGTCAGCAAATGAAGAAGGGCAACAGGGGCAACGTCGGAAAGATCATTAGCTGAAAACCCATAATATGATTGGCTGAAGACTGTAGCCTCATTAAGCAGATAAGACTTGACTGAAGTTAAGGAGGCCCCTGGAGATTGCGGAACTATAATCAGTGGTGGAGAATACAGTTCAATACATCTTGGCATATGCGCTGTATGACGCTTAAACCTATGAAGTAATTGTACATCAACAGAAAATCCATCCTCTACCGGAGGCGAAAAGTCCGGCAAATCGTACATGAATTCGGCATCGTATTGCCGTTGATCGGGTGATAAGTCATACCCTCTCCCGGAATACAATCCCGGACATTTCCAACATGATTTGACAGTGGACCAATTCAACTCAACAAATTTACGAAAAACATCTGCGTCAAGTGAAGTACCCACAGCCAGTGTTTTTAGAAGCCAGGTATTATTTATGACTTCTGCTACATCTATTGGTTGCGCGGATTGAAAATCAATGCGGATGCGCCCCTTGTCGTTCAGGCGTTTCTCAAAATGGGGGGTTACAAAATGGAAGTGATGATTGGCACCAGGCACCTGATTACGTGCGAATAAGAGCATGAAAGGTTGACTCATCCCCGGCCATATTTTTGTGTCCGCCAGGTTTGAGCCATTTAGTATCCCAGTAATCTCAATCCCCCGAAGTATTGCATTAAACGCACTGGTACCGGCAGGGGACTGTTTCAGAAATATTCTAGAGGGTAGCGCCATGGCAACAACACCGCCAGGCTTGGCCCAATGTGCTGATTTCCATAAAAACGGCAGGTCAGGATTATTGCCAGGGTTATTGTATTTCTTTGCAATATCTGCAAGTCCGCGATCTATAAGAATCTGACGAGTCAACGAAGTGAATTCGAAGTTATGAGCTTTATTTGTTTTTTTGGACTCCTCACTTTCCCCTTTTAGACTACTCCAGGGAGGGTTGCCAATGACCAGATCGAATCTGCCATTGAACTCCTCGGAAAGGTCTGGACGCAAACTTCCCAGTACAAATCCATTGGAATCCTGCTCTTCTGGCCGTCTGTGATTATAAAGCACCCTTCCTTGAAGCGGTTTTGGGAACTTGAGACTTTTTGGAGGGCGGGGAGAGTCGTTCAGTTCAATTGCTGTGATGTACAACGACAAGGCCGCCAGACGCAGTGCTGATTCGCTGACATCAAAACCACAGAGCTGCTTGTAGAGGATGTCTAGTATTATCTTTGTGTCCGGCCTTTTTCCGTCCTCTTTCCAGCGTGCAGCAACAAGCTTCCGGAATGCCAGAACAAGGAAAATCCCCGCTCCGCAACTTGGATCAAGTATATGTGCATCTTTCTTATTGGCGACACCTGCAAAGGCATCGTCAACCAAATAGCGCGCAATGTTTTTAGGCGTATAGTAAACGCTGGTATTTTCCGAACGCTGTGAATCCCACATCCTGCTGAAACTTTCGTATACCTGACTGAGCACACCGATGGGGATATGAGCAAAATCAAGATCCCCCCAATTTATCTTGAGCTGGAAAAGTCCATTTCCCGTATGTTCCGAGCCTTCCAGAATAGCCCGTAAGTGGCTAAATAATGCACCTTGGGTCTGCGTGTCTGCATGCTCAAAAACTTCTTCGAATGAACCGGAGAGAGGAAGCAGATCACCATTGAAGGTTTCATCCAGCCACCGGCATGTAGCTATGGAATTGACAGCATTACGGAAACAGTCGGCGGGTTCTGTTGCCGTGGGACAGACAGTATCAAGTTCATTCTGGCGGACAATCCCTCGGTCACAAAGGAAGCGGAAAAAAAGCGCCCTGCCCAGAAAAGACAGTACGTCAAGCGGTTTAAGGTGATAGGTTTCGATCAGGTACTTCGACGAGTCATTCAACAGTCGATGGATTTCATCGAAAACATAGTCAGGGGCATCCGGCTGACCATCCAGCTCAAACAGGCCATTTATGACATTCTGGAAAAACAATGGTGCTTCCGGCTCGTCCTGCCGGATGGTTTGTTTATACCCCTGAGCCAGAACGGCTCGGGCAAGGTTTATGGGATAGACATTCAATTCCCCCGGGCTCAAAATACCGAGATAGGCCCGTTCACCCCTGTTTGCCAGCATTCGCTGTAACTCAATAATCTTATCGTTGTCATTATTAGATAACTGGTTCGCCGATACGATATACAGCAATGGTCTGGCCTGGAATTCGGCAACGGCATTGACCTTGAGACCGTGATTTCCGGAAGCTTTTAACAGATCAAGATAATCCAGATGCCCGGAATTCGGCTTATCGTCGAGCGATACAACATCATGGCAACCGAAAGCTTTTATAGTGTCTGTTACATTCATGAGTAGCACCGGTTATCCGTAGTTCGAATAATTCCCTTGAATCGCCCAAGGATACGGACATAGTCGCTTTTGTCCAAGTCATAGATAAGATCACAAAAAACCGGATTTTCAGATTTCAGTACAAGCGATTTAGATGACAGATAGATCCGTTTCAATGTAGCTTCCTGCTCAACCAGAACAGCAGCTATTTCCCCGTTTTCAACACGATCCACCTTTTTTATAATCGCAATATCGCCGTTATTGATCCCTGCTCCGATCATACTGTCCCCAACAACATGGAGTGCAAAAAGTTCCCCACCTCCAAACATGATAGGAGGAACCGGCAAAGAACCTTCCTGATTCTGTACGGCCCATATAGGTACACCAGCAGCAATCCTGCCGAGTATGGGGATTGTATTTTCCTGCTGCCGATTAATCGATGTTGGTAACGATACCAACTGGATTCCGCGTGCTTTTCCACCGTTTAGATGAATATAGCCTTTTTTCTCGATTAGTTGAAGGTGACTGCGCACCGCATTGATGCTGCTAAACCCAAAGTGGGCACACAATTCTGCTTGGGTTGGAGGATGGCCATTCTTAATTTGCCATTTCTCAATAAGTTCAACTATTTGAAGTTGTTTTTGTGTCAGATCCTTCAAGTGAGCCCCGTTCACGGCACATACTGTAACAATAAACACTGTTTAAATATACAGTACAAGCGGGACAAAATATACTTTTTTATCTCTTTTTGTCATACATTTCATTCAACTCAATTATTTCCCCTCCACCACGGCAATTTACTCCTCCGTCAAGTTGTAGACGTCATACACAATGCGTTCAATTTCGGCTTCGAGTTGCGGTACGACGGGGCTTTCCCCTTCGACTCCGCTCAGGGGACGATTCGTTGGCTGAGCGGAGTCGAAGCCAACAAGATGCCACTTTTGGTTACATTATCCGCGGGCCTTTGAGTGCCCGCTATCAGCCGACTTGATAAAAAATATCGAATATTTATACCAAATCACTCCTTCAAATGCCACACAAACAAAAAGAGCGGCATCGCTGCCGCTCCCGTCTTGCGGTGTCCACATTGTTTCAGATCACTCGACTGTCCAGCACCTTCCCATCCGGGGCTAGCAGTTCAACCTGCATCCCCAGACGGCCGTGGAGGTGGGTGGCGCAGGAGAGGCAGGGGTCGTAGAGCCGGATGCCGTGTTCGACCCGGTTGAGCAGCCCCTCCGACAACGCGCCGCCCCGGATATGCCGGCGGGCGATATCGGTGATGGCGCGATCCATGGCGTGGCTGTTGTGGCCGGTGGCCACGATCAGGTTGACCTTGGTGAGCAGCCCATGTTCGTCCACCTGATAGTGGTGGATGAGGGTCCCGCGCGGGGCCTCGGTGCCCCCTACCCCCTCCGGCGCGTTGACCCCGGCCTGGGCAAGTACGTGTGGATCGCAGATCGCCGGGTCGTCCAGCACCGCGCTCATCCGCTCCACGGCATACAGCATCTCGATCAGCCGGGCCTGATGGTACCGGAGACTGCTGGTGACCGCCCCCCTGCCGCCAAGAAACGCCAGGCGCGCCCGTTCCGCCAGGGGTGCACCGGCAAACGGGGCGGTATTCAGGCGGGCCAGCGGACCGGCGCGGTAGAGCCGCGTATCCCCGAACGTACATTCCGTCGGCTTCATATAGCTGTCGCCGGATGCGGTCTCGCGGATCACCTCGCCATAGGCCGCCGCTGCCACATCGCGGACCGTAACGCCCGCATCATCCACAAAGCGCAACCGGCCGCCGGTATAATCAAGGCGGCCATCCTCCCCTACCAGTCCCAGAAACAGACTGGAGAAGTCCGCGCAGACACCCATCTCGGCGAGAAAGCTGTCGGCATACGCATCCCAGATATTCATGGCGTAGCGCACCAGCTCCAGTGCCTCCGGCAGCAGACCGGCCAGGGCATCGCGCGCCTCGGGGCGTAACGGCTCGCGCATGCCTCCGGCAACGATGAATTCGGGCTGCAGATTACCGCCGCCAACCCGGTTGACGATCTCCTGCCCGATCTGGCGCAGACGGATCCCTTTTGCTATCAGCTCCGGCTTGTGGCGGGCCAGGCCGACAATATTTCGTTCCAGCGGATCGGCATCCAGGCCGAGGATGATATCGGGGGCAGAGAGATGGAAGAAACTGAGGGAATGGCTGAGGATCAATTGAGCCAGGGAGAGCAGGGTGCGCAAGCGGCGGGCGGCGGGCGGCGGCTCCACCCCCAGGATGCGCTCGCCGGCCTGGGCCGCTGTCAAGGCATGACTGACCGGGCAGATGCCGCAGATGCGGGCCGTGATGACCGGCATTTCCCAGACGGGCCGGCCGAGGCAGAAGGACTCGAAACCCCGGAACTCCTGCACATGCAGACGGGCGGCCGTGACCTGACCGGCGTCATCCAGTTGGATGGAAATCCGGGCATGCCCTTCGATGCGGGTCACCGGCGAGATGGTGATTGTCTGGCTCATGGAAACAGTGTAGCACACAACCCTTTGGTTGCCACTCCAGACGCAAGAAAACCCGGACCAGGCCGGGTTTTCTTGCGTACTGCCGATATGATATTTTTGTCAGGCCGTAACGAACGCGTGCGCGGTCCGTATCCGGCGCACAGCCTCCTCAACCCCCAGCACCTGGACGATCTCGCCGATACCGGGTGCCTGGGTACCGCCCGAAAGGGCGATGCGGGTCGGTTGGCCGACCTGGGGCATCTTCCAGCCGTTATCCGTGCAGATCTCTTTAAAAAGGGCATCCAGCTCTGCCGCCGAAGCGGCAGCAGAGGCGGCCAGCCTGTCGGCTACAACGCTGTAGACCGTTGCCAGATGGCCCTTGTCGAACTTGGCCAGGGCCGCCTGATCGTAATCTGCAGGGGCGCTGTAGTAGAAAACGGCTCGCTCGGCCATTTCCTCCAGGGTCTGGGCCCGCTCCTGCAGAGTCTTGACCGCCGCCACCAGATCCGGGCCGTTCAGGGTACTGACACCGCGACTGGAAAGATGCGGCAGCAACAGATCGGCCAGACGCTCCGGGTCACCGCTCTTGATATAATGGGCATTCAGCCAGTTGAGCTTCTCGGTATTGAAGACGCTGGCCGAGCGCCCCACATTGCCGATATCAAACTTCTGAATCATCTCGTCGCGCGAGAAGATCTCATCATCGCCGTGACTCCACCCCAGACGCACCAGATAGTTCAGCAGCGCCTCGGGCAGATAGCCCATGTCACGATAGGCAATGACGCTGGTGGCGCCGTGGCGTTTTGAGAGCCGCGCCTTGTCGCTGCCCAGGATCATGGGTACATGGGCAAACTGCGGCACCGGGAATCCAAGCGCCTGGTAGAGCTGAATCTGGCGCGGGGTGTTATTGACATGGTCATCACCGCGGATAACGGTGGTGATTTTCATGATGGCGTCATCGATCACCACGCAGAAGTTGTAGGTCGGGGTACCGTCCGTACGCTGGATGATCAGGTCGTCCAACTCGTCAGCCGGAAAGGCGATGCGCCCCTTGATCAGATCATCGAAGGCCACCTCCCCCCCCTGCGGGGCACGGAAGCGGACGACAAAGGGGGCATCGAGCTGATCGATGCGATCGCGGCAGGTACCGTCGTATTTAGGCTTGCGGCCCTCCTTCATGGCAAGGTCGCGCCTGGCCTCCAGCTCCTCGGCCGTGCAATAACATTTGTAGGCCTTGCCTGCGTCCAGCAGCTTCCGGACATGCTCCTTGTAAAGCGGGAAGTTATCGGACTGATAGAAGGGCCCCTCATCCCAGTCAAGGCCGAGCCACTCCATCCCCTGCAGAATGGCATCCACCGATTCCTTGGTGGAGCGCTCCACATCCGTATCCTCGATACGCAGGATAAATGTTCCCCCCTGTTTACGGGCCAGCAGCCAGTTGAAAAGCGCGGTACGGGCACCACCCACGTGCAGGTAGCCGGTGGGGCTGGGGGCGAAACGGACACGGATTGCGGACATATGAACAACTCCTTCTGTATGGAATACCATGTGTACGGGCGCAAGGGGGGCTACTATAGCACTGCCGGCTATTCCGAAAAAGCACTTTCTGCGGCGCAGACATTCTTTAGCCTTTGACAATGTACCGCCATCCTGTGTTAGAGTACCGCAATTTCTATATACAGCCCGGTCGCGACCCAGCCAAGCGGCTCTCATCCTGAAATACGCCAGCTAAATGTATTTATCTGCCTGAACCACGCGGAAATCAATTTGCAACCGGCTAATTGCATTCACACACTTTTGTTGCTAAGCAGTACAGGAGGGGACATGAAGAGCAGACGTGAGATCAAGGATGACTCAGGCAGCAGAGACGTGGATCGCTTCGAACAGATCATTGCCGACAGACGCTTTGCAGACAACATCCTGCTGACGGAGCTCATCCAGCTGCACGAACGGACCAAGCTGCTGGAACGGCGCACCGAAAAACTGACCTCCGAAAACGAGCAACTCAGGAACGAGCTGATCAATATGGTGCGTTCGCTTGATCTTGCCAGCAGGATAGACGCCATGACCGGACTGGCCAACCGCCGCGATATCATGGAGAAAATTGATCGGGAGGCCACACGTTCACAGCGGCATCAACACCCCTTCACAATCATTTTGATCAATGTCGACAAGTTCACGCAGGTCAATAACACCTATGGCTACAACGCCGGCGACGACGTGCTGGTAGAGCTGGCACGGGTATTGAGTAGCTGTGTCCGCAATGAGGATATCTGCGCCCGATGGGGCGGGGATGAATTTTTGTTTCTCCTTCCGGAAACAGACTCCGAGGCCTCACTGGCAGTGGCAAGCAAGGTGCTCGAATCGATCTCCATGACAGAGTTCAAGGCCAACAAACCAGGCATTCGCATTACCGTCAGTATCGGGATCTGCGAGCACGATCCGGCCCAAAGCGTCCATGAATGCATCTCCAAGGCTAATCAGGCCCTGAACCTGGCTAAACAGGGCGGCAGAAACCGCTACATCATCGCGAGGTAGCATGCCGGTCAACCATGCACAGCCCGGCACCCCTGCCAGCTACCGCGTCTGCGCAACTCATTAATCACTGCAAACCACATCTGATTGTTCTTCAAACCCCAGCGCGGGGCAACGCTGATGGCCAGCGGCGCCGAGCCGTACAGCCGCTGTACCGTGACCCGTGCCGGCAACCTTTCCAGAAAGTCGGCGACAGTAGTCACATATTCCTGCAGGGTGACCGGTGTAAATTCACCCCGCCGGTACATCTCCGCCAGTTCGGTCCCTGCCACGGCATGCAGCTGGTGCAGCTTAATCGAATCAATCGGCAACGACGCTAACAGATCGACCGTTTTCAGGAAATTCGCGGAGGTCTCGTCGGGGAAGCCGTAGATCAGATGGGCGCAAATATCAAAGTTGTGACCAGCCGCCCGTTGCACCGTCCCCACAAACTCTTCCAGCGTATGCCCCCGATTGATACGCGACAAAATAGCGTCATCCATGGATTGCAGGCCCAACTCCAGGCACACATAGTGCGTCTTGGCGATCTCCGCCAGCAGCTCCAGCGCTGCGCCGGAAAGTGCGTCCGGACGGGTACCGACCGAGATACCGATCACATCCGGGTATTCGAGGGCCCGCCGGTAAAGGTCAGCCAGCACATCGACCGAGGCATAGGTGTTGGTGTATTTCTGGAAATACACGATGAATTTTTCGGAACCGAGCCGATGGCGATGGTACTCCATGCCATGGGCCAGCTGATCTTCCAGCGGGATGATGGCATCCGTATCTTTGGGCGAAAACGATACGTTGTTGCAATAGATACAGCCACCGGTCCCTTTGCTGCCATCGCGGTTGGGGCAGGTAAAGCCGGCGTCCACATTGACCTTGCTGACCCGGCAGCCGAAGCGGCGTCGCAGGTAGTGGCCATAGGAGTTGATCCGCAACTCATGGTGGATCAACATGGTATCTCTGGCTATCATGGTATTGTCGTCAGGAAGAACAGTCATGGTGTGCGATCGTACGAAGTAATGATGCGGTTGCAGCGGTGGGATCAGGCGCGGCGATAATGGCCGAGATCAGGGCAATCCCGTGAGCACCGGATGACATGACCTCGCTGACCGACGATATCTTGACACCGCCCAGAGCAAAGACCGGGATGCTCAGTTTCCGGGCAGCCTGAGCCAGGAGAGACGGACCGAGTGGCTCACCGAAGGGCAATTTGGCGGGGGTCGCATATACCGGCCCGAAGGTAACAAAATCGGCACCGTCGCGCTCCGCCTGCTGTGCTTCATCCAGACTGTGGGCAGAATAGCCGATGACCCGATCACTGCCCAGAATGCGGCGGGCAGCAGCTACGGGCAGACTGCTGCTCCCCAGGTGAACCCCGTCGGCGGCAACCGCCAGGGCAATATCAATCCGGTCGTTGATCAACAGCTGGGCGCCATGCTCCCGAGTGACCTTCCGCAGCTCACCGGCCAGTTCGAATAATTGACTACCGGTCAGATCCTTTTCACGCAGCTGTACCGCCCGCAGGCCGCCGCGCAGGGCATCTGCGACAACGGCAGGGAGCGCCCTCCCTGCCGTCTGCGTTCTGTCCGTTATCAGGTACAGACGAAAATCAACCAAGCAGGCCCTCGATCGGACTGGAGGCATTCGCATAGAGCTTTCGCGCAATACGGCCGGCCTTATAGGAAAGGCGGCCGGCACGTACTCCCAGTTTCATCGCCTCCGCCATGGCGATCGGGTCCTGTGCCCCGGCAATGGCGGTGTTCATCAAGACACCATCGCAGCCCAGCTCCATGGCAATGGCTGCATCCGATGCGCAACCGACACCGGCATCAACGATCACCGGCACCTTGATATTTTCGAGGATGATCTTGATGTTGTAGGGATTGCGGATGCCGAGACCGCTGCCGATGGGCGCACCCAGCGGCATGACTGCCGCACAGCCCAGATCCTCCAGTTTGCGGCACACGGTCACGTCATCGCTGCAGTACGGCAGCACGGTAAATCCCTCTGCGATCAGAATCTTGGCGGCCTTGAGCAGCTCTTCGTTGTCCGGGAAAAGGGTCTTTTCATCTCCCAGCACCTCCAGCTTGACAAAGTCCGACAAACCGGCTTCGCGTGCCAGACGACAGGTTCGCACGGCATCATCTGCGGTGTAGCACCCGGCGGTGTTGGGCAGCAGGGTGTATTTCTTCAGATCGATATGATCCAGCAACGATTCTTTGTTACGGTCGCTGATGTTGACCCGCCGTACCGCTACGGTGATGATTTCGGCCCCCGAGACCTCCAGGGCCTGCACCATCTGCTGAAAACTGGCGTACTTGCCGGTGCCCACCATCAGGCGGGAATTGAATTCGCGGCCGGCGATAATTAATGTGTCGCGCTGTGTCGTCATGAAAAGGGCTCCTCGTATAAATTAATGAAAGCGATCGGCGTTGTTCACAAACCTGCTCTGTTCTCACCGCCGCCGACAAAGTGGACGATCTCGATGCGATCACCCTCCGACAAGGTATGTGAGTCGTAGCTGGCCTTTGGAACAATCTCCAGACCGACCTCTACCGCGACCCGATCACGGCCGATCCGCAGATGCTCAAGCAGCTCTGCGACAGTACTGCCTTCCCTGATATCAGCGGGTTCTCCGTTTACTATAATCTGCATAGCTGCCTCCATAACCGTGACAAACAGGATACGCGCGCTGGCTGGCTAAACGCAAAAAGCCGCGGAAGCGGCTTGTGAGTGTTGGTCGGTTGCGCTTCCCTACGCCGGCATTACCCGGATCAGGTACTAAGGGTCGCGGCCTGTCTGCCGCTCTCAGTCGAAACTCCCCCAGCGTTTTGTGTTAAATTAGATGATTGACGTTACCCTGTCAATTCAATTCAATAACGCCACCGGCAAACCATGCAGAACAGGGCCGCTTTCACAGGATACGGCTGTAATTTCTTTCAGCCCACCGCAAACGAATTATTTCTTACAAATCTTGAAATTTATTTCCATAATTTCTGGCACGTAGTACAAATTGTGGTATATTTTGGACCTTTGAGCATGGACCTCAATCTATTTAGTATGCTGCCGGAGAGCGTAATGGCCGATAAACGAGATATCACACGATTCAGGAAACGCCTGACAGTACGCTTCGGCATCGACGAGGCAACCAGGGTCGCCTTTACTGAGGACATTTCCATTACCGGAATGTTTATCAGAACCGCGAACATCTGCCCACCCAATACCAGGATCAAGATCGAGTTCGAGCTGAACGACCAAAAGGTACAACTGCTGGCCCGGGTCATGTGGGCCAAGAAAGTGCCGCAAAACCTGTTCCATCTTGTCAAGAAGAGTGGCATGGGTGTGCGCTTTCTCCGTTTTGAGAGCGGAGAAGAACATCTCAATAATTTATTCGGGAACCTGCCTGCCTAGGCGGTTTTTTTCTATTCAGGACAGGTGCGACCATGTGCAAGAAAATATTTATCGCGGCGACCGGACAGCATTGCGGCAAGACTACCATCAGCCTGTCATTGATGCATTTGGCCCGCAAGAGGTATAAACGGGTCGGCTTTATCAAGCCGATCGGCCCCAAATGCATAGAATACCGGGGTCTGACCATGGATATGGATGCGGCCATGATGGCGGGGGTGTACAACCTTGATGAAGATGCACACCTCATGTCCCCCATGACCCTGACTCCCGGCCTGACCCGCAGGTTTCTGGATGGAGAGATCTCTCCTGATTATCCCCGCAAGGTTATCCTCACAGCAATTGAAGAGCTTGAAAAGAAGAATGATTTTCTGATTATCGAGGGCGCGGGGCACGGTGGCGTCGGCTCGGTGGTCGGGATGAATAATGCGGCCATAGCCTCGCTGACGAAGGCGCCGGTTCTTATGGTCACTGGTGGCGGCATCGGCAGCGTCATTGACGCCGTAGAACTCAATCTTGCGCTCTACAAAGAAGCCAACGCGGATGTACGCTGCATCATGGTCAATAAACTTGTCGCAGAAAAACGCGGGCGCTCACTGGCTTATCTCTGCAAGGCCTTTGCAGGCAAGGGCATCACGGTAACCAGTGCCTTCGACTTTTCACCAATACTGGCGGATCCGACCCTGCAACACGTAGCTGAATTGCTCGTATTGCCACTGATGGGCGATCCATCCGAACGCAGCCGCATCTGCCATACGATCCAGCTGGGCGCATCGTCCTCCCAGCGTGTAATCGACCATCTCGGGGACTCGACGCTCTTGATCGTCACCAGTTCACGTGACGAACTGATCGTTACGGCATCATCCCTGCATCACATCCCCGATTTCAAAAAACGCCTGACCGGGCTCATCATCAGCGGCCACGCCCCCATGTCCAACATCACCCTACAGATCCTGATAGACAGCAGGATTCCCTACATACGTATAGAGGAAACCTCATCTGTGGTTTTTTCGCTCTTGCGCGAACATGTGTCCAAAATTGGCCCGGATGATGCTGAGAAGATTGAGCTGATCAATCTGATGGCTGAACAGTATATCGATTTTGATGCCATTGACGCCATGCTGTGACGACGTACGGCGTTCAATCCGCCCAAAAGCGTAAAAAGTTCTTGACGTTACAGGTTTTTTACTATTTATAGAGAAATCTCCTTCCGTTAGTAAGTTACAAATTTACTGCCGCGATGTCCCGGCAAAGAATAATTTCACTAACGCACTTTCTTGTATACCAGGGTTAGGTGGCTACATGATATTTCTGACGCGTATGGACAAGCAGGGAATGTACATCAACCCCGACCACATCGTCAGCATCGAAGAAACGCCCGACACGGTCATAGCGCTCTTCAACGGTCACCACTTCATCGTCATGGAGCGTGCCAGCATTATCATCAGCCGGATCGTGGCGTATCGCGCCAAGATTATCCGCCGTTCCGGGGCCCTTGGCCGCAAGAAACATAGTGACCGTCAGAAAATGAGCCAGTTTCGCAGCAGCACGCTCAACCGGGACATCATCTGCCCCGAAAACAGTTCTGTACATGAACGCAGTCCACTCCATAGCAGGGAATTATAACATATGGATTTAGCAACAATCATTGGATTGGCGATGGGTTTTGGAGCCGTTTTCGGCGGTGCGGCTCTGGAAGGCTTGCACATGGGCGCGCTTATCCAGCCAACAGCCGCAATAATCGTGCTCGGCGGCACCTTTGGCGCCACCTTCATCTGTTTCCCGCTGACCTCAATCATCAAGGCCTTCAAGGATATCAAAATTGCCTTTCTACCCAACAAGGTCGACCATGAGGGTGTCGTAAAAGATATCATCAACTATGCGACTAAAGCCCGTCGCAACGGGTTGATCTCTCTGGAGCAGGAGGCACAGGCGGTACGGGATCCTTTTGTCAAGAAGGGTATCTCACTGGTCGTTGACGGTATTGACCCGCAAAAATTGCGCGAAACACTGGAAGCCGACATTATGGCCTACGAGGACCATTCCAAGCACAGCATTGAATTCTACGAAGCCGCCGGCGGTTTTGCACCGACCATCGGCATCATCGGCGCGGTCCTTGGCCTCATCCACGTTATGGGGAACCTGTCCGATTCTTCCAAACTGGGCGGTGGTATTGCCGTGGCATTCGTTGCCACGATCTACGGCCTGATGGTAGCGAATATCATCTGCCTGCCAATCGGCACCAAGCTGAAGATTCGCATGAAGGAAGAGGTCTTGCGACGGGTCATGATCCTGGAGGGATTGATCGCTATTCAGAATGGGGAGAACCCACACTTTATTGAGCAGAAGCTCAAGGCTTTCGTGGGTGGTGATCACTAAGCGGCCATGGCACTCAAGAAAGAACCGGAAAAACATGTTAACCACGAGCGCTGGCTCGTATCCTACGCCGACTTCATCACCCTGCTGTTCGCCGTTTTTGTCGTGCTTTACGCCATGGGGCAGAGCGATAAAAAGAAGGTCGAAGAGGTCATGCAATCGATTCAGGCGTCATTCGGCATGGCTAATGCGGGGGCGAATGCCTCAAAAATCAACGTCCTCACCTCGAAGTCGATAAACATCATGCCAGCGATCAAACCCGAGCTTTCAATTGTACCGGCCGGAAAAACCGGACGCGGCCAAGGCAAGACCAGGGCCGAAGAAAAAGACTTCCGCCAGATCAAGGCCTCCCTTGAGGCCTATCTGGTCAAACAAGGCGCCCAAAACAAGGTCTCTCTGAACATCACGCGTCGTGGATTGGTTGTAAGCCTGAAGGAAGCAGGGTTCTTTGATTCTGGTCAGGCCCATATCAAGCCCGAAGCCTATGATCTGATCAACACCATTGCCGAGGCGATGACCCAGTACAACAACCCGCTGCGGGTCGAGGGCCACACCGATAATGTCCCCATCAGCAATTCACAGTTCCCATCCAACTGGGAGCTGTCCACCGCCCGTGCGGTAAACGGCCTTAAATATCTCATCAAGCACTTCGACGTTGATCCCAACAAAATATCAGCAACCGGTTATGCCGAGTTTCGCCCGATCGCCGACAACGCTACTGCCGAGGGACGTGCTAAAAATCGTCGGGTAGATCTGGTCATGCTCTCCACTGAAGGCGAACGCGGTGAACCTTAGCCATTCCAATCTACATTTCGTACTTTCCCGTCAACCGCTTCTCTTTAATCCTTCAGCCTTGCGTCTGAACAGGGGACCAACATCAAGACCGGTTTACGCTCGATCCCGTTAGAAAATAGCAGCAACCGGGCCATGCAATAACGATTGATCTGCCGCACCGCACCTTCGGTTGTTTCTTGTTACCCTGTACGAACCCTGCAGTTACATCCCTTGAGTATACCTGCCCCCCAGCTACTCCCGTGACAGCACGGCTTCAAGTCCAGCCTGCACACAAACCCGCTCATCCGAATACTCTGCGCATAACTCCTTGAGCCCCATGTCGGTGTGCAGCCACTGCAAAACCGGTTCATGTTTTTTGCCGACCGAGCACACTCCGTCTATTTCTGCAACATTCCAATCGCCGCTATAAACGACTTATTATGTCGCACAACAATGCTATGCTCCCATCATCAAAACGACAACGAGGAGGCGCGACTTGGAAATGTTAACGATTGCAGGGCTGGCAGTACTGGCTGTTGGTGGATATTACTCCCTGGTCGATCTCATGAACGATCTGGGTATACACGGGAGAGGGGCCAAGACGGGGGTGAGGCAGTTATCCGTTGCCCAGTGTCATGTCATCGCGCCTCAGGCTAGAATCAAGAAGATGGCGGGGATGCACATTTGAAAGGGCTTTGAGCATGCTGTTTTTTATATGGGGGATATCCTTCTCCAGAGTGCGCAATAGATCCTTCATCCGTTTGCGCTGAAGATCGGCAGTGCCACAGACCGGGCAGCGGCAGCAAACCACCGGAAGGGCGGCTTGAAGTGAAAAATCGATGATATCCGACTCTGCTACGTACACAAGAGGCCTGATAACGGTAGTTTCACCGTTATCGGCCAGCATGGACGCTGACATGGATTTCAATGAACCGACAAAAAACTGATTGAGCAGCAGGGTTTCCAGAAAGTCATCCCGGTGATGCCCCAGGGCCAGCTTGTTACAGCCCAGCTCACGTGCCTCGGCATACAGGGCCCCACGCTTGAGCCGGGCACAGATGGAACAGTAGGAAGAGCCAGGGCGGCGTTTTTCCTGAATAATGGCGTAGTGCTCGGTCGACACCATCTTGTGGCTGAAACGGTACTCTCGCAGGAAGCCCTCAATGACATCGGTCCGATAACCGGGATAGCCGGAATCGATATTGATAGCGATCAACTCGAACGAGACGGGTGCCCGCCGGCGCAGATCCTCAAGCAACAGCATCAGGGTGTATGAATCCTTGCCGCCGGACACCGCAACGGCAACCCGGTCCCCGTCTGCAATCAGGTCAAAATCGGCAATCGCCCGGCCCACACCGTGTCGCAGTTTCCTGAATAGTGGCAGGGTACGGACATCTTCTAATCTGTGAGTCATCGCATCAGCTTTCTACGCCTGCCAAAAAAGATACAACCAGGGGGGCAAAGGTTTCATGTTCCAGCAGAAAGGCATCGTGACCATAAGCCGATTCGATCAGATGGTATTCGACAACCTTTCCCAGTTCTTTCAGACAGGTCACCATCTCGTTGGTCTGATAGGGGGGGTACAGCCAGTCCGAGGTGAAGGCGAAGAACTGAAGAGGAGCAGTTACTGCACGGAACGCTTCCGCCATGGATTCACAGCCCCAGGCAACATCATAGAGATCCAGCGCCTTGGCCAGATACAGAAAGGAGTTGGCATCAAAACGATCGACGAAGCTGTAACCATTGTAGTTCAGGTAACGCTCGACCTCAAACTGGCCGAAGAAGTCAAATTGACCGTCCTTGGCCGAGAAACGCCGGCCGAACTTGGCATTCATGGACTCATCGGATAGAAAGGTGATATGTCCAATACCACGGGCCAGCGCCAGACCGTCCTTGGGGTTATGCTTATATTCCCCCTTGCGCCAGGTGGGGTCATTGAAGATCGCCCAGCGCGCGACGGCGTTCAGGGCAATCGCCTGGGGAGAGGGGCGCGGAGTAGTTGCCAGCACAACCGCCGAAGCGATCGAATCAGGATACTGGGTGGCCCACTCCAGCGCCTGCATCCCGCCCATACTGCCCCCCATAACACAGTGCAGTTTCCGGATACCAAGCACGTCGATCAAAAGCTTCTGGGCCCTTACCATATCCCGCACCGTAATGACCGGGAAGGTCAGATTATAACGCTTGCCGGTTTTCGGGTTGATGGAGGCCGGACCGGTTGACCCGTAGCAGGAACCGATTACATTGGCGCAAATAATAAAAAAACGATCGGTATCGAGAAGTTTGCCGGGGCCAACGATAGTATCCCACCAGCCCGGTTTTGGATCATCGGCGCTCAGCTTTCCGGCCAGGTGAGCGTTTCCGGTCCAGGCGTGCTCGACCAGAATGGCATTGGAGGCTGCCGGGTTGAGTGTACCGTAGGTTTCATATACGAGAGTGATCGGTGCGAGGATCCGGCCGCTATCCAGCCGAATACCGGAGTCAAAGGTTGCGGATTGTTCGGTGACAATGCCAACGGACATCAAAAAACCCCTTCACAACAATAGAGAAGGGGCTGAAACCGCTGTCGCAGCACACCTCTCATCTTTGCCTTTCGGCAGGAATTAGCACCTGACGCCCCAATGGCCGGTTGCTGTGGTTTCGCAGGGCCTTTCCCTCCACCACTCTCGATAAGCAGGTTTGTCTGTAAAGAATACCGAAAGAACACATCTGTTGTCAATCAAATACACCGCCGGGACATACCGGTCCGGCATTGAGGCAACCAGCCAAATTATCTGGAAAACAAGGCGGGCATCTGATATAAACAACTGAATTGAAATCCGATATACCATGCGTCTGTAAGGAGATTATATGAAACAACTGTTACTGATTTTCACGTTGCTTGTCACTGTCATCTCGGGCTGCGCACAGAACCACTTTAACGTTCCCACCGAGAATTTCGCTGACAAAGTGCGAGTACTTGGCGTTGTCCCCATTATCGTTGATGTGGATTCCGACATCAGACACCCGCAAAAAGATCAACTGATCCAGCTGCTGACAGAAATGAACCGAAAATACGAACAGCATCTTGTCCGCAAACTCAAGGATACCGGTAATTTCGATACAGTGGCACTATTGGATGGTGATCCCCAGAACATTTATGCAAAGCTCTATTCTCGACGCGAACAACGCGATGATGCTTCTATTCAGTACAACAAATATTTCTGGAAGAACGATGAACTGCGCAACTACATCCAGAAGAACAACCTGGATGCCGTCATGCTGATCGTTGTCAGCGGCCTGACCAAATCGGACAAAGTCACATCCATCGGTCAGTTGAAATCGCTGGTCAGTGACTACAACTATCTGATCATGACTGCTCAGATCCTGGATGCTAATGGCACCATCCTCTGGGAATACCCGAATTTCCGCCAGAGCCCCCTGAATTATGAGCCGCTGGTAAACCTGGAATATCCTGATTTTAACGAGGCAGAAGCAAACCTGACTACCAGCACAAATGTTAACTTCAAAACCATCGAAGGAATCAGACGCATTTTTGATCAGAAGCAGAAGGACCTACTGCTGCGGGAGACTCAGGAATCGCAGGTATACGGCAAACAGTTTGATGATATGGTCTCTCTCCTGAAATACGATCATGACAAAAACAAAAAAACGGCGGCACCTGCCGTAGCGACGCCACAAGAACAGCAACCGGCAGTCACGACACCGCCGCCGGCTCCTGCGGCCGCATCACCGAGTACGCCGGCTCCAGCCGTAGAAGTGCCTGCGGTCACACGGGTTCCTGTGCTAGAGAAATCAACGACACCGTCGGATGAAATCGTTCCCGCCAAGGGCAGTACGCTCTAAGAATACGTCTCTTCTCGCTACGCAAACGCCCTTTCAGAATAATTCTGAAAGGGCGTTTGCGTACCTACCGGCAGGTCAATTCAGTTTCGCCTGATAATCATCAACGACAGATAGTCGGGCGTATGGGCAGCCATGTCGTCCAGATCGGTCAACACCTTTTGCCGGGCGCTGCCGACCCGCTCGACAAACACCGCACTTCGCTCCCGACCCATCTGCCCGAGGACCTCAAGAATATCCCTGAAGACCGGTTTAACCTTCAACAGGACAACCGTCTCGTAGCGCGCAAGGGCATCAATGACCGCCTCCATACCGGCAGTCGCAGGAATAATCGCGATCCGCTCATCCGCCTCTGCCAGCGGCACACCAGCAACAGCAGCCGCTGTATTGATACTGGAGATACCCGGAACGATCTCTATGGCAATCTGCGGGTAGGATGCACGGAAGATGCGCAGCAGGTAGATGAAGGTCGAATAGAGCAGCGGGTCGCCGATGGTAATGAAGGCAACATCCTTGCCGGCTGCCACGCGTCCGGCAATTAGATCAGCGGCCTCCTGCCAGGCAGGTATCAACCTGGTTTTGTCGGAGGTCATCGGAAACTGGTGAATAATGATTTCCTGGCGCTCTGCATTCAGAAATTCACGCACCGTATCCAGTGCCACGCTGGCATCACTCGGGTTGGATACCGGCGCCAGGATTACATCTGCCTGGCGCAGAACCCGCTCGGCCTTTCTGGTTAGCAGCTCAGGATCGCCAGGACCGACACCGACGGCAAAAACAGTTGCCACTACTCCTTACCCTTCCAAGCGGCGATGATGTAGACCGGGTTTTGGGCTTCGAACATCTTGTATTCCGTAAGCCGGCGGGTCTTTGAGATGTTGACGCAGGTCGCCTCAACGACATAGCCATGATCTTCCAGAAACTCCACCGACTTGGTGAGCGTATCCAAGGTTACCGCATTCAGAACGATCAGCCCCTCGGGTTTGAGCCGCTTGTCGACTGCATCGATGATTTCTTCCAACTGGCCACCAGCTCCACCGATAAAGACCCGATCAGGATCCGGTAAATCTTCCAGCCCTTCCGGGGCATAGGCCTCGATCAATTTCACGTTACGCGTACAGAATTTTTTCAGGTTTTCACCAATAAAACCGACACATTGCGGATTTCGCTCTACGGCATAGATGCGGCCATTGGGCATCAGGTTGGAGGCCTCAATGGAGACCGAACAGCTGCCGGCGCCAATGTCCCACAGCGTCAGATCATCCTGCAACTGAAGCTTGGCAAGGGTAACAGCCCGCACTTCCTGTTTGGTGATCAGCTTCTTGGAGGTCTGGAATTCGTCGTCGTCAATGCCGATCAGCGGATACCGGACAAGGTTCGGCTCATAGGTCTTGATCAGAATAAGTATATTGAGTTCAGAGGGGGTAAGCTCCATCAGTCCACGCAAGTCACAACGGGTAAACTTCTCGCCGGGCAGCCCCAGATCCTCACACAACCATGCCTCGTATCCCTCGGCACCCCGATCAATCAATTCTTTTGCAACAGCTGCCGGGGTATTGACTTTGTCGGTCAGAACACAGGCTTTTTCAGCGGAAACGATCTTGTCCACAGCAGCATGCATGCCGCGGCCATGAACCGAAACGAAAATAGCGTCATCCCACGGCTCTTTAATGCGGGAAAAGGCATACTGCATGCTGGTGACGTTCGTAAATATTTCGATACGGTCCTTGGGCAGGTTGCGCAACAGGAAGCGGGAGATACCGAAAAAGGTCGGGTCACCTGATGCCAGGATTGCAACCCGCTTGCAGGTATCTTGGAGAAATTCCAGGAGTTCGGACAGGTCTCCCAGCTCGATCTTCTGGCCGGTGAAATCAGGAAAAATGTCCAGATGGCGCTGATGTCCTATCAGTACCTCGGCCTTGCCAATGATCTCCAGCGCCTTGGAACTGAAACCTTCCCATCCTGCCATGCCGGCGCCGACCAGATAAATTTTTTCCTGCGTCATAGACCTTGTCCCCCGTCCGGGATTCACTTATCTCAATAAGGTGGCGACTATAGCATCCTGTAATCGAAAAATCATCAGATTATCTATCCGCGCTGCAATCTTCCAGCTGACAAAAATTGGTTACCTCGCTTACAATTCCCGTCCTTTAACAGGATAACAGGATCTGTTTTATGCCGGGGACCATTGCAAAGCCCCTGGCCATTTGACCCAAGAGAAATTATGCCGGCATGGCACACATCATGCTGTTGTATTTTTTCACGTAACATAGCGGGATACACGAAAATACTAAACCATCCGCGAGGGTGGGACGGAAAGCCTACAGGGTCTCTCTGAGACAGCCGGGTCGCCGAAATATCTCACGGTATTGGCGACCCGGCTTTGTTTTTGCCGGGGCAAGCGGCACCAGGCGACACCGCCTGGCACAAGGAGACCGTGATGTCAGACTCTGAGAGCAGATCGTATGATTCACTCCTGAGGAAGTTCATCCGCACCACCGCGCTGATTATCCTGTTAGCTCCAGCGCCGGCCTGTGCCGACCCATTCCTGAGGTTACATAATGAAGGCCTTCTCTACCCGGCACATGAAATCGGGGGGCAAACCATCAAGCGCTCAGTAACGGTCGGCCTTAACGAAAATGGTGATCTGATGATACGGCATAGCGATCTTTCCCTGATCGTGGCCTACAATTCTCCCACCGATGCCATTGACCAACAGGAACGGATCAGGATCGCCCAAAGGCAGGATCTTCCCGTTATCAATGGTATCAGCTTCAAAGTCAGCCTGCTTTTCTGATCGTACGAGAATACTATTTACCTGCGAAACCCTTGTATGGTCCGGTGCATTGCAAAGCAGTACTATCACACTACCGCTCGAATCCGCTCCAAAAGGGCCTCGGCAGTAAACGGTTTCTGCAGGTAACTGACCTCCTCATTCAGCGTACCGCCACGTATGCTGGGATTCATCGGATATCCGGATATATACACGACCCGCAACGACGGCATGTGCGCCACCAGCTGCTCATACAACTCCGGACCGCTCATGCCCGGCATTACCACATCCGAGACCAGCAGATTGATCTGTGCCCCATGTTCCGACGAAACCGCAATGGCCCGTCCGGGATCAGCCGCCGTCAGCACCGCGTAGCCATAACCCTCCAACATCTCCCGAACCATCTCCCGGACCATTTCATTGTCCTCAACCACGAGAATAGTCTTGTCACCACTCTCGTGAAGAGTTTCGGCGACGATATCCGCAACCTTCATTAAGGGCTGCAACGCACTGGCAGGCAGGTAGACCCGAAAGGTCGTTCCCTCGTGTTCCCGGCTGGTGACGCTGATAAAACCATTATGCTGTTTGACAATACCATATACCGTGGCAAGCCCCAGACCAGTACCATGTCCAACCGCCTTGGTGGTAAAAAACGGCTCAAAGATATGGGCAAGCACCTCGCCGCTCATGCCGCACCCATTATCATGAAATGACAGCAGGACATACTCACCCGCCACCATACCCGGATTAAGGCGAACATTCTCCCCCTCCATGAAGACCGTGCAGGTCTCGATAGCAATTTCCCCCTTCCCGCCGAGAGCATCCTGGGCATTGACCGTCAGGTTGAGGATAATCTGCTCCATCTGAGAGCGATCTGCATGTATATAGGCACCGGCCGGATCAAGCTTCAAAGCGATACCAATACTTTCCCGGATGGTTCGACGCAAAACGATGTAAAACGACTCGATCAGCTCGTTCAGGTCGATGGCACAGGTTTCGATTGCCTGGCGCCGACCAAAGCTCAGCAACTGCTGAGTCAGATCCTTGGCCTTGTGAGCTGCGGCACTGATCCCGGCAATCTTTGATACAAGTGGGTCGCCGGCCTGCAGACGGCTCGCAACCATCTCGGCATACCCCAGAATCGGCGTCAACAGGTTATTGAAATCGTGGGCAATACCTCCTGCCAGGTGGCCAATGGCCTCCATTTTCTGGGCTTGGCGCAATTGCATCTCCATCTGTTTTTGCTCGGTAACATCTCGCCCCACAATGACCAAGCCGCGACGGCTTCCATCGGCGTTGTAAAGTGGAATCTTGATGGTGTCTAAGATGCGTGGCGGCCCCTGCTCCACAGCGATGATTTCTTCCGAATGAGTCAGCTCACCTCGCTCCCAGGCGGTTTGGTCACTTTGCTGACAAACCAGTAGCGCATCCCTGCGCTGCGGCACCAAATCTGCCAGTTCAAGATCCGTTTTGCCCACATATTCCATTTGCTGCAGACAGAACAGTTCTATGCCGGCATGATTGGCCAGCAACCAGCGTCCTTCAGCCCCCTTGAAGAAAATTGCATCCGTCATTGCGGAAAGGAGCCCACGCATGCGGGTCTCACTTTCAAGGGCCTGTTCTTCAGCTTGTTTGATTTCGGTTATGTCGGAGACGATATGAACCGCTCCCGTGATTACTCCAGCATCATTCTTGACGGGATCGACCGAAACGTCGTACCAACGTTCTCCAAGCATGATCTGCATGGAGGCGCGATGACCGGAATCCAGCATATTCTGGAAGGGACAGCTTGATAGAGGAGCTGTGTCGCTATGGGCAACCTCGCAGCACAGAAGACCGATTACCTGATCCGGCTGAGCACCAAAAATCCGCTCGGTAGCTTTGTTGGCACGCAACAGCCGGCGATCAAGGCCCAAGACCCAGATAGCGTCTTCAACTGCATCAAAGGTCGATTGCCAGGCATCGGCAGACGCTGTTATCGCTACCTGCTGTACCAGCTGAATACGGTAGGCCTCCTCAATACGTTTTATCTGCCGCAGAAGCATGAGTGCCAACAACCACAGAGCCAGTGATACAACCAGGGATAACGCAGCATGGACCAAGGTATTGCGGCGCCATTGCTCCGTAACTTCGTCCAAGCCCATATTGGCCGTTGCCACGACAGGAAAATGCGTGAGCGATTCGTAGGAGACAATCCGGGCAGTCGATGCAAGCAGAGCCTGGCCGTTTTCTATATGGAACGTCCCCATGGCGGCCTTGGGAAGGTACTGCCGCAACAAGTGCGACTGACTGAAATCTTTTGAAAAGTCAGATTCTTTGAACGGCTCGGTCAGGAGCAAGGCGCCATCCTTACGCACGATGACGATCCGGCCTTGCTTCCCTAAATCGAGTGAAGCGTAAAAATCGCGGAAGTAGTCCATTTCAAAAGCAACCGCCACCAATCCTTCAAAAGTGCCGCCGGCAGAACGAACTGGTCGCGACATCGTAAAACACCATGTGCCGTTTATCCGGCTCTTGACCGGTTTTCCGAGGAACGGGGCGTCATCGTCCGGATTGTCGCGGTGGTGAATAAAATATTCGCGATCAGCCACATTGACCTGTTTGGTCGGCGCATCCAGCGAATGGGCAAGGAGCCTCCCATCTCGGTTGACCAGGAAAATTGCAGCGATTTGGGGGGTGTTACGAGGATGACGATTGATAACTGTGCGGAGGTGCCGGCTGGTCTCTCTGTTGATACCACCATGGTCCTTGATATGATCAATGGTATCCAGCAGGATTGTATCGGCCTCACTGAACGTGCGTTCGGCGTGCTCTTTGAGGGCGCGGGCGTACCCTTGGGTCTGTACATCGGCAGCCCTGACGGTCAGGCGATATTCCGATATCGACTTCCAGACGGAAAACCCGATCGTCATCAAAATAAGTACAGCAATTACGATGCGAATGGTGCGCTTAAACGCGCTATAATTTGGCATTTCTATGGATATACCAGCTGTCACGGCGCTCCCGACTCTCATGAGTAGCAGCTTGCCAGGCATGAGTATAAAGGACAATTTTGGTATTTTTACCATACTGCAAAAAAATATTACACTGAAAAGCTTTCACGCATAACATCCAAAAAAAAGGCCGGGACAGATGCCCCGGCCTTGCCCTTGATTATAAAAACAGACTAGCCCTTGGAAGCGCGCTTGCGCCTGGTTGGATCGAGCTCTTTCTTGCGCAGACGGATTGAATTGGGCGTCACCTCGACCAGCTCGTCATCGGCAATGAATTCCAGCGCCTGCTCCAGGGTCAACAGACGGGGAGGGGTCAGCTTGATGGCGTCATCGGTGCCGGAGGCGCGCACATTAGTCAGCTTCTTGCCCTTGCAGGGATTAACGTCCAGATCATTGTCCTTGTTGTGCTGACCGATGATCATGCCGCCGTAGACCTCGACGCCGGCACCGATGAACAGGGTGCCGCGCGGTTGCAGGGCGTCCAGTGAGTAGGCTGTGGTCTCGCCATGCTCCATGGCCATCAACACACCGTTCTTGCGGCCGGGGATTTCACCCTTGTAAGGGGCGTATTCGTGGAAGGTGTGGGTCATAACAGCCGTACCGCGGGTGTCGGTCAATACCTCGCCACGCAGACCGATCAGGCCACGGGCCGGGATGACGAACTCCAGGCGGACCATCTCGCCCATGGGGGCCATAGCAACCATCTCGCCCTTGCGCGGCCCCATTTTCTCGATGATGGCGCCCTGAAACTCGGACGCAACGTCCACCACCAGGTATTCCATCGGCTCGGTCTTGACGCCGTCCTTGATGCGGACGATAACCTCCGGCTTGGAAACAGCCAGCTCGAAACCTTCGCGGCGCATATTCTCGATCAGGATCGACAGGTGCAGTTCGCCACGCCCGGAAACCCGGAAGGTATCCGCGCTTTCGGTATCTTCAACCCGCAGGGAAACATTGATGCGCAGCTCTTTGGTGAGGCGCTCGCGGATGTTGCGCGAGGTGACCCATTTGCCTTCACGCCCGGCAAAGGGAGAGGTGTTGACCATGAAGTTCATGGAGAGAGTCGGCTCGTCAATGGACACATACGGCACAGCGATGGGGTTCTCGGCCGAAGCCAGGGTTTCGCCGATACTGACATCTTCAAACCCGGCTACAGTCACAATATCGCCGGTACCGGCCTCTTCGATATCGACCTGTTTGAGCCCTTCATATCCCAGCAGCTTGGAAATACGCCCCTTGGTAATCGTACCGTCGGCCTTGATCATGGCGACGGTTTCGCCGGCCCGGACCTTGCCGTTGAAGATACGACCAGTGGCCATACGTCCGATGTAATCGTTGTAATCGATGTTGGCGATCAGCATCTGGAAGGGCGCGTTGGAGTCACCTTTGGGAGGGCGGACATTGGATTCGACCACCGCAAAGAGCGGCTCCAGATTGGTGGATTCCACATTGATGTCCAGCTTGGCATATCCAAGCTTGGCACTGGTGTAGACCACCGGAAAGTCCAGCTGGTCATCGGAGGCGTTCAGCTCGCAGAACAGGTCGAAGACCATGTTGAGAACCTCTTCGGGGCGTGAGCCGGGACGGTCGATCTTGTTGATAACAACGATCGGCTTGAGACCGAGATCGAGGGATTTTTTCAAAACGAAACGCGTCTGGGGCATGGGGCCGTCCAGGGCATCCACCAGCAGCAAGACGGAGTCAACCATCTTGAGCACGCGCTCAACCTCGCCGCCGAAGTCGGCATGGCCAGGGGTATCGACGATATTTATCTTGTACTGACCATGATGGATGGAAAGGCTCTTGGCCAGGATCGTGATCCCGCGCTCCTTCTCCAGGTCGTTGCTGTCCATCACGCGCTCGGTGATGGCTTCATTTTCGCGGTAGACACCGGCGTGTTTGAGCATGGCGTCGACAAGGGTGGTCTTGCCGTGGTCGACGTGGGCGATGATGGCGATATTACGGATTCTTTCCTGCATGAACGGACTCCTCAATTTCTCTCAAAATAAAAGGACGGGCAAAGGCCCGTCCGTGTAACTTTGTACTATGACAACTTTTCGCTTATATAGCAAGAACTTTCACTCCCGCACCTGTCCATCCCCATAGACGATAAACTTGGTGGTGGTCAGATCCTCCAGACCCATCGGGCCGAAGGAGTGCAGCTTGGTGGTGGAGATGCCGATCTCTGCCCCCAGGCCGAGCTGGTTGCCATCGGCAAAACGGGTCGAGGCGTTGACCATCACACAGGAGGAATTGACCTCACGGATGAAGCGCTGGGCACGGCTGTAGTCACTGGTGATGATCGACTCGGTGTGCAGCGAACAGTAGCGGTTGATATGGTCGATGGCAGCGTCGATATCGTCCACTACCCGACAGGCCAGGATCAGCTCCAGATATTCGGCGTACCAGTCTTCCTCGGTGGCCGGGGTGGCCTGTGGCGCGTATAAGCGGAAGGCGTCATCTCCGCGCAGTTCCACACCCAATGCCGTCAGAGTGGCGGCAATCCGCGGGATGAATTCGGCAGCCACATCCTTGTGGATCAGGAGCGTCTCCAGGGCATTGCAGACACCGGGGCGCTGGGTCTTGCTGTTGACGATAATCTGTTCGGCCTTGGCGAAATCAGCCGACTGATCGACGAAGATATGGCAAACACCCTTGTAATGCTTGATGACCGGGATGCGCGAATTCTCCACCACGAAGCGGATCAGGCTTTCGCCGCCCCGCGGGATGATCAGGTCGATGAGTTCCTCCTGTTTGAGCATCTCCAGTACACCTTCCCGCTCGGTAAAGGGAATCAACGACAGGGCCGCCTCAGGAATACCCATTGCCTTCATCACACCCTGCAGGACCGCAGCGATGGCACGGTTGGAGTGGATCGCCTCGGATCCACCCCGCAGGACCACGGCGTTACCTGCCTTGAGACACAGTGCAGCCGCATCTGCGGTTACATTGGGGCGTGCCTCGTAGATGATGCCGATGGTTCCCAGCGGGATGCGCATCTTGCCCACCATCAACTCGTTGGGGCGCTTCCACATCTTGGTGACCTCTCCCACCGGGTCAGGCAGGGCAGCTACCTCACGCAGGGCATCGGCAATACCCGTTATACGTTTTTCATCCAGCATCAAGCGATCGAGCATGGCACTGGAAAGACCTTTCTGGCGACCAGCCTCCAAATCCCTGGCATTTTCAGCGACCAGATGGGCCGCCTGCGCCAGCAGTGCAGCGGACATGGACAGCAGCATATCATTCTTCACGCCGGTTGAAAGACGTGCCATGGTCAGTGATGCCTCGCGGGCATCTACAGCAATACGCGCAACCTGTGCGGCTATGCTCATGTAAAAACTCCCTTGTACAAAAAATCTCACTCGTTTTTCAGTGAGATCTCAGTTTACGGTAAACATGTGAGCGCTTCAAGCGAATAAATCTCGCCCAGCTTCAGCGTGTTACAACCTGCCATTAGGTAGTAGGATCCGATTGATCTCCGTTGCGGGTCTCCAATCTCCATTTCGATCTGATCAGGATTTTCTGTTCTTGTCCGGCACCTGGAGTTTGAGAAGCCGCAATACCTGGGTCATATCATCCCACACCTCCCAGAAGGCGTCAGTACTCCCTTCACCCTGCTTTCGTAACAGAAAAGACGGGTGATAAGTCGGCATGAGCGGAATACCGTTAAAGTCGCGAAATTTACCTCGCAGCCGGGAGATGGCGTCGTTGGTTCCCAGCAGCGTCTGGGCGGCCGGCTTGCCGAGGGCGACGATAACCTCCGGATTGATGGACTGCAGCTGACGCCGGAGGAATGGTGAGCAGGTTGCGACCTCATCCGGCTCAGGATCACGGTTGCCTGGGGGCCGGCACTTGACTATGTTACAGATGTAGACCTCCTCCCGTTTGAGACCCATATTCGTGATGAGCCGGTTCAACACCTTGCCGGCAGCACCTACAAATGGTTCACCTTTCGCATCTTCATCCGCACCAGGCCCCTCTCCGACAAAAACCAGCCGAGCCTGCGGGTTACCCACCCCAAAGACCAGGTTTTTCCGAGTCTTACCCAGCTTACAGCGCTGGCAGTCACCCAGAGTTTTGCGGATTTTTTCAAGGCTTTCAGGACCTTCCCCAACCTCCGCCGCCGGCTTGGACGGAACAGTTGCAGATTTGGCGCTCTCGGGAATCACTGGGCGTGCTAGCGGAGACAAGAGGCAAATTTCATCCCCAACCGGGAATCCATCGACCCCGCTTTCAGCAAGCTCTTCCAGATAGGCCCCCAGCGACGACCAAAGTATGGCTGAATCGGGATTTAGCGTCACTCTACATTGCTCCTGTTGAATGATTCGATGAACTGGAGTACCATCGTACTCAGGACTCTAACAGCAAGTTCCTGTTTCTGTCAAAATGAAAGAGCCACCATGACCATATACTCTCTACTTGCACTATTGTTGACCCTGTTGCTGTTTCCGGAACAGGCCCATGCCTGGGGAGGCGGTATCCATCTGCAGCTCGGAGCAACGGTACTGGGAAATCTTCCTGCCCTGTCACCCGGTCTGGCCGCCCTTTTGGAAGCCCACCCCAATGATTTTCTGTATGGTTGTATTTCTGCCGACATCACGCTCGGCAAAAAATTCACCCACTCCATGCTGAACTGTCATCGCTGGCGGATCGGCCAGAAGGTACTGCAGGCGTCCCGCACAGACAGTCAGCGTGCCTGCGCCTATGGCTATCTCTGTCACCTGGCAGCGGACGTTATTGCCCATAACTATTTTGTCCCCTACAAGATCATGCGCTCATTTGCGTCGGTGACCATGAAGCACGCCTACTGGGAGATGCGCTTTGAAACCTTTGTTGCCAAGGATATCTGGGAGACTGCTCAGAATGTCTGCCGTGCCGACCAGCAGGCTAATGACGCACTTCTGCGAGGAGTGTTAACCAACACAATTTTTTCGTTCGGCACCAACAAACGCATCTTCAATTCGATCATGCTGCTCTCACGCTTGGAAAAATGGCAGGCGGTTATGAAGACCCTGTCGGATAATTCACGCTACCAACTGGCGGAAAGTGACCGGGAGGAATATCTGAAACTGACCGAGGAGGCTGTTTACTGTTTTTTGCTGCACCCCGGAGATTCGGAGATCCTGCTGGCTGATCCGACCGGCGAAAGGGCACTGGCCATGGCCGAGGCGGTACGAAAAAACTTGAGGCTGCTGTACAGGAGCGGAAAGTTGACCAAGACGGAGGGGATGGAGCAGGTAGAGCTGCTCAAAATGAAACTGCGACTGGCCATGCAAACGCCGGAAGTGCTGGAGGGACTTTTCAGCGGGACGTCGGGCTGAACCGCCCTGCTTGGCGATGCTGTTAGCTATTCTGCAATAAACGTAACGCGGATGCAACGTGATCAAGAATGACATTGGCTAGGTCATCCTTGGTCATCAGCGCACAATCCACCTCCCGGCCATCCCGGAAAAACAGTCTGACCCGATTTGTATCCACATTGAAGCCGGCGTCGGACTGACTGACGTCATTGGCAACGATCATGTCGACATTCTTCTCATGCAGCTTCCGGGTTGCAAATTCAGAAAGCTTGCCGGTCTCGGCCGCGAACCCCACCAGGAATGGAGCTTTTGCCAATCGGCCCAATTCGGCCAGGATGTCGGGGGTTTTGACCAGCTGTAACGAGAGTTCAGCACCTTTCTTCTTGATTTTAGCCCCGCTGCGTTCCGCCGGACGATAGTCAGCCACCGCGGCCGCTTTGATGATCGCTGTACATTCGCCAGCCCGCCCCATGACCGCTGCATGCATCTCGCCGGCACTTTCTACGGCTACCAGTTCGACCCCGCTGGGGGGCGTAAGATTCACGGGACCACTCACCAGAATCACCCGGGCCCCACGATATTGCGCGGCCCGCGCCAAGGCATAGCCCATCTTGCCTGACGAGTGGTTACTGATAAAGCGCACCGGATCGAGTTCTTCGCGAGTAGGTCCGGCAGTAACCATAATGGTTTGCCCGTTGTAATCATGACGGGAAAGTGCCGCCACTGCTGCCTCAAAAACGGCTTCCGGTGCAGCCAGTTTGCCATCACCCTCCCAGCCACAGGCCAGGGCGCCCCTGACCGGGGGCACGAACAGGTAACCGTGACGGCGAAGTTTGTCCTCATTGTCACGATAGATGGGATTGGTGTACATGTTGACGTTCATGGCCGGCGCAATTACCACAGGAGCCTTGGTTGCCATTATCGTGGTTGTGAGCATATCGTCGGCAATACCAGCGGCGATCTTGCCAATGACATTGGCTGTAGCCGGTGCAATGACACCTAGATCAGCCCGGTCGGCCAGGGCGATGTGACCGATCTCGCGTTCGGCGATCAGATTGAATAATTCGGTATGTACCGGGTTGGCGGAGAGGGTTTGAAACGTAAGCGGAGTGACGAACTCCTGAGCAGCACGGGTCATGATGACATGAACATTGGCACCGGCTTTGGTCAATAGCCGCAGCAACTCCACTGCCTTATACGCGGCAATACCTCCGGTGACACCTAAAACGACCTGTTTATCTTTCAGCATACCGGAAATTCCTGTCCCCGTTGCACGGGATGCCTGTGATCACGATTTTTTTGCAATAATAACGCATAAACAACTTGTTAGCACTAACACCATTGGAATAACTTCACTGTTACACTGCATATGGCACGAGCAACATAAGTCCCCGTAACAAAACAACCGGAAGTGTATCTAGTTATTTCGCAACGGCTCCTAAAAGTACGGATTATTGCACCGTTCGTGGCCAATGGTTGTTTCCGGGCCGTGCCCCGGATAGGCTGTCACATCGTCCGGCAAGATGAACAGCTTGGTGCGGATGGAGGAAAGCAGCTGTTCGTGAGAACCGCCCGGCAGATCGGTTCTCCCGATAGAATCGGCAAAGAGCGTGTCGCCGGTCATAACCTTGTGCTCTGCTTCAAGATAGAGACAACAGCCGCCCTGCGTATGTCCGGGTGTGTGTAAAACCTTCATGTGATGGTGGCCGAAGGCCAATTCCATACCATCGATCAGGAACTCATTCGGCTCTGGGGAATTTTCACCCTGCATTCCGTACATCCGTGCTACCTCGGCGGCCCTCCCCAGCATGGCGGCATCATTTTCATGGATCAGAAGCGGAGCCCCGAAGGCCTTAATGGCTTTGAGGTTGCCGCCGACATGATCAAAGTGTCCATGGGTATTGATAATGTAGCGGATTTTCAGACCATGGCGTTCGACCACTTTAACGATACGATCCACATCACCACCCGGGTCGATCACAACACCTTCAAGAGTCGTCTCACACCCAAGCACAAAGCAGTTGACGCCCAGAGGACCTACTTCCATCTTTTCAAGAATCATTGACGTTCTCCACCCGATTGACATCTTTTCCAAAGCTGTTACAATACTGCACGCTAGCGAGGAGGCACGAAATGAACAAAACACCTGTTGTTGACCAGGAAAACTGCATCAGCTGTGGCCTTTGCATATCCACCTGCCCTGGAGTATTCCGCTTCAACAACTCAGGAAAGTCTGAATGTTTCGACCCATCCGGTGCCGCGGAGCAGGCAATCCAGCAGGCGATTGACGGCTGTCCGGTACAGTGTATCAGCTGGGAGTAAATTTAATAGAAAAGGAGCAACACATGGAACGTTGGATCTGTACCATCTGCCAGTATGTTTACGACCCCGCCACAGGTGATCCCGACAAAGGGATCCCGGCTGGAACCCCTTTCGAATCGCTGCCGGACGACTGGACCTGTCCACTGTGTGGCGCCGGCAAGGATGCGTTTGAAAAAGAATGAAAGCTTGGCCCCCGAAGTTCGGGGGCTTTTATTTTACGGCAGTGGGTTGCTTGATGATATCGATCTTTGTTTCTCCGGCCTCGGTTTTAACCCGCCAGACCAGTCCGCAGGCGCCGCATTCTTTTACCGGTGACTCGTCGGACGTAAACCCGTCCGAATGCATATCCAAATCCACTGCTGTTCTGTCCCCACAATTCGGGCATTTCATAAAATACTCCTCCACGTGCTGATGTATCCGTCATTACAATTATGACACAGTTCTCTCAGGCCAGCTCAGGTAAAATTTCGATGATCGCTGAAAACAGGCCGTCGAGATCGCCACGGGTCATGTCTCCCATATGAGCAATCCGGAAGGTCGTACCTTTAATTTTACCATAGCCATCATCTATGGCAAAGCCTCTTTCACCCAGTTTCTTTTTCAGCGCAGCCAGATCTACACCACGAGTATTACGGGTGCAGGTCAGGGTCTGAGAGCAAACGGCCGCGGCCGGGAACAACTCGAAACCGCGCGACATAACCCAGTTACGCACATAATCAGCCAGGTTGCGATGCCGCGTCCAACGAGTTTCCAGACCTTCGGCAAAGATCCTGTCCAGTTGTTTATCCATGGCATAGATCTGGGAGATACAGGGGGTTGACGGGGTGTTGTCTTTGTCATCATTGGCCGCAAACTCAATGTAGTCAAAGTAGTAGCCACGTCCCTCCATGCCGGCGGCTCGCTGGAGAGCCTTTTCGCTGGCAGAGAAAACCGTGAGACCCGGCGGCAAGGCAAAGGCTTTCTGCACCCCGAAGATGCAGCTGTCAATGCCCATCTCCTTCACCGGAATCTTGAGGGCGCTCATGGACGAAACCGTATCGACGATGAACATGACCTCGGGGAATTTTTTCATGACATCGGCAATTTCGGCCAGAGGAGACATGACACCGGTTGATGTCTCGTTGTGAATCATGGTCATGCTGTCGTATTTTCCGGTAGCCAACGCTCTTTCTACGGCCTCCGGCGTTACCGGCTTGCCCCAGTCGAATCTGATGGCATCCGCTTGTTTGCCGCAGCGCAGTGTGACATCGTGCCATTTGTCCGAGAAAGCCCCGTTGCAGAAGTTGGCGCAGCGGGAACCCACCAGATTGCGGATGGCGCCTTCCATGACCCCGAAGGCGCTGGATGTCGCCAGAAAAACCCGGTCATCGGTAAACATCAATTGCTTTAGCCGCGAGGTAACACGACCGTGCAGCTCTGCATATTCCTTCGTGCGGTGGCCGACCATGGGAGTCGCCATGGCTGCCAGGATATCGGGATGAACCTCTACCGGGCCGGGTATGAACAGTTTTTTATGCATAAATACTCCAGGAAGAGGATGGTTCTGTCCTTTGAATGTTTTTAAGAACAGCCGTCACAGACTAGCAAAAAATGGCCCTAAAGTCAACCACACAGCGATTACATAATATACGTGAATTCGGATGGTTAGCCGAAGACAACACGTTTGGCCTGAAAGGGTCAAGCGCCGGTATCCGGTCACCTCAACCGGCGTTATAGCCGTACAGACCGTCACTTGTATATTGTATACTGTATTCAATTTTCATTGCTATTGCAGATGGACTTGGTGTATAGCTTAAAAGATTTTGAGACTGTTTCGGCTGAGTCACGCAGTACGCCGCATGAAAGTGGCATTGAAGGGCAAAAACATGCAGATATGCTCGACAGGACGCAGACTGCTACTCACAATGCCTGCTTTGTACTTACTACTGCAGGTGTCAATTGTACTACATCATCATTGCTCCGATTCCTACTATAATGATAAAGATTCTTTGCACCTGGCACCGGCAGGTTTTTTGACCAACCACATAAAACCGGACGTTCTGACCCATCTTGCTTCGAATTTCTTGCCCTCCCCCCCCCTCAGTGCAATTACTCTAAGCCCGGATAACCTTGGGGAACCGATCACAATCCTGACTATTGCCCCCTCCCAGAGCCGGGCGCCTCCTTCAAAGCCGCTTGCCTGATGGTATGAATGCGGTACATCTCAGCCCCCCCCTGTTATCAGCTCTGTTTGATACTAAAATACTTTTAGTTGGAGGATTTAGTCCATGTCGTCAAATCTTTTCAAATTTATAATTCTGATGTTCCTGGCAGCTGCCTGGGCTCTTCCCGCACATGCCGAGCAGGGAATGGCCATTGACCCGGCCACCTGCCTGGGTTGCCACAGCAACAAGATTGCGATCCGCGACTTTGCCGCATCGGTGCACGGCAAGAACGGCTGCAACAGCTGCCACGTTGACATCACCGATCTGCTCAAGCATATGAAAGGAGAGATCAAGGTTCAGAAGGTACAGTGCGAGCGCTGCCACAAGAAGCAGACCTCCGAGCACTATGCCAGTATACATGCCGAAAAAGGTGTAACCTGTGCCGATTGTCACACTGATATTCATACCCACACCTACTGGAAAAATGACAAGCGCATCGCGGTTGCAAAGTGCATCCAATGCCATGACAAGGAAGCTGTCTATCAGAAGTCTATTCACGGTATGGCCGTTGCTGCCGGCAACATGGATTCAGCGGCCTGCCCGGACTGCCACAATCTTCACGCGATCAAGGCGCTTGGCCCCAAAGGGTCATACAAGGAACGCGAATTCCACACCAAGGTCTGCATGAAGTGTCACAGCGACCAGAAGATGATGGCCAGGAATAATGTCACTACGGTTGCAGTCAAGTCATACATGGAGAGCTACCACGGCAAGAATTACCGTCTCGGTTTCCCTGATAAAGTGGCCGGATGCGCCGATTGCCATACCGCACATTCGGTATTACCGAAATCCGATCCCCAATCGAGCGTCAACCCAGCAAATATCGTTAAACAATGCGCTCAGTGCCACGCCAAGGCAACACCACTCTTTGCCAAATTTTATGCACATGGCGAGATGACAGACCGGGAAAAATACCCGATTCTGTTCTATACCTTTGTTGCCATGACCGGACTGCTCTTATCTACCTTCGCCGTCTTCTGGGTTCACACTCTGTTGTGGATGTTCCGAGGCTTCGTTGAAAACCGGGAAAAGGCCGACAAACTGGCCGCAGGTACGCACCAGCATGTAATTCCGGATGCACACAAGCAGTATCGTCGTTTCAACCGTTTGCATATCTTTATGCACATTCTGGTTATTTCCAGCTTCCTGCTGCTGTCGCTAACCGGTCTGCCGCTCAAGTTCTGTACTCAGGCATGGGCAGTAGAACTCATGAAAGTGTATGGAGGCTCGGCAAATGCCGGCGTGCTGCATCGCATTGGCGCCGGAATTACATTCGTATATTTCGGTTTGGCTATTATTATGAGCATCAATTTCCTCTTCATCAGAAAAGATATCAAAGGTAATCCGCTTCAGCGCCTGTTCGGTCCGGATTCACTTTGCTTCAATCTGCGTGACATCAAGGATGTGTACTGCATGGTCAGATGGTTCTTCTTCAAGGGTCAGAAGCCGACCTTTGAGCGCTGGACCTATTGGGAGAAATTTGACTTTGTTGCCGTCTTCTGGGGTATGTTCGCAATCGGCGGATCCGGTCTGATGCTCTGGTTCCCTGAGTTTTTCGGACAGTTCTTGCCGGGATGGGCGTTCAACGTAGCCACGATTGTCCATTCCGACGAGGCGCTTCTTGCTACCGGATTCATCTTCTCGGTCCACTTTTTCAACACCCACGGACGCCCCGAGAAGTTCCCGATGGACTTTGTTATCTTTAATGGCCAGATTGCCAAAGAAGAGATGATTGAGGAACGTGGTGATCAGTGGAAGCGCTACGAAGAGCAGGGCATAACAGAGCAGTTTGCCTGCAAGAAGACCAGTGGTGTTGTCTATGACTTCCTGGTCAAGGGCTTTGGATTCACCGCCCTCTTTATCGGTATCAGTTTGTTGCTGCTGATGATCCTGGCCTTCATGGGAGGTGCCGGGCACTGATATAGTTCGCATTCAACCAACTTGACGTAACAAAACGGGGGACACATGTCCCCCGTTTTGCATCGGCACAGTGCCGTTCACCTCAAAGTGCACAACGTGTTATAATTCCAATCTTTCCTTTTCGTGGAGGGGGTTCTCATGCAACGGGCTTTGACGACCTGCTCACAAAGGCTACACATTGGCACATGAACAGGGGGGAAAGCCTCAAGCCTCCCCCCCTTCAAATTTCAATCTGCCGCAGTCATACCTACCAGACAGAGCGCCAAGCATCCAGCCGGCGATTACACCACGTTGGTTCTGCTGGGGGCTTTAGTCCATTTACCCAGGGCAACAGACTCGACAGCCGCTGCCATTCCAAACGAGAAGATACTGAATACCAGCGGCAATCCGTGGGTACCAAGCAGGTCATACAGAAACACCTTTGTGCCTCCGACCACGGTAACAAAGATCGCAATGTTACGGACTTCCTTGTTCTGGCGCATGTATGCCACTACGATCAGGGCAATGACAGAGGCGTTGATCAATACAGACTGACCACAGCGGAAGGTGTCGCGCTGCATTTCAGATGATACAAACGGCATGGCCTGAAACAGCGCAACTCTAAGCATGATAAAACCGCTGGCGAGCCCCCCTAGTAAAAGCAGTACAGCGCTCCGGTCATGGCGGTCTAGGGTGTCGAAAAGTGCCGAGGCGGCCGGAACAGGCCACGAGCGGCACCATTGATAATGATAAATTGATATGAAGGCAATGAGGCCGGCGGGAAGCATATAGATGGGATCATTCACAAGCGGGCCTTCCCCGCTCAGAGCGAGGACGAGCGCCACGGAAGCGTACAAATTCATCAGGTAGGTAGTCCCGCGTATACCGCCATTTTCCCAGACACGGGAGACAATTGCCATGGTTATGGCCACCAGGGAGATCACCGGCAACGACAAAACAAACGAACCGGTCGCAGTTGGCAGGGCCAGGGCAAGAAGTGTACTCCCGGCTAACGCGAAGGTGTTGGTCCCTGGCGCCCCTTCTATGTTGCGCCGGGCAAACCAGAACGTCAGGCCCAGTAACCCGGCAGCGGCCAGCAGACCGATCACACCCAGCAGTTTTACGTTCATCTGCCAGGCTTCGGCCACATTGCGGGCCAGCGTAAAGGCCCAGATCACATTGAGGGTCGGCAGACTGAAGTCGAATCTCGAAATTTTCTTATTACCGGCTTTAACAATGCCAATCAGGGACAGGGTAACAAAGGTCAGAAAGAAGGTTGTCAGCACCGGCAGATACCAGACGGATGCGAGCTCTGCCGGAATGGTTTCCCCATTGCGCAACATCATGCCCAGCCTGGCCCCCCAAAGCTGAATCATGACCATGGTAACGCATAGAACCGACCAACGTAGCCATGAACAACGTTTTAGCTGTGCCGCGACGTAGCCGAGCACGTTGGCAGTATAGAGTACCAGGGCAAGATAGGGGAAATAGGGACGGGGATAGTCGATCGCTGCACCGGCAAAGCACATGCCGAGAACCCCGACCGAAATGGGGACGAAGGCATTGAAGCGTCGGCTCATGAATGCCATGCCGAAACCGGTCACCATCAGCGTGATGTAGGCCGGCACCAGTGGCAGCGACTGGAAGTGCATATGCGTTTCCACTACGATCGTCGACATGAGCACGACGCCGCAGGCGGAGAATACCGGGGCAAGCGGGCTTTCCGTAGAGTACTTGTACCAGCCAAATAGCATCAGGGCAGCAGCATAGCCCATGCCGAGTCCTGACCCGATGAGCATGTTGACAAGCCCGCTGTTGGTGATCTCTCGCAGAACAAGCGCAATGACCATCAGAAAACAGACCGTAGCAAGCCGTGGCAGGATCGCATTGCGGCTGGCCCAACTCAGCACCTCTTCCGAAAGATCCGGCATCTCCTCGGCGGGATGGTAGTCCTTTTGCTGTTGCCGCGGCCCTGAAGCCGGCGTTACAGCTGCAGGAACCGCAGCATCATCGTTTATGTGAATGCTCAGGCGGTCCAGCTGCTGCTCAAGCATCTGTATACGGCTCTCAAGCTCCTTTTCACGTTTATCAAGCGTCTCATCTGCTGTTGACATCCGAATCACCTCCCCGCGACAGACATCAGTGACACCGGTTTCATCAGGCATTTTTCCGTAAAACTTTATGGAATCAGACCTGAGAATCGCCCATCAGTGCGAATCCTTGATCCCGAACACCGGAAGCACCCTGGTGACCAGGTAGAAAAGTACAAAGGGAGTGATAATGACCGTGAGCGCCCCAAACAAGCCCTCTTTATATAACTCAACGCTGGTCGGCCAGATGGGAAGTTTATAATCCATGAATCCGGAGAAGGAGGCGGAGAAGGCCTGACCTCCGATTACGACGTTCCAGCGCATCATGAACACGCCCATCAGAACCAGAAGTGACCCGACAAGAGCCCGACGGATCGTCAGCCGCGGCATCAGGAAGATGATAAATGGAACCAGGTCCCCCAACCCATACTGGAGAACAAAGATCTTGAAAAAATCTCTTTCGTAAATGACACTGCGCAGGATATCCCATGATTTAACAGCCGTGTAGGAGCGAAAGATCAAATCCAGCAATTCCAAGGTAATGGCCAGCACAAGAAACATCACCAGATATTTTACCGTGATGGTCACTACCTGGATTTCCGCACTCTTGAGTTCCTCTATGGATGGGAGCCTCGGATTGCTTTTTCTCTTTCGGTTGAAGATCAGTTTGCGGATTTCCATGGTAATGATGTAGGTCGCAATACAGAGCGCAATACCTGATACGATCGCAGAACAGATGAAGATGACCGGCATGAGCGGCGTCATCCAGAGGGCATTGGCCTTGACTGATCCGAAAATAAAGCCTGCGTATCCGTGCAGAAAACAGGCCACCGGGATGCCAATACCTGCCAGGATCCCGATCGCCCGTTCGTCCTTGTGCATCGCTTCCGGACTGAGATCCATGGCACCCAGAGAGAGCATCGAATACAGGGCAAGCTGGAGCGACTCGACCGCACGTCGCTGCGGCTTGGCTCGCAGCTCCATGACCGTTTCCACAATAAATTGACGATAGACGAACCAAATCTCTGAAGCGACGATCATGCCGTAGGTTGAGAATACGATGCCGAAGGCGGCAATGGCCGAAGTGAAATGCGGGGTCATCATGACATTAATCCCCCTCATCGGCTGCTGCAGATGCAGCAGGAGCGGCAGCATGGCCACCGGCAGCAGCGCCAGGGAGAAGACCAGTGAAAATCGAGCGATATCCTTGAGTTGCTTGACGCCGAAGACGTGATAGAGGGATGACAACACAAAGGCCCCTGCCACAAGGCCGGTCATGAAGGGATACATGACGATCTGAATCGACCAGTAGATGTATTCATTGGGATAGACAAAAAACTCCTTAATGGTCCAGGCTTCTCCGTGTACCATGGCTATTTTACCTCCATTGAATATCCCAGATAGAATACCTGAGGTTTGGTGCCGAATTCTTCCTTCAACACATTCACCTGCTCCGTTGTGATAATCTTGGTGACCGGGTCCTCGGGATCCCTGATATTACCCACCCGGCGTGCGCCGAACGGGCAGGCGTCCACGCAGGCGGTTTTCATCCCTCGGCACAGGCGGTGGTAACAGAGGGTGCATTTCTCGGCAACGTGCAGCTCGGGGTGGAAGTAGCGGACACCATAGGGGCAGCCCATGACACAATATCCGCAGCCGATGCACCATGTCCGATCAACCAGCACCACCCCCTCCTGTGTTTGGTAGGTAGCGCCTACAGGACAGACCTGAACGCAGGGCGGGTTTTCGCAGTGATTGCAGAGTTTGGGGACAAAAAAAGCCTTTGAAATCTGCTCCGGTTTGATGTCCTTGAGGCCCATACTGGCCTGATCGATCTTCTGGGTAATGAAACCGTCCCTGCAACCCTTGGGTGAATCAATATAGGTTTTCGGCTCCTCTCCAGGCATGCCCTTCGTTACCACGTAGCGTTCCACCCAGGTCCGGGTCACGTTTGCATCCCAGTCAACATCATTTTCTATCTTGCAGGCCTTGACACAGAATCCACAGCCGACACACTTGTGCAAGTCAACCAAAAATACCCAGCGCACCTTGCCCTTGCCATCTTTTTCAGCATGTAACCTGCTCGGATTGAACACCTCCAGAGCGGTCAGCGGGATCATAATCCCGCCGGCCATGATCATTGCATTTTTACAGAATTCGCGGCGGTTCATCATGACTTCACCTCCGATTTCTGATATTTCGGATTTGACCTTCTCGGATCGTGTGGATAGTGGCACATGACGCATTCGGCCTGAGGATAATGTTTCTCAGGGTCGATTCCCGGGATGTTAGCCCGTGCGCTGTCCTTGTAAGGGAGGTAGGCGTGGCAGCGGATACAGAGCCCGCGGCTGCGATCTATCTTGAGCCCCAGCGGGTTTTGGGGATGATCATAATTGGGACCATGGCAATTTTCACAGCTGATTGAATGGTGGGGGGAATCCTTGATGTCGTCATACTGGTCCTTATGGCACTCCCTGCAAATTACCGCCGTCTTGTATTTGACAGGGTACTTCTTCCACTCTGCTTCGTTGGACTTGCGGTGCCATCCATACATGTAACCCCGTTCCTGAATACCAAAATCCTTTGGAACTAACAGCGTTCTAACGATCAGTATTCCACCGACGATGGCAAGGACTATAACCAGTGGCCGCCAAACATGATTTTTCAAATCTGCACCTCCATTACTTCTTTAGTTTATGGGGATTGCAATCTTGACAGTCAAGGCGCGTTTTTTTGCAATATGTTTAGAACAGCGTTTATTTTATTCGCGTTAATTATAATTGTCAATAAAAGTTCTTGGATAGATCATTTTGGGCACGGCTTCACATTGATACCCCGCACAGCAGCCCATTAATGTTTGACAAAGTATACCAGGGCAGTGTAAATTGTCACGCTTCGTGCATTTTTTCAGCTCTCGGCTCACAAAGAGCAATTATCAGATCCAAGGAGTAGTTTATTATGGCCATTCGTAAAACAGCAGGATATGCCTGGAACCTGATCAGTCTGATCGGAATGCTCCTGGCGGTGACAGCAGCAGCTCTTATCGTTGTGTTTTTTGCATTAGAGACGATAACCGGTGTCGAACACGCCTACCTGGGAATCATGACCTACTTCATTTTTCCAGGCATGCTGATTTTCGGATTGCTGCTGGTCCCCTTCGGCGCCTGGCAGGTACGAAATAAGCGACGAAAAGCTGCTATTGAGGGGATGATATCACTGGAAGAGGAGATACCGCAGTTCCCACGCCTCGATCTGAACGATCCGCATCGTCGTCATTTGTTCATCTTCTTCATTCTGGCCAGCGTTGTTTTCGTTGTTATTGTAGCTATTGCATCCATCAAGGGTTTTGAATTTACCGAATCGACTGTTTTTTGCGGCGAGGTTTGTCATACCGTCATGGAACCCGAACATACCGCCTGGAGCAATTCGCCGCACGCCAAGGTAAAATGCGTTGAGTGTCATGTTGGTCCCGGCGCCGCCTGGTATGTAAAAGCAAAGATTTCCGGCATGCGGCAGCTGTATGCGGTAGCGTTCCACACCTATCCGACACCGATTGAAACCCCTATCGAGAATCTCCGTCCGGCACGGGAGACCTGCGAACATTGCCACTGGCCTGCGAAATTTTATGTTGGCCGCCAAAAGATCTTTTACCACTACGCGCCAAACGAGGATAACACACCGCGCACGATTGACATGCTGATACACATCGGAGGAAACCCGAAGTTTCCTAACATCAAAGGAATCCATTGGCACATTGGCCAAGAGGTCACCTTTATCGCCCGTGACAGAAAGAGACTGGATATTCCTTACATAGCCGTCAAGGGCAAGGACGGTAAATTAACCGAGTATTCAAATATAGAAAACCCGCTTACCAAGGACGAGATTGCAAAAGGGAAAAAGCGCTTGATGGACTGCACCGACTGCCACAACCGCCCAACCCATATCTATCACTCACCCGGTGAAGAGATGGACTTGAATTTTGTTTCAAACCAGATTGATCGTTCACTGCCATACATAAAAAAAGTGGCCGTTGAAATCCTTGAACGTCCCTACAAGAACAAGGAAGAAGCCATTGCAGCAATCGGCGCGGGCATTCCCGCCTATTACGCTAAAAACTACCCTAAAGTTGCGCAAGACAAAGCTGCGGCTATCAGCCAGGCCGTCGAACGTGTGAAGTTAATTTATTCGCAAAACTATTTCCCGGAAATGAAGGTCAAGTGGAATACCTATCCCAACTACATAGGCCACTTCTATACTCCTGGTTGTTTCCGGTGCCATGACGGCAAACACAAAACTGCCGATGGGCACGTCATATCCAAAGACTGCAAAATTTGCCACGAGGTACTTGACCAGGTACAGGAAAACATCCCGGTCGGCAAGCATGTCAATCAGTTCGTTCATCCTGTGGATATAGGTGATGAGCTCTACAAGACAAACTGTAGTGACTGCCACTCAGCTGGTGGTCGTGATATCCCCGGTGAGGGACGACCAGAGAAGCCGTAACAACTGAAATAGCACTGGGCAAACGCAAAGCCCCCGGAGATATCCTCCGGGGGCTTTGTTCATTCTAACCTCAACTGCAAACATTTTTACAGTTCTTCGAAATCCTCCTCACCCGCCACTGCTTCCGGGGCGTCCTCCACATCAACTTCAACCGCTTCATCCACCAGTTTTTCCAGAAATTGCCTGTTGTCACTGATGGTTTTACGAACATCCGTGAGGAGCGCTTCAAGTTCGTCTGGTACTGTTGACATATTCCCACCTCTATTTTTTCAATAAATCCAGATATCGTTCCGCATCAAGAGCCGCCATGCAGCCCGTTCCAGCCGACGTGATGGCCTGTCGGTAAATATAATCCTGTACGTCGCCGGCGGCAAAGACCCCCTCGATACTGGTAGCGGTTCTGTTTCCATTCAGGCTGCACATGGTCCTGATATAACCGTTATCCATATCCAGCTGCCCTTCGAACATACTCGTATTGGGTGAATGACCGATAGCTATGAAGGCGCCATGCACCGGGAGTTCTTTAGTAGAACCGCTGCGATGGCGGATACGGATTGCGGTCACACCGCCGGTATCACCCAGCACCTCATCGAGCGTATAATGCCACTCGATGGTAACATTCCCGCCTTTGGTTTTTTCGATCAGGCGATCAGCGAGAATTTTCTCCGACCGGAATGTTTCGCGACGATGTACCACCGTCACATGGCGGGCAATATTGGACAGATAGAGCGCTTCTTCGACCGCTGTATTGCCGCCACCGATTACAGCCACATCCTTGCCGCGGTAGAAGAATCCATCGCAGGTGGCACAGGCTGAAACACCTCTGCCCATAAAGGCCCGCTCGGACGGCAGCCCCAGGTATTTGGCTGAGGCCCCCGTAGCAATGATCAAGGCGTCACAGCTATAGCGGGCTGAATCGCCATCGAGCACAAAGGGACGTTGCGACAGGTCGGCACTCTTGATGGAATCATAGATCATCCGGGTGTTAAAACGTTCGGCGTGAAGCTTCATCCGCTCCATCAGGTCTGGGCCCAGAACACCCGCATGGTCTCCGGGCCAGTTATCGACATCAGTTGTGGTGGTCAGCTGACCACCAGGCTGGAGACCGGTGATGATGACCGGACTAAGATTAGCCCGCGCCGCATAAATGGCGGCTGTATACCCGGCCGGCCCTGCGCCCAGAATAATAAGGTGATGATGAACCGTGGTCATGTAACCTCCGACAGATAAGATTGCTGCAAATGTACCAGCAAACAGTATTATTGCCAAGAGTCAAACAGCCTTGATCGTTATTTGACCCGACAGCACGGCTCTGCTACTATGCCCCATATTATTCAGGAGCGTTACACCCATGCACCTCAACGATCTCATACGCGAAGCCTATGATCGACTCAAGAAACGTGTCCGCAGGACGGAATTGATCTATTCCCACTACTACACCGAGAAGCTTGGTCTTCCGTTGTACTTTAAGTGCGAGAACCTGCAACGCACCGGTTCCTTCAAGATTCGCGGCGCGCTTAATTTCATGACCGCCCAGCCACGTGAAGCACTTGCGAATGGTGTCATCACCGCCTCGGCCGGCAATCATGCACAAGGTGTTGCCTTTGCCGCAGATCTGCTGGGTGTCAAGGCAACAGTCTACATGCCTGAGATCACTCCGCCTCAGAAGGTACAATCGACTCGTGACTACGGGGCTGATGTGGTGTTGGTTGGCAGAAATTTTGATGAGGCCTGCGAGGCTGCCCTGGCGGCTCAAAAATCATCCGGCGCCCTGTTTGTCCACCCCTTCGACGACAAACTCGTTATGGCCGGACAGGGCACCATTGCGTTGGAGATACTCGAGGAACTGCCGGATGTGCGCAACCTGATCATTCCGGTAGGTGGTGGAGGCTTGATCTCGGGCATGGCGTCGGCGTTGCGCGAGAAGGCGCCCCATATCCGTATTATCGGCGTCGAATCCGTAGCAGCTCCCTCCATGTCGGCATCCTTTGCAGCTGGCAAGCCTGTCGAGAAACCGGTAACCGTCACCCTGGCCGACGGTATTGCCGTCAAGCGCCCCGGCAGGCTGACGGTTCCGGTCATCTGCGACTGCGTTGACGAGATCGTCTTGGTGCAGGAGGAAGACATCGCCCTGGCCATAGTCTCACTGCTGGAGAAGACCAAGATATTGGTAGAAGGTGCCGGGGCGGTGACATTGGCGGCGGTTCTGAACACGGGGATACAGGGCCTGGAAGGCAAGACCGTCTGTCTGCTGTCCGGCGGAAATATCGATGTCAAGACGATCTCACAGGTTGTAGAACGGGGGCTGATTGCTGGAGGACGCTACCTCAAGCTGACGGTCGAGCTGGATGACCACCCCGGTGCACTGGCATCTCTGGCTGAAAACATTGCCGCAACACGGGCGAATATCTTTCACATCACACACGACCGCCGCTCTAAGTCGCTGGCCATCGGAAGAACAGACGTCTCCCTTGAGTTGGAAACTCGCGGCTATGAACATATCAATGAGATTGTGAGTTTCCTGGAAGGAAGAGGCTACAACCTGACGGTGATGTAGCAAAGGGGTCCCATGAATAACCGGAGCAATCAGCTGCAACAACTGTTCAGGGAAGGTTCTGATTTGCTGCAGGCCGGGAATGCCGCAGAGGCATTGGGCCGTTTTCAGACTGCGCGGACTATTGACTCCTCGAACGCGATTCTGCATCTGTATACTGGCGCGGTGTTACACGATCTGGGCCGCTTTGAGGAGGCAATTGCCTGTTACCGGCTTGCCCTCGTCATCGCGCCGAGCATGGGCGAGGCGTACAACAACCTGGGCAATTCATTGCTGGCGCTCGGCCGCTTGAGCGAGGCTGCCGATAGTTTTTTACACGCAACAATGCTTTTGCCGGCATCGCCTGTCCCGCTGACAGCACGGGCAACGGCGTTGCAGGCCGTGGGTAACATCGCAGAAGCTGAAGCCGACTGCCGTAAAGCGCTGAAGATCGACCCCGCTTTTGCAGCTGCCCACTGGAATCTCGCCTTGAATCTGCTGCTGCAGGGTAGCTATACGGAAGGGTGGCAGGAGTATGAGTGGCGCTGGCTAAAGCCCGGTTTCACCTCGCCTTGCCGTCATGCGGATGTCCCGCTCTGGGACGGGTCACCACTGGATGGCCGCACCATCCTGCTGCACGCCGAACAGGGTTTCGGCGACGCCATCCAGTTTATGCGTTACGCACCGCTGGTAGCACAACGTGGCGGCGCAGTGATCATCGAATGTCACCCGGAACTCGTGCAACTCGTGCGGTCCGTTGAGGGCATTCATGCTGTCGTACCTTTCGGAGCACAGCTCCCTCAATTCAGCTGCCAGGCACCATTGCTGTCGCTGCCTCGCATCTTTGGAACAACACTCCAGTCTATCCCGTCACACTGTCCCTATGTGTCCATAAACTCAGAATTCCGCGAAAGGTGGGCAGCACTCACATCTGCCCATCCAGCGGATCTGCGGGTCGGCTTGGTATGGGCCGGCAAGAGTTACCCCGATCCGCTCCGCTCCTGCCGGCTGGCAGAGTTTGCTCCTCTGGCAACAACTCAAAACGTAACCTTTTATTCTCTGCAACGTGGCAACGGCTCAGAGCAGGTCGGTTACCCTCCCCCAGGCATGTCGCTGATCGACCTGACAGGCCAGATTAAGGACTTCGCTGACACGGCCGCTTTGATCGAGCAACTGGATCTGGTTATCAGCATTGATACAGCTGTCGCCCATCTGGCCGGGGCGCTGGGCAAACCGGTCTGGTTGATGCTGCCATTTGCTCCGGATTGGCGTTGGCTCCTTGATCGCAGTGACTCGCCCTGGTATCCGACCATGGAAATATTCCGGCAGAAACAGTCCGGAGATTGGGGTGACGTGATGTTACGGATAGATGTTGCGCTTGAAGCATGGATGGGTATCAATAAGAAATCCTTTGAGGATGCCCCAAAGGATTAGATTCAGCGAACAAGCAATGGCGCTGATTTATTATTCCGGATTCGTTCTCAACCCTGAGGCAATATTGAAATCGATATCAATGACAATTGCCAGTTTTTCCGGTTCGGGAAAAGCCATGACCTCGAAGAGACGTTTATCGACAAAAATGCTGAGATTGAGAATGTCTTCGCGTAGATTCTTGGGAAGAGGATTTTCCGGATCAGACAACTCCGCCTGAAAGAAGCTCCAGACTTTTTGATTAAACTTAACCGCCTCCAGCAGCTTCTGGTCACGATCGGGTGAGTCCCAGTTGTCCTTGACACTTTTCAGCATGAGTCCTGCACGTGAAAGAACCGAAGCTTCCAACTCCCTGCCGCTCAAACCTTCCTTTTGTATCGCTGTGTAGGCATTAACCGAGTTTTGTTGCATAATCCAATAGCTCCTCTTCGTAGTATATCAGTTTTTTTGCGACCTTCAGAGCAGGATAGAAACTCAAGTCAACAATATACGCGCTTATCTCGGAAATCAAGTCGTTTGTACTCGGAGCGGCGTCCAGGACATCCCGGACAAGCTCCCAGTATACCTGAGCAAGTTCGGATGTCAAGCCGCCGCCGATATACATAAGCTGGATAACCAGATATATTTTTTTGCAGGGGGTTGTTGCCTCAGCCTCAGTCAGTATATCCCTCTGCCTGAGCAGAGGCACACGATTCTCTATCTGCAGGTGGGCTACAGTCGGTCCATTGGTTATTACGGCACCGGCGACTATCACCCTTTCTCCAGGTTTCAAGGTCAGCTTTAACGGCATGATCAACCTGCCTTGACTGAGTTACCCAAGGCATCCTGCAACAGGCCTACCTGGTTGGATACATTGTCCAGTTGGCTGGCTGACGCCTTCACGTGTGGGTCAGGGGCGTCATGTGGCAGAGAGGGGACTTGGATGGAGTTGTTCGGACCACTGAAAAGATTCTCCCAGAGATGCTTGATTTTTTCGTATACCGGAGGCGGCGGCGCAGGCACCGTCAGGCTTAAGATCTGTTTTCTCAGTCCGGAATAACTCATCAGATGAGCGATCCGTTCTTTGCTTTCAAGCGAATAGGGGGGGTAGTTCTTGATGATATTGTCCAACGATGTCTTCATGTCAGCGACAACTTGGGAAGTGGCCTTCAACCCTTCATTCGTCTGCCGTATACTGATAGCAACCGAATTGAGCAGGTCGGACAGATTACCAATTTTTTGCAGGGTGTCGGCATTGTTCTTCGGCAGTTCAACCCTGATGGAAACCTTGTCACCGCCGAGAGCCTGCACAGAATCCTCTTTTAAGGCAGTTTGAGGTTCCTGTTGGTATGCCGTCTTTGGCGCAACAATCTTGTCCACACCGGTATTCTGCATCTGCGTAGCCGTTGCAGCGGCCAGCCGCAGGTCGTTACCTTCGATTCTCATGGTCTGTCACCTCGCGACGCTTGAATACGCAAGCGGGGAGAGGTTGCCCTCTCCCCGCTTGGGTTTGATACGTCTTCTTCAGTTAGGCCTAGAAGAGTTTCAGGACGGACTGTGCTGCCTGCGAAGACAAGCTCAGAGCTGTTGTACCCAGAGACTGACGGGTCTGCAGCATCAGCATGTTGGCGCCTTCCTGGTTCATGTCGGCCAGGGTCAGGTTGTCCGCACCAGTCTGCAATGTGTTGATCATGCTGTTGGTGAAGTCCTGACGGGTAGTGATGACAGACAGGTTACTGGCCAGGGTTGAAGATTTGGAACGCAGTGTCGTCAATGCGTTGTCCATGTTTGCCAAGGCCTGAGTTGCATTGGCAACAGTAGCCCAGTTTGCAGTACCGGTGACACCCAAGGCCGTCGCAGTAGCGCTAAAACCATTGACTGTCAGGTTGGCATCGCCTGTTTTCTGGCTGAACTCGATAGAGAGAGTTCCACTGGTCAGCAGATTGGTGCCGCGGTAGCTGGCGTCACTGGCCAGAGTTGTAATCTGGGACTGGACTTGTATAAACTGGCTCTCATAGGTCAGCTGTGACAAGGTATCATTGGTTGCAGTTGCAGCGCTTGCCAGACCTTTGGCAGACTGAATCAGGGCAGTAATTGCCGTGATGCCATTGTTTGCACTCTGGATGGTTTGTACTGCTTCGCTCATACCGTCTTTACGGTCATTAAGGTCGCTGGCACGGTTGGTAGCTGCCTGGGCAGCAAAAAAGTTGGTTGGGTTGTCAAGTGCCGAGTTAACCTTCTTGCCGCTGCTCAAGCGTCCTTGAGTCGTAGAAAGTTGTGAAGCAGTTTGTTGGAGGGCGAGGAGGTTGTTCCTCATACCTGCGGTCAGGGAGATGTCTGAGATTGACATGGTGGTGCTCCTTTCTGGGGTTTACCGGAGTCAGCCGGTTGCGCTTTCTGCGCTTAGTATTGGTATCGTCTCTGACGAAAAATACTTTAGGAAAAATATTATATTTTTTTCTGCACTGCCTCCAGCCTGCTTTTCCACGCCTCTACACATTGCTGTTGCGGCGTCAGGTAGGGTATTTCAGCCGGTATATTCTTGACTGCCGTGGAGAACAGCCCCGGAAGAGAGAGCAATAGAACCTGAAGGTTACAGACCGGCAGTAGTTCGCCATGCGGCACGACCTGACCGACGCCGCGGATCGAGGCTATCAAAGGCGCCATAGGGGGCTGGCAGCTTACAATTACCCGGTACCCGGCTTCGGCAAGCATTGGTAGAAAACGGGAAAATTGGATCGTGTCACCGTAGCCCTGCTCACAATGCACCATCACTGTTGTGCCGCTTGAATGTGTTCCGAGTTGCTCGCGCAGAAGCATTGGCCACGGAGGGAGCTGTCCGGCCGGAATCCTCTGCAGACGCCATTCGAGATGCTGCCAGCCTTCAGGATATTCACCCAGTGCCAAAAGAGCATATGCGAGGTTCAGGTGCCCGGCGACATGGTCAGCTTTCAGCTCCACCACGTGCCTGAATGAAGCTACAGCTTCTTTGTACCTGCCAAGGAGAGCCAAAGATGCCCCTACGTCCAAATGCGCATCCGGACAGGAGGTATTCATACAGACGACTCCCTGGTAGCGCTCCAGCTGTTGTTCCAACAATTGGCGCTCCGGGGATCCCGCACAGCTGGCAGGAGTAGTGCTGTTGCTACGCCAATCCAGTTGATTGCCTGATAATTGTGCCAGTCGAGTGGTTACTTTTCGTATGACACCACCCCAATCGCCATGATCTGGTTGCCGGAAGAGGTGTATGCCGGGATACCAGGGGCTGTCTTCACGATCTGCTGTTAACCAGCGCCAATCGGCAACATGGGAAAGAAGCACCCACGTCGGTCGACCAGATGCAGCGGCGAGATGTGCCACCGACGTGTCGATTGAAATGATCAGGTCAAGATTCGCCATCAGGGCAGCGGTGTCCTCAAAATCGTGAATATGCCCTGAGAGGTCTATCAATTGTTGTTTCACACCATCCGGTGCATCCAGCTGAAGACTTACAAAGGTTACATTCGGAACATCAAACAGGGGTGCCAAGGCGTCAAAAGGGCAACTGCGCTTGCGATTGAGCGGATTGTCCTGGCGGCCGGCCCAGGCCAGACCGACACGCAGACCGGCACGGAGCTGTCCTGACGTATCGCACACTTCAACCGTCTGTCGGGGAGCTGCAGACTTTGACTCGATCCTGCACCGGTAATCGCGGGCACATGAACGCAAAGCCTCAACCACCGATGACATCAAAGCAGGCCAATTTCCTCTGGATGGTTGCCGGAATAGCCGCATGCTTGGGTACCAGGGGCTATCCTGACGCCGGCAGAGCCAGCGCCACTCGGCAACATGCGGCAACACTACCCAAGTCGGCACACCCAGTGCGCCAGCCAGGTGTGCGGCAGCTGTATCGATGGTAATGATGAGGTCAAGATTTGCCATAAAAGCCGCAGTATCGGCAAAATCATTGATACACGGGGTATGATCGATAACCGCACAAACAGAACGGAAATCTTCAAGTTGTTCCGCGCCGGCTCCAACCTGCAACGTATAGAATTCAACATCGGAAACATCCCACAACGGCGCGAACATGTGTAACGGACAGGAGCGTTTGCGATTCAGCACCTGACTTTGCTTTGCATGCCAGACCAACCCCACACGAAATTTGGTGGGCGGGCCCAATCGATGGCTCCACATTCCAACATCGGCCGGATCTGCTGCGAGATAAGGCACCTGAGCCGGAATAGTCTCAACAGTGGTACCGAATGCGAGAGGGAGCGACATCAACGGAAGGTGATAGTCAAAACTCGGCAGAGGATCTCCGGCAACGACCACCTCTGCAACGCCATCGAGGGAAAGTAGCAGACGCTTCAACGCCGGCACCTGACATTCTAGAATGACCGTGCCGCCAAGTTTAGCCAGCACAGGGACATAGCGCACAAATTGGAAGGTATCGCCAAAACCCTGTTCGGCATGCAGCAGGATCGTCCGTCCGTCCAACGGCACGCCATCCCAGCGCGGTTGCAGAAAGGATCGTTCCGGGACAGGATTTACCTTCCTGAATCGCCACTCGTACTCCCGCCATCCTTCTAAATATCTTCCCAGAGCGAGAAGTGCTACCGAGAGATTCCAGTGACCTTCCGCATAGCCCGCATCAATTTCAACCAGATGATGTAATACCTCAACGGCTCCATCCAAGCATCCTTGAGCAATCAGCACCACCCCCAGGTTGTTGAGCACTGCCGATTGATCCGGCAGCACATCCAAAGCCTGGCGATAACAAGACTCCGCTTCCTCCAATCTTTCCAGGCTATGGTAAACGGTCCCGAGCTGGTTCCAGACAGCTGTCAGGTCAGGCTGCTGTGCCAAGGCCATACGATAGGTACGAGCAGCCTCATCATACTTTTCCTCCGCCTGGCATATCTCGGCAAGCCCCCGAATAGCATCCACACATGAAACGTTGATAGAGAGAGCCTGGTCATAGTATGTACGGGCTTGACCGTATGCTTTCATCTCCTTGGCAATCTCTCCGAGACAAAGATAGGCAGGTATAAAGTCATTATTAAGCTCACATACCCGCTGATAACAGGCCTGGGCATGGTCTAGCTTGCCAAGAGACCTGTAGGCATTCCCCATGTTGAACAGAGCCGACAGAAGATCAGGCTGGTACAGCAGGGCAGCTTGATAGCAGGTAAGGGCATCATCCAGCCTGTCAAGGGCATAAAGGGCCGCGCCGCGGTTACAGTAGGCCTCCGCATACTCTTGATCCAGTTCTACAGCACGAGAAAAGGCCCGTTCAGCCCTGGTAACCTCACCCTTCTGAAGCAGTTCAACCCCTCTCTGGTTATGATATCCTGGAGTTGCAAGCAGTTGTGCGAGCTCCTGTTTTACCCCGGCAATCACTCCTGCCCAGTCACCCGATGCGGCCTGGCGGAAAAGCCTCATGGAAGGATACCAGGGTGAGTCGCTCCGCTCCAGAAGCCAGCGCCAATCCGATGCAAAGTGAAGCAGGGTCCACACAGGCCGGCCAAGAGCACCGGCCAGATGTGCAACGGACGTGCACACACTGATAACCAGATCAAGATTTTCGACAAACGCCGCAGTATCGGCATAATCATGGATGCGGCCAGAGACATCGATGACATCCAGTGAACCGGCGAGCGGCGAGATCTGCTCACACCCTGCGCCAATCTGCAGGCTGAAAAAGACTACCCCTGCCAGATCTGCCAGTGGCTGAAATGCAGCCAAAGCACAGGAGCGGTTTTGGTTATCCCTGTTTTCAGATGACCCCTGCCATGCCAGGCCGATGCGAAACCGGCCGTCAGCAGGAATTTCGCGTTGCCACGCAACAACCCTGTCAGGATCAGGCCTGAGATAGGGGACATGAGCGGGAAGTGTTTCCAGAGTTGTTCCCAGTACGTGTGGAAGACTCAGCGCCGGAATATAAACGTCGAAATCAGGCATTGGGCCGTTTTGATCCACCGCCAGGCTTACGCCCTCAGCGTTTGACAGGAGCGGGACAAGATCAGGCACGGCACGGACAATGACCCTCCCGCCCATGGCTGCCGCCATCGGAGCAAATCTGACGAACTGGATCATGTCGCCACGCCCCTGCTCCATCTGGATCAAAAGGGTTCTGCCTTCCAGCGGCGCGCCGTCCCAGAGCGGGCGGCCCAGATCGGGGATTTTGGCAAGAAATGCCCGTGCCTGCCAACGCCATTCATATTCTGCCCATCCCTCTGAATAATCTCCACGCAGAAGCAAAAGCATTCCAAGGAGCCAGTGGGCATCGGCATGGGCAGCATCACACCGTAGCACTGCTCGCACATACTCCAGTGCTTCCTGAGGCTTGCCAGACTGCACAAGGGCATTGGCAAGATTGTAAAGCGCCTGAACAAAACCGGGGTCCTGCGCAATAGCGGTCTTGTAGTGCGCGACAGCCTCTTGTGGGCGTCCTTGCATCTGTAACACTACCCCCAGGCCATGTTGGGGATCGGGAAGATCGGGGTCAAGGTCGATAATACGCCTGAAGCAACGTTCTGCTCCGACCAGGTCGCCTTCATCCTTGATTCGACTTCCAAGATTGTACAGGGATTCGATCTCCCCGAATTCATGGCCCCCCTCTTTTTCTCCAAGCAGCTGCGCCAAAGCATCTTTGACGCAAGAGATCGTGCCTCCCCAGTCGCCCCTTTGCTCCTGCCAGAATACCCGAGCAGTCGGATACCAGGGCGAATCATGGCGCCCGACGATCCAGCGCCAGTCGGCAGCACGGGAGAGCATGATCCAAACCGGCTTGCCCATGGCTCCGGCAAGATGAACCACCGCCGTATCGACACCGATCACGAGATCGAGATTGGCGATAAAAGCGGCGGTATCGGAGAGATCAGACAGTCGCCCAGTATGGTCAACCAGCTCTATACCTGGGTCAGGAGAAATAATTTCATCAGACCCAGCACCGACCTGCAGACTGTAGAATCGTATCCCGACAAGAGCAGCAAGGGGAGAAAACATTGCAAGCGGACAGGACCGGTCCTGATCAAGAGGGTTACGTGGACTTCCACGCCAGACAAACCCGACGCGGTATGCGGGCCCATCAGAAAGGAGTTGGCGCCACTCTGCCGCTTTGGCCGCATCAGGCGAGATATAGGGGATCATGTTGGGGACGGTTTCCGGGGTCGTCCCAAAGAAGAAGGGGAGGCTGAGAAGTTGGGCATAGACGTCCGACAATGGTGGCGTGTCAGACTTCGCGACCACCTGGGAAACACCCGAAAACCCAGAAAATAGTGGGATCAAGGGCGGATCGATTTCCAGGATGACTCTTCCGCCCCGCTCGGCCACCAGCGGCAGGTAGCGTGAAAACTGGATCACGTCGCCAAGTCCCTGCTCACCAAAGATCAGAATACTTCTGCCGGCCAACGGAGAGCCATCCCAGCGAGGCTGGGAATAACTGCGATCATCGATTTTAAGCGCCTTCATGGCAAGTCGCGCCTCAAAATTGGCAAATCCTGCCCGGTAGTCTCCAGAACGAAGTTGCAGATAGGCCAGGTTATAAGCCGCCTCCACACAGTTCGGATCAATGGAGAGCATTTTCCGGCAACAGTCGAAAGCCTGTTCGGTTTTGCCGAGCTGGAACAGGGCTGCGCCGAGCGAGAGAAGGATATCGATCGATCCGGGTGCCAGAACATGGGCCTTTTGCAGGCAGGCTTCCGCTTCTGCGGGGAACCTCTGCTTCAGAAAAACATCACCGAGCCGGAGCCAGATGGAGGGGCTGCCAGGGTTCAGAAACAGAGCCTGACGGAAGTACCTCAAGGCTTGGGCGGGCTGCCCAGTCAAATCGTAGGCCCGTCCCAGATTGAACCAGATTGACGGATTGTCTGGAAGGTGCGCGAGGAGGTCCGTCAATTCTGTGATGGCACGTTCCGGGACAGCGTCTTCAATGCTTTTCAATGCACCCTGAAAACGGCATTCCAGCATGTCCTCACTGGAATCACTTCCATCTGTAGCGGCTGAGAGTCGTTCGTACAAAGCCCTATTAATCTCGTTGACCACAGAGCCCCAGTCTCCGGGCAGTGACTGCCGAAAAAGCCGCATGGTGGGATACCAGGGGGAATCAGAGCGGTCCAGCATCCAGCGCCAGTCAGAGGCAAAGGGGAGCATGGCCCACACCGGCTTTCCCATTGCGCCGGCGAGGTGCGCGACAGAGGTATCGATTGTGATCACCAGATCAAGATTGGCAATCAGGGCCGCCGTATCGGCAAAGTCCCCGATGTCATCAGTCAGGTCTGTCGTCTTGACGACAAACTCCTCCGGCAGAGGGAAGCGGTCCTTTTCGCCGGCCTGCAGTAAAAAATAGCTCACCCCCGGTATAAACAGCAGGGGCGTGAGAGCGTCGGGTGGACAGGAGCGATTGGGATACGGCCGTTCCTTGCCGGCCCAGACCAGCCCGATACGGCAGCCGATGGCCTTGTCGGCGATCTTTTCACGCCATTCATCAACCAATTTTTCCGGCACAGCGATATAGGGCACACGACTTGGTATCGTATCCATGGTCGTGCGGAACAGATGAGGCAGACTGAGGAGCGGGATGTGGAAGTCCGTTACCGGAGGCACATCCGATTTGGCAACGACCCTTTCCACTCCGTGAAGTGAGGCGAAAAGCCGTAAGAGTGGCGGCTGAAGTTCGAGTACAACTCGACCTCCCCTGTCAGCCAGCATCGGGATATAACGACCAAACATCATGGCATCGCCAAGCCCCTGCTCGGCGTACACCAGAATTGTTTTTCCCTCCAAGGGAGTGCCTTCCCAGCGAGGCTGGGAGTAAATCCGGTTATCTGTGCCATGGACAGCTTCAAAGCGGGCCTCGTAGTCGGCAAAACCGGCTGCCAGTTCCCCTTTGCGAAGCAGGTGTGCCGCCCGGTTATAGCGCGCCTTTGCATTTTCCGGAGAGATTGCAAGCACCGATTCATAGCAGTTGAGCGCCTCTTCCGAATGGCCCTGCATGTCCAGGGCATACCCAAGGTTCAGTACGGCTTCCAGCGACCCCGGAGCCAATGCCCGTGTTTGACGAAAGCACTGTTCGGCGTCACCGTAGTCACCCTTTTCCATGCACGAAATGCCCTGATTGAACCAGGCTTCCGGGGTGTTAGGCTCAGAAATACGCAAATTATTCATTTGCATCAGCTCCACCGATTCCTCTGCCGGACACCCGCATTAAAAAATGCTCCATAGCTGTGATGCACTCTCTGTCTTGGTAGATCTTGTGTTTATTACAGGAAATCCGCCCAGAAACATCGTCACGCCATTGCGTGTCCAGGGCCAGTCGTACCGCAATGGAGATATACTCTTCCATACTTGTGGCGATGGTCTCTTCAACCCCCATCATCTTGAGGATCGCATAGGCATGTCTCCCTCGCATGAACTGCCCCGGCAGGGTAACAATCGGTTTGTTGAAAGGTAACGATTCAAATACGGTATTGCACCCCGACCATTCGATGCTGTCAAGAAAGATATCCGCCCGTGCGTTAAGCGCCGAAAAGTCGGCCTCTCCAAGTTGTGGCAGCACGATCACGTGGTCGGCGGCATTCAGCCCCCGGCCCTGGAAGACCAGATTAATCCTCTGAATAAATTTTTCTGTCAGCTCGGGAACATGACTGGCGATGAAGACAAAACGGGCATGTACACACAGCCCGGCGATGGCGGGAAAAATCAGATCGTGGCGGGGCAGGTATTTAAGCAGGTTCTGGCAGCAAAGGAACAGGACATCCTGCGGCTCAAGGCCTGGGATGACAAGATCGCCGGGAGCAGTGCCATTCGTCCCGCCAGGTTCATACCAGATGGATACATTGGGAAGTCGTACCAGGTTTTCGGTGTAGTGCCCATCACCATCCGGCGGTTCCATCAGATCACTGCTGATGTAGTAGTCAACCGACGGCAAGCCGGTCGTAACCGGATGCCCCCACGAAGCACACTGGACCGGCACCAGCCTCAAAGCGGCCAATTTTAGCGTTACCGTATCCATGCCGATGCCGGGATAGATCAAAACATCCAATTCCTGCTCATAGATTGCTGTTGCGAGTGTTTCCACATCGTTGCTCTGCAGGAAATGGTCTGCCAGCGAGCGGGCCGATTCAGTCGCCGCATCATCGACTCCACCGGTATAAAAACAGTGAATTGAGAACAGTTGCCGGTCAAGTTGCTCCAGCCAGCCCCGGATCGGAATCTTCCAGTTGGAGTGATTATGAAAATAATTCGATACGATGCCGATTTTAACGGTGTTGTTAGACGACCGCACTGGCGGCGAATGCGTGAATTTCGGGTATTTTGCCGCCATGACGGCACAGATCCAGGCACCGTACGCAGCCTGCAAATCTTTTACGTCGTAGCCGAGATACGGAAGAAAAAAAGGAGATAATGCGCCAATCCCGTACACGGCATTATCAATTTGTTCGGCAGTTTCAAGACCGGTGTTGCGTATCAGCTCGTCAAGCTCAGCATTATAGGTTTTCATTATGGACCGTGCTTCCGCTTCATTCATGCATACGGTAAAGGACGACATACAGCACAGCACTCCAGCAAACACATGTGAGGGATCCAACTCCACCGCGCGCAGAAGGTATGTACGGGCTTCCCGCCAGCGCCCGATCTCCCGTGCCGCGTGTCCGGCCAGATAGTATCCGAAGGCTACGTCACTGGCAATGCGAAGAAAATGTCGCGCATGATGGAAGCACTCTTCATAACTTTTCGTTCGCAACAGAAGATGCGACAGCCTGAGGAGGCATTCCGGGTTATTCGGTTCCTGGGCCAGAGCCAGACGGTAGGTGTCTGCGGCATCATCGAGCTGATTCAACGCGACCTGCGCTTCCGCATCTTCAATGAGACGTTCAATACGGTGCCGGTCATCCGGCAAAGCCGCACTGGTGACGACAGAACTGCAGCGGTCCGGCAACGGCATTTCCCGTGGGTTTGCTCCCAAAGCTTGCAGCCTGTTGAACTCGTTGAGAAGCCCCAGGTAAATCGCCGGATGGACACAGTCTATAAACCGGGCATCCCGATTACATGCATAGCCTCGATCTACAAGGGTGAGATACAGATTGTGTCCGGGTTTCACATACAGGAAGGTATTCTGCCGATAGCACGGTTCGACTCTGTCATCGTTCCAAAAGAGTGGTCGAAAAAGGTCGAAAAGGACATACCCGCGATCAAAAAACTTCCGGGCCCAGAAACTGTGCGGCCTGGTATTAATATGGTTGGCGCCTGGCTGTCCGATGAATGCTGCGCCAAACAGCACTGCATCAGACAGGCTGGAGAGTGATTCGACAAACGTATCGGATGATTCGGGCTGCAGGTGTTCCGCAACCTCAAGAGAAATTGCCAGGTCGAAGGTCCCTGTAGGGGGAAGCGGCTTCTCAAGATTGGCCGAATGAAACTCTATATTCGGGTCAAGCATGTCCCCCGGTGAATTCCAGTCACCGTCAAAACCAACCACCCGTTTGACGCCCAGATCTCGGCAGGTCGCTAACCATGCACCTCTTCCGCAGCCAAGATCGGCGACACTCCCGGGGACGCCCCAGATTGAAAAGAGGTGGTACAGGTAAACCTGAGCCGACTGAAGACTGCCGATAATCTGGCTGTTGTAAAAATCCTGACCATGTATGCTGTCGTCCATGTTCATCGTCCCGGCATTATTAGTGATAGTAGATATGGACTCATCGCCGTTGACGCCGCGCCGGCCAAAGCCTGCATGCCCTTTATGTTGACAATCAGGATCGGCAAAATAGATTTCCTCTCTGCACCCTCCCAAAAACCAGGCTACTTCGGAGTAGGTGGACATTGCCGTCAACACCAGGCAAGAGGCATGTGAAAGGACCAGCAATTCTACAATGTCGTCCAGCATTTCGGCACGGTTATTTTGATCCCACGGCTTAGGAGCCCTCTGTCCAGACCTTTCCAGGACAATCAGTTTCTTGTTCAATGCGTGGGACAGGCTCTGTATGAAGGCAGGATCATCGCTGGTTACAAATAGTTCCTGGTCTCGAAAGCGGGAGCACACCTTTACAAAATCATCAAAGTTGAACCATTTGTGATTTCTTTCAGGTTCGTCAAACCAGCTGCGGGCATGCACCCCCGTAAAATGTCGGGGCATCTCTGCCAGACGCGCATTTACCCGTGCCGTTATTTCTTCACTGAATCGGAGCTGCGTAAACTGTTTTATGAGTACCGCCAGAATTGGCTGGGGGATCTTCAGGTATTCGAAATCAATAGTTCGGGATTGATTATCGCAGGGAAATTTTATTCCCTTGTACCCTGTCGAGCAGTCTGAAAATCCCACCGGAAGCAAATTCCGCAGTTCCGCGGGCAGTTCGAAGCGCCATGTGTTAAGGAGTTTGGAGCCCGCCGGGACATGATCGATTTCCCTGAAGGCGTCTCTGAATATATCGGCATAGTTCAGCCCGCAAAAAAGTTCAGGCGGCCAGTAAACCTTATAGTCCTTGTCTAGTAAAGACGCGCTGATCAGACTTTTCAGCCGGTTGGAAAAACCACTATTGGGGAGGACAATTAATTGGCTCATTTGACGTTTGGAATCCCTCCCGTAAAATTCGGCGACCGACCTCAAGCGGATAAATTGCATTGGTTATGGAGTGCGGGCCGCCATTTAATTCCTTTACTTACCAGCCGGTTGCCGGGAGTTGCCGGCGACAGTACGCCAGATGCATGAAAATGGCATAACGGGCGCTGGCCGGATGATTCAGTCGTTACAGGGCTGCTATCCTGTTCAAACGCATTTTATGGTGTTGAATAAGAAGCTGATTCGTGGTGTCGCCCTCTTTGATGTAATTTTGCAGCAACTCATCCAGAATGGCATTGTATGTTTCGATATTATTCCCATCAGACTCTTTATCAAAACCCGAGAAGCGGTTATAGACCAGATACAGGACCCTTGCACGGCATTTCGCATAGTGGCCATCCTCGCCGCTATCATCATGCAGCAGTACCTGCTTCAATGTCATGGCCGGCCTGAACAGTTCGTTTATTTTGAGACATTCAGCCACACGTGATAAGGCCTGCGTGTGGTCCTTGACGGCATAATAGGCCAGCGCTATCAGATAGAACAACTCATGGTCGGTTTTGTCAAACCACAAGGCCTGCCTGCAACGATGGATCGCCTCTTCGTAATTCCCCTTTTCGTACTCCGACTGGGCCAGCTGCTTCAGCTTCGTACTGTTTATCCGGGCAATCTCTTGAGGCAGCTGCGCGGCATCGAGTTCGGTGATCATAGTGTCCGATGGCGCAGGTGCGACTGAAGCCGACGACGAGTGCCGCCTCTTCAAATCAACCGCTGCCTGCAAGATACGGAGCGGCTGGGTTACCATCACATCGGAAAGTGCGGCATCCTGCCAGGCATGTATTTCCTGCTGCAGATCCGACGATCCCCGTACCATCGACAGTTTCCATTCCAGCTCGGAAAGATCCTGGCACAGACAGAACGGATGGCAGATGGCCTTATGATAGGGGAGCTTTGCCGACCCAAAACAGATCAACCCGAGCGATGCAGCGTCACACAACCCCTGGCCGGCGCCGCAGGCGATAAGATTAACGTAATAGGCGCACCCGGACATCTCGCGCATGTAGTCGAGCGGATCACCCCAACGGGTCATATCCTCAAAATCCAGATGCCTGAACATCACCCGCGACCGGAACCTTTTCTCAAGTGATATTATGGTATTTTCGAAACCCCCGCGGTGAAAGGCCTCGTTGCCATGCGTCAGCATCATAACAAAGCGTTTATCACACCAGATGGCATCGGCCCGCTCTCCGGAGCACATTCCGCGGGAGACAAACGGGTCACGCGGATAGGGAAACGCCACCGGCTGTGGCAGGTCGTAAACCCAGACGGGCGCCTTCATCATGTGGTCGAGAAAAAGGTCATAGCCCGGCAGGGGCTTTCGAACTGACTGGGTATACTCGCTGTGATGGTGCTCATTTTGAAAATAGGCATACAGCGTTTGTCCACCACGCGGCGGACGGAGGATCGGGTCCAACGAAATAACGACGTCATAGTCGTCAAGATGCATGCCGGTAACGTGTGGCAGACACTCCATATTGTCGTCAAACGTCTGCTGGTGGAAGTCAATTTTCTGCCGAACGTTTTTGGAATCATGGCAAAAGGGAAGTACAAGCCAGTCGGCTTGAAACAGATGGGTCATCTCCAAATAACTATACTTCGATGGCCATTTCTTCATGACATTGAAAGGTTGAGCACGCTCATACTTTGTGCTGCACCACGGGCCAAACACGTCATAGCGCTGCTTAACGATCGCAACCTTTAATCCGTCATTATCCGGCTTATCAACAAAATACGGTTTTTTCCTGATGGTCTTTCGATACGGATGCCTGAAGAGCATATCTTCTGTCCCGGCCCAATGCCCCTGGTATCCAAGCAGTTCCAGATAGTCGGTAAGATTGTTGATGTACACATCCAGTTGGTTCAGGTTGCCCCAATTGACCTTCAGCAGGATGTCCGGCTTATGTTTATTAATGGTTTCCGTGGCGCCGATCAATACAAACAGTTCGCTCCCTTCCGTGTCGATGTTGATTATATCGACCGCTTCAAGACCTGCCACGCCGGAAACATCATCGAGTCTCACTACATCAACATACTGCTCCTTGTGTGGCGAATAGTTAGTCTGCCCGATGCAAGACAACCCCGAGTCCTTGTCGTTATGTGGAGATTTGAGAATTCTCCTGCCGGGAAAATGTGAGAGAGCTTCCCGAAAGACAACAATTCGGTCTGAGATACTATTGAGAGCAAGGTTGCGGTTGAGCACCTCGCACACAGCCGAATGGGGCTCAAAAGCCCATCCAGAGATATTTTCGCGTGCGGTGGCAGCCAGGAGAGCTGTACCGACATGCGAACCGACATCGATGACAAACGGTTGTTCGTATTCGCTGCATAGGTCGCGAAAGAGTTTGGCAATGGTCGATTGGTCATTATTCAGCTCAACCACCCCATCTGGCCTTGAATTCCACGCACTTGTAAAGTGAAGCGTTTCGGGACAGAGTTGCACGTCCTTATTGCCAAACAGTCGCCCTATCAACCTCGTTTGCCTCCAGAACCTAATAGACGTGACAATCTATTTTTCATATGGTCGTTTTTCATATTCGCTGACGAAGTTGCGTAACGCCTCCCCCATCTCCGGCACACCATTGATTTTCGATATCTCGATCTGCATCTCCAGCATCCCGCGGCCGGCGTAAAAGCTCAGAAGGGTTTCCAGGGCATCCAGAGCAGTTTGTTTATCCGTAGCCCCCAGAAACATCTTGTACAAATCGTTTGCCATCCGAATGGCATCAAAACTGACAGGCTTATCAAAACGCTTTGCTATCCATGACGAAATATCTTCAATAGAGGCCCCGATAACATATAAATGCAACGGAAATATTGTTGGTGTTTTAAAGGCTTCATCTGAAACCATGCCACTTAACACGAGGGTGTTAAAAGGCGTCATTGCGCAAGAAAAGAGTTTTTTTACGATTGAATCATAGATAGTAGAATGACATCCTACAAATATTACATGCCTTGGCAACCCCTTCAATTTAGCCCGTTCGTTCTCATAACGGGCTACTCCGATGATTTCATCTGACATTTTGCGGGCAAACCGGACAACGTCTTCGCATAAAGCAGGAATGGGCAATCCATGCCTATTGAGCCTTGATGGCAAGGTTTTCATGGATAAATCAAATATGAATGTCCCTGAATCATTGTATATTTCATCCCTGCCTACCAGGCTACATAATTTAAAGGTAGTGTTCGCCTGCAACAATTCATCACAATACAAAATCCGCCCTGTATGCCCCAGTAAACACCTTAAATTTGACATAAAATTGAGCAGTTGTTCATTGCAACCGAAATATCCTATTTTCATACCAGGTGATAAATTTACAATTATATCGGCAAGATAGGGAAATACATGGCAATCGTTATAGAAGAGTCCCGTATCAAATGCATCTATTGTGGATTGGCCGGATATGGGTTTTTCCATTCCCGGCAAAATCTGCGAAAGTACGGTGGGCACCCTAGATGTATGGCATTGATCAACCTTGAACTCTTCAATATCCTCTTCCGGCATTCCCCACGTGAGCGCCTGCTCCGGAATATAGGGTGTTGTAACATTGACGAAATAATCGGCAAGGCTGTTTTCCGTAGATTTACCAGCCACATGATAAACAGTTTGTATGCGGGTATGATCGCAATGAAAAGCATGAAGGCGATCCAGTACTGTCGTCGTTTGGCCGTTTAGTAACCACATCCGCTTGCAGAGGTTACTGTCCACATGCCACCCAAGCACCATCTGTTCATGCATGCCGTGTATCAGAAATAATTGACTTCTCAGACAAAGCTGAAAATCCCCCGGTCCATCAAAGAGCAGTTCCTCGCTGGCTGTAATTATCTGGCTGATATGCAGACGCAAACCCCACAGCCTGAAGGATGCGATGGTTCCGGCAGGATCCAGGCGGTCTGTTGATTCCCACAGAGATTCCGGCATCTCGAAGCGGGGCAGTTCGTAGAAGCCATCAGGCAGGTCTCGGAAGATCGAGGAGAGCGATTGCCCGTCCGTCAGCGGAGTGAACACCATGTCTGTGTTTGTGTTGAGTATCCAGCGATTGGCAGGATTGCTCCGACGAATAGCGATGTTTCTGCAGAGCGGTTCCAGCACCTTGAATGTGGAGCCATTCTTTCCGCGTTCGTATTGCTCTGGTCTCAGACGCAGGACGCGCAACAACTGCCTGGTTTTCGGAGTCAGGGTGTCGGCAATGGATTCCGGAAACGTGGGGATGTCATTCGGAGTATTACAGTCTACGAAGATTATTTCGTCGTCGGGATCATCAAGAAGACTGGCAATGCAGTTTAGGCTAATAGCCGCCCGCTTGGCCAGATTGTAACCATAAGAATCATTTCTTCCATAAACAATTACCGAAATCATGTTGTCTCTTCATCTGTTAATGAATAGTATTTGTACGACATAGAGCCAGATCATTTTGATTTCATGTGATTTAACTGCATGAATCTAACCATATTTCTGACATCGTTACCACTGGAGCCGCAAATTAGTAAGGTATTATAATCTAAGTTTGTGTGTTTACACATTAGTTCAATAGCTTTTATTCGACCAGGATTGTATCTACACATCAATTCAATATATTTCAATCGCAGAACATCATAATCACGGTCTTTATTTTCTTTAGGATTAGTACGGATCGTGTGCCCGCAAAGTTTACGCCAGGAAGACCAATGCTCATGTGACAAAGTATTGAGCTCTTCCAGTAGCAGTCCGCAATCGCACCACTTCACCCGACAGGGCATGGGCATATCATACGGTTCATCAAGTATGGATTTATCATTCTCGCATCTGTGCAGTTCACCGTCTTTACCGATGTACAATGATTGATAGCCCGCTAAACATGGGATGCCATAAAATTCACGGCAAATAATTTCAGAGCTAAGACGTGCATACCAATTCTGCGTGTCAAGACCCAAGAAGTCTCGTTCTGATGTTGTATAGCTTTGAGGGTAAATATGGCCTTGATATTCTCCTGTAAACGCTACCAACGTAATCGGAATGCCATACTTCTTAAATCTGTTTTGATACTCGTCAACCTTATCAAGCCGACTTGGATGGGCAACATAGATGCACCTTACATGAGCTCCCATCTTTTTGGCCGTAAGAAGATTTTGTATAAACAACTCCAGGTTTTGTTCACCCTGTGGGTGCAACGCGGCACGTACAAGAACATTATGTGCGACTGGTTCAGGAAGCCAGCGTTCTGGAGGAATAGAATTATTAGTAGGAATAGAAACAGCGCCGTACGAAGCGGCCAAACTGATCAGTTCTTTAATCTGAGGATGTAATGTAGGTTCACTGGCACCACATTCAAACGAAGTTACGGTAAAACAGTCAATGCTTGCGTACATTGTGCGGAGTTGATCAAGCTTGAATAAATTTTGTTTTTCTATTTCATGGTGAGTAACACAATAATGACAGTTGTAATTGCAAGGCCCACGCAAAGCGATGACTATTTCGACTCCGGTTGAATCAATATCATCATAAACTGTATCCATATGAACCTTTCAATGCTTTTTACATAAGAGACTGTTTTAGAAATGGAATACAAAACGTCTCGCCGAGTTGTGCTCATTGGCCGGAGTATGTCAGTAATTTGTTGCTAAATAATAGCCGACATTATCTCCAACAACTCCATACGCGATCATTTTTTCACTCCCACAAGGATCATGCTGGGATAAACCCAGAACAAACGGCTAGTCTGTTCATTGATAAAATTCCATTCACGGGCAACTCCGGCCATAACCCCCCGGCAAGCCTCGAACGTCTGATAATCAGTTGGGCAGAAATCATGCCACATGACGATGCCACCAGTCTTTAGTACCTGAAGTGCCTTGCGGGTGTCACTTGCAACGACCTCTTCCGTATGTCCTCCGTCAATCAATACAGTATCGAAAAAACCCTCCGGGTAATTACTGATGTCCCACTCCCTGCTGTCACAATAGATCTGGCAGACTCGGTTTCCAAGATTTCGTTCGAGGTAGCTTTTGCCTATAAAACCGATGGAATCCGATGAATAGTTACCAGTCTCAGGCATTCCAATCTTGCGCGCCCATGCATGGGCATCAGGGAGTTCATTATCGTAAAAACCGTATGAACCCTCTCCAAAAGGCATATTGATTGTCCATACCGTGGCATCGCATTCCTCAAGGCAAAAAGCAGTGCCTTTCCCCTGCCAGGTTCCGAACTCGAGATGACGGCTTGGACTGGCATTGCGGTAGATATAACGAAATATCGGCGCATCATCGATTTCCATCTTCCATTGTGAGATTTTTTTTACCAAGGAAGACTTTGGATAATCGATTGGGATTGTGAAATTCAAGGCCGAGTGGAGATCAAAAACATGTATTGCAGGCAAATCAAATCCGTACTCGCGGACCGGGATAGTTGACTGTGCTCTGGCAATATTATCTTTGCTATCAATAACAAGTTTGTCTGAAATATTCACAAGCGGGTTGTTGAGAGAAATGGATACATTATCACTGCTTTTTTCTTCAATAAACAATGGATTAAGCCACGATTGGACACCATCTCCAAATGTTACTGGTCCAAATATGGTTTGAGTAGACGAACCTACAGAGTAATCGTAAATGTTTATCCATCCCATGCTGTTGAACAACGACCGTAAGTTGTCCTCAATGGTTTTTTCGTGCGTACCTATATGAATTCGCTTCACTTTAGCTGCTATTTCTATGACAGAAACTGCCACTACTTGATACTCCGCACCTTGTACATCCATATCGATTAAGTCTACCGATTCACAATTTGACAGTATCGTTTCCAAGCTTACGCATGGAACCTTTTCCGCCTTTTGCTCGGGATAGCTAGGGTTAAAGAAATTTTCCGATTCAACAATATTTTGACCGTAATGCTTTTCAGGTTCTCCGACAGAAAACCATACTTCACCATCTTCATGGCTTACCGCCTTGTTGATCATCATATGTGAGCTTGGATCAATACCATTGTCCATAAGATGCTGAAGAAGCCATTGGAAATGTTGAGGCTCTGCTTCTACGCCAATTAACTGACAAGGAATATTTTTTATTTGTTTTAAGGCTATTGCCCCCCGTACCAACCATCTCCCATAACCTGCGCCTAGCTCTATCATTGTAAACGTTTTTTTTGAGGCAATAACTGCTTCAAGCAAATCGCACCATTCAAAATATTCTTCATCGACCGGAGGAGGATATAGAAGAGTTATTGCCTGCGGCTCTACGCCATTCGGAGTATCAAAAAAATTGGTACGTGTCTTAACTCCCAGAAAATCATAGTAATACGCCATTGGCGTAAATTTTGAAAACACGGGATGATGGCTATTAGAGCTCATTTACACCTCTATTATTAATAAACCACGTTATGCCAAGCAGTTATCTTGTGTCTTCCGTACCGTCACGCACAGGTGCCAACCCCAACGCTGCTCCATCCAGCGAAAGAGCGCCTGCGGCAGGTAGCGGAAGTACCAGACCTTCTTGAACTGATAATTACGGTATTCAGGAATGCTATAGGGGAAGATGTGGTCTATTTTTGTATCGATGATCTCGAAGCCTTTCAGAAACTCCTTGATCGTCTGGGTGGTGTAGGAATAGGTGACCGGACAGCCGGTTTCGGCCTCTGAATATCGGGCAATCAACTCATCCAGGGTCTCCCCCTGCTTTTTGCCGTATTTCAGCTGCATCCAGAAGACCTTCCACGATGTACGATAATAGACCATGATCTTGAAGATGCTGTCCTTGTCGATATACTTGTGGATCTGCTCGATTACCCGTTCAGGGTGCGGGGTATGGTGAATGACACCGAACGAATAGACCAGGTCATAGCGCTCGACCGGGACGTAGTCGCTCAACTGTTCGGCATTGGCCTGATAAAAGGTAATGTTGTCCAGTCCGAAAACCTCGGCCCGCTTCTTTGCCAGCGCAAGGGACTCGGTCGAAAGATCTACGGCGGTCACCTGGGCTCCGGCCCGGGCAAAGTTGATGGTATCGGTGCCGATACCACAGCCGATCTCCAGAACCTTTTTCCCCTTCCATTTTTCGAACTCGGCAAAGAGCGGTATGTGCGGCTCAACAAAATATTTGCGCGCCTCGACTTCATCGAAGTATTGCCTGGTACCCACCGGACTTTGTGAATGTCGGATGTTGCAGGGGCGGGCGTTCCAGTAACTCTGGACCTTTTCGAGCTCAATGTTGTTGAAGGGGTTGGTGGTGCTCATAAGACTGTATCCTTTGCAGAGATGCCGACGCCGACAGGAATGTAGGTAAAGGCAGACATATCATTGTTCATTGCGGTACGCCAGCTGTCGAGAATGAGCGAACCGGGTGCTGCGAGCATGGCAACGCGTTCCCAGTCGAGATCGCGGTACCGGGGCCAGTCAGTCAGCAGGGCGATTGCCGCTGCACCTGTCAGGCATTCATACGGATCAACACAGCATACCACATCGTTTCCAAGCAGGTCGCAAGCCGCATCAAGCGCTTTTGGGTCGTGCAATGCCACCTGATAGCCGGCAGCTACGAGCATCTTCGCCAGCATAATGGAATGTGATTCCTCGATGATGTGGGTGTCAGCCTTGTAGGAAAGTCCCAACAGGGCCACCTTTGCCGGTGGCGCGCAGTGCCTCGCTATCCTGCTGAAAAGCCGTTCAGGTATGCTGTTGTTGACCGCAACGACCGCCTTGCCCAACAGCGCTTCGCTACCGAACTCTTCGGCAAAGGCCTGAAAGGCGAGGTTGTCGCGGGGGAAACAGGGGCCGCCGAAGCCGAGCCCCCCTTTGAGACACTTGCTCCCCACGCGGCTGTCGGCGCCGATGGCGGCGGTGATGACATCTACGTCGGCACCCGGCACCTGCTCGCAGATGGCAGCCAGTCCATTGGCATAGCTGATCTTCATGGTGACATAGCAGTTGAGGCTGATCTTGGTGATCTCGGCGTTGACCAGCGACATGACGGCCATGGTCGGTCTTGTCTTGCAGGTGGAAGTATAGAGTTCGCTCACGGCAGAGCCGGACCGCTCGTCCGAAGCGCCGATCAGCACCATGTCAGGGTTGAGAAAGTTGCGGATCACCGAACCGAGGGCGATGAATTCGGGGTTGTAGACCAGGCCGAAGCCGGTTCCACACCGCTTGCCGGTGGCCTTCTCCAGCAACGGCGTGAAGACGGTGTCGCAGGAACCCGGCATGACGGTGGAGACAACGTCGACAATGTGGAAGCTGCTTTTAGACTTCAGCGCCGGTGCCAATCCCTCCAGCACCTTGACCAGATAGTCGTTGGTAAAGCGGCCATCGGGGAGGCTGGGGGTGGGAACGATGATCAGGGTGATATCCGAGGACTGCAGGGCGGCCTCATAGCTGTCAACGATATGCAAACGTTCCCAAGCCGATTCCAGCAGTTCCGTCAGACCGGTCTCCTCTATCGGGTTTCGCCGCGACTTCAGTTCACTCCTGAAATGATCATTAAGATCGAAACCATAGACCGTATGCCCTGTTGAGGCGAAGCAGGCCGCCGTACAAAGCCCCAGCTTGCCGAGACCGATGACAGAGATGTTCATGTGTTCCCTTATAAAGTCAGATAAATTTGTAGGTCATGCTGTCGTTGAGAATGACCTGCTCGTAGATCTCGTTATGCGGCTGATAGGTACAGCGAGGACACTCGCCGCGAATCTTGATCCTGTCGTGAATCTTCCAATGCCCCTCGCTGCCCCACAGGCTGTTGATCAGGTTGACATCCTCCAGATTACTGCCCAGCTCCAGCTTGGCATCGCCCCGCCGGTCACAGCAGAGTCCCAGTGTAAAGGCGTCTTTAGAAACATCTTTTCCGGCCGGCGGCATGATGACGGCGGTCATGAAGACTGCATAGCACTTTTGAAAATGATTCGAGGCATCAAACTGTGAGTTGAATTTATGGGTAATGCCATAGACGTTGAAGGTGTCGTCATCCAATTCAAGCGTCTTCGCAATCTGTTCGTTGAAAAGTTTGATCTCCTCCTGGTCGAACTGAATCGAGGTGGTGGGATTACCCACATTGTCCCAGGTCGTCCCGGCAGGGCGGAAGTGGATGTTCTTGCAGCCGATCTCCTTCGCCAGTTTAGCCGCCTGGTAGATCTCTTCGATATTATCCTTGTACAGAAGATACTTGTAGCTGACACCATAGGCGGGGTGCTTGGCGCCCAGTCGATGGTTGTGACGCCGGGAGTAATCCACCAACGTCGATATGTTTTCTATGATGGTATCAAAGGTGTTCAGTTCGGGCTTTAGCATCTTGAGCTTGTTGAGTGTTTTTGAGGTGCCGGCATCCACTGAAACCCCCACCCAGGTGCAGTGCGACAGACTGTCCATTACCGGGTAAATCAGGCTGCCGTTCGTAACAACGCCGACTTCAATGTTGTTGGCAATTACCCGGTCGATGAAGGGTGCCGTAGCCGGATTGAGCAGCGGTTCCCCACCGCCGGCCACGCAGATAGCCTCCACCCCCGGTTTCCAGATGCCATTCCCTTCTCCCCAGCGGGGCAGAAAATCGGCAATCTGTATCAGAGCCTGTTCGGAGAGGCTGCCTTTGCGATGCGTGCGCACAAAAGCGGCGTTGCACCAGGCACAGCCGAAATTGCAGGCGTTGGTAGGATCGACGGTTATCAGCACCGGTGGTGGAATCGGCTTGCCTCTTTTTATCTGTCGCCAGCGGTGGACATGGGACAGGAGTTTGTAACTGTTAAAGGGATTCCAGCGTTTGTTGGGCGACCATTCCTGGGGTGTATTGTTACTCATAGTCTTTCTCTCTCATTCAGTGATTTAAACAAGTACGACAGATTGGAAGCGGAAGAAATCCTAACATCAACATATTTCGGACCCGGCGGTAATGTTTGCCTTCCCATATCTCCCTAACACTTTTCGATGCAATATTGCCATACGTATGTAATGCTTGGTAATCATTGCAACATAAGGTGGCATAACCGCGATAGTCAAAGGTAAGATTTTTATAACCTGCGAAACAAGACTGCATCCTAGGATACAGCTCAGGAGCGTAACTCTCAACTTCAATCAAGCCACCTCTATTGAACTTGTTCTGTACAAGCATTCTGTTTATGGTGATCGGTAGTTCTTCAGATAGTTCTTTTTGAAGCCGCATAAGTGTATCAGACAGAGCCTGAGGCTGTTCTTGAGTATGTTGTGAAATATTATAATGGTCGACTCCGGACTCTCGCAGAGAAAGATATCGTTCATACGTCAAAAAATCTCCATTGGTAAAGAGTTCAATACAGGCATGCGGAAACTTCTTTTTTGCGTAACGAATAAATGTTTCAAACCGCTTGTCCAGTAATGGCTCTCCATAAAGACTTGGCGTTATGGTGCCGTTATACGTGGGGACATAATCATAAAGTGAGTCAATTATCCGGTAAAACATTTCTTCAGGCATATATGCAGGTGGTTTGGCTTTATCAGTAGAATGAGGACAATAGGGGCACTTCAAATTACATACCGTTGTCGTCTCAATACTTACTGTAGAAAACATAGCCAAATCGACATCTAATAGTTGTGGCAGTTGATTTATTTCCTCAATGACGATCGAAGGATTTGGTAGTGCAATCGGCAGTTCAGGTTTTATTCCTTCTGTTGAAAAAGCCTTGAATACAATATCTTCTGGCTGGAAGAATCTAAATAAGGATATATTGCGGACGACTTCATTCCAGTCTCCAGAAGGAGGTTGCTGAAAAACTGTAACATTTGGAAATTCTTTCCAGGAATCAACCTTTTTCTTCGACACATTATTGGGGATTAACAGCCAGACAGGTTTTCCCATGGAAATTGCAAGATGGGCAGCATCATTTTCCAAACATATAATTATATCCAATGATGCCAGTAAGGCGGCCAAATCTCGGTAGTCATGCACCAAGCCGGCAGTATCATTAAAATGTGAATAAGGAGGTTTTTGGACAGGTTGATTAGGGTCTGCCGGAATAAAATGGAATTGAGTGTTATGAAGCTGAGTTAAAGTGATGTTCTGGGATATCATCGTACTGTCTATTTTTTTGCTCGCCGAACTACCATAAAGCGCTAACCCAATGTTGATCATACCGGAATTTTCTAAGTCTATTTTTAATGTTAACAACGTATCCGTTGGAGGATGCAGGTAAACGAGTGGAACCCAATGACGATAATTTATAAACAGCAAAGGAAGCTTTGCAAGATCCAGTTCTATATCATGCTGAAAGGGGGGGGAGGTGTTTGACAAAAACACCTTTACATTGGGAAATGCCGATCGAATGAGTTCTACAAGACCATTATCATCAAAAAGCATGAGTGCCACATCAGAAGCGACTCCCGAAATAATCGGGATGAAACGGGCACAGCTAATCACTTCAGATACGTCATCCGATGTACGAAGTAGTATCTTTTTACCGCGGTAAATCTCAATACTCGGCATCAATATCTCCAATTATGCACAAGCAACTCGTGTTTCAACCGATCTGCAGTCACTATTTCCCGCAGAATTGCTCTTTAACATATTCTTCATCAGCCGATCCTACACGGCATACGACCCGCCGCTGTTCAAAGCTTTCCGGACAACGGAGTGTCAGGTAATAACGGACGATATCATCATAGTTATCGGACAAGACGGTGGACGTCGCATCCAGGTTGGTCACCACCCCCAAACCGGACGGCTTGGTTGGAATGGTCATGATTTTCAAATCCGGCCTGAATGTCTTCAGACAGGGAATGATCCGCCAGACGTCACCGGTCCAGAAACCGGTGCAGCGCTCCCGCTCCGCAACGATTGGCGCAATCGGCAAGCAGTCGTGGATCAGTACAACGGAATCCTTCCTGGCGTAACGCTCCAGATTGATAAAGTCCTTCAAGGCTTGTTCAAACAGGTGCAGGCCATCGATAAATCCCAGATCAAAGGTTTCCCGTTCAAGTACTTCGCGCAGGTCGTGTCCAACAAAAAAATCGTCACTGGTCACGGGGAAGAGCGTGGCAGGGGTGTGGGGACAGACATAGTTCAGATGTTCCCATGCCCCTTGGTAAGGATCTATACCGATTGCCCGCGTCTCTGGACCAGCCAGGGCCAGTGACCGCCCGTGCCCAAGGCCGATCTCCACATACGTGGCAGGTCGCAGCCAGTGGTGAAAACGCTCCAGCCAGTCGTAGTAATCCGGCCCCGGCATCTCCTGTTCCGCCGCAAGCATAAAAAGAGAGTCATGCGCTCCGTCATAACCTGGGTCACGATCCTGAATGAAACGGTAGGTCTCATGCGCGCCCGGCAAATCCCCCAAAGCGGTCAGAATCCGGGCTTTGAGAACATGCAGCATCGTGATCTCCGAAGACACGGCCAGGGCAGCCTTGATAGCCTCCAATGCACTCGAGTAGTGCCGGCGATAATACTGTATCAGAGCATGGCAATAGAGTGTCATAGCCGGAGTTGGCTGGACGGCCAGGGGCAAACGATGAATATTTTCCGCCTCCTGGCCATAACCCAGCTCCTCGTAAAAACGAAGAGCCTCGCAGATCAGCTCGTACCCCCCCAGTGCTGCGGGAAATCTGCCATCTTGCTGTAATTGAACGGCCTGCCGCATCTGGCTTTCCAGCTTGGCCAGCATATAGTTGATCATGAAATTACACCCTCTGCAGCTCTTTTCAGGCCTTACTGGCCATCACCTCGACAAATCTTCGCATGGCTGCTATCGCCGCATCATCCTGACAGCGCTGCTCAACATAATCAAGCCATTTACGGGCATCATCAAAACGTCCTTCCTCTGCCAGCCTGTGGGCGTGATTTGTGGCATAGGCAACAAATCCGCTTTGCAGTAGTTGCCGGTTGTCCTCGCGGCTGGTAATACCGCGCCACTTGGTAAGAAACAGCCAACGGTTACGCTGCATGATCTCCCCGGCAGTTTCGGCCATTTCGTAGAAATTGATTTCCCGCAGGGCTCTGATGCTGCCGCTCCAGTGGTGGTCATAGGCTGCGGTCGGCACAATGTAATTTTTCAGGCCGGCCCGCTTGATCTGCAGCCCCAGATCCCACTCCTCAAAGTAGCACGGTGTGAAACCGTTCTCGAAACGAATGGTCTTTTCATTGAAATGCTGAAGTTTTATGGCAAAGAAGAAGCCGGAGACCGCGTCAACCTCCAGCGGCTGATTGAAAGTGCCCTTGTCGAAATGAATATAATCACGGGCCAGGGCGTACTCCACAAAACTCCCCTGAGGGCCGACGCAGGCCGCATCGGGAAGCGCATAGAGCGCCTCTTCCAGAGCATAAATTGCTGCTCTTTCAACATGCAGGTCGGCATTGAGGATGAAAGCCGTCGGGGTTACTGCGATCTCCAACCCCAGATTCCAGGCACGGGCGACCCCGATGTTATGCTTCATGACGGCATAGCGGGTGATGCGGGGATGCACTTTCAGATGGCCGGCCACCTCTTGCCCGTTGAAGATGACGATCACGTCGCCTTCGATTTCTTCCAGATCTTTGAGCAGGGTCAGGATGTTGTATTCACTGGCGGGTGACATATCCAGCACCGGGATAACGAAACTTCGCCTGGAACTGCTTATGCAGACTCTTTCAGGGATTTCGCTGTCAATTGCCGGCACCCCAGCCAGTGAGCGCTCCCGCAGCTCTTCTGCCGAGAACGTGTCCGCCTTGCCTCCCAGTGCCACCGCCAGCAGATCATCCATGCGATGGGCATAGGTATGGGCATTGTGAACCAGCCGCCGCCCGCGGGCAGCAATCTGTTCACGCAGCTCTTCGTTATCCAGATAGAAACGGGCAACATCGCAGATGTTACTATCCCGATAAAGCGCATAGTCCTCGCCATCCCTGAAAAGCTCTTCCTGCCCGCTGTTTCGGGCCATGTCGCTCAGAAGCAGCGTACCGGTGGACATGGCCTCGAAAACCCGCATGTTCAGGTCATTCCTGATCGCTTCGTTGAATACGATCTGCGACTGCGAGAAGAGCCGGGCCATGTCGTCCCAGAAACAACGCTCGTAATGAACAGGTATCTGGCTGGTCAGATGCTTGAGCAAGGTTTCCCGGCGCGATCCGGCAGCGACCCCTCCGACAAAACCAACCGGATAGACCTTCGGCAAATCGAAGCGGCAATGCACCTCCGGGTCACACCCCAATGGCAACCAGTACGCCTTGATGCCGAGTTTTCGGAACTCGTTCAGATACTCCCGCTGGGCGATGAACACCATGTCAAACTGCTTGGCCCACTCCAGATGCAGGGGCAGATTAAGGTGGCTGTCAATGAGATAGCAGACTTTTGGACAGCTCAATGCATCAAGATTCAGAGGATAGTGCCCACCCACCGATTCGACCCACAGATAAAGGTCCGGATAGTCGGCCGGGGCAATCGCAGCAAGAATCTGTTCCATGTCCGGGGTTCCCCCGGTGGAAACATCTTGCTCCTTCAGCGGCAACCTCATGTTCTGCAGCTGCCATTTCTCAATCAGGTCGCCGGGCAGAGGAGGGCCGATAGTGGTAGTGCGGTAACGCTGCCTGAGGGCACGTTCGAAATACGCAGCTGTGGTTACCGGGTAGGCTACGTAGGCAAGCCAGACGTGAATAGGGGTGTTCATGTAGTGGTTCCTTGGGCAAGGATCATGGATAGATCAGGATTTTGCACAGATAAAACCCCAGTATTCATCAGGTCCCATCGGGGTTGTGAAACCGAAACGCACATCATCGCGCACGGTAAAACCGGAGCGGTTGAGCAGTGACATCCAGGCTCCGCGGCCGAGGACGCTGTAATGGTTCGGGTTTGTTTCATGGTGGCAGGATGTCTCGGGAGCCGGCACTTCCAGGTAGAGCGTCCCTCCCGGCGCCAGCACCCGGGCAAACCCCGTCAACGTAAAGTAAGGGAAAATACTATGCTCGATAACATGTCTGGCCCAGACAAAATCAAATGAGCTATCCGGGAATTCGAGGAATGATTGATCCATCTTGCGGACGTCATGTCCCTTCTCACAGCAGACATGCACATCCTCATTGTTCAGGGCGATACCAACCGTGGACAGATAGCCTTTGTCCCGGAATATGTCCAGGGCGGGACCCTGGCCACAGCCGATGTCGAGAATTCGTGTAGCTTGATCCTTGTGATATTGGGGCAAGATAATTTCCAGAACCTTGCCGGTGATTTCCGAATGAATAAAGGATGGGGCTTCCGGGTAGGTTTCTGTCTCGATCTTATCGATGAATGAGACCAATCGGGCAAGTTGATTAAACGTTATCTCCATTAGAAAGAAATCTCCTCCATCGCCTTTGGATTACAGCCAGCACTATTTATGAATTCTGTCCTTGTATTACAACCGGGGCCAGACTCGCCCCGATCGCGTGGAACTTTCGCGCCGCCATATTCCACGTAAGTTGTTTCATATCTTCAGCGGCAACCAGTTCTTTTTGCACGCACTTATCGCCATGTAGGTAGGCAAACTCCAACCGTTCAAGAAGCTCCTCTACTGAGGCTTCATGCCAGATCGCAGAGGGTTGCCCTGTTATATCCTTAACCAGTAGCGGCGTGTAGTCCGACAAAGGAAAGGCGTTGCGCGAAGTGATCACATCGGCATGGCCGGTGGCGTCGCTGGCAATGACGGTTCGGCCGCAGGCCATATATTCGCACATGACCATGTTGTTGCCGCCTTCACAACGGTTGGGGAAAACGCCGATGTCGGTTTGCTGATAGATTTGCCTGATCAGGGAATTGTCCATCAGCGGCGCCAGATAGACCCGATCGGCCGGGATGCCGTTTTCATGGAGCGTACGCTGCAGGATGTTGGCACAAGCTTCGTTTGAAGGATTGAATGTTATGTGGGGAGAGTGGCTCATGGTCGCCAGTGAGAAAGGCCACTGATTGATCCATGAACAGGCCAGATAGGCATCCTGGTGGCGCTGCATGAATACCCGCATGGCGGCAATGACCAGATCCTGACCTTTGCGGAATTCGAATTTACCTCCCGAAAACACAATGAAACGGCCATCATCGTTACGATGTGACGCAGGATAAAAATTGGCGGGGTCGATCCCCTGCAGGATCGTTGAAGTACGCTGCACACCACCGATACGCAGTTGATACTCGCACCAGGATGAACCGGCCACGATATAATCCCATTCTTGTGCAGCCCGGCGGGTATGACGAAGGGCTTCGATGTCGTTCTCGAAGAAACAGTAGCCGATATTGACCCGGTTCCAGTCGGCGGGGTTCATGGGGCGAAAATCGTGGCCGCTGATACAATGGAGGGTAACGCCTTCCAAATATGGCAGTTTTGCGATTTCGCTGGTCAGATATTCGCCGGCTATGCCCCAGCCATGCGCCCGTCCGCTGGGCATTGATACCTTCATTTCTAAACTCTGACCTTGTCGGCTTCTTCCATTGCCTTTAACATTGCCTGGGCATCGCGATCCCATGGCTGCAAGGAAAGGACCCTCTCCAAAAAGAAACGGGAATCTGACGGGTTGCCAACCAATTGGCAGACAGTGGCAATAGCCTTGAGGATTTCGATATCCTGAGGCGCCTTCGCCTGAATCCTGACGTATATCCGCAGCGCCTCTTCCAATTCCCCAAATTCGCTGCACAGGAGATCCGCCAGATTCTTCAGAAAAATCGTGTTCGTTGGTTGCAGCCGAGCAGCGGCTTCGTGATGGCGCCGTGATTTCTGAAGGTCACCTCTTTTTTGGTAAAGAACACCCAGGTCATTATGGGCTAAGGCATTATCAGGGCCTTGGGCCACTATCTTCTCCAGCAATTCGACAGCCTCGCCGGGCTTATCAACATGAACAAGGCTGATGGCCTCACGGTAGAGCTCGTCGGGAGATCGTGCCGGCTCGGGCTGTACTATGTGAAAAAGATTCTGGAAGGCCGGGGTGGCAGGAGCGACGGTTGAGGTTTCGACTGCACAGCTGACCTGGGCAGTGGCTTGCGGAATTTGTAGCGAATCAGGGGCTGCCGCTGGTGATGGCAGTTGCTGCAAGGCCTGCCGCGCATCATGGTTACTGGAATCAAGCTGCAAGGTGCGGGAAAAATACTGGCGGGCCTGCTCCTTGCGGCCGATCTGCACGCTGATGGTTCCCAGTGCATTCAGTGCCTCTGTATCAAAGGGATTGTCCTTGAGTATGTCCAGATAGGTGTGGATCGCTTCACCCGTCCATTCCAGCTCGACAAAATAGAAGTCTGCCAGGTTTTTGCGGTAGGTAATGTTGCCCTGATCAAGTTTATGGGCTTTTTCATAATGAGCCAACGCCTTGAGTGAATTCCCGGCCTGATAGTACATGACAGCCAAGTCGTTGTGGGCGCGGGCAAACTCGGGATATATTTTCAGGAAATCCTGAATATGGCGGAGACCTTCTTCGGCCTCGACCTCACGTACATCCGCCAGAATCCGTTCATAGGTAGCGGCACCTTCGATCAGAATAAAATCTTGGTTAGTTATCTTCGACATACGGCTCCCTCAACGTTTATTTAAATTGGCAAACAAGATTCTCTTCAATCAAACGATCAGAATGGGGCGGAATTGTTGAGATCTATCTGGTCGGCTGATGTGTCTATGGCTCTCCCTAATGCATCCTTGCCGCTGAATGAGAAGACTATGTGTTTTGGGTCGATCACTGCAGTGCCGGACGAGTTTTGGTTAAGACGGAATGTTAAAGTCGCTTCCCGCGTAGTTGAATTGTACGTTACTGATTCGGGGGCATCGGGAAGGGCTGCCGTTGTCCAAGTTGGCGATACCATAAACCTGGGTCTGGTATAGTTGTAAAATCCGGCTGCACCACTGTTCGCTCGCGAGATGGACCAATTGTTCGTATTGGTGACGGAGGCTTGATCCATATCATTAGTGAATCCAATTGTTATGGAAAATGCTTTACTCCCGAATGCCTGGTGTAATGGCTGAGCCGCAGGGAGGGCGCTGTCAAGGAACGAGAGCTCTACGGTTGCGTCGGCATTAAAAACAAAGCCCCCACTATTTTTGGTACCCATGTAGCTTATACCCGTCTTAGTAAGAATAGTTTTAAGATTCTGGGCGTTAGTCGTATCGGAAGAGCTCTGGAGAATCGAAAGTTGATTTTGGGCATCCGCTGTTCGGCCCAGGGCATCATAGGCAACCCCAAGCTCATAGTTTGCCGCGGTCAAGCCCTTTTTCAGGGTCAGAGATTTTTCGAGGCTTGTAACTGCATCATCATATCGCCCCTGTTTGTTGTACACCATGCCGAGGGCATAAAAGACGTTGCCGTCATTGGGAGAAATCTTCTTAACCTTGAGAAGTTGAGTTTCCGCTTCCGACAAACGATTCGTATTGGCGTATTGCAGGCCGAGGGTATAGGGAGGCAGAGGATTGCTTGGATCCAGCTTGGCCGCGGTTTTAAACTCTTTTTCAGAGGCTGTGTATTGTTTGTCCTGCAGGTAGGCGTTTCCCAGACTGACATGGGCATCGGCCTGAGTGGGGGTATTGGACGAAGTATCCGCCAGCGACAGGTTGGATTGTATTCGCACCAGCTGTTGGTATGCCTTGATGGCATCGGCATTTTTGCCCTGCGACAGGTATATCTGGCCCATGTAGTTGTAAGCGGTGGCGCTCTGCGGATCAAAGGCCAGGGCCTTTTTGAACGCCCCGATGGCCTGATCGTTTTGATTGTTCTGCATATAGGCGGCGGCCTGCATAATGGCATACTGGGCAATCTGCTTGCGCGTGCCGGTCGTGTCCTGACCGGTAACCGCAAAAGGATCGTTGTTTGCACCCGACACAAAATCCGCCATGACACATCTCCCATCTTAAATACGTGCTTGATAAACATTCTACTAAATTTATCGGCTGAATGCGCCAATTAATTTAGTGATTCTTCTAATTCCGGCTGCAATCCCGTTTACCGACATATAGACGCCTGATAACAGGCATTACTGCGTCAGGTACGGTTGACCCTGGCTTGTCATCTGGTCAATCATACTATTGCCACGCGGCCACCGGCTTCAAGCAGACTTGCCCCGCTTTTCCGGACGCTCGATTTCGAATTTATCCAGCCGGTATTGCAGGGTTTTGTAGCTCATCCCCAGCAGGGGCGCCGCCTTGCCGATCACCCAGTCGGCCCGTTCCATGGCCTTGATGATCAAGCCTTTTTCCAGTTCTTCGAAATCAATACCGTCCGGTGGCAGGTCAATGCTAATGCCTCCCGTCAGACCCGTCGTGGAACTGATCTCGGCCGGCAGGTCTTCCGGTTGGATGATTGTGCTTTCCGCCATCAGCACCGAACGCTCGATGACCGATTCCAGCTGTCGCACGTTGCCCGGCCAGCCGTAATTCATGATCAACCGCAAGGCAGGCTTTGAGATACCATCAACCTCGATGCCCGATATCTCACTGTATTTTTTAACAAAATATTCCGCCAGGGTCTTGAGGTCGCTGCCCCGTTCACGCAGAGGCGGCAGGTTGATGCGGATCACGTTCAGACGGTAGAACAGGTCCTCCCGGAACGCTCCCCGTTTGATTTCCTGCTCCAGTTCACGGTTGGTGGCCGCCAGAATGCGCACATCCAGGGGGATATTGACCTTGCCGCCTACCCGTCGAATCTCTTTTTCCTGGATCGCACGCAGCAGCTTGGCCTGCATGGCCACGTTCATTTCGCCGATCTCATCCAGAAAAACGGTGCCGCCATTGGCCGCCTCGAAAATACCGATCTCGCGGACATTGGCTCCGGTGAAGCTCCCTTTTTCGTGGCCGAACAGTTCACTCTCGATCAGCGTATCGGGGATGGCGGCGCAGTTGATGGCCATAAAGGGTTTGTCCTTGCGATGGCTGCCGTCATGAATGGCGCGGGCGACCAGTTCCTTGCCGGTGCCCGATTCACCCACGATCAGGACACTGGAACTGGAGGCGGCAATCTTTGAGATGATGCGGAACACCTCTTTCATCTTGGGGTGCTCGCCATGGATGTAGGGTATTGACTGGATCGCTTCCAGTCGTTTACGCAGGACGCGGTTTTCTCTGACCAATCCGATGTGCTCCAGAGCTTTGCTGACGGCCAGAATCAGCTGGTCACCTTCGATCGGTTTTTCAAGGTAATTGAAGGCGCCTTTCCGGATCGCCTCGACAGCCGTTTTGATGGAGCCATGGGCGGTCATCATGATCACGCACTGCTCGGCATCGACCTTTTGAACCTGTTCCAACAGTTCCATACCGGTCTGCCCCTGCATCATGAGATCCGTCAGGATCAGATCAAACTCCCGCTTATCCATCAAGGCCAGAGCCTCACGGACCCCGGCCGCTTCAGCCAGGTCGTGGCCCTCTTTTTTGAGCGTCAGGATGATGATTTCGCGCTGAAGCTTTTCATCGTCTACTATCAGTATTCTGCCTTTCATATCAGCCACTAGGTTTCCTCCAGTTGTTCTTGCGGAAGCGGAAGCAGCACCGTAAATGTGGTGCCCTGGCCCGGGTTGCTGGCCACGATGATCTCGCCTCCGTGCTCCTTGATGATCCGTTCGGTGATGGCCAGGCCCAACCCGATACCGACGTCCTTGGTGGTGAAATACGGCTGGAAGATCTTGGTGATGTCCTCCGGTTGAATGCCTTTGCCTTGATCGGCAAAGGTCAAGCGCACCTGTACGCCGTTATCGTCCCGGCTGCCCCCCAGTCGTATGACCCCACCATCGTCCATGGCCTGGACGGCATTATTGATGAAATTGAGAATGCAGTTCCGTAATAGTTCCTGATCGACCCACAAGGGCGGCAGATCCTCATCGATCTCCTGCACAACCTGGATGTGCTGTTCGGTCAGGCGGTCACCGAGTAATGGCAATACCTTGGCCAGGATATCGCCATAGGGAATCAGAGCCCGGCGCAGTTTGAGCGGCCGCCCATAGTTCATGAAATTGAGCACCATGTAGTTGGCCCGACGGACCTCTTCCTTGATTTTATCGGTCAACTCCGTCAACTCCGCACATTTTTCACCACAGCTCGGCAGCATCTCGGCCTTGAGATGGTCGATTGCCAGACTGATATAATTGAGCGGATTGCGGATTTCGTGGGCAATGCCCGAGGCCAGCTGACCGACCCGCGAGAGATGTTCAGCTTCGTAGAGCCTTTTTTCCAACACCTCTCGCTCGCGCAATTTTTCCACCATATTGTTGAAGCCTTCGGCTAGTTCACCGATCTCGTCATTGCTTTCTACGGGAATGGTAACCGACAGGTCGCCGGCCGAGACCCGCTTGAAATCACCGACCAACCGGTTGATCGGGTCGGTATAGCGCCGGGCCAGATAAATGGTCAGAGCCATCCCAACGGCAAAGACCATGCCGGTGGCAAACAGACGGCGAATGAAGTTGGCATGCTGAATGTCGCGGATGTTGTCCAGCAGCATATTAATCTGAACGTAGCCCAGATGCTCATCCCCGACAATTACCGGGACCAGGACTTCGTAGGGTTTCTGGGAGAGTATCGTAGCACCTCTGTGGCGAACCCGCGCGGCATGGACACCCTTCTCCAATTTTTTAATCTCGCGTTTTTTCCCGATTTTCGCCGGGTCGGAGGAGTCGATGATCTCACCCTCGCTATTGATGATGTTGATCTCGTTGATACCCTTTTCGCGGGCCTTGTTGAGGTAGTCCGTCAGACGGGATGTTTCGGCCTCAGAGGTCAGGTCCTCGATACTCATCTGCACAGCCTTGGATATTTCCTGTGAACTCTCCTGAATCTCGTGCACCAGATCGTTCTGGGCGTACTGATTGAGGATGAAAAGGGTCATCATTGCCAGGACCAGCAGTGAGACCATGATGAGGATGAGCTTGGAATTGAGCTTCATGGCAACCTTTGTACGGTAGGATGGTGAATTATAGCCCAGGGGCGTTACGTAGACAAGCGTTAAGGACACAGCTTAATACAGGGCGGTTGACACCGCTGGCAGCACAATGGTACATATCCCCGTCATGATTTCGCACCTCACCGCACATTTTCGTTTTTTTGTATTGGGAACAATCCTACTGCTGGCCGGCTGCACAAGCTACATTCCGCGCAACTCCCTACCGTACCCGTTGACCAACGCCGGCTTTGATAAAGAGGTCAAGGTCGTCAGCATCCCCCTGCCGGTCATCGCCTCAAGCCCCAACGAAGGCATAACCGCCGGTGCGCTTACCGCCTTTCTCCTGCACGACAACCACGACAACATCAGCACGCTTCTGGCGCCTCAGGTCAATTACAACAAGAATTTCGGCGTTACAACAACACTCTACGCCGCCTTTTATCCGTCACCCGACCGCTCATGGGAAACAAACCTTTCCAAATCCACGATCATCAACGAAGATTACGAATTCAAACTACGCGACAAAACCTACCTCGACAAAAAACTGGAGACAAATCTTTCTGCCTTTGCCTTCACTGACGGTTCCGCACGTTTTTTCGGTTTTGAAGCCAAGACCCCGCGCCAGTTTGAAACCAACTATAGCGACTCGGAAATCGGCTTCAACCTGTCGGGCGGGTATGATATCGGCCACCATCTGCAGTTGATTCTGGGGGAGCGTTTTCGCGATGTCAGCATCGAGACGGGCGCCGTCAAGAGCATCCCCTATATCAAGGACCGTTTCATGCAGCTGCATGTCCCCGGCATAAACGGCTTTGTTGCCCATGCCCAGCGCATTTCCCTGGTTTACAGCACCCTGGATTCACTCATAGCCCCGACCTTCGGCGGATTTGCCAAGGCATCCGTCGAAAACAGCTCAAAGGCGTTGGGCAGTACCGCCGATTACCGGCACTACGAAGGTGAACTCAAGGGATTTATACCCTTTGACAACGCACGTTACATCAGCGTCTTCCGGCTGGTTTACAACCAGACGCTTGGGGCAAGCGTCCCCTTTCTGGAACAGAGCATCCTGGGGGGCGAAAACACCCTGCGCGGCTATGGACGTAACCGCTTTATTGACAGCAGCTATTTCCTGTTAAACCTGGAAGAGCGCATCCGCCTCTTCCGCTGGGAGGTATTCAACGTCAAGGCCGATTGGGAGCTGGCCCCCTTTATGGACCTGGGCGCCGTCATGCAGCGCCTTGACCGCGCCAACAGCAGACAGTTTGAATTCAACCCCGGTTTTGGCATACGGGCGGTTGTCAGGCCCAACATTATCGGCCGCGTCGATATCGGTTTCGGCCATGATGGCCCGGCGGTATTCGTCGGCCTGGGGTACCCGTTCTGAGCTTCCTGAAAAACACCGGCTATGCGGGTGGTTATCAGCCCAACTCTTCCTGCATGCGCTGCATGCGGTCCATTTCCGTATAGATTCCACCCCGCTTCAGCAGGTCACAAGGCCGGCCCTCTTCTGCTATCATTCCCTTTTCCAGTACGATCACCCTGTCACAATCGCGGAACGCCGATATACGCTGCGAAACAATCACAACCGTGCGATCCATGGAAAACCGTTTCAATTCTTCCAGAATCTCCTCCTCGCGACCCGCATCTACTGCCGAGAGCGGGTCGTCAAGCAACAGGACGCGCGGTGCGGTGACCAGCGCCCGCGCAATGGCCAAACGCTGCTTCTGCCCGCCGGACAGCGTGACCCCTTTTTCACCCACCGCTGTATCCAGCCCTTCACGGAATTGGGCAATATCTTCGGCAAAACCGGCTTGACGGGCAGCCTCGACAATACGGCTCTCATCATGTTCCAACAGGCCATAGGCGATGTTTTCGCGGATTGTGCGGGAAAAGAGAAAGGCCTCCTGCGGGATGTAACCGATCAGCCTCCGCAGGCTGGCCAGGGTGATACGGTTAATGTCCCGCCCATCGATGAACAGCATGCCGTCAGCGACCGGCAGCAAACGTGGCAACAACCGGACCAGGGTCGATTTCCCGCTGCCCACCGTGCCGGTGATACCGACCTTTTCGCCTGACGCAATCCGGAAGGAGATGCCGTCGATGATCCGCGTGTTGCCATAGTTGAAGCACAGCCCACGCAATTCGATCCCTTCTCGAACGTCCTCCAGCGGCTCAGCATCCGGCGCATCGGCAACGCCCTGTTCCGCAGTCAGGATGGTTGCCAGCCGCGTCATGGAAGCGGCCCCGCGCTGCGCCAGAGTCAGAATCCAGCCCATCACAGCAGTGGGCCAGACCAGCATGGCCAGATAGCCGCTGAAAGCCACAAAATCGCCCAGGGTGATGCTGCCGGCGATGACCAGCCGCCCGCCCATGAACAGGACGACCAGCGTGCCGGTTCCGGTTGCAGCCGCCATCACGGGGATGATCAGACCGCGCAGTCGCGCCAGCCGCAGGTTGTGATGCAGATAGCGGCCGGCAACCTGGCCGAACTGTTCCTGGAAAAGTCCTTCCCGGCAATAGGACTTGATCAGCCGTACCGCTGAAACCGACTCTTCCGCCAGACTCGACAGGCGTGCCAGCTCCTCCTGTGCTTCCAGTGAACGCTGAAACAGCCGGTGGCTGACCTTTTTGACCACCAGCACCATGACGGGAAAGGGCGCTAAGGCACACACCGTCAGCCAGGGGTGGATACGCAACATCAGCGTCACGGCAGCCACATAGATGATCAGCGTGTTCATGGCGCTCATGGCGCCAAAGCCGGTCAGCATGCGCACGTTGCCCAAGTCATTGGAAAACCGGGAAAGAATGTCGCCGGTCCGGCTGTTTGAAAAGTAGTGCAGATCCAGCTGCATCAATTTCCGGAAGAGATCTTCGCGAATCCGGAACTCGACGGTGCGGGCTGCGTTGAGTACGAGGGTACGCGAAAAAACACGCGTCACACAGTGCATTGCGGCCAGCATGGCAATCAGCAGGGCACATTCAGCCGGAGAAAAGCGGGCCGTGGCGGGGGATTGCAAACCCTCCACAGCCAACTTCATATACCACGGAATCAACAGAGCAAAGCCGTTGGTAGCGAGCAGAAGGCAGCCGCCCGCTACATAACGCCAGCGCAGTGCACGCAGATAGGGATAGAGGAGTACAAGTTGTTTGATGGCTGAATCCCCCTGATATTTGGTCGGGCTGAATGTACGTTGCGCCGATTGTAGCCTATCTGCGTGGTTGGTGCAATTCTCGTGCGCGTTGCGCCATCCTGCTATTGACGGGATCGAAAAAACTGATAGACTTCTTCGAATGTTGTGATGCATGGTTTTTGTTCACACCGTGCGGATATCTTGCACCGTTGGCCCTGTCAATTTTATTGCAACTTAACGCAATCCGGCCACCATGCACCGGCATAGATTGAATTATCGGGTGCTTGCCGGCTCAGACAAAAGAACCGCCGCACACGTATTTTTATCTTGGCTAAAACGGCATGCTTCCTGCTCGTAACATACCGTTCCTGCCACGTCGCCGGATCCCGGGGCATCGAGACCCGACAGGGAAGATGTGCCGGTTTTTTATTGTTATTTCTGTCCAGGAGAACCTACCTTATGCTAATCGTCGCCTGTATCAAGCAGGTTCCCGACACAACCCAGGTTCAGATTGACCCGGTCACCAACACCCTGGTGCGCGAGGGGATCCCGTTTATCGTCAACCCCTACGACACCCACGCGCTGGAAGAGGCACTGCGCCTCAAAGACCGTTTCGGGTGCACGGTCGTTGCCATATCCATGGGGCCGCCCAATGCCGAAGCCACCCTCAGGAAGGCCCTGGCCTTGGGCGCTGACCGCGCCATTTTGCTGTCTGATCGGGTATTCGGCGGTGCCGACACCCTGGCCACCAGCCATGTCCTTTCCGCTGCCATCAACAAGCTGCATACGGAGGTGGATGAGGTTGGCCTGGTGCTGTGCGGCAAGCAGACCATCGACGGCGACACCGCCCAGGTCGGTCCCGGCATTGCCAGCCGCCTGGGCTACCAGCAGCTGACCCTCGTCGGCCACATCGAGAACCTCGATCTGTCTGCCAAGCGAATCCGCGTCAGCCGCAAGCTCGAAGGCCGCCATGAAATCGTTGAAGCGCCCCTGCCGGCCATGCTGACCGTTGTACGCGAGCTGAACCGCCCCCGCTACCCCAAGGTCCCCATGCGGCTTGCAGCTATTGAGGCAACGGTCGAGCTCTGGGACAACCAGACCTTGAAGCTGAATGAACAGAAGATCGGCTTGAAAGGCTCCCCGACCTGGGTATCCAAGATCTTTTCCCCGGAACGCGTCCAAGGCGAGATTCTGGGAGATGGCTACGCCGACCCCGAAGGTACCGCAAAACTGCTGATCGAAAAACTGCTGGCCAAGGACATGCTGCCGATATGACAGAACTACAGCCCAAACCAAAACCCAAAAGACCGCGCGGTGTTGCCCGCCTGCTGGAAGGCAAATGTATCGCCTGCGGTGCCCGTTGCCAGAGCGCCTGTCCGGTTAACGCCGTCGATATGACCGACAGCGGCGAACCGATCATTCTGACAGACAAGTGCATCGGCTGCCTGAAGTGTGTCAAGATCTGTCCGGCCTCTGCCCTGGAGATGTACCTCACCCCCGAAGAGCTGAAGATTCTGGAGGAGTTGGCCGCATCCAGCCTTCCTGCTGAAGAAGAGATTGATCCGGAAGCGGCGGCTCTGGCGAAAAAGCTGGCCGAATACCGCGGGGTCTGGGTCTTTGTCGAGCAAACGGAAGGGGAACCGGCCAAGGTTTCCTGGGAACTGCTGGGAATCGGCGCACAACTGGCCGCCTCTCTGGGCGTCGAGTTGTGCGCCATGGTGATCGGTGAGCAGGTCGAGCATCTCTGCTGCGAGGCCTTTGCCTATGGCGCCGCAAAGGTCTATCTGCTGGACGCCGCACTGTACCGGAACTACCGCACCGAGGCCTATGTAGAGGCCTGCTGTCACCTGATCGAAACCTATAAACCGGAGGTCATTCTGATGGGTGCCACCGGCATGGGACGTGATCTGGCCGGCGCGGTTGCCACCAGGGTCGCCACCGGCCTGACCGCCGACTGCACCGGTCTCGCTATCGATGACAAACGCAATCTGATGCAGACCCGGCCGGCATTCGGCGGCAACATCATGGCCACCATCATGTGCGACAAGTTCCGGCCGCAGATGTCTACTGTCCGCCCCAATGTCATGCCGATGCCCGAGAGACGTGAAGGGGCGACGGGGGTGATCATCCGCGACCCATTCACTGTGCCTGAGACGAGCATCCTTACCAAGGTGATCGAGATCATCCGCGATGCGGGCAGTAAAAGCGCCGTGGATATTACCGGTGCCGATTTCATCATCTCGGGCGGACGCGGTATGATGGGGCCGGAGAACTTTGCCATGCTGCAGGAACTGGCCGATACGGTAGGTGGAGTCGTGGGAGCCTCCCGCAGTGCCGTCGATGCCGGCTGGATGCCGGGCGATCGCCAGGTCGGCCAGACGGGCAAGACGGTCCGTCCCAAGATCTACATCGCCTGCGGTATCAGTGGCGCCATTCAACATCTGGTGGGCATGCAGGATTCCGATATGATCATCGCCATCAACCGCGACAAGAATGCCCCGATCTTCGAGGTGGCGACATACGGCATCGTCGGCGACCTGTTCCAGGTAGTACCGGCAATGACCAGGCAGATTCGGGCACTGAAAGAAAACAAATAGAGGTCCTCACATGACACCCAATCCGTCCATTTTCACCCCGCTCCTGATCGCATCGCTGGCAGTATTCGCCTGGGGGTGCTGGAAACGGCTCAGCCTGATCATGCTCGGCGCACCGGAAAATCGCTTCGATTCGGTCGGTATCCGTATCGGCCAGATGCTCAAGTACGCCTTCGGCCAAAAACGTGTTCTGGCCAAGCCGTTTGGGCTGAACCACTTCGTCATCTTCTGGTCGTTCCTGATCCTGCTGGTGGCAAATACCGAATTTATCCTGAACGGGATGTTCCCCCAGTCCATCAAGCTGGTCAAACTCCCCTTCGAGATCTACGTCCCCCTGGCCTTCATGATCGACATCGCCTCGCTCCTGGCCCTGGTCGCGGTATGTATCGCCACCGTGAGACGTATTGTGTCACCACCGTACCCGGAAGCCCGCTCTCTGGATGCGTTTTTCATCCTGGGACTGATCGCAACACTCATGCTGGCCGCCTTCGGCCTTAATGCCACGGAGCTGGCTGCCATCATGATTCGATCCAACTCCGATCCGGTTTCATTTCTTTCCGTAGCCGCGCAGATCATGCCGGTTTCGGCCCGGATAGCCGGGCTGCTTCCACCGGCCCATCTGGGGATTATTCACGCCGGGGCCTGGTGGGCGCATGCCTTCGCCCTGCTGACCTTCATATCTTATCTGCCGCACAGCAAGCACATGCACATCCTGACCGCCATCCCCAACTGTTTCTTCCGCCGGTTGGAGAAACCGAACACACAACCGCGGGAGGAGTTCGTTATTGGCAACAGCTTCGGCGTGGCCAGCGTGGACCGTTACAGCTGGAAGGATCTGCTGGACTCCTTTTCCTGTACTGAATGCGGCCGCTGCCAGAACGTCTGCCCGGCCAGCATCACCGGCAAACCGCTCAACCCGCGGGCCGTGGTCCATGACATCAAAGTCAACCTGCTGGAAAACGGCAGCCTGTTGAAACGGGGAGAGCGGCCGTTGACACCGCTGATCGGAGAAGGCGGCGAAGGAAGCATCTCCGAGGAATCCATCTGGGGTTGCACCACCTGCGGGGCCTGCATGGAGGCCTGTCCGGTCTTCATCGAACAGATGCCCAAGATCATCCGGATGCGCCGTCATCTGGTGGAGACCGAGGCCAGATTCCCCGAAGAGTTGTTGAACCTGTTCGAGAACATGGAGGGCCGCAGCAACCCTTGGGGCATTGCACCCTCGGAACGCACCAAATGGTGTGCCCATATAGAGACACGGCCCTTCGAAAAAGACACCACCGAATACCTTTTTTATGTCGGCTGTGCCGGTTCCTTCGACTCGCGCAGCAAGCATGTCAGCACGGCAGTGGCCCTGCTGCTGGATAAGGCCGGCGTTTCCTGGGGTATCCTGGGCAAGGACGAAAAATGCTGCGGCGACAGCGTACGCCGGTTGGGCAACGAATATGTCTTTGACAAGCTGGCCAGGGAAAATGTGGCCCTCTTTGCAGCCAAGGGTGTGAAAAAGGTCATCACCCAGTGTCCGCACTGTTTCTCCACCCTGAAGAACGACTACCGTCAATACGGACTGGAACTGGAGGTTATCCACCACAGCGAATTGCTGCGCAACCTGGTTCAGGATGGCCGCTTGAACCCCGGCACAAAAACTGCTGAATTCGGCAATATGGTCTTTCACGACTCCTGTTATCTCGGCCGCCACAACGATGTCTATGACGCCCCCCGCGAGGTGATCAAGGCCGCAACCGGCTCTGCGCCGCTTGAAATGGAGCGAAGCCGCGACAACGCCTTCTGCTGCGGTGCCGGCGGCGGCCGGATGTGGATGGAAGAACACACCGGCGAGCGCATCAACATCAACCGCGTCAACGAGGCGATCAAGCAGCAGCCTGATACCATCTGCGTCGCCTGTCCCTACTGCCTGACGATGTTCGAAGACGGCCTTAAGGATGTGAAGACCGAAGGTGTCCGGGTGCGGGATGTGGCCGAGGTGATGGCCGAAGCCGTACTGAGGTAGCTTTCACTTCGCGCGGTCAATCAATCCGTGCAACCTGCTAATGCAGCTGCTCACTGCTCTGCATTAGCAGGCATCCCGTTTCCTCTCCAGTCGTTGATCTTCACACAAAACCACCCCGCCTGGCCGCCGGCGGCAAAGAGCCCCCGCCTATCACGGACATCGGCATCCCTGACCACTCTCTACGAAAACGCGCATCAAGACTTGTGTTATCCCCGGTCATCTGTTAGCGTTTACAGATCATATCACCGCGAAATTCAAAACGATTACCCCTGCGTCGAGGTCACCATGAAACCGATACTCACCATGAAACATTATGTACTGGTATGGTGCAGCCTGTTGATGTGCGGCTGTGCGACCACACCCCCTTCCCCGGTCCCGTCACAGCGTCCCGCTAAAATTGCGCTCGTCCTCGGCGCCGGCGCCTCCAAAGGTTTCGCCCATATCGGCGTACTGAAGATATTGGAAAACAATAAGGTCCCGATTGATATGATCGTCGGAACGAGTGTGGGAAGTTTTGTCGGCAGTCTGTATGCGTACGGGTATGATGCCTACGCTCTGCAGAAGATCGCGTTGTCGCTAGAAAGGAGCGATGTGGCAGAATTGATATTTCCGGATAACGGCTTTCTTAAAGGCGAGCGACTGCGGAACTTCATCAACGCGAAAGTGCGTAGTTCACCGATCGAGAAGCTGAAGATCCCCTTTTATGCCGTGGCCACCGATATCAAGACCGGTGAGAGTGTCGTGTTCCATTCCGGCAACACCGGCATGGCCGTCCAGGCAAGCTGTGCGATTCCCGGTGTCTTCCAGCCGGCCAGCTTCTCGGGGACAAGCTATGTGGATGGCGGCGTGGCCGACCCGCTGGCCGTCGATGTAGCCAGGAAATATGGCGCCGATCTGGTGATCGCCGTTGATATCTCATCCGGCATCGATTCGGTTGTCCCCAGCACTACGATGGAAACCATCCTGAAATCGATTCAGATCATGTACAGCAAGATGTCCCGGATTCCGGGCAGCCAGACCGACGTGGTTATCAAGCCGATCGTGGGGTTCGTCGGTTCCGCGGATTTCAGCCACCGCAATGAGGCGATCATGGAGGGGGAAAAGGCGGCCCTGGCAGCCATGCCCAAGATCAATGCGCTGCTGGCAACACTCCGGCAGGAAGGGCGATTGCCAGAGCCGCACAATCCCGAATGATCAGAAAAGGCGCCGGGCCAAAGGCTATCCATGCTCTAGCTGCCGGTGTTTAAACGGCGTGGTCAGATGAGCGCTCCGGGTATCATCACCAAATCCCCGTCCGGCGGCAATTCGCAGATAGCCGCCATGGTCTTTAAAATCACAATGACGGCCCATCAGCGCCCCCATCATTCCCGATAAACTTTTGCAGTTTCTTGTAGAGCCCCGGCCGGGAGATCCCCAATAGCTGCGCAGCAAGGAGCTTGTTTCCGCTACAACGCTCAATCGCCTGATTTACAAGCACCTTTTCGAAGGCGTCCATAATCTCGTTGACGCTCTTTTTGCCCAGGCAGGCATGAATGTAATCTTCCATCCATTTTTCAGACACATACTCTGACTGGATTCTGGTATTTGAAAAGGATTTTGACAGCTCAGCAGGGAGATGTTCACACCTAATGAATGGCCCGGTTACCAAATTAAATGCGCTTTCAATCACGTTGCGCAATTCCCGAATGTTTCCTGGCCAGTTGTAGTGCCTGATCACATCCATGGCTCCAGGATCGAGGCCTTGAACCTGGAGTCCGAATTCGGAATTGAACTGGTCAATGAAATTCTTCGTGATGGAATCGATATCATCCATCCTCTCGCGGAGAGCGGGGATAGTGAGGACCACAACGTTGAGGCGATAATACAGGTCTTCCCGGAATTTACCATCCTTGACCAAACGCTCTAAATTGCTGTTGGTCGCCGCCACCACACGCACATCGACCATCTTGGGCTTTGTGCTTCCAATCTGTGTCAACTCCCTCTCTTGCAAGACGCGCAGCATTTTGACCTGCATGTACAACGGCATATCGCCAATTTCATCGAGGAAGATAGTCCCGGTATGGGCCTGTTCGAACTTGCCCGTATGCCCCCCTTTTTTGGCGCCGGTAAAGGCGCCTTCGGCATACCCGAACAGTTCCGATTCCAGCAGATTTTCGGGGATAGCGGCACAGTTGAGCTTGACAAACGGGGCATAACGGCGGGGGCTGGCAGCGTGGAGAGCATGGGCGAAGAGTTCCTTGCCTGTTCCGCTTTCGCCGCGCAGGAGTACATTTGAGTTTTTGCCCGCAACTCGCAACAGGGTCTTCTTTAACTCCAGAATATGCCGGTTCTGGCCGATGATGCTGTTTATGTCGTACTTGAACAGGGACTCCCCCCCAGCCACATTGCAGACCCGGTTCCGGAACTCCGGCGCGGCTTGCAGCCGGTTGGCTATGAGAGTTATCTCCCGAATGTCCTTGAAAAGTATCTTCCCCATGCAACCGATGACCTTGCCGGCCTTTATGAGCGGAAAACGGCTGGCAAACACCTCCTTTCCATTCATGTAATGGGAGCTGATCTCCGGTTTTCCCGTATCCATCACGAACGGCATGCGGGAAGGACTGCAATTGGCGTAGAACTGATGGATATGCTTGCCGATCATGGCCTGGGGAGTGGTGTCTAACACCTCGGCGAAAGACTGGTTGACCATTACAACGGTGCCTTCCCGATCAATTATTATGACACCGTTGTGATCCAGGTCCATCAACGCGCCGGCAGAACGGAGGAAGACCTTGAGCTCGTCCGAGGGTCCGCGGGCAGTCTCTTCTCGCAACATCTCAAGCAGGGACAGCGCACCGCCGGTGACCCTGCCTTCTTCGAGAATCGGAACGTAATCACATAAAATGCGCTTATCTCTGACTACTGCAATCTGGCTACTGAAACTGATGCTGCTATGCATCAGATTGCCCAAGTTACCGAGGTCAGCAACGTGTTCGATCAGCTGCCCCATGAGCTTTTCAGGAGAAATCCCTATCAGCCCACCTGCTATCTCGTCAAATGAGACGATTCGCAACTCGGCATCGAGTCGAATAATGCCTAACGGCGGTTCCCCGTTAAAAGTGCCTCTTTCACTATATTCCGTACTGTACATGGCATCCATCCAGCTTCAAGGCCGATCATTTCCCAGGATCAGCCGGAATTCTCTTCTCCAAGAAGGCGCTTACAATTTCGTTCGAACATTCTTCTTCCTTGCCCGGACAGCCATTTCAATAAATTGTTATTTTTAGCATAGTTGCTTTTACGTAAAAGTCAAGAATATACATAACAGTATTTTATTACAGCCTTTCCACGGCCCATTGGATATGCAACACCACATCACTCGACCGCCGCATTATCCAGAACCCAGTCATTCAGCCCGGCTGCTTTCAGTCAATCTGCGTCATCTCACCGTTAGCACAAACAGCTGTCTGCTTGCCCATTAACACGATCAGTCAAGCCGTTGCAAAACACGCCTCATCCCTAAGAAATCTGCTTGGAGTACAGCTCTCCAGACGGTTTGGCATGCTCGTCACATTGATACAGAGGCTGACTTTTCAGCACGTTGTCCCGTCGTAGTCTCAGCGGCCTTGCGATAGCAAGAGACCCGGATCGTACATACCCCGGCACTTGCCACAATCAAGCGCCCAGTGTGTCTACTTCTGTATAATCATGTAAAAAAGTAAATAATTTGCAAGTGCCTGAAATAGCTGAGCAAGCTTATTGCACTAAATATAACCTGATTTATCTGAATACATAAGTTGACATTTAAACCTGTCCATCCTCTCATCACATTTCAAGTTACATAAAAATATAAGCGCGTAAATACAGACTGTTGAAAATAAAGCTCTGCTCATAATTTTTTACAAACACTGTTTGGCACCAGGGTTGCTACGTCTCTGTACACGAGGAGCAGTGAGAGAGAAAAACAACCGCATCATCATTCAGAAGCGTTGTAAAAATTAACCGTGGAGGAGAATCAATGAAAACATATCCTGCTCTTAATTTTGGCCTGGGCGAGACAGCAGACCTGCTTCGTAACACCATACGGGATTTTGCCACGTCTGAAATCGCACCGCGCGCAGCTGACATCGACCGTGACAACCACTTTCCGATGGATCTTTGGATAAGGATGGGGTCACTCGGACTTCTGGGAATCACCGTATCCGAGGAGTATGGCGGAGCCGGCATGAGCTATCTGGACCACACGATCGCGATGGAGGAACTTTCCCGCGCCTCCGCGGCAGTCGCTCTCGCCTACGGAGCCCACTCCAATCTCTGTGTGAACCAGATCTTCCGCAACGGCACTGAGGTACAAAAGAGAAAGTATCTCCCGAAACTGATCAGCGGCGAGCATGTGGGTGCCTTGGCCATGAGCGAGCCGGGGGCAGGTTCGGACGTCGTCAGCATGCGCCTCAGAGCCGACATGAAGGGCGACCGCTACATACTTAACGGCAACAAGATGTGGATCACCAACGGGCCGCATGCGGACACCCTGGTTGTCTACGCAAAGACCGACGTCAATGCAGGGTCGCGCGGCATTACCGCCTTCATCATTGAAAAGGGATTCCCGGGGTTTTCGACGGCGCAGAAGCTCGACAAGCTCGGCATGCGCGGCTCCGACACCTGTGAGCTGGTGTTCGAAAACTGCGAAGTGCCGACGGAGAACATTCTGGGCCTGGAAGGTAAGGGGGTCAACGTTCTGATGGGCGGCCTCGATTATGAGCGGGCAGTACTTGCCGGTGGGCCGCTGGGGATCATGCAGGCCTGCATGGATGTGACTTTACCGTACATCCATGAACGGAAACAGTTCGGCCAGTCAATCGGCGAATTCCAGTTGATGCAGGGTAAAATCGCCGACATGTACACAACGCTGAACGCGTCCCGCTCCTACGTGTATGCGGTTGCCCAGGCCTGCAGCCGTGGGGAGACCAGCCGCAAGGATTGCGCCGGCGCGATCCTCTATGCGGCGGAACAGGCCACCAAGATGGCGCTTGAGGCGATTCAATGCCTCGGTGGTAACGGCTACATCAACGAGTACCCAACCGGCCGCTACTTGCGCGACGCCAAGCTCTACGAGATCGGCGCCGGAACCAGCGAGATTCGCAGAATGCTGATTGGGCGTGAGCTGTTCAATGAAACGCAGCTCTAAACCCGGTAAATCGCTCAGAGCAAAAATCATGCTGGGGCAGTTCGTGGATCGCCCCAGCATCCCCCAGGAGATTCAACCCGTCATGAGCATACTGAAAAGTTCCATCAATACCACCTCCGATGAATTCCGCAAAAATACTGACGTAATGTCCGGTTTGGTTGCGGACTTGCGCGAGCAGGTGGCGACAATCAAACTGGGTGGCGGCGATAAAACTCGCACCAGGCATGTAGAGCGAGGAAAGCTTTTGCCGCGCGAACGGATCAGGCACCTCCTCGACGTCGGGTCACCCTTTCTGGAGCTGTCGCAATTGGCCGCTTGGGGCATGTATCGCGGCGAGGTCCCTTCAGCAGGGATCATTACCGGCATCGGCCGGGTTTCCGGCCGGGAGTGCATGATCATCGCCAATGATGCCACCGTCAAGGGCGGGACCTATTTTCCGATAACCGTCAAGAAACACCTGCGCGCCCAGGAGATTGCCGAGGCTAATAACCTCCCATGCGTCTATCTGGTTGACTCCGGCGGCGCCAACCTTCCGCAGCAGGATGAAGTCTTTGCCGACCGGGATCACTTCGGACGGATTTTCTTCAACCAGGCGAACATGTCGTCCAAGGGAATCACTCAGATCGCCGTGGTGATGGGGTCTTGCACCGCCGGAGGCGCCTATGTCCCGGCCATGTCCGACGAGAGCATCATCGTCCGGAATCAGGGAACCATATTTCTTGGGGGGCCGCCGCTGGTTAAAGCCGCCACCGGTGAGGTGGTGAGCGCCGAGGATCTGGGGGGGGCCGATGTCCATTGCCGCACCTCGGGTGTGACCGACTATTACGCAGCCAACGACGGCCATGCCCTCGCCCAGACCCGGCGGATAGTGGAAAATCTGAACAGGGTCAAACGGCCTGAGTTTTCACCTGGCGAGCTGAGAGAACCGCTTTACGATCCTTCTGAGCTTTATGGCGTTATCCCGGCCGACACCCGCAAGCCGTATGACGTGCGGGAGGTGATTGCCCGCATCGTCGATGGTTCGGAGCTTGACGAGTTCAAACAGCTCTACGGCACGACCCTGATCTGCGGCTTTGCTCACATATGGGGATATCCGGTAGGGATCGTGGCCAACAACGGCATTCTCTTCTCCGAGTCGGCGTTGAAGGGCGCCCACTTCATCGAGCTCTGCAGCAAACGTGGAATCCCGCTGGTTTTCCTGCAGAACATCACCGGTTTTATGGTAGGCAGCAAGTACGAAACGGGAGGGATCGCCAAAGACGGGGCGAAGATGGTCACCGCGGTAGCCTGTGCGAACGTACCGAAATTTACCATCATTATCGGCGGAAGCTTTGGCGCTGGTAATTACGGGATGTGCGGCCGGGCCTACAACCCGCGCTTCCTTTGGATGTGGCCCAACGCCCGGATCTCGGTCATGGGAGGTGAACAGGCGGCAAGCGTCCTTGCACAGGTAAAGCGGGACGGCATGGAGGCCAGAGGCGAACTGTGGAGCGCCGCAGAGGAAGAAGCGTTCAAGAGCCCGATCAGAGAGCAGTACGAAACACAGGGGCACCCGTATTACGCCAGTGCTCGCCTGTGGGACGACGGGATTATTGACCCTGCTGACACCCGGATGGTGCTCGGGCTGGGCATATCGGCGTCATTTAACGCACCTCTGAAAAAAACCGAGTTCGGAATATTCAGGATGTAATGGGGAAACCACGCACATGAATGAACAAGCGATTCTTACACATACCGACACATTCGGGCGGGCGACCCTTACAATGAACCGTCCGGAGATTCACAACGCCTTTGATGACATACTTATAGCCTCCATGACCCATGAACTGCGGCGACTGGAAGCAGACGACAGCGTCCGCATGGTATTTCTGACGGCCAGCGGCAAGAGCTTTTCAGCCGGGGCCGACCTCGGCTGGATGCGTCGCATGGCCGATTACACCCGAGAGGAAAACCTGGCCGACGCCCTTGGGCTGGCCGCTCTGATGAATACCCTGAACAGCCTCAAAAAGCCGACCATAGCGATCGTCCAAGGCGCCGCCTACGGAGGTGGAGTCGGGCTTGTTGCCTGCTGCGATGTGGCTATTGCAAGCCGGCACGCTTCATTTTGCCTCTCCGAGACAAAGCTCGGGCTTATTCCGGCGGTTATCTCGCCCTACGTTGTCGAGGCGATCGGACCGAGGGCGGCTCGCCGCTACTTCCAGAGCGCCGAAATGTTCGACGCCGCCGAGGCCTACCGGCTTGGCCTTGTTCACGAGCTTGTAGCGGAAGAAGAACTTGAGGCAACGGCCGAGCGCATCTTCGAAGCCCTCATGAAGAATGGCCCCTGCGCCATGACAGCCGCCAAGGAACTTGTGGCCAGGGTCAGCAGCGGTCCCATAGACGAGGCGATGATCCGTGACACCGCCGGCCGGATTGCCGCGATCCGCGCTTCGGCAGAAGGGAAGGAAGGGGTCGGCTCCTTCCTGGAGAAACGGAAACCATTTTGGGTGAAGGGATAGAGACCATGTTCGAAAAGATTCTTATTGCCAACCGCGGCGAGATAGCCTGCCGCGTCATCCGAACCGCCAAACGCTTGGGCATCCGCACCGTGGCAGTGTATTCCGCTGCCGACTCAAGCGCAATGCATGTGGCGCTTGCAGACGAAGCGTACCACATTGGTCCGGCTGCTGCGCGGGCAAGCTACCTGAAAGCCGACGCCATTCTTGAGGTGGCTTTAAAATGCGGTGCCCAGGCCATCCATCCCGGCTACGGATTCCTCTCGGAGAACGAGGCATTTGCCGAGGCATGTGCCAGGGCCGGGGTCATTTTCATCGGCCCGCCGACCGGAGCGATTCGCTCGATGGGTTCCAAAAGCGCCGCCAAGATGATCATGGGTGAAGCGGGAGTGCCGCTTGTTCCCGGTTACCACGGCGACAATCAGGATCCGGGGTTTCTCAGGGCGGCAGCGGAACGGATAGGTTTTCCGGTTCTTATCAAGGCAAGCGCCGGCGGTGGCGGCAAGGGGATGCGAGCGGTACTTCAGGCAGTTGATTTCGACGATGCCCTGGCTTCGGCCAGGCGTGAGGCGAAATCTGCCTTCGGCGATGATCGGGTACTTTTGGAAAGGTATCTTATCAAGCCGCGCCACGTAGAGATCCAGGTCTTTGCCGATAGTCACGGCAATGTGGTCCATCTCTTCGAGCGAGACTGTTCGATCCAGCGGCGGCACCAGAAGGTGCTTGAGGAAGCACCGGCACCGGGCATGAGTCCGGATCTCCGGGAAACAATGGGAAAAGCGGCGGTTGCGGCGGCGCGCGCCATCGGCTATGTGGGGGCCGGCACAGTAGAATTTCTGCTCGACGAGGATGGCTCCTTTTACTTCATGGAAATGAACACCCGCCTCCAGGTGGAGCATCCGGTGACCGAAATGATTACCGGTCAGGACCTGGTGGCGTGGCAGCTGGAGGTCGCGGCGGGTGCGAGGTTGCCCTGCAGTCAGAAGGAACTCGCCATCGGCGGCCATGCCATCGAGGCGCGTATTTACGCCGAGGATCCCGCTCGCGACTTTTTTCCCTCAATAGGCCGTATTACTCACCTTCGCACCCCGCCTGAAAACGCACATGTCAGGATCGACTCCGGGGTGTGCTCCGGTGATGAGGTTAGCATCCACTACGATGCGATGATCGCCAAGCTTATCGTCTGGGACACCGATCGGGCCGGGGCACTGCGCCGCCTTCGGAAGGCGCTCGCCGACTATCAGGTGGCCGGGGTCACGACCAACATCGGTTTTCTCGGGAATGTTGCGGCCCACCCCGCCTTTGCCGCCGGTGATCTGGATACGGGCTTCATTGAACGGCACCGCGCGGCCCTCTTTCCAGAAGCCCTTCCGGCATCGGACCGGACCCTCGCCCTGGCTTCTCTCGATGTGTTGCTGCGGCGCACAGAGGAGGCGCAGCAGGCAGCACGGACCTCTCATGAACCGCACTCGCCCTGGCATCTGACCAGTGGCTGGCGTCTCAACTTTGAAGGACACCACGATCTGCATTTCCTCGATGGAGAGGTGACGGTCATGGTGAAGGCCCACTACCGCCAGGGCGGATATGCCCTTGACCTTCCTGGTGGAAATATTCTGGTTCGTGGCGCCATTGACACGGCCGGCGACCTCCTGGCCGACCTTGATGGGACAAGGGTCAAGGCCACTGTGATCCGCCACGGCAGCACCCTCACCGTCATGGCACAAGGGCGAAGCCACATCCTCGGCATACACGACCCATACGCCCAGAACGGTGAGGAAAAGGTTGACGAAGGAAGGCTCACAGCACCCATGCCGGGGAGGGTCGTGGCGGTCATGGTCGCACTGGGAGAAAAGGTTGAAAGAGGACAGAGCCTCATGGCTCTTGAGGCGATGAAAATGGAGCACACCATCACTGCCCCGCGGGATGGGTTTGTTGCCCGGCTCAGCTTCATCGTCGGCGACCTGGTGGGCGACGGGGCCGAACTTCTGACCCTGGCAGACGAGGACGCGGGAGCATCTGAATCTATCCCCCCTCAGCCCCCCTTGTCAGGGTGGAAGCTTTGAAGTCGCCCCTGACAAGGGGAGATGCAGAAGGGTTTGCTGCGAAATAACAAGAGTTCCATGGCACGAGAAGGAGGCCTGAGATGTATATGCCGAAACGGGTCACAATGGTGGAGGTCGGTCCGCGGGACGGGCTCCAGAACGAGTCATCCATTATCCCGGCGGCGGTGAAGATCGCCCTGATCAACCGGCTGGCGGAGGCTGGGCTCCAGGTGATCGAGGCGACGAGCTTCGTCTCGCCGAAATGGATACCCCAGCTGGCCGACAGCTCCACGGTTCTGGCCGGTATCGAACGCCGTCCCGGAGTCAGGTACCCGGTGCTGGTCCCGAATCTGAAAGGGTTAGAAGGTGCGCTGGCCGCCGGGGCCGAGGAGATCGCCGTGTTCGCTTCCGCATCCGAGGCATTCTCCCGCAAGAACATCAATTGTTCTATCGCCGAGAGTCTGGAGCGCTTTGCAGAAGTGATCGATGCCGCCAAAAAGCAGCGAGTTCCGGTAAGAGGCTATGTCTCCTGCGCTCTCGGTTGTCCTTATGAGGGCGCGGTGACACCCGCCGCCGTGGCGGCCGTGGCGGCCCGTCTTTTCGATCTTGGCTGCTACGAGATTTCTCTCGGTGACACCATCGGCGCAGGAACACCGGGCCAGGCCCAGCTCATGGTGGACACGGTCGCGAAAAGGGTGCCACTCGAACAAATTGCGGTTCATTTCCACGATACCTACGGCCAGGCATTGGCCAACATCATGGCGGTGCTGGAGCGAGGGATATGCGTTGTCGACAGCTCGGTAGCCGGACTCGGCGGGTGTCCCTACGCACTCAGTGCATCCGGGAATGTGGCGAGTGAGGACCTCCTGTACATGCTGAACGGTCTCGGTATTGAGACCGGTGTTGATCTGGAACGGCTTGTTTTAGCGGGGAACTACGTTTCCGGCTTCCTTGGCCGCCCGTCCGGCTCCAAGGTGGCGCGGGCCGCCGGCTGCACAAGCGGAACAGTAACGTAATTCCGCACCGCCACGATCGTCTGAAACGAGGCCTCAAAACACGAACCCGTTCATCCATGCCGTCCAACTCTCTCTACCGGTGAAACGGATGGTCTGTATCACCACACATACATTAAAGGAGTTACCAGCCATGTCCCCTCTCGTTATCGAAGCATGTAATTATGACAAGGAGTACCAGCAGAAGCTCCGAACCCCTGAAGAGGCTGCTGCAATGGTCGAGTCCGGGAATCACCTCTGTTTCCCCATCTGCGCCGGGGAGCCGACGCTCTTTGTCAAGGCTCTCGCGGCCCGAAAACACGAGCTGGAGGGGGTGGTCGTCAACCAGCAACACCACCTCTGTCCTGATTATCTTACCGAAGAATCGACGCCTCATATAAAGGTTAATTCCTGGTTCACAAGCCACGTATCCCGCAAGGCGGTACAAAACGGCTGGGCAGATTTTGTCCCTAATTATTTTCACGAAGTGCCACAACTTCTGCGTGAGTATTGGCCAATTGACGTGGCCGGGACGGTGGTCTCCTCGATGGACCAGCACGGCTATTTCACATGCAGCCTATCAGTAGCCTACACCATGGAGGCGGTCAGGAAGGCGAAGCGGGTGGTGGTGCAAGTGAATTCCAATGCTCCCCGCACCAATGGCAACTGTCATATCCACGTATCCGAGGTCGATTGCATCATAGAGTGCAACGACCCGATCGTGGAACTGAAGATCCCGCCCGTCAGCCCGGTGGAAGAGTCGATTGGCGGCTATATCGCCGATTTGATAGAGAACGGTTCCACTCTGCAACTAGGGATTGGCGGCATCCCCAATGCTGTATGCAAGGCCCTGTTGAACAAAAAAGACCTTGGAATCCATACGGAGATGCTCACTGACGGGATGGTGGACCTCATGCTTTCCGGCGCGGTGAATAACTCTAAAAAGATCATTCTTCCAGGCAAGACGCTTGCCACCTTCGCCCTCGGGACGAAACGCCTCTACGAGTTCATGCATGAGAACCCGACGATAGAAATGCACCCGGTGAACTTCACCAACGACCCCTCTGTCATCGGGAAAAACGACAATGTGGTCGCCATCAACGCAACCATTGAGGTAGACCTCCTCGGCCAGTGCGCTTCTGAATCCCTTGGGCACATCCAATGGAGTGGTACGGGCGGACAGGCGGACTTCGTACGGGGTGCGAACATATCGCGCGGTGGCAAAAGCTTTATCACAACAGCGTCCACCGCCAAGAATGGCACGATCTCCAGTATCGTGCCGACCCTCACGGCGGGAGCTTCAGTAACTACTAACAAGAACGATGTTGATCATGTAGTGACCGAGTTCGGCGTGGCGAAGCTCAGGGGGCAGACGGCACGGCAACGGGCACTGAATCTTATTAATATAGCCCATCCCGATTTCCGGGAGGAATTATTGGCGGATGCCCGGCGGATGAACCGGATTTAGCTGAACAGCAGGGCCCGGGGCCTGCCGCGTATGCCGGCGCCGGAGAATATTCCTTCTCTGGCGCACGCTGACATCTTCACGGGCAAAATGAACGAGCCGGCATTAAGACCGCGAACTTGTGCCAACGCACTCCGTGGGAACAGGAATGATCCAACAAACTAAAACGGGAGCAACCATGTCAAATGCAGAGCGTGCGGGAGATGAAGGAATACGTTTGTTGCATGATTTACGTAAGGACGAGCTGATTAGAATCATTGTCGATGATGCTAAAAACTGGCTGGCTCATGATGGCGTCTGGTTTCAATCGCTGGAGAAAAAGCATGGCATGGATGTGGCGGTTGATATCGATACCGATGCGTGGCGTATGTTTACGGTTATCGAAGCCAATCGGATTATGGAACGCTTGGGGATGAAGCCGGGTGGCGGAATTCCGGCGCTTGTGGAATGCCTCAAGCATCGATTCTATGCCCGCTTGAATCTGCAGGAGAGTGTCGAAGCCACCGAAAATCGGGTGGTATTCCGCATGATTGACTGCCGCGTGCAATCGGCTCGCAAACGCAAGGGCATGGCTGACCATCCCTGCAAATCAGTTGGAATTGTCGAGTATTCCGAATTTGCCAAAGCCATTGATCCCCGCATCCAAACCCGCTGCATTGCGTGTCCACCCGACCCGCACCCCGAAGATTTCTGGTGTGCCTGGGAATTTACCCTGCATTCATAGCCATGCCGCGAGAGAAAGAGAGGACATGTCATGAAGGTTAAAGAGTCGATAGAGGCGGCCCTGGATGGTGTTCTGGATGGGGCGACGATCATGGTCGGAGGATTCGGACTCGTGGGGATTCCGGAAAAACTTATACTCGGGCTGCGGAAAAAAGAGGTCAGACATTTGACCATCATCTCCAATAACTGTGGGGTGGACGACTTTGGCCTTGGGATTCTTCTGCAAAATCGGCAAATCAAGAAAATGATCTCCTCCTACGTGGGAGAGAATAAAGAGTTCGAACGCCAGTTTCTTACGGGTGAACTGGAGGTTGAGCTCGTTCCCCAGGGGACACTGGCAGAGCGGATCAGGGCAGGTGGGGCAGGAATTCCGGCTTTTTATTCACCGGCCGGCGTCGGCACCGCCCTTGAGGAAGGGCGCGAGGTGCGGAGCTTCAATAGCAAAGAGTACCTCCTGGAAACGGGCCTTGTCGCTGACTTTGCACTGGTGAAGGCGTGGAAGGCTGATACCATGGGAAATCTTGTCTACAAAAAAACCTCCCGCAACTTTAACCCCATGATGGCGGCCGCCGGAAAGATAACCATTGCCGAAGTAGAGGAACTCGTAGAACCGGGGGGACTCGATCCTGATTCTATTCATACCCCGGGCATTTACGTACAGAGCATCATTCGTTGCGACAACTACGAGAAGCGGATCGAACGTCGAACTGTCCGAGCTTGATGAGAGGAGATTATGCGATGGCATTGACAAGAGAGCAACTCGCTCAGCGGGCGGCACAGGAAGTAGAAAATGGATTCTATGTCAACCTGGGGATCGGTATACCGACACTCGTGGCAAATTATATCTCTCCCGGCAGGCACGTGGTTCTTCAGTCTGAGAATGGGCTTCTTGGGATCGGGTCCTACCCTCGTGAGGAAGAGATCGACCCGGAACTGATCAACGCCGGCAAGGAAACCATCACTGTGATTCAAGGTTCATGTACCTTTAGCAGTGCTGAATCGTTTGCCATGATTCGCGGTGGTCACATCGACCTCGCAATATTGGGAGGCATGGAGGTGTCCGAGGAAGGGGATCTGGCAAACTGGTTGATACCAGGCAAAATCGTGAAGGGAATGGGCGGCGCTATGGATCTTGTGCACGGCGCAAAAAGAGTGGTGGTGGTCATGGATCACTGCAGCAAAACCGGTCAGTCCAAAATTTTGAAGAAGTGCACCCTCCCCCTGACCGGCAAAAGAGTGGTTCACCGCGTTATCACCGATCTGGCAGTCATGGATGTCACCGCTGACGGTCTACTTCTCAGAGAGCTTGCTCCGGGCGTAACCCTCGCGGACGTATTGCGGGTGACAGAGGCTGAGCTGGCAGCAGCCCCGGATGTGAGGCCCATAGCGCTGTAGGTACGATTGTTTTCTGCTCCGATGCGGCATTGGAGCCTCTTTTCAGAAAACGGCTGGAAGATGTGCGTGCCATTGCAACGCCGGACCAGTACCAGAGGCTTTTACCGCTCAGAGTTCAGCCTGCTGGCAGGAATGGGGACAACGGCAAGACGTGCCGATAGAAACTGTCCGGGATTGATGAATTGACGCCGCCCATGAATCGCCCTTTGCCAGGGCGGAGGTTGGAGCGGCTTGATGCGAAGTATTCCGTCACAAGGAGGTGCACATGTTTCTCGATCTTACCGAAGAGCAGAAGCTGATCCAGGATACTGCCCGGGATTTTGCCAAGGCGGAACTGGAACCGGTGGCAGCGGCGCTGGACCGGAGTGATGACCGTTCGCCGATGCTGGTAAATCTCAAGAAGCTGGCCGAACTCGGTTTCATGGGATTGAACATCAAGGAGCAGTACGGCGGAGCGGAAGCAGGAGTCGTCGCCTTCAGCGTGGCAATCACTGAAATTGCCCGCGCCTGCGCCTCAACCGCGGTGACGCTTTCGGTCAACAACATGGCGGCAGAGGTGATCCAGGCGGTCGGCTCGGAGGAGCAGCGCGCGGCGTACATCCCGAAAATCTGCTCCGGAGAATATCCGGCGGCCGGATTTTGCCTGACGGAAACCTGCGCCGGATCGGATCCGGCCGGGATGTGTACCCAGGCCGTGGATGACGGTGACAGTTGGGTGTTGAACGGCTCTAAAATCTTCATCACCAGTGCGCCTTATGCCGGGGTTTTTGTGGCCTGGGCGGTGACCGACAGGGACGCGCCGAAGGGGAAGGGGATCAGCTGTTTCCTGGTGGAGGGGGGAACCACGGGGCTCATCATCGGCAAGGAAGAGAAGAAGATGGGACAGCATGCTTCCGCCACCAACGAGGTGATCTTTGACGACTGCCGGATCCCCAAGTCTGCTCTGATGGGAAAGCTGAACGACGGCTTCCGCATCGCCGCCGGCGAGTTGGCCGGAGGCCGGATCGGTATCGGTTCGCTGGGGCTGGGGGTCGGACTGGCAGCCATGGATTATGCCACCAAATATGCCACCGAGCGGAGTCAGTTCGGACAGAAGATCAGTAACTTTCAGGCCATTCAGTGGATGGTCGCCGATGGCTATACCGAGCTGGAAGCGGCGCGGCTGCTGCTGATGAGCGCCGCCTGCCGCAAGGAATCGGGCAAGTCCTTTGCCAAAGAGGCCTCCATGGCCAAGATGTTTGCCACCGAAGCCGCCAACAAGGCCTGCTACAAGGCGCTCCAGATGCTGGGCGGGTATGGCTACACCCAGGATTTCCCGGTGGAGCGCTATGCCCGTGATGCCCGTATTACCGCCATCTACGAAGGAACCAACGAAATTCAGCGTTTGATCATATCCAGGGAAATTCTGAAAAACATTCCTTAACCACCCCCCAGCCCCCTCCTTAGAGGAAGGAGGGGGAGTTAAAAGCTCCCCTCCTGTTTCAGGAGGGGTTGGGGGTGGTAAGGTTTTTAGATCAAAACTTTGCCAAGGAGGCCGGCATGAGCACCAGCAAGCGTATTACCCTGCAGCAAGCCGCCGAAATCATCAAGGACGGCGCAAGTCTCACCTTTTCCGGATTCACCATCTGGCGCCGGCCGATGGCAATCGTCTTCGAGCTGATCCGCCAGCACCGCAAGAATCTGCACCTGATTGAGGTGAACGGCGGTTCCCATACCGAATTCCTGGTCGGAGCCGGGTGCGTCGATATCTGGGAATCATGCTGGGTCGGCCACGAACTGTACGGCAAGTACGGGGCCAACCTGTCCCGCAAGGTTGCTGAAAAGAAGATTATTGTCGAGGATTACAGCCATGCCGAGATGATGTTCCGCTTTGCCGCCGGGGCCAACGGGTCACCCTACGCGGTCACCCAGACCTCGCTCGGCACCGATCTTCACAATCCCGAATACGACATGCTCGGCCGGGCTGGGCTCAGGGACGGCAAACGCATTGCCAAGCACAAATACCAGTTTACCGAAGACCCGTTTTACGGCGCCGGTTCCCAGGTGCTGATTCCGGCGGCCAAGGTCGATATTGCGGTCCTGTGTGTGCAGCAGGTGGGCGAAGAAGGGACGGTGCGGGTGAACGGCCAGTATTATTCCGACCCCGAAGTAGCCCGGGCCGCTGACCTTACGATTGTCATGGCCGAGGAGATCGTGCCGGAGGAGTATCTGCGGCGGAGTGCCGACCGGAACACCATTGCCAGTTTCGAAGTCGATCATATCCTGGAATGTCCCTTCGGTGCGCATCCGACCGGTATGTTCGGCCGCTACGACGTGGATGGCTATTTCTTGAAGGATTTTTACGGCATGACCCGTACCCAGGAAGGGTTCGACGATTTTGCCAGGGAGTGGATTCATGGGCAGGATCATGTCAGCTACATGGAAAAGCTGGGATGGTCGCGCATGCAGAAACTCAAGGCCAATACGGCGCTCAATTACAGTGTTCGTGAGAAGGGGGGCAAGTAACCATGGCTACCGAATATGCCACTCCTGAAGAATACGGCCTGGCCGATCTGATGTGCTGTGCCGCTTCGCGCGAAGTGCAGGATAATGAGGTGGTTTTTGCCGGTACCGGTCTGCCGATGGTGGCGATCATGCTGGCTCAGAAAACCCATGCCCCCAAGCTGAAGCTGATCTTTGAGGCCGGTACCCTGGATGGCCGCCCCCCCGAGATCCCGACCTCTGTCGGCGATGCCCGCTGCGAGATAGGCGCCTCCCGTTCGTCCGGACTGTACGACGCCTTCAGCATTGCCCAGCGCGGCTATGTCGATCTCGGCTTTCTGGGTGGCGCCGAGGTGGATGAATACGGCAACGTCAACACCACCTGCATCGGTGACTATCTGAGCCCGGAGCTGCGTCTGACCGGCAGCGGCGGCAATCCGGATATCAACTCATTCGCCAAGCGTACCGTTTTCATCATGGTTCACGAAAAGCGGCGCTTTACCCCCAACGTCAGCTATATCACCAGCCCCGGCTGGCGGGTAAAAAAATGGCCGGGTGGAGAATTCGTGCATCGCCGTGAATTGTACGGAGCAGCCTATCGCGGCGGTCCGTCGGCGGTTATCAGCACAGCGGGAGTATTCCGCTTTGATGAGCAGAGCGGCAAGATTTATCTGGATACCTGCCATCCGGGTAAAACTCCTGCTGAAATCAAGGAAATGTGTTTCTTCGACCTTGACATATCCCGCGTTAACGGCGAAACGCTGCCCCCGTCCCGTGAAGAGTTGCGTATTATTCACGAGGTGCTCGATCCGGAGCAGATTTTTATTCCTCATCCTGTAAATCGGTGACGGCTTATTTCCTCCAAGTTGCCTGTTTAAAAGAACAAAAGAAAAGGGGGTACGGCATAAGCCGTAACCCCTTTGTTCTATTGGTGCGTCAGCACACATGAATATGATAACTGGGATGTAACGTTTGATCTGTTAAAAAAATCAATAAGTTGGCTCGACAACTCATACAGAATGGAAATACGTGAATCAGGTTCGAATCTGCATTGGCTTTCAAGCGTGACGCTCAGCAAAACTTTTTCGCATATTATTTTGAGTTCCAGTTGATCCCTCTCAAGAGAAACCACCCTCGGACAGAATATGTCTTCTGCAGGGTATAACGATGAGGCGGGCAAGGGAAGACCTTAGAGTTGTCAACCAACTACTCCCTGCCATACAGACACGCCGAAAAAGTGTAAGGCCTGTAAAGCAAGATGCCATATGAATAGAGGCGTGAAAAGGGTGCGGGCTGCTTTTACTAAAGTAGCCTGCTCCCTTTCGTCCTCGGGTCAGCAAAAACCCGGCTTCAGTCACCAAACAACTTCCCTTCTCCAGCCCAGTCAGATGGCGCCACGTCTTCGAAGATGACGTAGCTGTACTTAGGATCAGTGCCAGCATTGGACATCTCTTATTTTGTGTGGGTAAAATTTCATTGCATGCAAATTCCACCATTCACCTAAAAGTGTCGGGGGTGCGTTGGGTTTTTGGTGAACGTTGCTGGTACAACTGGTTGTAACAGGGCCAAATTTTAAGAACTATGTCCGATTGACTCTCTAATTATATTTGGTAGTATTAATTACAGAAATATGAGGAACAGATTAATTGTTTCTGGGATCAGGGCACATGAAACAGGATGTGCAAAGGAGGAAGAGCATGAGACACCAATCTTGTCTGTCACTTCTGGTATGCCTGTTAGTAACACTGGTTACTGCATCCACACTCTGTGCTCAAGTCACTGGGTCTGTATATTTTCCCACAACCCCTGGAAGTACTTGGAATTATAATGCAGAAGAGTGGACGATGACTGGTGCTACACAGGCATTGATACCAGGAACAGAAACCGTTCAAGTTCTTAGTGATGGCAGCACTTTCAATTCGATTATCAGTTTGAGCAACAATAACAGCGTAACTTCCTATACCAGCTATGTGAATCAGGGGCAGGCCATTTTGGTAAGTGGGTCTCAGATAACTATTGTCACAAAAGATACTCCTATAATCCCAGGTTTATCATATTGGTCGGAAACCACTGGTATCAACACGTACTCCCCTGCTCAGCTGACTTTCCCGTCCAGTATTGTGACGGGTACTCATGAAACATCTGATAGCGCAGATACGCTCAACATAACCGGCACAACCCATTATATAGATCCATATCCATTTGATTCTCCGATTCCGGCAACAAATAATACATCACAACAACATGTCGATATCCTTGTTGGTTTAGTCGAACCCATCACTGTCCCTGCCGGCATATTTCAAGCGCTTAAATTGACAATGACCATCACTTCCACGGACAATTCTGGGACTTCGACAACAACGGTCGATGAGTGGTTTGCATCGGGCGTAGGCTTGGTGAAGATGATCGCTTATACGTACGACAGGGACCCTCCAAACCAAACGATAATGCAAACCAGGGAACTGGTCTCTTACAAAGTCAGTGTTTCAACTATGCAGCAACTTTCCGTTTCGATATCTGGGACCGGGACCGTCACCAGCAACCCGGACGGAATCAACTGTGCCAATGGTTCTCAAAACGGCTGCAGTGCCCCGTATTCGAAGGACAGTACGGTAGTCTTGACTGCAACACCATCTTGGTATTCAACTGTCGGCTGGGGCAACTGCACGGTTGATGCTAACGACGTCAAAAAATGCAGTGCTCTCATGGATGCCGACAAAACCATTACAGCGGCGTTTTCCGTAATCCAGAAGCCTGTCCTGATCATGGGCGACCAGGGGTATGACACCCTGCTTGCCGCCAGCCAGGCTGTCGGCAATAATGGCACCATCATGGCCAGGGATACGTATGAATCTGCGCAATCGGAACCTCTTGTGTTTAGCAATGGTTTTAATGTGATTCTTAACGGTGGCATGAATTCAAACTGGTCAGCAACTGGAAGCTTCACTACCATGAAAGGGACTCTGAAGATTAAAAGCGGCAAGATTCTGGTAAAAAACGTGAAGATTCGTTTGTAGTTCCCTTTTGTTTCGTTTGGATGAAAAGGGATGAAAAGGATTTTTTGTGGACCGGATTTGGTTTTTGACCCTGATAGGCACCGCAACTGACCCACCTGCCCCTATAACGTACCGAAATTACGTTAAGCGGTGGGTCAATCAGGACGCCGATTATGGTTATGGGCATGAATTTAACTGGCTGGTAATGAAAAGACCGTCTATGGCCCGTGACGCAAAAAAGGGGTTACAGCGAAAACTGTAACCCCTTGATTTTATGGTGCGCCTGGAGCGATTCGAACGCCCGACCTACGGATTCGTAGTTTGTGAAATACACCATTTTCATCACCCCGCCTTGCCCTGTTATTTCCTATAATATCTTGACGATCAACTGTTTATATAATAGTTTTGTTCTATGCTGTTTTGTTACCTTTTACCTAATCTGTTACCTATGTGTTACCTTTTGGGCTAAGGTAACAATCCGAAGGAGACGCGCCATGCCGAAAATTCACATCACTAAAACTGCCGTTGACGGGTTGCCGATACCTGACAAGGGGCAAGTGGATTATTTCGATGACAGCATGAAAGGTTTCGGTGTCCGGGTATCTCCTACCTGCAAAACCTATTTCACCATGCGGCGCGTCAATGGTAAGCTGGTACGCACAAAGATTGATACCGCTGACAAGATCACGGCAGAGAAGGCGCGAAAGCGGGCCGAGGGAACGCTTGCCGATATGGGGAAGGGTATTGACCCGAATGAAGAAAAGCGACAGGCACGGCAGCAAACAGAAGAGGAAAAACGACAGGGCATTACCCTACTGACGGCGCTTGAAGAATATGTCAAAAAGGGCAAGCTGAAACCGCGAACCGTTTCAACGTATCAAGACCTATTCCGGCTGTACCTTGCCGACTGGTTGAATAAACCGGCGGCAGATATCACCCGCGACATGGTGAAGGAACGGCACCGCGATATTGCCACCGGCAAGAGGCAACGGCAAGTGCTCACCAAAGAGATTGACACTGTGAAGGGACGCAAGGACAAGCCGAAGCTGAAAGCAGTTGCACCACCTGAACCGAAGCGCAAAGAAGCGGCGGCTGATAACTGTATGCGAACCCTGCGGGCTGTTCTCAATTATGCTTTTGAAGAAGAAGAGTGCGGCCCCCCCTATGTGAACCCGGTAAATATCCTTTCGTCACGGAAAAGAAAGGCATGGTTCAAGGTGGATCGGCGGCGAACCCTAATCAAGAACAGCGACCTACCCGCATGGTACAAGGCCGTTGATAAGCTGGATAATTCCGTAATGAGGGACTTTCTATTATTCCTGCTATTCACCGGACTGAGGCGCAAAGAGGCCGCGACATTGCAATGGAAACAAGTTGACTTTCAAGAGGGATGTTTTAGCTTGATCGGTGGCATGACCGGCGTTACCAAAAACAAGGAACCCCATACCCTGCCATTAAGCAACTACCTACACAAGCTGCTGAAAGATCGACAGGAAGGATTGAAAACAGAACTGGTAGAGTCGAAAGCGGCGCTTTCTGGTATCGACAAACTACCCTTGAAACAACAGCAAGCGGCACATAATCGGCTTGCTTTGGCAGAGTCCCGGCTTGCTTCCCTTTACGTTTTCCCAGGTGAAGGCGAAACAGGTTATATCGTAGAGCCGAAGCGCGCCATTGATACCGTGACAGCTTCAACCGGGATAACCTTTTCATGTCACGACCTGCGGCGAACCTTTGCCACCCTTGCCGAAAGCCTGGACTTGTCCGGCTATACCGTAAAGGCGCTCCTGAACCACAAGCAGCAGACCGGCGATGTAACCGGCGGCTATATCATCTTAAATGTTGACCGACTGCGTGAACCAATGCAAAAGATAACTGACGCTATTCAGGAACGAATCAACAAGCAACACGGGCAAGTTATACAGATACAGGTAGGGCAAGGTAAACATTGACAGCAGGGGGCCAGTTACAGAAAACATGGGCTTACAAATTTGCGTGATGATCAAGCCAAATCACCTTTCCTTTCGTGATTATCGGCAATTTCAATTGAAACGTATTAGGAGGCCTCATTGAAAACTTTACCTGAAAAGGATTGGTTTACTATTGCAGATATGGCAGCAATTTTGGAAACGACAGAAGATTACGTTGAGCATTGTCTGATAAGCGGTAAACTTAACGCTTCAATAAACTTACCACTTATGTCGTTAATAAAATGCAAAGAAGAATGTGATGGCCTAGATATTTATCATGAAGGCTTTGGCGCTATTGCAGTATGCGGCATATACAATATTAAAGATTACACGTCTATAAAATGGAATAAATCTGAGGATGGTACAAAATCTGCCGACTTATTTAATGAATATGTCTATCTATCTAATAATGGTTGTATTGGTTTTTATGAGTGTGATGGTAAGGCAGAATGTGAATATAGTTATCGCTTCAAGAAAAGTTACATTATTGAAAAAAATGATATTGCTATCACCCCACAGGAAGTCAATCGGTTCAAAACTGAATATTGCGGGACGACAAGCAAGGCAAAATCGCTTAGCAAAAAAGCTGTAGACCCTGTCATAGAAGATCCGAGAATAATTGATGGCCTGCTAAAAATGGTTATTGCGATGGCAAAAGACTGTTATGGGTATGACCCGGCAAATGGGAAAAACACTGCAACGGCAGATATACGTAAAGCTCTCGAAATTTGTGGTTTGCATCTCTCAGACAATACAATCCGAAGCCGCCTGAAAGAAGGTGCTGAATTATTGCCAAGGGATGAATCGCTGGAAAAATCAAGTAAATTCAAATGATGAAACGCTATTGAGGCCAACAAAACTCAATTGAGTCAACTCTTCTAAAATATCTGTCTTCATGTCTCTATAGAAGTTAATCAAACGAGACAGGAGACAGAGCTATGCGCAGACAACAAGACACACCCACCGTATCACCACCCCCGGCTCTACGAACACCCGAAGCGGCAAGTTATCTCAATATCCAACCAACTACCCTAGAACAATGGAGATGGAATGGTAAAGGACCACGCTTTGTAAAAATCGGGCGCTCAGTCCGTTACCGTATCATTGACCTAGACGCTTTCCTTGCTGATAGAGTCTTTAACTCTACTACCGAAGCGCAAGCAGCAGAGGTGTAAATATGAATTTAATATCCTGTAAATATGGTGGCTAGATATGGAAAGAGCATCCAGAAAGAGGCGATTCACGCTTTCAATAAACGGCCCTTTCGTCCCGTTACTATATTCGGAGCAAGATTCCATAGCGTATCAGAAACTAACAGGCAATTCGGCCAAACTCTATGGCTATATAAAACGAATCGTTCGTACTGTTGGAACTAAATTACAGGTCAATACTGAACAGGAAGTTATTTTTGATTTTACCTATTCACAAGCAAAGAAATTTGGTTTTTCAGAAAAGGCGTTTTTACGTGGCCTTAAAGACCTTTGGTCAAAAGGTTTCATTGGCGTTGTACGAATTGGAGGAAGAATCAAAAGTGAACATGGTGGACGTGTCAATTCACAATATAAGCTAACAGCATATTGGCAAACTTATGGAAAAACCGGTGAAGGGCGTTGGACTGACCGTACCAAATTCGAACCAAATCCTTGGGTGTTACGTTCGGAGCCTGACCCGAAAGAAACAGGGAAATATTGAGTAAGATATGGCTACATATCAGTACCCTTAACTATTGTCAGGGGTGCAGGAATCGAAATAGGACTACTCCGCTGTCCCTTTGTCAGTCTTTCTTATACCGACCTCTGACAATATGCAGGCGGATTAACTCATTGTCCCCTGACAAAATTACTGTTCAAAAAATAAATCAAGGAGACAACATGTCAGATAAATCAAATATTATTGCTAATGTAAAAAAGTGGGCGCGTCATGCTGGTAAAAACGACTATCTGAATTATCTGGGAGGTGCGCGCATAACTCGAAATCAGGCAATCAAAGCCAAGTGTTATGAATGCGTTCAAGGAGAAGACACCTCAACTTGCACAATTTTTAAATGCCCCCTAACACCTTTTAGCCCTTGGAACAAGAAAGGACATAGCACGACATAGAGGGTTGTCTGATATATTCTGTAGGCGACTGCATAGGGGCTTACAGGAGGCAGGAAAAGGAATGGGGTTAGCGTGTTGCTGCCCCATTTCTATTATTGTTTTTGTCTGAGTTTGGATATGAAACATTTAACTACATTAGCAGCTTTTTCATCTGGCTGAGAAAAAATAGACAGACCTGTAAAGGTGAGATTACAGCTACCTGTCAAGCCGGATTGATTTGCTATTCTTTTAGGATCGTAATGCTTATCAAGCAAATATTCAATATTATATGAATAATATCAACGTAATAGTGGCGTTTTTCATGATATGTCAAGAGCAAATGTATTTTATAAATTCATTTTCCGATAGGCGTGCCTTCAGAAGTGTATTATGGCGTGGAGGTTTCATCTGGAATATATGAAACTCTGGTTAAGCAGGCGCACCACACATTGAACATTTCTTTGCTCCAATGGGAATAGAAGTGTTGCATCCCACGCACTTTCTATTTATTACTCCTTCATTAATGTGGAGTTGGCTAACTGCATCAAACCGCGTCGAACAAAATCGGCATACTTTTGCTTCTTTTTGAATAAGCTCAGCACAATTTGGACATTTTTTTGTGCTCTCTTCTAGTAATTTTTTTTTGTTTTTATTGGACAGAATAAGCATGTCAATTGCCATTATAACGTTCATGCCTAACCAAACAGGTACAATTAGAATCGCTGCTGATATAGAAATCACGACACAGAGCAAACACGCAAATATGCCAACAACAGGTTTGCCCATGTAAATGTAACCAATACCAGGGAGTACAAAATTGAGCCCAATGGCAAGTGGTAAGCTTTTCTCTTTAATCGGTTTCAATTCTATATCTCCTTTAATAAGTATTTTAACACTGGAGAATGTTATATAGAAAATTATTATAACTGTCTATTACAAACACAGGTGCATTATTGAGTTGATTGTTTTATCAATATTAAAATTCAAAAAAATTTAAGTATATTTCAAACTGTAATTTAGAATTCAAGCTTTTGATTTATTCGCTCAATCACACACCCTCCCTTCTGAAATTAAAGGGTGCATGTCGGAATTTTAGGGGTAGGGGGCTAAGATTGGGATTGGGTGGAATTTCTCTGTGACGCTATATCTTTAGTAAATCCTGCCTGATTATTCCAGCTGTGTGTGCAGGTCTTTTTAAAGGATTACGTACATACCCCCTGCCTTCACTATGCATTTTTTAATTTAAGACGCTATATGCGCCCTACACGTTAATTCAGGAGTGTCAATGCGCGTGAGTTGTGACTGAAACGGAGAAGAAGGCAGAGGGAGAGAGTATTTTTTTTGCAGCAAAGTAATTTGATTGTTACCTATGTGTTACCTTTTCATATCAAACAAAAAAAGAGGCTACAGAACGAGCTGTAACCCCTTGATTTTATGGTGCGCCTGGAGCGATTCGAACGCCCGACCTACGGATTCGTAGTCCGTTGCTCTATCCAGCTGAGCTACAAGCGCGTAAAACTACTGTACGTTTGACAAGATGAAATAAATAGCAAAAAACATGTGGTTGTGCAAGCTAAATTTTGCACAGCTCAAAATTTCTGGCGGCGAGCGGCTTGGCAGTGAGCAAAGTACCCGTTTGCATCATAAAATGGATATGTTAAGATCAATCCTGATGCGTTCATACTATGAGATCGGGAGGTATACCATGCTGGAATTGCTTGAAAAAGCCGTTATGACGACAATCGGGGTCGCGGCTATTACCCAGAAGAAGACGGAGGAACTGGTGGCTGAGATGAAAGAGCGCTACAAACTGAGCGAAGATGAAGGCAAGCACCTGGTTGACAAGATCCAGTCCATGGCAAAAGAAAGCAGGGAGAAAGTCAGGGAAATGGCCGAATGCGAGGTTCAGAAGGTCGTTGACCGATTGGGCCTGGTTTCCCGCGAGGAGTTCGACCGGCTTTCCAAGCGGGTCCAGGAGCTTGAATCGCGCAGTAACGGCTAGCCTATGCTCAGTTTTTTGAGGATCAACCGGAACATCCGTAGCATCAGGCGCTACCTGAACATTGTCCGAGTGCTCAGCACGTATGGCTTTGACCAGGCGCTTGAGATGCTGGGCCTGTCAGATGCCGTGGCACGAAGCCGGAGGCTGTTCCGCCGCAAAATGCCTGATATAGCCAGGCTTACGGCCGCCGAGCGGATGCGGCTTGCATTGGAGGAACTCGGGCCGACGTTTGTCAAGCTGGGCCAGATCCTCTCTACCCGGCCGGATGTCATTCCGAATGCCTTTGTCAGGGAGTTTGAGAAACTACAGGACAAAGTTCCCAGCTTCTCGTTTGAAGAGGTGCTGAGCCAGATACAGAGCGAATTGGGTGGCCCGGTCGAGCAATTCTTTGCAGAGATCGATCCCGAGCCCCTGGCGGCTGCATCTATCGCCCAGGTGCATAGAGCCCGCTTGAAGACGGGTGAGGATGTGGTCATCAAAGTGCGCCGCCCCGGGATCGTAGCGGTGGTGGAGTCCGACATAAGCGCCCTGATGGCGTTGGCCGGTCTGGCAGAGCGTCATGTGCCCGGAAGCGAGCTCTACGAACCGGTCGGTATCGTGCGAGAATTTGCCCGTACGATTCGCCGGGAGATGGATTTTACACGCGAAGCACACACCATCGAAAAGTTCCGTGACAATTTCGTTAAAACAGCCTGGATGTATTTCCCCCGCGTCTATTGGGAGCAGACCTCCCGCGGCATTTTGACCATGGAATACATTGCGGGGGTCAAGGTTTCCGAGACGGAAAAACTCCTTGAACAGGGGCTGGACGGCAAACTGATCGCGCGGCGCGGAGCAGACTCCTTTCTCACCATGGTACTCAATCACGGCTTCTTCCATGGCGATCTCCACCCCGGCAACGTCCTGATCCTTCCGAATAATGTTATCTGCCTGCTTGATTACGGCATCGTCGGCCGGCTGGATGAAAGCCTCAAGACCTTCCTCACCGACATCCTCTCGGCCATTGTCAATCGGGATATGGACGAGGTTGTGTCGCTGCTGCTGTTTGCCGGCGACATCTCGGACAGCCTGGATATTCGCGCCCTTAAACGGGATCTGTTCAATTTCATCGACGGCTATTACGAAATCCCCCTCAAAGACATTGAAGTCGGGCGCATGCTGATGGAGTTCATTGAAATCATTACCCTCTACAACATCAGAATCCCACCCGACCTGCTGCTTCTGGCCAAGGCACTGGTATTGATCGAGGGGATGGGACGTGCTCTTGATCCGGCCTTCAACATGGTGGAACACCTGCGACCCTTTATCGAAAAGGCCATCCGACAGAAATTTTCACCCCTACACGTCTCGCGCGAAATAAACCAGATCCTGTTCTCGTATCTGAATCTGGCGCGCAACATTCCCCGTGATCTGAAAGAGATCATCAACCGCATTAACCGCAACAAGTTTAAAATCGACCTGGAACACCGCGGTCTGGATAAATTTACCGCCGACTTCGACCGTTCCGCGAACCGGCTCTCAACCAGCATGATCCTGGCAGCCATGATCATCGGCTCCTCGATCATCATGCAGACGGATAAGGGCCCAAAGATGATGGGCTTTCCGGTACTAGCCTTTATGGGATATACCGTGGCGGGCATTGTCGGGCTCTGGCTGGTCTATGCCATCATCCGTTCCGGGAGGATGTGAGTGCGCCCGGGCTGCCGCCGTCGATGATTTCAGCCATCCGGACCGATTTTATGCATGAAGAAGACATTTTCTGTCGTACCGGTAACATTTTTGCTTTTGAACTGCTGCGAGTTAAGGTATTCTCCCCACCTCCAAATAAATGCTCCGAAACATATAACAATAACCAAGGGGGACCACAACGATGGCAAGTCTTAACAAGGTGATGTTGATAGGAAATCTGGGCAAGGACCCGGAGGTACGCTTTACCGGCTCCGGCCAGGCGGTAGCAGGCTTCTCCCTGGCAACCAGCGAAAAATTCAAGAATAAATCCGGCGAGTGGGAAGAACGTACCGAGTGGCACAACATTACGCTCTGGGGCAAACTGGCCGAAATCGCCGGCGAGTATCTCTCAAAGGGTAAGACCGTGTATATCGAAGGGCGTTTGCAGACCAGGAAATGGCAGGACAAGAGCGGCAATGATCGATACACCACCGATATTGTCGGCGACAAGATGCAGATGCTGTCACCCAAGGGTGAAAGCCGCCGGAGCGATAACGTCACTTCCGAACCGACCGGCGGCGGCAACAACTATGAAGAGCCCCCCTTTCAGGATGACGACATTCCTTTTTAGAACAGGTATGATTGGAAAGTGTAAACTTCAGGCCGGAAATCCAATGATTTCCGGCCTTTTAGCGCTTACAATTAAACATCATCATTTGCCAGTAGTTCGCAAGCTAACGATGGAGGTTTGGTAGTGAGCAAAGGCAACGGCAATATATTCAGTCAAACAGAGATATCATACAGTCTTTGATTGGGTACATCGGGTAAACTTTCTCCACTGGACGCCATGACTGATTGTCAGAACAGAGGAGCCATGGCCGGAAGCTTCGTGGAATCGATGCCCTCGCACAGATCGTTATCCACCGTCAGGTTGCCCTGGGCGTCAAGCGTCACGGTCCAGATGGTGTCGTAGTCATTACTCGGCCAAACGGTCGGCAGGAGCGGGAGACTGCTGCCGGCATAGCTTTTAAGGAGCGCATTTATCAGCGGTTTAATGCGTGAGGACTCCCACGCCAGCAGCACGGTATGATTGGAGAACTTGCCGCCAGTAAAGAAAAAATCACTGGCGAGCCGGGGTTCATTCGGATCCGTTACGCAGAAATTAGAGACCAGATAATAGGGCAAATTGTTGGCGACTGCATAGGGGAGTACCGTTAACGAGGGCCTGACGTAGGAAAAGTTGGAATGTCCCGTAGAGTACCACTGTGCGGGGTCGATGGAATAAACCATGTCGGGACTCATTTTCCCGCGCAGGGCGCCGGGAAGGGCGAGCGCGCGCCACTGCCCCGCACCCGCAAGGTTGCCGTCTTCAAAACGATTTCCCGGGTCAGGATGCGCGTCTGCGTGCCGGATAAGGTACATCCGTTCGTTGGTATTGATGTCCATCGGGATTACGGCGCCGTTACGCCCGCCGCTTCGGGTGGTGCTGAAATAGGGCTGCTGCGTGTGTGTGCATGCAGCGCGTGCCACCGGCGCGGGGAGCACAGGAACAGTGGCAGGCGGCTTCAGTGTGCTGTCCAGTGTCACCAGGCGCGCTTCACCCGACGGAGCGATGGAGATCCCGTACACATAATTTGTACCCATATAGATCGTGGGTAGTTTCAGGCCATACCCTTTATTTGTATTGATTTCTGCCAACAGGGCGCTGATGGTCTCCCACGGCGCAGAGAAGACATGATAGCCCGCGGCGTTTGTCTTAATGATGCCGGATACCAGGGCGACGTTGTTACCCTTCGTGTCGTTGAAATCCAGCCCGGTGCAATCCGGGCAGAATGAAGTCGGCACGGCACCCCCTCCGGGCACGGCCCCTGGCGCATACGCCACATTGAGCGGGTAGCTGTTGGCGGTATAGGTAGACCCCTTGGCATCGACGGGCAGAGTGGTCTGGTTGAGAAGGGCGAACTGCTGTATGAAGCCGATTGCGGCCATGTCGGGGTACTTGTTTTTGGTTTGCAGATGGGTCATCGGTGCGAGCGCGTAAATGCCGTTTACGTTGTTTCCCCCCAGCACCTGCTTCTTCAAATAGGTGGCCATGAGGAGCGAGCGCTGCAAACCCTGATTGGTCAGGTTTGCCGTGTCCGGGCTGATGTCGCCGGCCGCCTGGTAAGCCAAATCAGGGCTTACCACGAAGATCAAGTTGATGTTGTCGGCGCTGAGCGGAGCGGTTTTATTGTGACCGATCCCGCTGACACATCCGCAGGTCAGGCAGATAGTTACCGACAGTAGAAAAAATATCCCGTGAAAAATTTTCAACATAAACTTTCTCCTTTTTCAGCTGCTTTTTAATCAAGGATTATGTTGGTTCACCTGTAGAAAATTCTTGATCATGGTCACTTTTCACGCCAATCAGGGCGGCATACTCTTAAAGACTGACCTGGCAGATCTCAATCAGGCCCATTGCCCGGGTCTGACCTGCCAGGTCTCAAACGTTTAATCTGAATACAAACGGGAATTATTTGTGCAGATCAAAAAACTTCCTCGCTTCCCAAATACAAAAAGGCGGCTCGTATACGCCATGATAATTGTTTTTATACGTTACCGAGTCAACGCTGCCATACGCAGCCTTAATCATGGGATCAACATCCACCAGAGTAACGGTTACCCCGCGACTAAGGAAATCGTCATGCAGCGCTTGCGCATTTATTTCAAAATTGACCGTTGGGTCACCTGTACCACCACACAATGTGGTGGGAGCCTTGGGATTCCAACCAAGTAGATCCTGCTTTTTTGCAGCGATTAACGTGGCATTTTTTGGATTAGTGGCGAGGTCAGTCATGAAGCCGGCTTTAAATACTAAATTCATAGCTGTTGCCGGTGCTGTTGCTGCAGCAGGAAGTTGAGCCAGGTCGGCGGGGTAGTTCACGGCTGGTAAAAGGGCTTCGATAAAACTGTCGTACGGTGCATTAAATACGTCAGACACATTTGCATACAGATTTCCGTAAATTTTTTGCCAGGCGGTAATCTGAAAAGGCGTAAAGTACTGTACGCCGAGGATCGGGGTGCTTGCGCCCTCAATCAGCGCCTGGGACACATGGTATGGCCCGGCAAGGTGAGCAGCCGCAACCAGGTTAAATTCACCTGCGTTGTCGCGTTCGATTGCGCGCTGTGTAGCCATGGCTGCATGACCACCTTGTGAATATCCGGAGAGCATTACCTTGCCGTTCAGAGACAAACCCAATGATGATGCAACATTGCGCGCCGCACGGATCGAATCGATTACTGAACTTGCTTCCGTGTCCGCATGCATATAGGGGTGATACGGATAGCTGGAAAGCGCATAACCAAGGTAATCAGTCGCAACAACCGCGTACCCCTGCGAGGCAAAGAATGTCATTAAAAGTATGGTCGAAGGGTCAGTGGGATCCGCATTGGTGTGTATCTTGTCGAGTTTCGTGCCTCTGGCAAAAGCTATCAGTGGCAATGGTCCTTTGCAACTTGCGTCATCCCCGCTTGGAATCAGCAAGGCGGCGGAGGCATTGGACATTTCCCCGGGCTGTACTCCGGGGGTCTGGTAGTTTATCTGCACCACCTTGACATCACATTTCGCCGGGCCGGTTAAATCCAGTAAGCCGGCAGCTGTGGCCGCCTCGTTAAGCTGGTAAATAGTTTGTGTGCCTTTTTCAGTGGGTGTGCCAATCAGGTCTCCATCATGCTGGCTTTGATTGCCTGAGCATCCCGCTGTAGAGAACATTAGTACGGACATGAGTAAAGCTGCCGATGACTTTAGGTACATATTCAATGTCTTCATAACCACTTCCTTTTACTTTTATTTACGGAACGTTTTTTGTTTTGTCAGGTGACCCGACCCGGCAGAGGCCGGGGTTAAGTTGTTTGGCAAATTTTGTAACGCTCGGAAACGCCAGCCCCGACAGAAGCTGCACCTCTGTCGGGGTCAGGAGATACCCTTCCAGCAAGCTGGCCTCTTCCATTGAATGGTTTGCCAGATGACGGAACCGTTCGTCGGTGATCAGCCTGCCAATCACCCGCTCAACCACTTCCTGTGACATACCGCCTCCAGATTAACGTGCAGATGTCCAACACGGCATAAAAAAGGAGTAATCACCCCCTGACAGCGGGATTACTCCTTCAATATCATCGTTGTTAATTTAGTGGCTGCCCAAGTGGCAGAAGATATAGGTTGTCATAGATAACCTGCATGTCCGACGTCAGCTTTATGTTGGCGGCCCTGGAACTGGCAAACCACCAATTACTGTAAAGTTCAGCATACATCGTTAGATTGTAGGTATTGTTGATTACTAACGGCGATATCGTGGGCGGTTTAGCCGGATTATTGGTTGCCGGCGTGATGGTATTATTGGTCGTATCCAGAAACGTATTATCCGTTCCGCCCAGTGCATTTGCTTGAGAATCCAGAGTTATGGACTTGGGCGAAGCGTTGGCCGTTGAATTATTAAGGGTATACGCATAATCATAGGCAAAGTTATTGAGATATGTTGCCCCGGTAATATTGTAATAAAGTCTGGCGCTGGGTGTAGCGCCATCGGGAGAAGCAACTGTACCGGTAAGAGGAGAAAGAGCCGCCATCGTAAACGGGAAATTCATCTGAGTAGATACTGAAGCCATAGCGACCGACTGTAGAGGATAGTTTATGCCGAAAACATTGTTGTCGGTACTAACGTTGGGATAAAAATCGGAGCTCATGTCCGGACAAACTGACTTGGTTATTAGCGTGCCATTACCGGTATAATACTGCTCGGTGTAGCATTTGCTGCTATTGAAAGGATTCGGCCCACCGGAATTATTAAAATTCGCCGGGGTCCACTTGGTCATGGCAATCATGTTGTATCCCCAGTTCCATCTCCTCGAAAAGCTGCCGAATTTAATGGTATTATTCGTTGTTATCGAAGGAGAGCCTCCTGCGCCGGGGTTTGCGGGGTCATAGTAAAGAACGCTGACCGTGCCGAAATCGGTTGTACTATGATACCAGGGTGTCGTCGAGTTTCCATCGTCAGCAAGGGTGATTCTATATTTACCCGCCGGTACATCCTGATCTGCGGTAAATTCGTAAAGAGTCCAATTGTTGTCGGGGTAGGTCTGACCGTCCGCACTCCACACGGTATATGGGAATCGGCCCTTGTTGGTATGAGGCGTTCCAGTTATGGGGAATTGAGGCGGTGGCGCATTGCTGCCGGTAGAGTACCCGGTAAATACAAGTGTTACGTTTGCCGCATTAGCCGTTCCGGGGGCATTGTTATTAAGCGGTACTATTATCGAACCATGGAGTCCGGTATCAGTTTGTCCGGAACCAGCTGAAAAACCATTCATCAGCTGTGCGCAGAAAAAACTGGAACGGGCAAAAACATTCATATAGGTATCGTCCGGTGCAACGCCTTGAGTATGCATATAGTGGGATTCACTATTGTAGTTAGCGTATTTTCTGTAATCAATCAGATTGGTCATCAAATAATTAACCGCAATTTTGAAGTAAGCGACTTCGGTATTGATATTAGCCTGAAAAACTCCTAATTGAATAGCAGTTTGTGGATTCAAGGCCCCACTGGAGTTATTGTAATTTTCTGATTCAGCGAGAAGAATATTACCCTTTATCTGCGCGCTAATGATTTGTGAGAACAATTGTTCCAGCATGGAGTAATAGGCCATGGCGTTTTGCGCATCAGTATAATTTCCTATGGGACTATAGTTTGCAACCAGAGCCTGTGCATACGATTGCAATATCGGGATATTACCAGCCATATTAGGCACAACCAAATAATAAACTTGATTTAGACTGTTGATTAAATCAGCTTTATATTTGAGTGTATTATGAAAAGTAGCAGCATCTATTTTCAATGATGCAAGATTACTTGGGTAGTGTTGCATGGTAGTTGCTGAATAACTTTGATACGTCGGTTTCGGCGGATTTGAGTGACGATATAACGTGCTATAATTTGTCAGAGTCGGGTGTAGCTGGGTGGCGGTATACGCAAAATACATGTATCCGGTATTTCCACCGTATGCAGCCGCGCCTGTTGCACCGTTGTTCATGGGATTGGTGTTGAACAAGCTAATGATATTATTAGCATACTGGCTTGTCGCGAGGGCATTTGCTTGATTAATCGCGGTACTCATTTGAGCGGTCATCTGTCCTGAAAGTGACGACAGCATTCCTGTTATATTGGCATCCTGAAGCTGGATTTGATCCAATTGCTGAGTCATTGCCGCAAATTGCGCATTATAATTTTCCGACGTGCCGAATATGTCGTTCAGAATCCTTCCCGTTGTATTATCCCCTATCCAGACAGTTGCTCCTTCGCCCAAACCTTCCGTGATAAGTCCAAATAGCCACGAAGTTAAAGTTTTTTTGGGCTCCCCCTCACCGACTAATTTTAACGGCGGGTCATAGATAGTGGGACTGGCCGCCGGCTTTGAAGACTGGACCGGAGCGGCTGAGGTGCTTGTGGTGCCAGAGCACCCCGCCAGAAACATACCGACGGTAAGTGTAAAAATCAGGGGCAAAACCAGTGACGACATTTTTTTGTACATAAGCCCTCCTCGAGTTTGTGGTGCTTACCCAGTACCAATGCAAGTGGCAGCATGAGACTAGACTGATATCTGTCCGAAACGGGACATTCCAGCCTGCCAGAAGCGCATGACAACTGTATAGAGGCCAAATCCATGCCAACGGCTTAGATCGCGTCATTTTAGCAGGTTACAATACTTAGGCTCACCAGCAGCTGTCCCATGTCGGACATAATGTCCGGCATGGGACAGCTGCTGATTCAGGGATAACAGGGCGGGTTAGTAGAACAGTTTGCGGGAGGCCTTCAGCAGGCGGGCGGCAGAGGATTTGTTATGGTTGCACTTCTCCAGAGCCCACCCAATCACCTGTGCCGTGACGGCATCCAACGAGAACTCTGCGCGGGAGAAGTTGAAGCTGAGGGAGATTAGATCATCGGATTGCCCTTTTGGGCAGGGTGCGGATTGCTGCTGCAGACGCAGGTGCTCGGGCTGGATCAGTTCACCATTGGTGACGATGGTGGCATATTCAAGCAGGTTACGAAGTTCCCGTACATTGCCGGGCCAGTCATGGGTCATCATCAGGTCCAGGGCTGCCTTCGAAAGGCCGGGCAATGGCTTCCCCTGGTGTTGCCGGAAGGCGTTAATAAAATGTTCGGCAAGCTGCGGAATATCCTCGCGTCGTTCGCGCAGGGGCGGGATAGTGATCGGAAAAATGTTCAACCGATGGTAGAGGTCGCGGCGAAAAGTCCCCTGGTTGCAACATTCATCCAGGTTGCGGTGGGTGGCGACGATGATCCTGAAATCGACTGCGACCTGCCGGTCTGAGCCGACTTTTTCATAGACCCTCTCTTCCAGAAGGCGCAGCAGCTTTGGCTGGAGCGACAGCGGCATATCACCGATCTCGTCCAAAAACAGAGTGCCGCCGTCTGCTCGACTGCACTTTCCCTCACGTTCGCGGTCGGCACCGGTAAAGGCCCCTTTCACATGGCCGAACAATTCGCTTTCCAGGAGTGTTTCCGGTATAGCGGCGCAGTTGACCGCCACAAAGCTGGCCATACTCTGTCCCGAAGCAACATGGATGGCCCGGGCCAGCACCTCTTTTCCTACCCCGCTCTCACCATATATGGAGACGGTGGTGTGGGAGGAAGCAGCCACCTGTTGCGCAGCAGCCAGCGTTTTCCCCATGGCGATCGAGCTGCTGGTGATGTTCTGAAAGCTGAACTTTTCCCGTTCGCAATCCAGCATCCGCTCGTAATTGACTCTCAGTTTGGCATGTCCCAGCAGCCGTTCCACCACCACCAGCAGCTCTTCCCGGTTGAGCGGCTTCAGCAGATAATCGTCGACCCCTTCTTTCATAGCTGCCACGACGCTATCAATGCTGCCATGGGCGGTGATCAGCACAAAGGGAACCTGCGGATGGCACAGGCGTACTTTGTGCAGCAATGTTACTCCATCCATTTCCGGCATGACCATGTCGGACAGCACCAGGTCAAAGCGGACGCGAGCCAGTTCCGCTAACGCCTCAGCCCCGTCAGCGACGCAGGTTGACTGATATCCGCCATCCTCAAGATAGCCCTTGATCATGAAGCGGAAGCTCTTTTTATCGTCAACTACCAGTATCCGTGCGCCGAGGTTCATAGTCTATCCTTTGTGCAGATATGCCTAAGTTGTCCTATCGCCTTCTGCAGTTGATCAGCCTGTGCAGTTTGGGAGTTGTGCTGTAGCCACGCCGACAATTCAGCTGGTTCCCGGATCGCCAGATACCCGCAAAGGCCCTTCAGGGTATGCGCGGCCCGATTCAGTTCGTTGCGATCATCCCTCTCCATGGCAGCCTGCAGGCACTGAAGTTCATCGTCGATATCCTGGAGCAGCATCTCACGATATTGCCGCGTGCGTTCAGGGTTGTTGCCCAGATCGCTGCTGGTTTGCGAGCTCCGCTGCAGATCCTCCCCACAGGCCAGAATTATCTTTTCTCCGCAGTGCGCGACAATGAACCTGGCCAACTGTTCAGGAATGACCGGCTTTGCCAGAACCGCATTAATACCAGCGCCAAGGCATTCTTCGCGAGTGGCTGCATCGAGGTCGGCGGTAACAGCGATGATCGGGACAGGTGTTTCAGACCGCTCCTGTTCCCGGCGTCTGATTCGTCGAGCGACCTCAATGCCGTCGATGTCAGGCATGCGGACATCCAACAGTATCAGGTCGAAACGCAGATTTTCCATGATCTGCAATGCTTGGAGGCCATTTTCTGCCAGCATGACCTCCTGTCCCCAGGAGGCGAGAATATCCCCGAGCAGTTGACGGTTGAATTCGTTGTCCTCGACTATCAGAATGGCACCTGACGCCATTGATTCAGATGACGCAAGTACATTCGACACCGGTTCGGCTTCCTGAAACGGCAGTTCGATGACAAAGCAGCTCCCCACGCCTTCCTGGCTGTCAATGCTGATATTCCCCTTCATCATCGCTGTCAGACTGTGGACAATTGCCAGCCCAAGACCGGTGCCTCCGAATTTTCGGGTGATTGACGGATCAAGCTGCCGAAAGGGCTGGAAGAGCATTTCACGACAAGCCTCCGGGATACCGATACCGGTATCGCACACCTCGAGGCGTACCATTGGATGTCCTGAGTCCTTGTCATTGTCTGACAGGCTGACCGAACAGAATACGCTCCCGCTTTCGGTAAACTTGACGGCATTGGCAAGCAGATTAGCTAGGATCTGGCGTAGGCGAATTGGATCTCCGAGGATCCAGGTAGGCACATCGCCGTTCACAACAACCTTGAATGACAACTTTTGTTTATCTGCCAGCGGGCGATACTGTTCTTCCAGGCTGCTGACAAGGCGTCGCAGATTGAATGGTATCGCCTCAAACTCCAGCCGTCCGGCTTCAATCTTGCTCATATCCAGGATATCGTTGACCATTTCCATCAGGGAGTAGGACGACTGTTCGAGGATAGCGAGATACTGTTCACGCTTGGCAGGATCGGCAGCCGTACGGGCCAGGCCGCTGAATCCGACCAGGGCATTGAGCGGGGTACGGATCTCGTGGCTCATGGTTGCCAGGAACCGGCTTTTGGTACTGTTAGCGGCTTCAGCGACTGACTTGGCCTCGGAAAGTTGTTTCGTCCGCTCGACGATCTGATTTTCCAGATACTGATTGCGTTCCTCCATATCTTGCAGCGGATAGATTTCACCCTCTTGAGCCATGGCGAATGGAACAGAAATACTGCTGTGCGATATTTTCCAGCCTGCGGTTTCCAATCGGAATATGAGTACCAAGCGGGCTGTCTTGCGTGAAAGGATGTGGTCCTTGAGTGGCAGATGGATTGCCCCCTGTGTCAGGATAGTTGTCGCTTCCCTTCCGAAATTTTGTGTTAATCTCGGGGCGTCAGAAAGGGGAAGATTATGACTCATTATTCCGAAGAATTCAGAGCAAGTATTGCCGCTAGGTTGTTG
>JAJXYO010000016.1 GCA_021780495.1 Deltaproteobacteria bacterium
CTGGGACTTCTTTCACTACTCAACCAGTTTCACCACTTTCAACATTCAACGTGAACCGCCGTGTACGGAACCGTACGCACGGTGGTGTGGGAGGACGGCGGGAGTAATCCCGCCTCCTACCCGATGCCATAATCCTTATCTGGTAACGACCCTACGTATGAATATATAAAAAATGCCCGTTCTTTGACGGGCTGTTTACTTTGCAGCTGAAATCCAGTAAAGTGTCCCATTCAATTTTGAAATCACTCGGGGAGGTATACGACATCATGGCAGACATCTTTTACACAAAGGAACACGAGTGGGTCAAGGTCACGGAAGGGATCGGCGCTGTCGGCATCAGTGAGCATGCGGCCCATGAACTCGGTGACGTCACCTTCGTGGAACTTCCCAAGATGGGTACGGTTGTCAAGCAGTTCGGGATTCTGGCTTCGATCGAGTCGGTCAAGGCTGCCAGCGACATCTATGCACCGCTTTCCGGCAAGGTGGTCAAGGTCAACGAGGCGCTCGATACCGCCCCCGAGATCGTCAACGAAAGTGCCGAGGATGCCGGTTGGATGGCCTGGATCGAGATCGCGGACGCCTCTGAGTTGAAAAACCTGATGACCAAACAACAGTACGACGCATTCCTGAAGACTCTGTAAATATTCGTCAGGTGCAGGACCTTGTGGCCGCACCTGACCTGTTTGACACGCATGACCGGACCGGCCAAGACCGGCCTCAATCACAGACATGATCAAGGGTACCTACCATGAATGACAGCCATTACTGTCCCCATACGCCGGAAGAGATCAGCGAAATGCTCTCCGTTATCGGCGTGGCCAGCGTCGAGGAACTTTTTGCTCCGATCCCGGCCGCGCTGCGCGCCAAAACCTTCAACCTTCCGCCCGGCCAGTCCGAATTCGAGACCTTCGCCCGCATGCAGGCTATTGCCGGCGACAATGTGCAAGGTTTGACCAACTTTATCGGTGGAGGTTTTTACGACCACCTGATCCCGTCCGTTATCGATCACCTCTCCGGCCGCGCCGAGTTCTACACCGCCTACACCCCCTATCAGCCCGAGTGCTCCCAGGGGACCTTGCAGGCCCTGTTCGAGTATCAGACCGCCATCTGCCGTCTGACCGGCCTGGATGTCTCCAACGCCTCGCTCTACGATGGGGCTACGGCCTGCGCCGAGGCGGCCATGATGGCCCTGCGCGTCACCGGCCGTAACAGGATAATCGTCGATGGTTGCCTCAACCCCTTTTCGCGCCAGGTACTCAAGACGTACCTCTATAATCTGGATGTGGAGGTCATCGAGATTGCGCCGTTGGACGGGATGCTGAATCGGGCCGAGTTGAGCCGCGTACTGGACAGCAGCATAGCGGCGCTACTGGTGCAGAACCCCAACTTCTTCGGCTGTATCGACGATTTCACCGCCCTGGCCGATCAGATCCATGCTGCCGGCGCGCTGGTGGTCGCATCGGTCTATCCGATCTCACTGGGAATTCTCAAATCACCGGGCGAGATGGGGGTGGACATTGCCGTGGGTGACGGACAGAGCCTGGGCAACCCGCTCTGTTTCGGCGGCCCGTCGTTCGGTTTCATCTCTGCCAGGAAGGCCTACATCCGCAACATGCCGGGGCGCATCGTCGGCGAAACGGTTGATAAGAGCGGCAAGCGCGGTTATGTCCTGACCCTGCAGGCCCGCGAACAACATATCAAACGCCAGAAGGCTACCTCCAACATCTGCAGCAATCAGGGCTTGTGCGCGTTGCGGGGACTGATCTTCCTGTCATCGGTCGGAAAACAGGGACTGGCCGATCTGGCCTGTCTCAACCGGGACAAGGCGGAGTATGCCAAGGCGCGTCTGGCCGCGATACCGGGCGTAACGGTGTTGCAATCGGCGCCGACCTTTAACGAATTTACCCTGTTCCTGTCCAAGCCTGCGGATGCCGTTGTTGCGGGCCTGCTCAAGGAAGGCATTGCGGCCGGTGTCCCCTTGGGAAGCTACTACGCTGGCTCGGAACAGGCCCTGATTGTGACGGTCACTGAAAAACGGAGCAAGAAGGAGATCGACCACTTTGCCAAACTGCTGGAGGCGGCGCTATGCAACTGATCTATGAAAAATCTGTTCCCGGCCGTCGCGGAGTAAAACTGCCGGCTTCCGATGTGCCCGTTGCTGCGGCGCTTCCCGCAGCTCTGCTGCGCACCGAAGCGGCCGGTCTGGCCGAGGTGTCCGAGCTTGATCTGGTGCGCCACTTCACCAACCTGTCGCGCCGCAATTTTTCGGTGGATACCAACTTCTATCCGCTCGGTTCCTGTACCATGAAGTACAACGCCAAGGTCCTGGAGAACGCCGCCGTCCTGTTTGCGCCGTTTCACCCCATGACTGCGCTGCTGCCGGGTGGTGTGGAGGCCTGCCAGGGCAGCCTGGGCATGCTGTACGATCTGGGGCAGATGCTGGCCGACATCACCGGCATGGATGAAGTCACCACCCAGCCGCTGGCCGGTGCCCATGGCGAGATGACCGGGATTCTGCTGGTTTCCGCCTACCATGCCGCCAGGGGCAATAAAGCCAAGAAGAAGTACGTGGTGGTCCCTGATTCGTCGCACGGCACCAATCCCGCCTCGGCAGCCATTGCCGGGTACGAGATCATTACCGTTCCGACCGCCCCCTACGGCGATATGGATCTGGAGCTGTTCAAAAAGGCCATGACCGATGAGGTCGCGGCGGTCATGATAACCTGCCCCAATACGCTGGGGCTGTTCAACCCGCACATCAAGGAGATCAGCGACATCGCCCATTCCCACGATGCCCTGATGTACTATGACGGCGCCAATCTGAATGCCATCATGGGCAAGGTCAAGCCGGGCGATGTGGGCTTTGACGTGGTGCATGTCAACCTGCACAAGACCTTCGGCACGCCCCACGGCGGCGGCGGCCCCGGTTCCGGCCCGGTCGGCGTCAAGAAGGCCCTGATCCCGTTTCTGCCGCAACCGCGCATCGTCATGGATGACGACGGCCAGTTCCTCTTTGATGCGCCTCGTACGGCCTCCATCGGCCGTACGGCCAATTTCTACGGCAACTTCGGGGTCATGGTCAAGGCCTACGCCTATATCATCATGCTGGGGCGCGTCGGGTTGATCCGGGTGTCCGAGCAGGCGGTGCTGAATGCCAACTACATCAAGGAACGGCTGAAGCCCTATTACGATCTGCCCTACGATATGACCTGCATGCACGAATGCGTCTTCTCGGCCTCCAAGCAGCTGGCCCATGGTGTCCATGCCATCGATATATCCAAATTCCTGATCGATCGCGGCTACCACCCCCCCACGGTGTACTTCCCGATGATCGTCAAGGAAGCCATCATGATCGAGCCGACCGAAACGGAGAGCAAGGCCACCATGGATGCCTTTATCGAGGTGATGATCGAGGCGGCCCGCACCGCCGAGACCAATCCCCAGGCGCTGCACGATGCACCCTTGACCATGCCGATCTCCCGCCTGGATGAAACCAAGGCCGCCCGTGAACAGAATGTGTGCTGTCAGTGGTAACGGGTATATGAAGTAAGCGCAGACTCATGGCGCCTCGTCGATGGTCAAGGACATCGAGGGGGCGCTTTTTCGTTTCACGCGTCCTGTATTTCGCTTGGTTGAGGAATCCCACTATGACCGAATCCACTGAACGTTCTGACCTGGCCGGTTATGCCTGCAGCAGTGCCGCATCCCGCGGCCGGAAATATCCCGAGGAGTTTCGTGATCAGCGTCCCGCCTTTGAGCGCGACCGGGACCGGATTATCCATTGCGCTGCCTTTCGGCGCCTGGAATACAAGACCCAGGTCTTTGTCAACCACGAAGGCGATTATTACCGCACTCGGCTGACCCATTCGCTGGAGGTGGCCCAGATCGGCCGCGCCATTGCCCGCAAACTGCGTCTGAATGAGGAACTGACCGAAGCCCTGGCCCTGGCACACGACCTGGGGCATACCCCCTTCGGGCATACCGGAGAGGAGGTCCTGAACCGGTTGATGAAAGGGAAGGGCGGTTTTGAGCACAACCTGCAGTCGTTCCGGGTTGTGGACGAGCTTGAAGAACGTTATCCGGGTTTTAACGGACTCAACCTGACTTGGGAACTGCGGGAAGGGATCATCAAACATGCCAGTCCCTACGATGCTCCCACAGAGGCTATGAGCGGCTTCCTGCCGGGAGTGGTGCCTTCTGTCGAGGGACAGATCATCAACTATGCCGACGAAATTGCCTACAACAACCACGACATCGACGATGGCCTGAAATCCGGGTATATTTCACTGGACATGCTGGAACGCATCACGCTCTGGCAGCGGGTCAGCGCTGGTGTGCGCGAGAAATACCCCGCCATCGACGATAAACGTCTCGTCTACCAAACGATCAGCGCCTTGATCGGTCTTCTGATCGGCGATATCTGCAGTACCATTGGCGCCAACCTGGGACAGCTGTCAATTACTACCCTGGACGACTTGCGCCGCGTCAACCGGCCGGTTGCCCACTTCAGTGACGATATAACCGTTCTGAACATGGAGCTGAAGCGCTTCCTGTTCGATAATCTCTACCGCCACTACAAGGTCGACAAGATGCGGGTCAAGGCCGAGATCTTCATCACCCGCCTGTTCGAAACCTACCTGCGCTATCCCAACCTGTTGCCTCCCAAATACCGTTCGCGTATTGAACGCTTCGGCCTGGAGCGAACGGTGTGCGATTACATCGCCGGGATGACCGACCGATTTGCGCTGGATGAGTATAAACGCTTGTTCGAGCCGTATGAACGGGTGTAGGCTCAAAAGATGGACTCTTACGTGAGCGTAGTGGAGGCGACAATGCCGGTAAAAAAAATCAACGTCATTATCTGGCTGGTCAAGGCCGCCGAGCTTGATGTGATCCAAAAATGCTGTATGAAAAAGCTGATCGGGCTGCATTTCGATCTTATCTACACACTTCCGTATGCCATGTGCTTGAATACGGTCTCGGAGATCTTCAAAACCCTGGAGATAGAAGACGATCAGAATATCATCGCTACCAGCCGGTTCAGCTGTATCAATCTGATTGCGCCGGGCGAGATGGCGCTGCTGCAACAACGGGTGACCAACTTTGTCAAGGATACGCCGGTGAATGTCGATGTCTGGAAGGACGTGGCCGGAGCGTATTGCGATATGGCGGTCGAGAAAGCACGGGCCAGTATTATCAAGACCTTCGTAGAACTGGCAAAAAAACCGAACAGTGCCTTCACCCTGCTGGTTGTGACCAATGACCGGCTGCCCTTGTTGGAGCTCCTGTCACTGCCACTTGACGTAGCGCTCAGGATTCCTGCCGAAGGGGAAGTCGTTGAGATGCGTTTTGAGGGATTGGTTGAAGGAAAGGATGTGCGCGCCAAGATGGTGTATGCTGCGCATGGTACGCTGGCGTAGTAAACAAGGATGTACGAGGGCCCATGAACGAAACATCACCACCGACCGAACAATACGACTTTTTCGCCTTTCTTTCGAGGATGCGCTACATCAGCCGCTGGGGACTGATGCGTAACACCGTGCCTGAAAACATCCAGGAGCACAGCCTGGACGTGGCCGTGATCTCCCACGCCCTGGCTACCATCCGCAATACGTACTTCAATGGCCAGGTGGATGCCGGTCAAGCGGCTCTCCTGGGTATCTTTCACGACGCCAGCGAGATCTTCACCGGTGACATGCCGACACCGGTCAAACATTTCAATCCCAATTTCAAACGCTCCTTTCATCAGCTGGAGGACAGGGCTCGTCGCAAACTGCTGGACATGCTGCCGCCGGAGATGGCGCAGGAATACGAGCGGCTCTTTTTCTTCGACGATCAGCAGGAGTATGTCGTACTGGTCAAGGCGGCCGACAAGATCGCGGCGCTGGCCAAGTGCATCGAAGAGGAAAAATCCGGCAACCTGGAGTTCCGCCGGGCGCGGTCAGAACATGAGGAGCATCTTAATGCCAGTCCGTTACCCGAGGTGCGTTACTTTATGGAGAAGTTCCTGCCGGGGTACCGGCTTTCGCTGGATGAATTGAAGCTGGGGTAGGCAGTTGGTGTCATGTTGAGTTGATCTGACAGGGCCGGACGGGGGGCGATGTAGAATCGCCCCCTTTTTATGAAGAGATTTATTTCAGATCGATCCGGAACTGCTCGATCTCGGCTTCGCTGATCGTGTTGATTACGTTTCTGCAGGACTCCTCGCCGTTGACAACGACCCGCATCCGGCAGGCTACGCCTGCTTCCGCCCTGGTATAGCGCAACAGGATCCGCATAGCCAGATCCAGACAGGTTTCGTCCTGTTTGTCCATGACGACACCGGCCGGGGTGTTGCCATCCATCCAGAATATGGACGTCTCGCCAGGCTGTATGGCCGCTTCCAGCAGCTTGTTGTCCGATTCGTCACGTCCGATGATGAGCTTGGTGCGTTCGCCGATACGGAAGTGGCGGCCAATCTTGAGCATCCTGAAATCTCGCAGGTTAAGTTCGTCGCAGTGATCAAAGATATCCCGCACCTTCGGTACGAAGGACAGTTCTGTCAACAGGCAGCCTCCGGCCGGGCAGGGGTAGTTTTTGACATCGATTTCATCTGCCAGTTCAAACAGCTCTTTGCGGGAGCGCCCCTTGATGGCCAGCAGTTTGTCGCGATCGACCCAGCCTTCTTTTTCCGGAACCGTCGGCTCGAAGTGCTGTGCCGAGAGCGGGCGCAGCAGCAGTCCCTCCAAGCCGCTCTCCCGCTCAATCACCCGCAGGGAATCCCGGCGCTGGCTCATAGGTCGCTGGCCGAGTACCTCGCCGGTAATGACGAAATCGGCGCCGCATTCGGCCATGTACTCCTTGGCCTTGCGCAGCAAGTAGATGCGGCAGTCTACGCAGGGATTGACCCCCTTGCCGTAACCGTGCTTGGGGTTGCGGACGATCTCAAGATAGTCGAGTCCTTTGTGGATGACCTTGATCGGGATGTTGAATTCCTGGGCAACGCGGACCGCTTCGGATTTACAGCCGGAGTTCTTGCCGGTACAGGTACAGAAGGGAGAGGTGAAGTTGAGTGCCTCGACGTCCAGACCCATGTCGAGCATCATTTTGACGGCCAGGGTGGAATCGAGTCCTCCTGAGAGGAGTGCGAGGGCTTTACGTTTCATTCAAAGAACTCCTGGGGCTCCATGGTATGGCCGATCTTGTCAGGAGAGGCGCCATGCCACAGGACCGAATTTTCATACAGGCTAGCACAGGCGAGGAGGGAATGTAAAGGCTGGATGCCTCAGCCGACCAGTTGTGCCTCCAATTCCCTGATGCGCTCTTTCAGATCCTTTTCCCGCTGCCAGCGTGCGCTGACATCACGGATAACGGCCGCCACGCCGAGTATGGTATCGTCCTCGCCTGGTACCAACACCATGGCGAACTCGGTTGAGATACGGGTACCGTCCTTGCGCAGGGCTGGAGCAGTGAGCATCTCGGTGCTGTAGCGGCTGGTGCCATCCTTTATTACCCTGAAATATCCGTCCCAGTGGCGTCCGCGCAGGTTTTCGGGGATGATCAGATCCAGTGATCGTCCCATCACCTCTGCTGCGGTATAGCCAAACATCCGTTCGGCTCCGCGGTTCCAGAGGCGGATGAGCCCCTGACGATCGGTAAACATGATGGCGTCGCTGGAATCCTCAACAATTTTTTGGCAGAGTTGACGGTGTGTATGAGCTGAGTTCACGGTTCTCTCCTTCTGTCCCGACTGTTGTTCAGTTGCTGTATCCACTGTTGGATTACGGTTCAACGTATACACCTGTCACGAATATTTCTTATGACGCTGGTCAAAGAAATGTAAATAAACGGTGAGGCGCATGCCCTTTTGATGCTTTAAATTAACGCTCTGATATGATATATGCCATAAGCTCGAGGTTGTAGCCAGGTATATCAGATGAGGACACGGGGTTGCCACAGTGGTTGAAGCGGATAGTTCATTAAACGCGAGTGAACATTTTCAACCGGAATTTGCGGACGCGGCTGATGGTCTGATGCTGTGGAATTCTCCGGATGCCATGAAGCCCTGCCGGGTACCAGGTCAGGTGGCAGGGCCGCTTCGGGTGCTGCTGGCGGAAGACAGCCCGATCGACCAGATCAGTATTCGACGACTTCTGGAAAAACAGGGTATCGAGGTGTCCGTGGCCGGAGATGGCCGCCAGGCGTTGGATATGTATGAAAGCGGAGCGTTTGACCTGGTTCTGCTGGATATACTCATGCCGGAAAAGGATGGTTTTGAGGTTGCCGAGGACATCAGGGAACATGAAAAAACATCCGGTGGTCATATTCCGATCATTGCGCTCACGGCCTATTCGCTGATGGCCGTCAATGAAAAATGTAGAAGCGCCGGTATGAACGGGTACCTTTCCAAGCCGGTTGCCAACAGTGCCCTGCGCAGGCTGTGCTCTATGCTGCTGCCTGAACCACCTGCGCTTTTAAAGGATTAAGGACAATCCGGTATGGGGACTACTCACGAAAAATTTTTTCTGGGACGCCAGCCAATCCTTGATCGGAATCAGGAAATCATCGGCTACGAACTTCTCTTCAGGGCCGCTGAACGTAATGTGGCTGAATTCGAGAGCTATTCCCAGGCCAGCGCCAGTGTTATTACCAGCGCCCTGGCAAGTTTCGGAATCGATGAGGTATTGGGGGGCAAATTCGGTTTCATCAACGTTCATCTCGGCCTGCTCCTTTCGGAAATGCTGGAGGTTTTGCCGATCGAACAGACGGTCCTGGAACTGCTCGAGTTCATCGAGCTGGATGATCAGGTACTCGAACGTTGCCGTGAACTCAAGGAAATCGGCTTCAAGCTGGCCCTTGATGACCATGAATACAGTACGAAATATACTGAAATATATAATGTTGTTGATATCGTTAAGATAGATATCCTTCAAACCGGAATGGAGGCGCTGCCCGAGATCGTCCAAGGGTTGCGGCGTACGCCGGTTAAAATTCTGGCCGAGAAGGTTGAAACGGTCGAGCAGTTCGATATCTGTTATCGCATGGGATTTGACCTGTTTCAGGGCTATTTCTTCGAACGGCCGGTGGTACTCAATAAGCGCCGAATCGACGTTTCCGGCATGGCCATGCTCAAGTTGCTGCAGCAGCTCACGATGGATGCCTCCCTCAACGAGATTGAACAGACCTTCAAGGAAAATCCCAGCCTTTCCTATAATCTGCTGCGCCTGGTCAATTCCGTTGCCATGGGTATGCGCGAAAAGATCAAGACCCTGCGGCATGCGATTTTAATGCTGGGTACCGAACATCTGCGGCGCTGGACACAGCTGTCCCTTTTTGCTGGAAACGACAGCCGTGGTCTTAATAATCCTCTGCTGGAGATGGCTGCAGTTCGCGGGCGCTTGATGGAGATTCTCGTCAAACAGCGTAATGGTTCTGTGGTGAATGATGAGCAGAGTGAGGCCGCCTTTATGACCGGTATCCTTTCTCTGCTGGAAGTTCTTTTTGAAACCCCCATGAGCGAGATCATCTCCAAGCTCAACCTGACGGACGATGTCAGCAATGCCCTGTTATACCGCAACGGTCCGCTTGGCAGCATGTTAACCCTGGCGGAAAAACTTGAAGTCACCGATTTTGATGCCGTCACTCCCCTGCTGTCCGAATGCCGCGTCTCCCTGGATCAACTCCTGACCGCACAGTTGGAGGCATTTAACTGGCGAGCCAGTATCGTTGCCCAGTGAACAAACCTTTCCATTCTTGACACCCCACGGCTTTTGATGTAGCTTGACACGTCCTACCACAGGACAGCCCGGCGTTGTTGCTACGGCACCTCTTTTTCAAGGTCACTCTCCACATGAAGATCACCGCAGTTATCCCCGCCCGTTACGCTTCGACGCGTTTCCCGGGCAAGGCGCTGGCCGATATCGGCGGAAAGCCGATGATCCAGCACGTTTACGAGCGGACCTGTAAAGCGTCTCTGGTTTCACGGGTTATCGTGGCCACCGATGACCAGCGTATCGCTGATGTTATTTGCCAGATCGGCGGTGAAACGGTCATGACATCCACCGCTCACGAGACCGGCACCGACCGTCTGGCCGAGGTTGCTCATAGCCTGGATTCGGATCTGATCGTCAATGTCCAGGGTGACGAGCCGTTGATTGACCCTGCCATGATCGACCAGGCTATCGAGCCGTTTTTGGGTGATACAGGGCTTCAGATGGGGACTGTAAAAACCCGTGTACGCTGCCTCCACGACTTTCTCTCACCCAACGTGGTCAAGGTCGTCACCGATACCAGCGGTAATGCCCTTTATTTTTCACGATCACCCCTGCCATTTTTTCGCGACAAATGGCAGGACCTCAAAGATGAGTCTTTTGCCAGTGGCAAGCTGCTCTGTTACAAGCATGTCGGGCTGTATGTCTACCGTCGCGAATTTCTGCTGCGGTTTGCCGCCATGCCGCCGACCTTCCTGGAAATATCGGAAAAACTCGAACAATTGCGTGCTATCGAGAACGGTGTACGCATCCGGGTGGTGGAGACCGAGTTCTCATCGATTGGGGTGGACACGCCGGATGACCTGATCAAGGCCCAGGAACGCTTTCGGCAACATCTGTCATGAAAACAACTCTTTCAGCCATAGGAGCAGACGAAATGAAAACCAAGTTTATCTTTATTACCGGCGGGGTCGTCTCGTCCATCGGCAAAGGTCTGGCGGCCGCGTCTCTGGGCGCATTGCTGGAAGCTCGCGGCCTGCGGGTAACGTTGCAGAAGCTGGATCCTTATATCAATGTTGATCCTGGCACCATGTCGCCTTTTCAGCACGGCGAGGTGTTTGTGACCGATGATGGCGCTGAAACCGATCTGGATCTGGGGCATTATGAGCGCTATACCAGCGCCGTGCTCTCCAAAAAAAGTAACTTTACTACCGGGCAGGTCTATTTTTCCGTCATCAACAAGGAGCGCCACGGTGATTACCTGGGCGGGACCGTTCAGGTAATCCCCCACATCACCGACGAGATCAAATCCAAGATCATAGAAAATGCCAAAGGTGCTGATGTGGCTATCGTTGAGGTTGGCGGAACCGTGGGCGATATAGAGTCGCTCCCCTTTCTTGAGGCTATCCGCCAATTCCGTTTCGATCGCGGTCATGGCAACGCCCTCTATATCCATGTGACCCTGGTACCATATATCCGTACCGCCGGTGAACTCAAGACCAAGCCGACCCAGCATTCGGTTATGGAGCTGCGCAAGATCGGCATCCAGCCCGATATCCTGCTGTGCCGCTGTGACCGTGAACTGCCCCAGGATATGAAGAAAAAGATCGGCCTGTTCTGTAACGTCGAGGAGAAAGACGTTATCCAGGTGGTCGATTCCGAACATATCTATGCTGTCCCGCAAGCGCTTAATAAGGAAAAGCTGGACGATCAGGTCGTGGAAAAGCTCAATATCTGGACCAAGGCTCCAGACCTGACCCCCTGGCACAACGTAGTGGAAACGCTGCGTCACCCAAGCCACGGTGAGGTACGTATCGCCGTGGTCGGCAAGTACGTCAACCTGACAGAATCCTATAAATCCTTGGCCGAGGCCCTGACCCATGGCGGGATTGCAAACGACTGCCGGGTTTACCTCAAATACGTCGATTCCGAGAAAATTGAGCAAGATGGTATCGACGGCCACCTGGATGATGCGGATGGTATCCTGGTACCGGGCGGCTTCGGTGAGCGCGGGACTGAAGGTAAGGTCCAGGCCATCGAGTGGGCCCGGACCCGCAGGATCCCCTTCTTTGGTATCTGTCTGGGGATGCAGATGGCCGCTATCGAGTTTGCCCGCAATGTGTGTGGCATTACGAATGCCTGCTCCAGCGAGTTCCGCAAGGATGGTGGGGAACCGGTCATCCATCTGATGGAGGAACAGAAGTCCGTCAGCAAAAAAGGGGGCACCATGCGTCTGGGGGCTTATCCCTGCACCCTTACCAAGGGTACCCTGGCCTATGATGCATACAACCAGACCGATATTTCCGAACGTCATCGTCACCGGTTCGAGTTCAATAACAGCTATCGCGATGCTCTCATCTCAAAAGGTATGGTGTTGTCGGGCGTGTACCGGGACAAGGATCTGGTGGAGGTTGTAGAAATTCCTGATCACCCCTGGTTTCTGGGCTGTCAGTTCCATCCCGAGTTCAAATCGAAACCGCTGGTTCCCCATCCGCTCTTTCGTGCCTTCATCGGCGCTGCGTTGGCTCATCGCAACACGAGGTAATTCATGACAAAAGAAATCTCCATTGGAAGTATCAAGATTGGCGCAGATCGGCCGTTGGTGCTGATTGCTGGGCCGTGTGTCATTGAGTCGGAGGGTGCCACCCTGCGTCATGCCGAGCGCTTGATGACCATATGCAACGGTCTTTCCATGCCTTTGATCTTCAAGGCATCGTATGATAAGGCAAATCGTACCTCGATCGGCTCGTTCCGTGGACCGGGTATGAAGGAAGGACTGAAGATCCTGGCAAAGGTCAAAGAGTCACTGGGACTGCCGGTCCTGTCCGATATTCATTCCATCGAACAGATTACTCCGGCTGCCGAGGTGCTGGATGTGCTGCAGATTCCGGCCTTCCTGTGCCGTCAGACCGATCTCCTCATTGCGGCGGCTCATAGTGGACGGGTAATCAATGTCAAAAAGGGGCAGTTTCTGGCGCCTTGGGATATGAAAAATGTGGCCGGCAAGTTGGCCGCCTCAGGCAACGAGAACATCATTCTTACTGAACGGGGTGTATCCTTCGGCTACAATAATCTGGTAGTGGATATGCGCAGTTTCCCGGTCATGCGTGCGACCGGCTACCCGGTGGTGTTCGATGCCACCCACAGTGTGCAACTTCCCGGTGGACAGGGCGATAGTTCGGGCGGCCAGCGTGAGTTCGTTGAATACCTGTCCAGAGCAGCAGTGGCCACCGGTATTGATGGTGTTTTCATGGAGGTGCATGAAGATCCTGACCGGGCGCTGTGCGATGGCCCCAACTCGATTCCGCTGAGCGAATTGGCGGCACTGCTCAAAACTCTCCGGGCGCTCGATGCGGTCGCGAAACAGGTCGTCCAATGAGTGCTGTCGCAGAAGCCAGGCGGGTGATACAGGTTGAAGCCGAGGCCCTTCAGGCCATGGCCGGACGAATCGACGCCTCCTTTGAACGCGCCGTGGAGCTCGTCCTGGGCAGCAAGGGCAGGGTGGTCGTTTGTGGCATGGGCAAGTCGGGTCTGGTCGGCCAAAAGATCGCCTCCACCATGGCCTCTACCGGTACACCGGCCCTGTTCCTGCATCCGGCTGAAGGTATCCATGGCGACCTGGGTATGATCATGGTCGGCGATGTGGTTATCGCTATTTCCAATAGCGGCGAAACCGAAGAGATGCTGCGCATACTGCCGGCTATAAAACGCATTGGTGCCCACATCATTGCCATGACGGGATGCTCGACATCAACGCTTGCCCGTAGCAGTGATGTGCACCTCGATGTTTCCGTCAAGGAAGAGGCCTGTCCGCTGGGATTGGCCCCGACCGCCTCAACTACCGCTGCCTTGGCCATGGGTGATGCCCTGGCCGTAGCGCTGTTGGTTCAGCGCGGATTTCGGGCCGAGGACTTTGCCATCTTCCACCCCGGTGGATCGCTGGGTAAAAAACTGCTTTTGCGGGTGGAAGATTTGATGCATGCCGGCGATGCGGTGCCGCTTGTGTCCGAAAACACATTGATGAAGGAAGCCTTGTTCGTTATTACCGCCAAAGGGTTGGGGGTTACCGGCGTAGTTGGTGATGATGGCGCTCTGCTCGGCGTGATCACCGATGGCGATTTGCGACGGGCGCTGGAGAAGGGTTACGATATTCTCGGCCAACAGGCCGCAAAACTCATGAAGCTTAATCCGCGCCGGATCAAGCGCCACGAGTTGGCGGCAGCGGCCTTGCAGATCATGGAACATTATTCAATTACCTCGCTGTTTGTCTTTGAAGATGACCGTTGCCCCGCCCCTTGCGGCATTGTGCATCTGCATGATATCCTCCGCGCCGGAATCGCCTGATGCACAACAAACTGAAAAACATTCGCCTGTTACTGCTCGATGTGGATGGCGTCATGACCGACGGCGGGATTATCTACGATGCCAACGGTCTCGAATCCAAACGTTTTAATGTGAAGGATGGTCACGGTATCAAGATGCTGCAGCGCTTTGGCGTTGAAGTCGGCATTATTACCGGCCGCACCTCGATCGTCGTAGATAATCGTGCCAGGGAGCTTGGTATCAGTCTGGTCTATCAGGGCTCGCTAAAAAAAATGGAGAGTTACGAAGAAGTCAAAGCAAAAACCGGACTTGAGGATGAGCAGATCGCTTACATGGGGGACGATATCATTGATGTCCCGGTATTGCGAAGGGTTGGTTTTTCTGCCGCCCCGCTGGATGGACTTTCCGAAGTACTGGGCGTAGTTGATTTTGTGGCCACCCGGGCTGGCGGATGCGGCGCCGTGCGAGAGGTCTGCGATCATATTCTCAAGGCCCGTGGCGCCTGGGACGAGGTTGTTGCCCGGTATGAACTTTAGCAGGTGAAAGGATGTTTTCTGTGTAGTTGTCGCTGAGAATATCTATGGTAGCAAATTTATCCCGTGAGGTTATTCAATCTCTATGCCAAGGTCGCGAGAACGATCACGTTTCGCTGGACACTCCTGCCCCTCAATGATATAGTACCCTCCATATGGTATCGCCTCGGAACATCAGGTTTGCACTGGCCCTGCTCGTCACGACGGCGATCGTCGGCATCGTGGCAGCCATCTCCATGAAAGGCTTGCATACAACCTTGCCGGAGCCGGTTTCTCAGCAGCTTCCCCAGAACATTGATGTTGCCTTGCACCATGCCCGTTTCACTGAAATGCGTGAGGGTACAACTGTCTGGGAGCTGGTTGCCGACCGGGCCGAGTACGATAAAACCGGTGATGTTGCGTATCTTTCAGATGTTCACATGGTTTTTACAAAAACGCGTACCAGTGGAGCAATAACGGCAACCGCTGCCAAGGGTGAATATTCTACTGCAACCAGAAACGTCCGTTTGCGGGGCAAGGTTCATGTGGTGACTGAATCGGGCATGGTTTTTGACACTGAATCCTTGGACTATCTGGCTGAGCCTGCGTTGTTTCGAACGTCTGAACACATAGATTTCAAGCAGGCGCGCCTTTCGTTGTCCGCTATTGGAATGGAACTGAATGTGAAGTCAGAAACCTCACGGTTTTTCAGATCGATCGATGCGGTTGTAAAAGGTGTGGCAACTCACTGAATAATTTCGAGCCTGTTATTAAATAGGGTACATACGCTGGCAGAATTATTCTCTGCAAAAAAAAACGCAGCAAAAAACGATTCATTTGAATGAAGGTTGAGTGTTTAGTTATGAGACGATTTCTGACCATCCTGGTAACGATCCTGATGACATGGGTAGTGGCGATCACAGGAACCTTTGCCGCTCCTGCAGTGCGCAATGCCACCTCGAATCAGCCCATCACTATCAAGTCAAATGAACTGTCCGCGGACAATAAGGGTAAAACGGCCGTCTTTAGCGGAAAGGTTGTTGCCAAGCAGGGGGATGTTACGATCTTCTGTGACAAGATGACGGTACACTATGGCACTGTTCATGGGGATGTCGAAAAAATAGAGGCTGATGGCAATGTGCGCATCGTACAGGGAAACCGGACCGGGCTTGCCGCTCATGCCGTTTATGACAGCAGGGAGGCTAAAATCACCCTGACAGGTGGCGGCCCCAAGGTTATGCAGGGGAAAGATACGGTTTCCGGCGAGGTTATTACGTATTTCATAGATGACAACAGGAGCAATGTTAGCGGTGGCCGTGTAACAGCGGAAATCCACACGAATTCCAAGAATGGCGCTCGTTCCCAAAAAGGCAATGCAGAACAGCGTTGAGAGGCCTCGCCTCTGGACCAGGAATCTGCAAAAGAGTTTTGGAGACCGTCAGGTTGTCAGGGGGGTTGATCTTTCCATTGAGGCTGGCAGCGTGATTGGTCTACTGGGACCTAACGGCGCCGGCAAGACGACAACCTTCTACATGGTGGTTGGTCTGGCGTTACCTGATGGCGGACAGGTGTTTATTGATGAGGACGAAATCACCGGACTGCCAATGTATCAAAGGGCGCGCCGGGGAATCAGTTATCTGCCCCAGGAAGCTTCGGTCTTTCGCAAGCTGACCGTGGCCGACAACCTGCTCGCGATTCTTGAAACCGTTGAGCCCGAGCGAGGTTTGCGACAGCATCGCATGGAACAGCTGCTCGAAGAATTCGGCATCACTCATATTGCCGGTGCCAAAGGTTACTCGCTTTCCGGTGGGGAACGGCGGCGGGTTGAGATTGCCAGGGCTCTGATTACGAAACCGGCCTTCATTCTGCTGGATGAGCCATTTGCCGGTATTGATCCTATTGCGGTGGCAGATATTCAGAACCTGATCGTTTCTCTCAAGGAACGAAATATCGGGGTGCTTATTTCTGACCACAATGTGCGTGAAACCTTGGGAGTTTGTGACAGGGCCTATATTTTATGTAATGGTGAGGTGCTGGAGTACGGGACGCCCGATGAAATTGCCTCCAGCAGCAAGGCGCGCGCAGTGTATCTGGGAGATGACTTTCACCTCTAGCCCCCTGTAGAACGGCCAGTAGACGGGCAAATTGAATGTGCGATAAGGTACAAGCGTAGGACGCTCAAATTTTTAACACGAGGTAGGATGCTCCATGGCTATGGAGATGCGCCAACAATTGAAGATGTCGCAACAACTGGTTATGACCCCACAGTTGCAGCAGGCCATCAAGCTCCTCCAGTTGACACGCCTGGAGCTTCAGGATGTTGTGCGTCAGGAGCTTGAGGAAAACCCGCTCTTGGAGGAAACGCTCGAGGCTGACGAAATCCGTGAAACAGAACAGTCCGAGCTTTCCGAGAGCGAAAGTGCACCGGATGTTGCCGGTGAGGAATTTAAAGAGGTTGAAACCGGTGATGATTCCCTCCGTGATTGGGACAGTTACCTGGATGGGTACACCTACAGCTCGGGCGAGCAATACAGGGAGGATGAGGATCGTCCTTCCTTTGAGAACCTGCTGACGCGGCGAGGTACCCTGACGGACCATCTGCTCTGGCAGCTTCACATGGGACCTTTCACTAATGAAGAGGTTCGAATTGGGGAAGAGATCATTGGGAATATCGATGAAGATGGTTATTTGCGGGCCTCGCTGGAGGAGATCGCCGCAGTCTGTTCGATAGACGAAAACAGTGTTACCCCCGTACTGATGCGTATTCAGGAGTTTGATCCCTGCGGAATAGCTGCTCGCAGCGTGCAGGAATGCCTGCTGATTCAGGCCCGATTCCTTGGGATGCAAGGCAGCGTGGTAGAGATGATACTGCAGCACAATCTCAAGGATCTGGAAACTCGAAAATATAAGCAGATCGCTCGTGATCTGGGTGTCGATATCAACCAGATCCTTATGGCTGCAAAGATAATTGGAGGTTTTGACCCTAAACCGGGGAGCATGTACAGTTCCGAGGATGTACACTATATCTCGGCCGACATCTTTGTTTATAAGGTCGGCGACGAATATCTGGTGATGCTGAACGATGAGGGTCTGCCAAATCTCAAGGTGAGCCCTTACTACGCAGAAGCGAAGAGTAACGGTTTGGTTGATGCGCGGGCCGATGACTACATCAACGAAAAGGTTCGCTCCGCGCTCTGGTTGATCAAAAGCATCCAGCAGCGCCAGCGCACCATCTACAAAGTGGCTAAAAGTATCATCAGGTTCCAGCGGGAATTTCTCGATCAGGGAATCGAATTTCTGCGACCATTGGTGCTGCGCGATGTTGCCGATGACATTGGCATGCATGAGTCAACCATCAGTCGTGTAACTACCAACAAATACATGCAGACGCCCCAGGGGTTGTTCGAACTTAAGTACTTCTTTAATAGTGGGCTCTCCACCAGCGAAGGTGATTTTGTCGCATCCGAGAGTGTTAAAAACCGTATCCGGGAAATCATCGAAAAGGAAGATACCAGAAAACCGCTTTCAGACCAGAAGATTGCCGATATGCTGTCGGTGCAGACGGTCAACATAGCCCGCCGGACAGTTACAAAATACCGGGAAATCCTCAAACTTGGGTCTTCATCAGAACGTAAACGACATTTTTAGCGCCTCTTGATCCACAAGAGGCGAATTCCGCAGGAACTTACAGGAGGAAGGTATGCAGGTAACTACAACATTCAGGCACATGGAACAAAGTGACGCCCTCAAATCATATGCCGAGGAAAAACTTGATCGGGTGGCAAAATATATTGACGAGCCGATCAATGTTCAGGTCTACTTTGCCGTTGAAAAAAAGATCCGGCATATCGTTGAGATTGTGATCACCGCCAAAGGCATCAATACCAAGGCTTCCGAAGCAACTAACGACATGTATGCCGCTATTGATGCCGTTATCGACAAAATTGAACGCCAGCTTAAACGCTACAAGGAAAAAATCAAGGCCCATAAGCCCAATGGTGATGAACGTGGCCGTCAGTTTTCCAAGAAAATATTCGAGGCTGAAAGCATCGAGTCAAGTTCCGAACCGGTGGTCATCAGGACCCAGACAGAAACGGCCAAGCCGATGTCGGTTGAAGAGGCAGTTATGCAGATGGACCTGTTACACAAGGATTTTATTGTGTTCACCGATTCTGTTAACAACGATATCAGCGTCATGTATCGTCGTAAAGACGGTAATTTCGGTCTGATTGAACCGCAAGTTGGCTGATTACATGCTGTATGCGTGAGGCACCCGTGGAAGTAATCAGCCTTTCCCTGCAGGAAATACTGAATGATTCGGAATATGGCCTCGGTTTGGCACTGCTTGCCGGAGAGCGCGGTCTGAAACATCGTGTGTCGAGTTCGCGCATCCAGAAACCTGGCCTGGCGCTGGCCGGTTATACCGAGCACCTGCATCCGAGCCGGATCCAGGTGCTCGGCAATACGGAAATATCGTATCTGGAACAGATCGATGATCTGGTTGCTGCCGACAGTATCCGGAAACTTTGTTCCTTTCCGATATCCTGCTTCATTATTACCAAAGGTTTACTCCCACCGCAGTTCCTGCTTGACCAGGCCGAGGCATCCGGCATTCCGGTCATGAATACCCATCACCAGTCATCGACGTTTATCTCGCTGATTACCAAATTTCTTGAGGAACGCCTGCTTCCAACCACCCATTTGCACGGTGTCTTGATGGATGTGCTTGGGGTCGGCATACTTCTGTCCGGCAAAAGCGGTATCGGAAAGAGCGAGTGCGCCTTGGATCTGGTAATTCGAGGGCATCGCCTGGTAGCAGACGACATGATTTTTATTAAAAAAAAGATGCCGGCGGCCCTGGTGGGACAATCTGAAGAGGCAATCCAACATCTGATGGAGATTCGCGGACTGGGGATTATCAACATCAAAGACCTGTACGGAGTCTCATCTATCCGTGAGAAAAAGATTATCGACATGCAGCTTGAGTTAGTGGAGTGGGATCCTGAACATGAGTATGACCGTCTGGGGGTCGATGACCGGCGGATAACCATACTGGGTGTTGAAATACCGCATCTCTGCATTCCCGTGCGCCCTGGGCGCAACCTGGGATCGATTATCGAGGTTGCGGCCCGTAACTTTCTGCTCAAGGGGATGGGTTATCATTCGGCCCGCGATTTTCAAGAGCGCCTGCTGGCACGGATGGAAGTCCGGCCGCTGGGTGACGAGGTGGAATGACTGTGCGTATCATTGTTGTCACCGGCATGTCCGGGTCCGGCAAGTCCACGGCAGTTCGGGCACTTGAGGATGAAGGTTTTTACTGTATTGACAACCTGCCGGTACGGCTTTTCAAGGTGTTTGTCGATCTGATCGGAAAATCGGGAGAGGCGTTCAAGGGTGTCGTGCTGGTAGCTGATATTCGTGGCCGTGAATTTATCAAGGGTTACGAGACCGCTTTTAAAAAAATCCGGACAGCGGGCCACACAGTTGAGATCCTTTTCTTCGATGCGCTGGATGAAATCCTTGTCCGGCGATTTTCAGAAACGCGTCGCCGGCATCCTATCGATGAACAGTGTTCGGTTATTGAAGGGATCCGCATTGAACGCGAACGTCTATCCGGTCTGCATCAGATTGCAACCAGGTATATCGATACCTCCGAGTTCAATGTCCACCAACTCAGGGATTACATCCTGCGGATTGTCCGCGGTGAAGATCGGGATAACCCTTTTGTCATTGAGGTGCAGTCTTTTGGTTTTCGCTATGGAATTCCCCTGGAATCAAGTCTGGTCATGGATGTCCGTTTTCTTCCCAATCCGTTTTTTGTGTCCGAGCTCAAATCTGCATCCGGACTTGATGAAGCGGTTCGTGACTACGTTCTGGATAACATCCAGGCCGCGGCTTTTTTGGAAAACTTCTTCCCGCTTCTTGATATGCTCGTTCCGGCTCATTGCAAAGAGGGCAAAGCTTACCTGACCATATCAATCGGTTGTACCGGGGGGCGGCATCGATCCGTCGCAATTGCCGAGGCAACGGCAATGCATTTGCAAACGTTGTGGCCGACAGTTCGAATAACCCATAGGGATATTGAAAAGGACTCAAAATGATAGGATTGGTACTGGTAACACATGTCGGATTGGCTGGAGCCTTGCGGGCATCGGCAGAGATGATTGTAGGCCGTCTTGATGTCTGCGCAACAGTGGAAGTCGCACCCGATGAACGAGCCGACGCGATTATGTCACGGGTTGTTGCCGCCGTAGAAGCGGTAAGCACTGATGGGGCTGTCATCATGACCGACCTTTTCGGCGGGACACCATCCAATATGGCCATGTCATTTCTCAAGGATGGCAGGATTGAAGTGCTGACCGGCGTCAACCTGCCGATGGTTATCGAGTTCTGCTCAAAACGGGAACGTTTGCCGTTGGCCGATTTGGCTGCCGAGCTTCAGCGGTGCGGCCGTGAAGGAATTATCATCGCTGGAGAATTCTTGAAATAAATCGTTGGTATCCTATAGAAGATTCACTTGAATGCGAGAGGTATACAAAGACACATGCTTCGAAACGAATTTCTTATCATCAATAAATTGGGGCTGCATGCTCGGGCGTCAGCACTCTTTGTGAAAACTGCCAGTCGTTTCACTGCAGATGTTAAGCTAGCTAAAGAAGGGGTCGAGGTAAATGGCAAGAGTATCATGGGAATCATGATGCTGGCCGCTTCGAAAGGCACTACCGTTAACCTCTCAATTGATGGAGCTGACGAAGTCGAAGCAATGCAGACCATTGGAGATCTGATCAATAATGGATTCGGTGAGGAGTGACATGCGTGTTTTCACGGGGATCGCGGCTTCGCCCGGGATTGTCGTGGGCAAACTCAAGGTCGTTAACCGTCAACGTGTCGTGGTACACGAACATGCCATAGTGACAGAGGATGTTGCAGCAGAGATAGAACGCCTCAAAAAGGCCATATCCTCTACTCGCGCCGAACTCGAAGTCCTTAAGCTCAACCTGGAGTGCACTACCGGTGATGAGCACCTCTTTTTCATCGATACCCACCTCCTGATTCTGGCTGATGAGCGCCTGCTCGTCGAGACGGCTGCCACCATTGAAATCGGGCTGATCAATGCCGAAGGGGCTTTGCGCCGAACCCTCCAGAAATACCGTACCACCTTCGAGGCCATTGAAGACGTTTATCTGCGTGAACGTATCAGCGATGTTGAAACCGTTATCGAAAAAATACTTCGCACCATGACTGGTGAAGCGCAGGATGTAATCGCTCCCAACGATGGGCTGACGATCATTGCCGCACATGAAATCACCCCATCCGATATTCTCCAGATGGATCGCACACAGATAGTTGGTCTGATAACGGAGATTGGCGGCAGGACGTCTCACGCATCCATTCTGGCGCGGGCCTTTGAACTTCCGTCCGTGACCGGAGTGGAAGGGATTGCCGACCTTGGGCTGAATGGATCGGCAGTAATTGTAGATGGCCTGAGTGGACGTGTTATCATCAAGCCGGACCGAGAAACCTTTCTGGACGCTCTTCAACGGAAACGCAGGTACGAATATATCGAGCTCGAATTGCACAAGCTCAGAGATTTGCCTGCGCAAACTGTTGATGGATGTCTGATTTCTTTGAAAGGGAATGTCGAGATTCCGGAAGAGGGGGCGTCCGTTCTTAATCATGGCGGGGCAGGTATCGGCCTGTATCGAACGGAAATGCTTTTTATGAATCGCCAGGAGATGCCGGATGAGGAAGAGCAATTCCGTGAGTATGCAGCCATGCAGCAGGCGGTTGCGCCCCATCCGCTCACCATCAGAACCCTGGATGCGGGTGGTGATAAATTGCTGGATGGCATGCCGCACATGACCGAACAGAACCCGGCGCTGGGCATGAGGGCTATCAGGCTCTCGCTGAATATGCCGGATGAGTTCAAAAAGCAGATGCGTGCGATCCTGCGGATCAGTGCCTTGGGTACGGTTCGCATCATGTTTCCGATGATCTCGGGTCTTGATGAATTGCGTCGGGCCAAGGTTCTACTGAAAGAATGCATGTCGGAACTGTCTCAGGCCGGTATTCCTTTTGACCGGGCTATCAAGGTAGGCATCATGATCGAGATCCCTGCTGCTGTGGCCATGGCTGATTTGCTGGCGCCTGAAGCGGATTTCTTCAGTATCGGTACCAACGACCTTATTCAGTACACGTTGGCGATTGATCGCTCCAATGAACAACTCACAGAACTATATCAACCCCTGCACCCCGCTATTCTCCGCTCGTTATCACGGGTTGTGGAGGTGGCTCGTGGGGCTGGTATCGACGCCAGTATTTGTGGCGAAATGGCCGGTGACCCGCTATATCTACCGATTCTTCTAGGGCTTGGGTTTGATGAACTTTCCATGTCGGCTGCCGCCATACCGCGCGTAAAACAGATCCTGCGACGCTGTACCCGTCAGCAGGCTTCGGATATTGCTGCGGCCTGCATGGCCTTCGCCACTGCCGGCGAGGTTGAAACGTACCTCAAAAGCCAGATTACCAGCCATTTTGCCGAGAGTTTCGACTGACAGGACCTCTATGACGATCCAGCTCTATTTCTCAATAGTTTCCTTTATCTTCGGTGCGGTCGTTGGATCGTTTTTAAACGTGTGTATCTACCGCATGCCCAAGGGTGAATCGGTTGTGTCCCCGCCTTCCCACTGCCCCAACTGTGATTACCGTATCCGTTGGTACGATAATATACCCCTGTGCAGTTACCTGCTTCTGCGTGGAAAATGCCGGGGTTGCGGCACGCATATCTCGCTGCAGTATCCCTTGGTTGAGCTGCTTAATGGAGTGCTAACCCTGGCGCTGTTTCTCCGTTTCGGTCCGACACTCTCGTTTTTGGTGTTATTCCTGTTCTGCTCAGCCTTGGTTGTGATTACCTTTATTGATCTGGAACACCAGATTATTCCCGATGAAATCTCGCTTTCAGGCATTGTTGCCGGGTTTTTCTTCTCTTTCTTTCTGCAGGGTCATTCCTGGCTCAATTCTCTGCTGGGAATACTATTGGGCGGTGGCATCCTGCTTCTGGTGGCCTCCAGCTACCAGTGGCTGACCGGCAAGGAGGGAATGGGAGGCGGGGATATCAAGTTGCTGGCAATGATGGGTGCCTTCCTGGGGTGGAAATCGGTACTCTTCATTCTCTTTGCCAGTTCGCTGATTGGTTCGGTAGTCGGTATAACCATGATGTTGGTCCAGAATAAGGACTCAAAGCTGGCTATTCCGTTCGGTCCCTATCTGGCGTCCGCAGCAGTGCTGTACATCTTTTATGGCAGGCAACTCATCAACTGGTATCTCAACCTGAGTGGCCCCTCCCGGGGATAGCTCATGCGTTCTCTTCGCTTAAGCCTCACCGCCTCGATCCTTGCCTTTCTCAGTTGCCTGCTGTTATTGACCTGGCTGCTCTTCAGCCTGCTGGCTTTCAAAACCGCCGCCAATGACCTGTACTCCCAAAAGGGCGAGCACGCCCGTATGCTTCTGGCTACGTTTGTCAGTCAGCTGCCGGACAAGATCCCGTCGTATCCGGATGGTATGATCGACTCAAATTCGCCGGCCGCCATTTTTGCCCAGAAGCTGGCCGAAGAGGTCTCCTTTATACGTTTAACATTGCTGGATGTTAATGATAAGCCTGTTTTTACCGTTGGCAAGGAAGGGACCGATGTTTTTCAGCCATTTTCAGGATCTGCACACATTCGAGAGGGTGGGAGCATTTCAGCTGATGGTGCCGCTATCCTGCGTGTGAATCAGGTGGTCCGCAACGGCACGGTTGTCGGAAACGCCGGCCTGGTCCTCTCTCTTTCCGCTGAAAAGGCACGACTTGAGCGTTCCCACAAATTATTCATGGCCTATTTTGCCATTGACTTTATCCTGTTGCTCGGTTTTGGTTCTTTTATTCTGTCGCGTATTGTGGTGACGCCCATCAGCCGTTTATTAAGCGCTACCGAGAAAATCACCGGCGGGCATTATGGACAACAGATTCGTGTGTCGGGTAGCGCCGAAATAGCCCGTCTGGCGGAGTCATTCAACGATATGTCATCAACCCTGTTCCAGAAGGACCAGGAGGTCACCGGCCATGTTGCTGCGCTGGAGAAGGCCAACTCCGATTTGCGACAGGCCCGCGAGGAGACTCTTCGTACGGAGAAAATGGCCTCCGTCGGTCTGCTGGCTGCCGGTATGGCGCATGAGATCGGCACTCCGCTGGCTTCCATCATGGGGTATGCCGAGCTGGTAGCCGGCGAACCGCTGGACAACTGCACCATCCAGGACTATGCCCGCCGGATATCGAACGATTGCGGACGCATCGACCGAATCGTACGGGGATTGCTCGATTACTCACGACCTCGCAACACTATTGTCGAGCCCTGTAATATTCAAGAACTGGTTATGTCAACGATCGAGATGCTTTCACAGCAGGGCGCCTTCAAGGGCGTCCGCATAACGACCAGCTGTGATGAATGCTGGCTGGATGCCTGTGTCGATCCTCATCAGTTGCAGCAGGTGCTGATTAATCTGATCCTCAATAGTCGAGACGCTGTGCCAACTGAAGGAAAAATCCTGATCAGACTTAAGGGCGTGGTCAATGCTTCCGGTTTCGGGCAGCCTGAAGGAATCCGCATAGAGGTTTTGGATAATGGCAGCGGTATATCCGAGGAACATCTTGGTCGAATTTTTGACCCGTTTTTTACCACCAAGCCTCCCGGCAAGGGGACCGGGCTGGGACTGGCCATTTCAGCTCGAATAATTGAGGGATTTGGAGGAAAAATCGCTGTACGGAGCAAGCTGGGAACGGGAACCTGTTTTTCGATCTGGTTGCCGGCTGTTGTCAGGCAGGGTAGCGCATCGTGACGGAATACAGCTCTCATATCCTGATCATTGATGATGAAGAGAATCTCCGTCATATGCTTTCAGCCATGCTGTCCCGTCAGGGCTACCGGGTGGATACAGCCGAAAACGGCGCTGAAGGTCTTCGGCTTCTGAGAGAGAAGGTATATGACTTCATTCTTTGCGATATTCGTATGCCGGAGATGGACGGCAAGAAATTTCTTGCCAGAGCGTTGGAAGAACAGGTTCCGTCCGCGGTCATCATGATGTCGGCCTACGGCTCGATAGACACCGCCATTGAATGCATGAAACTGGGCGCCTATGATTTCATCTCCAAGCCGTTCAAAAAAGATGAGATCGTGATGGTGCTTAAAAAGGCCGAAGAGCGGGAACGGCTCAAATCGGAAAACAACCGGTTACGGGGTGTGATCTCCGGAAGTGAGGGCTTTTGCGGCATTATCAGTCGTAACGCGGTTATGCAGGAAATATTTGCCCAAATCCGCAAGGTGACTGACCTCAAGACAACGGTTCTTATTCTGGGGGAATCGGGAACCGGCAAGGAGCTGGTGGCCCGCGCCATCCATATGAGTGGTATCCGGGCTCATAAACCCTTTGTAGCGGTAAATTGTGGCGCCATCCCTGAAAACCTGCTGGAAAGTGAATTGTTTGGCCACGTGCGCGGGGCTTTCACCGATGCCGCCGTCGACAAAATCGGGCTTTTTGAGCAGGCTGACGGCGGCACTCTGTTTCTGGACGAGATCGGTGAAATGCCATTGGCCCTGCAGGTTAAGCTGCTGAGGGTATTGCAGGAAGAGGAGATCCGCCGGGTTGGTGCGGCTGTGACACGCAAGATCAATGTGCGGGTTGTATCGGCGACGTCCCGGAACCTGGAGAGCGATGTAAAGGCCGGGCGTTTTCGTGAGGATCTCTTCTTCCGTCTCAACGTCTTCTGTATTCATTTGCCGCCGCTCCGGGATCGGGTCGAGGATATACCGCAGCTGTTCGGCCATTTTGCTGCCAGGTATGCGGCCGGTAGTGCTTGTGCTCCCGTCCGTTGCGCACCCGATGCCATGCGTCTGCTGCTTGGATATGACTGGCCCGGCAATATCCGGGAACTGGAAAACGCTGTCGAACGTGGCATGATCCTGTGTGAGGGATCCCTGATAACGGCCGGCTGCCTGCCCCCCTCGCTGCATACTGCTGATTGCGTGAGCCTGGTTGCAGCTCCTGATGAAAACCTTTCCATCAAGAAAGCCGAAGATGCCATGGAGCGTGACCTGATCCGCAAGGCTTTGGTCAAAACAGGTGGCAACCGGACACAGGCCGCCAAGATTCTGGAGATAAGTCACCGTTCACTGCTGTACAAGCTGAAAGAATTCGGGATCGATCAGTGAGAACAAGGGCTATGTGCCGGTCCCGTTTTCGGGCTAGGCAAAAAATGCAGGGTTTACTCGGTAAAACGATTATAACTATGAAAATATTGCGGAGCTGCCGGTTTGCCGTAGGGCTAACAGCTGTAAATTCAAGATGTTAATGTCACCAGCCTCTGGGCATATTTTGTGCATAAAAATGCACCGGACACCACACCTGAAAGGAATCACCATGCTTAAAGAACTGATTATTACCATTATCGTTTCACTCGTCATTGCTTCACCATCATATGCCATGGCCAAGGAAGCGTGTGGTGGTTTATGTTCCGCTTGCCACACGCTCACCGAAAAGGATGCGTCCGCGCTTCTCTCGAAAATCGGAGCAACCGCCAAATCGGTCAAACAAGCCCCAGCCAAAGGTCTTTTTGAGGTGCTGGCGGAGAAAGACGGCAAGCAGGGCATTATATATATAGATTACGGGAAAAAACATCTCCTCCAGGGCATGATCGTCGATCTGGACACGCTCAAGCCGGTATCGGCCCACGCCCAGAATCTTGTACAACCCAAGCAGGTAACCTCGATTGATGTCACAAAAATACCGGTGGACAAAGCCGTGATTATGGGCAATCCCCACGGCACCAAGAAACTGTATGTTTTTACTGACCCGGATTGCCCCTACTGTCGAAAAGGACATGGTGAATTGAAAAAACTGGCAGCAATCGCTCCGGATGTTACCATTTACATCATGTTGTATCCCCTGCCGATGCACCCCGGGGCCTATGATAAGGCCCGATCAATATATGAATCAAAGAGTCTGGAGCTGTTGAACCAGGCCTTTGAAGGTAAAGAGGTTCCCAAGCCGGCCAAAGAAAGCAGCAAAGCGGCTATCGACGAAATCATCAAATTCGGTAACGCCAACGGCATTTCCGGAACCCCCACCATGGTTATGCCGGATGGCAAGGTCGAGGTCGGCATGCGGGATGCGGAGACATTAAAGAAGATGCTGGAAGGGAAGTAGAACGAAATATTCCTGTTGTATGTATATAAGGTTTGCCTAAACGGAGGGTTGTATGAAAAAAATATGGGTTATGTTTATTCTTGTTGTGGTAATTGCCGCTCTAGCGTTGCCAGCTTTTGCAACAAGAAGAGAGGGGATCGGTGGTTTTGTGGAACACGTTGATTCTCAAAAGATAACCGTTGCTGGCAAATCCTATCGAATAGGCAAACAGTTTCGTGTTGTAATTGCCAAGAAAGAAGGAAATCGCCGCTACGAGCGTGTCGGACAAAGATCCGACGTCAGAGTAGGGGACAAGGTCTCAGGCGTTGTTTTGTATGACGAGATAACGGATATTTATTTGGAGAGGTACTGAACCATGAAAACTTACACAAAGACGGTTGTCATGTCTCTCCTATGCATGGTTTTTGGTTATTTCTTGTCGGCGAATTGTGCTGAAGCTGCGGTGATGACTGACTACTGCAATATACCTTCGTTTGTATCCCAGTCTGTGCCGCCGCTGGTACTTCTGACCGCCGGACGTGATCACAAACTTTACTATGAAGCATTTAACGAAGCCATGGACTTGGACGAAGATGGTCGTGTCGATATTGGCTATATGCACAACATCGACTATTACGGCTATTTTGATTCGTATAAATGTTATACCTACACCAGTGATACAGCTGGGTTTACGCCAGTCTCGACAACCGCCGATAAATTTTGTACGACCGGCCAATGGAGCGGAAATATTCTCAACTGGCTGGCCATGTCTCGTATGGATGTGTTGCGCAAGGTGCTGTATGGTGGTCATCGCAGCACTGACACCACATCATCAACCGTCCTTGAGCGGGCCTATATCCCCGGTGATGCTCATTCCTGGGCAAAAGAAATCCCAGGCGGCTTATGTGCCAGTGGGTCCGTATATAAAAACTCTTGCAATACCAGCCTCGATTGTGATTCCGGCTATACCTGTATCGACAAATCTGTGAACTTGATCGGGATGCCTAAGGCTGATAGTTCGGTCTGTCCGGCCACTGCAGTAACCTGGAGTAGTTCCACCAATGGTAAAATCATGGTCTCCCAGTTTTGGGCTCAGGCCGGAGGTGCCGCCAACGGTCCCACCCATGCCGACTTGTTGAATTCATTTTACACCGATGCTACCAACAACACAGTTTCTCCCTTATCGTTGATCAATATGGCTGCCTCGGGCAATCCTGCCGGAACCTCTTCCCAGGTCAAATACATAACCAACTTTAATGATGCAGCGGTTGATCCATCCAATGCCCAGACAGCCTATACAAACCTATTGGCCGTAACCGCGTTCACGACCGCAAACAACTCCAATTTGACCGGCTTATGGCAATTTGCCGTTGATGGCGATGATGGTGTGGAGGTAGAGATTCTGCCTGCTAATAAGTTGCCTACTAATCCTGCAAACTGGATAGTTGCCAATTATTATGGCGGTCATGGGGCCTGTTTTCTACCTTCGGCCACGGCAAATCCCAATAACACGGCATTGTGCAATATATCGCAATCATCACTAAACAATGGATTTTTTAACTCAACCTATACCGGCAATGTTTGGACACATAAACTCACTGGCTGCTCCGCAGCTATTGATACAATTAGTGGAACCTCCTCAGATGGGTATTGCGTAAACGGCGGTATCTATCTGGCAAAAAATACCAAGTATTACATGATCGTGCGCCAGACCAACGGTGTCAGCCAGGGTGGAGTGAAGGTCTGGTATCGCAAGCCTCTGGATGGTCCTACGGCATGGACTATCTTTGGTGCAGATGCAAACCTGACCCTTTCCTCCCCTACCATAGCCCCAGGAAATGAGTGTAGTATTCGCTATCAGACTTTTGTCGATACGGCAGACACGACAACAGGGGCGAACAGGCAGCATCTCATCTGTAGCACGAATCGCTCTCTCACTGGCCCACCCGTGCTGCGACTTCTGAAAAACCGCATAGAACGCAAGTGGAACTGGGCCTCCAAGGAACGGCCAGATTGTGCTGACGTTATCCGCAAGATTGATGATAGTGCGGATATTGCGTTATCAGTAGATGCAACCAAATCCGATGCCACCAAGATCTGGGATTATACGATTAGGGACGAGGTCTGTAAGAATATCTCTCCTGATATCCGTCCAATTGATAAGAGGGATGCAGCGGCCAGCGGAAGAGAAACTAACTGCCGCGCTTACACGTCTGGAGGGACCACTATCTATAAGCCTGCTGGGCTGTTGCAAAAATACGGTGAGGGCGATACCACTAAGGTTTGCTCACGAACAACCTCAAAGGTATGTGCAACAGATTCTGATTGTACAAATAATGCTTCAGCGGTCCCTCCGGTTTTTGAAGGGCTCTGCATCGATAAGGCGCCGATGTACTTCGGCCTGCTATCGGGCTCGAATCTCAATAACCAGAACGGTGGTGTACTTCGCAAGGAGATCTGGGGCCTATCCGACGAAATCAATATGTCTACTGGACAGTTTATTGTGCCTCCATCTTCCTCGCTAGCCGATTTTACAAGCACCTTCCCCCATGGTGGCATCATCCCAACCTTTGAAGCTCTCAGGGATGTGGGGTTCAGTTATTCCACCAATGCATACGGTGATAATTCTGGCGCTAATGCTGGCGGAGCCTGCGGCTGGGTTGAGACCAACCCGGTTGGAAACGGTGAATGCTATATGTGGGGTAACCCGGTCGGTGAAATGATGTATGAAGGCTTGCGTTATTTAGCTGGAAAAGACACCCCCACCAGCACCTTTGCTAGTGGTACTGTTACCAATGTGGTTCAAGATGGCGGCTTGCCACTATTCAATCATCCCTGGGGGGTTGTGAGTGGTGGCAATACGTATCGCCCTTACGGCGATAAGGATGATAAATTCCCTATCTTCCCCATCTGCTCCAAGCCGATGATGCTGGTGTTGAGCGATGAAAACCTGAGTTATGATTCGGATAGCGTTCCAGGTAGCAAGTTCTCGAACTATACCGAGGATACCGGTTTGCCCAAGTTGAATATTGATGTCTCTGCCATGTCTGATATCATCGGTGGCCCGAAAAGCAATGGTGGCGAGGGGATTGATGGTTCCAATGTGTTTATCGGCGATGTGAATGATGGTACGACGGTAAGCGATTTTGAGTGCTCCTCTAAAGTTGCCACCAAGTTTAGTGAGATACGAGGGCTTTGTCCGGAGGAACCTACCAAGCAGGGCAGTTATTATGCTGCAGCTGTAGCCTATTACGGGAAAACGCTGTTAACCAAGAATACCCAGCAGCTGAATCCTGATAATACTGTCAAGGTTACCGGCAAGCCCAATGTTTCAACATATTCGGTAGTGCTTTCTTCGCCCGTACCCAAGATGAACATACGGGTTAACAATAAGGACGTGACCTTGGTGCCGTTCGGCAAGTCAACCAGTGGTGGCGGGGTAAATAACTGTAGCAGCAAATGCAGCCTGAACATCAATGCCCTTGGCAGCTTGGAAATATCGGGATGTTCGGCGGCAGCAACAGATACGGTAACCGGATCGTTCTGTCCTTCAAACCAGATTGTGGATTTTTATGCCGATACCATTCTCTACGACAATACCAATGCCCCCCCCTACAACGCCTTAAATCCTGCGCCAAATATCATCTACGCCAAATTCAGGATTAATTTTGAGGACAGTGAGCAGGGGGCTGACCATGATATGGATGCTATCTCCACCTATGAGATTTGTACCGGTGCTACCTGTTCACCGGCGTTGTCAGACCCTAATCAGGTCAAGGTCACGGTGACCTCCAACTATGCTGCCGGCGGGATTAATCAGGTAATGGGCTTTGTCATCTCAGGTACGACCGAGGACGCTCCTTTTCTGGTGGTAAGAGATTCGGACTCGTCGACGAGTTGTTCAACTAACCCCGGTTCGTGTGGTCTGCCGCTAGCCTGGACTCACACATTTACTGCCTCATCTACAGGTACTACGACAAGCTTGTTGCATAGCCCGCTCTGGTATGCCGCAAAGTGGGGCGGTTTCAATGATAGTAATGCGCCTATAGATCCTGCAGCCCTGGCTACCTATGTACCCAAACCCGATTTGCTCGGAGAGTGGGCAAAAAATGATGGTGTTAATCCTGACAATTATTATCTCGTCGTAAATCCGCTTAAGCTCGAACAGCAACTCGACAAGGCCTTGACGGATATCCTTAAAAGAACATCTTCTGGTACGTCTGCTTCAATCCTCAATAGTGGTGAAGGCAGCGGTGCAACGATGTTACAGGCCGTATTCTATCCGAAAAAAATGTATGAAAACCAGACTTCTGCAACCTGGTCAGGAGAACTATTTAATCTCTGGTACTACGTCGACCCGTTTTTAACGAGAAGCACAATTCTTGAGGACACCGACACGGATCATGTACTCGACACGAAGGATGATAAACGTATTCAATTTACCCTAGATAGCAGTGCGATGCAGACGAATATTTTACGTTACAATTTTGATGGTACCACTGAGTTGGCAGATAGTAATGGCGATGTGACCGGAGGCCTGAAAACCAACTGGACGGCGGGCAAATTATTGTGGAAGCGGGATATAACGATAGATCCCCGGACGATATACACAACCACCGACTTGCAGAATCTGGTGCCTTTTGATCCTGTAAACGCAGCCCTATTAAGTCCGCTATTAAATGCCGAAGGCGCCGATGCAGTAGCAAAAACAGCCTTCGCCGGAAACGTGATAGATTATGTGCTCGGAACAGACGTCTGCCTCGATGCATCATCACCATGTACCAATAAAAGCCGTAACAGAACCATCGATATTAAGGTGTCGGACTCCACGATAGAAAGCCATGTCTGGAAGCTTGGGGACATCGTCTCGTCTACTCCAAAAATTCAGGGAGACATGCCTCTGCAATTATTTGATTATCCCTACCCTGCTGGATACGGCGACACGTCATATAAACCGTTTTACAGCAAGGACACGTACAAAAACCGCGGTATGGTCTACGTAGGGGCTAATGATGGCATGCTGCATGCCTTTAAGCTGGGAAAAATTGCCATTGCAGACCGTGGCACACAGCATGCCACGTTGAGCGGCACGAACCTGGGACGTGAGGAATGGGCCTATATCCCCCAGAATGTGCTGCCGTACCTCAAATATCTGACCCTGCCGGATTACGACACCAATCATCTCTATCTGGTTGATGGCGCCATCAAATTGTTTGATGTCTCGACCAAGACCTCTGCTCCGCGGGACGATTACTGGAATGAGCCTAAAGAAAACACACTCGGCTCAAACTGGAAAACAGTGCTGTTGGGTGGCATGGGGTTGGGTGGGGCCTCTAAAGCTTTCAATGACACATGTGTTGCAGGCAGTTCCGCCGGCACCTGTGTGAAGGCCCCCTATGATACGAGCCATGGCTTTTCTTCCTACTTTGCGCTGGACGTAACGGATCAGGATTTTTATCAGGATTCTGCGAACCTGTTGCGCACCCAACCCAAGCTGATGTGGGAATTTTCAGACCCGCGACTGGGCTTTTCGACATCCGGCCCGGCCTTAGTGCGTCTTAATTCAAAAGAAACCGTTGCGCCCTTTACCCCTCATAAAACCAATAATGGCAGATGGTTTGCCATCTACGCCTCCGGTCCTACCGGACCGATCGACAGCATTACCAAACAGTTTCAAGGCAAGTCGGATCAAAACCTCAGGCTGTTTGTTGTGGATTTGGAAAAAGGCCCGGTGGTAAACTCGGACCCCAAAAAAAATGGATTATGGGTCATCGATACCGGCATACCGAATGCCTTTGCCGGTTCTATCAGCAATAATGCCGTTTCTGATACAGAGATGGCCGGTGGCGTCAAAGATGATCCAAATGTCTATCAGGATGATGTCGTGTATGTGGGCTATACCAAAGAAGCGGCGGACGGAACCTGGACCGACGGCGGGGTGTTGCGGCTCGTTATCCCCGATAGCGCCAACCCCGATGTTATGTGGTCAAGCCCGACAGATGCCAGCGCCTGGAAAACATCCAAAGTGGTTGACGGTATCGGACCGGTCACCACAACAGTAGCAAAACTTTTTTCAACTAATAATATGTACCTCTTCTTTGGCACCGGAAGATACTTCTATCCTCAGGACGACATGACTTCGACCCGCAGGTTGTTTATGGTCAAGGAACAATGTTACCCCGTAAAAGACGCCGGTGGAAAGACGACAAAGTCAGATCTGATTGATGCGTGTGATGCGTCCAATCCTGCTATTACAACCGTGGGCCTGGCGGATCTTACCTCGAAGACCACCCCCAACACCGACACCGTTGCCAACGGCTGGTACATCGACCTTGATCCCGGTGAGCGGGTTGTAACAGATACCGTGGCAACGCGCAACGGGTCCATATTTTATACCACCTACAAGCCGAATACCGACGTATGTGCCTACGGCGGCAAGTCATATCTTTGGGGAGTAAACTATGCTACCGGTGGCGAACTGCCGCCATCAGCCAAAAAAGGCAAGGTGGTTATACAGACGTCGACCGGCAGTTTTGCAGAGGTTGATCTCGCCTCTGCCCTCACGGACAAAGATGGTCGCAGAACGGGTGAAGCAACCCCGGAACTGTCATATGGCAAGGCCTCTGGTGACGCAGGGCTGTTTTTGACGTCTGCGGGTCTGCAACCGGTAAAACGCATATTGCATATACAGGAGCGCTACAAGTGAACCGGCGCGGTTTTACGCTCATAGAGCTATTGATTGTGATTGTCGTGGCCGGCATCCTGCTCTCTATTGCCGTGCTGAATTTTGCCGAATATTTGCGCAAGGGCGCAGTCGAGCGGCAGACAAAAGAGATGTATTCCGATCTGATGGCAGCCAGGACGGCGGCGGTCACACAACGCAGTCCCAAGCGCGTCATCATTACACCAACGGTTTTCCGCTCCATATCATCATCAATTGGAAGCAGTATAGGATTATCCACGACCAAGGTCTTATCGCATCCTGTCACCTGGTCCGGTAAATCCGCCAGTGATACTGAAGTGGAGATAGATTTTGATGAACGAGGTACCTTCAATATTGATGCCGGTAACGGTAATACAACAATCTGCATCGAGCCATCCGTCCAGTCGGCTCAATATGACAGCATAGTGGTCTATTCTACCAGAATTCATCTCGGCAAGGTTGCTTTTGGAGGAGCGTGCAATAGTGATAATGTTACCGTTAAATAAGCGTACCGGCTTTACGTTGCTGGAAGTTCTGGTGGCTTTGGTGATCCTGATGGTTGGAATGATGGCGTTATTGTCGGCAGCCAATAATGCGATCAGTTTTAATATGGATAATATTCTGCGGGATGAAGCGGTGCAAATTGCAGATGCTAAAATGCGTGTTGTGAAAGCCAACAATGCCGCCACATTTTCACTGCCGTTCCAGAATCTTTCTATTGTCTCAATTCAGCAGAGCAAACTTGGATCGAAATCTACGCCTTATACGGTAACCCTGTCGTCCTCTACAACCGGGGGGGACTCGAATCTCATACAAGTCCTGGTGTCGTGGAATTATAAAAACAAGCTAAAAAAGCACGAATTGTCGACTTTAAAAACCTATTAAAGGGTTGGGGCTATGAAGCTTAAATACTCTACACATACACGTGGATTTACACTTATTGAACTGGTTATCGTTATGGCAATCTTTATGATTGTGATGATAATCAGTGCCAAAGCATTTGAAAATGTGATCAAGATCAGCACCAGAACGCTGACGTCAGCCCAGAGTCAGATAGAAGGGATTGTTGGCCTTCAAATCCTCAGGACAGACCTCAATGCTGCCGGTTACGGTCTGCCCTGGAGTTTTCAAACGGATCCAAATCCTGCTTCCTATCTGGAAGCGGATCTCGGCGCCGACAACCCGGTAAAAGGTTTGAGTGCGGATGATTTCAATGACGCCCCACCCAACAGCTCCACAGCGGCTCCAACCCCTACCGCTCCACGAGCTGTCGTTGTTGGTACCGTTCCGGTAACCCAGGATCCCATTTTTGCTGGTACCGGCATGAACGCCAACCCCGGTTCAAAATACCTGGTCATCAAGTCAGCTGCTGTTGCCTTTAACAGCTCTGTTGGCAAATGGGGCTATGTAAATTACTCGGGCAGTCAAAGCTATATACCGAAATCTAATTCCGCTGAAGACCTGGTGGCGAACGAGGCTGTGATTACACAATCCGACAAATTTGGTAATAGCGCGGCTCTGCACGTCCTCGCGATGCAGGATGCCTCACATTTTTCATATACACTTGGCGCTACCGATGCCTTTGGGCGTTTCGTGCCGCCGGACTCGAATTATATGCCCTCGGGTTATATTACCGATCCTTTTGGAGCAAAGATAACTAACGAAAAAATGATTACGTATGCCATCAAAAGCTTTGATGCGGGTAGTACTGATTCTTTGCGCATGCCCTTCAACCGCGCCGACTATTTTGTTATGCGGCCAACCGGCAATAGCATGCCGTCGCGCTGCAATCCGGGCACCGGGGTCTTGTACAAGGCGGTGATCATAAATTCCATGACCGCCAGCGGTGGTGGGCGAACACTCTATCCTCTTTTGGATTGTGTCGGCGATATGCAGGTCTTATTTGATATGCAGGATCCTGCTGATGCCAACAAGACCATGACGACCGATACGCTTGCCACATTGACAGCAGAAGATATTCGCGCCCGCTTAAAGGCCATACGAGTTTTCTTACTCGTGCAGGAAGGCGCTAAAGACAACAGTTATTCATATCCCTATGCCAACGCCAACAATGTTATAACCGTCTCGGACGATCACACGCCCAGTTTAGGTCGAACATTTACAAAGACAGATATGATTAATTTCTTTGGTCCGGAATGGGATAAATATCGCTGGAAGGTCTATTCCGTTGTGGGGCAGCCGTATAATTTAATGTACTGAAATGTACAGACAAGGTCCAGCTATGAAATTAATAGTATCAAACAACAAGGGCATCGCTTTAGTGACGTCCCTTATGCTGACGTTGGTTATCCTTGGGATTGTCATGGCACTGTTTTATGTCTTGACTCAGTCCATGAAAATCTCTGCTGCTACCAAAAGGTACCAGAGTGTCACCGAAGCTACGTATGGCGGTAGTGAGTTTATGGCGTTTGATCTTATCGGAAATGCCTGGAAGAATTATTCTTCAGCCGGCGGGATGTCAAGCCAGTTGGTTAATAGCTATGGCAACATCAATCTTGCCGTATCAACCTCAGATGATTGTCTGAGGCAAAAACTGAGTTCGCCAACCACAAACTGGACGAAATGTTCAGCGGCTCAAAAATCCATGGATATAGCCTCAATCAAAACGTCCCCCGACATGACCTTTCTTCTCAAGGGAGCTGCAACCGGCCAGCATTATAAAGTGTATGCAAAAATTCTTGAAGCAACGGCAGGTAATACCGATACCTCGGCAGGTTCAATGCTGACTGCCGCAGATAGTGGTGGTTTCGATGACGCTTCTGGGGTAGCCTATCAAACGCCATATACTGGGGGGGGGGGAGGAGCTGCTATAAAGCAAATACCATACACGTATCGCATCGATGTACAGGGCGAAAAAGAAACAAATCCAATGGAGAAATCCAATGTATCTGTTCTGTATGCATATTAACGAAGAGTTACAAGTCTCATCGTATAACATACAAACACTTAACGAGTGCAGTGATATCTTTTTCAAGTGCTTGTGTTTTGGCCAATGAGAGATGACTTCAGATATAATCAATAGGAAATCTGACTATAAAAATATTGTTTCTTAATATAATATATAATTGTATAAAAAAACTTGACAATATTTATAATTATTGTAAAAGAAGTACATCATTGAAAAATTATATGGATAATGTGCAAAAATGAAGCCTCGTAACAATGTAAAATCAATTCGCGAATCACGCCTTTTAAGCAAGGCAGAGCTGGCCCGCAAGGCGGGTGTCTCTTCGCTTACGGTAGATAGGGTCGAGCGAGGTGAGCCTTGCCGCCTTGAAACAATGCGTAAAATAATACTGGCCCTTGGCTTTTCACTGGATGAAAAAGAAAAAGTATTTCAGGATTGATTGCGATGGGAATGAGATATGTTTCTTTTTAGCAAGACAAAAGAGGTTGTTGGTATAGATATCGGATCTAGCTCGGTTAAGCTCGTTCAGCTTAGAGATCTGAAGGGTTCCTATCAGTTGCTAAATGTCGGAATTATCCCGCTTCCGCCGGAAGCAATAGTCGATAACACGCTTATGGATAGTTCTGCAATTGTGGGGGCTATTCATAACCTTATCACTAGCCTGGGGATCAAGGTAAAGGATGTAGCCTGCTCCATTTCGGGCAATTCAGTCATTATTCGTAAAATCATTCTCCCCGCTATGCCCCTTGAAGAGCTTGAGGATCAAATAACCTGGGAAGCGGAACAATACATCCCTTTTGATATCAATGATGTCAATATGGATTTCCAAATCCTGTCTCCCGACAGCATAGACCCTTCCAAGATGAATGTTCTGCTGGTAGCCAGCAAAAAAGATATTATCAATGATTATGTTGCTGTGTTTAATGAATCCGGATTGCATCTGTCGGTGGTTGATGTCGACTCTTTTGCGGTGCAGAATGCATTTGAGATGAATCATGATACGGGTGTAGAAGACGTTATTGCGCTGATTAATATTGGTGCAAGCGTCATGAATATCAATGTTATTAAAAGCGGTGTTACCTTGTTTACCCGTGATGTACAGATGGGGGGCAATCTTTACACGGAAGAGATTCAAAAACAGATGGGCCTGAGCAGTTCTGAAGCTGAGTCAATAAAAATACTGGCACATGAGGCTCATAGTGCTGCGCTTCTTGATGTGCTTAGCAAGGTAAATGAGACCATCAGCCAGGAGATTCGACGTTCACTCGATTTTTATAATTCAACAGCGAATGACGATCGTATTACCAAAATACTTTTAAGCGGTGGCGGGTCAAAGGTCTATAAGCTTATTGAGGTAATAACCGATAAAACAGGTCTGGCTGTTGAAGTAATTAATCCATTTGCAAGGCTAAAATATAATGAAAAGGACTTTGACTCTGAATACCTTCAGGAAATCGGCCCGTTTATGGCAGTGACGGTCGGGCTTGCTATTAGGAGGGTAGGAGACAAATGATAAAGATTAATCTTTTACCGGTCAGAGCTGCAAAGAAGAAGGAAACAGCAGTCCAGCAGATAACAATTTTCTGCATTACTCTGATTGTGGTTTTTGTTATTTGTGGTGCCTTGTATGCGGTTAAGCTTGGACAAATATCATCTGCAAAGAACGATATTGCGGCAGCAAATAGCAGGATTAATGAATTGAAAGTCAAAATCGGCAAATTGGAAGAACTGAAAAACCTCAAAGAACAGGTCAATAAAAAATTAGATGTATTATCACAGTTACGTAAAAATAAGACAGGCCCTGCTCAGCGCCTTGCAACAATAAGCGAAATTACTCCAGAACAACTGTGGTTAACAGCTTATACAGAAACCGGCGATAACATCAAGATAGCAGGCATTGCTGTTAAAGATGATTTGATTGCTCAGTTTATGCGAAATATTCAATCGTCAAATGATTTTACCGGTGTTGAACTGATTGTATCTGAGCAGAAAGAAATATCAGGCAGCAAGGTCAAAAGTTTTGAGTTAACGTGTCGGCTTAAATCATCAGTCGTACTACAGCCAGCAGCTGTAATAAATACAAAAAAATAGTTTCTTTCTTATTCAGGATGGATTGGATATGGACCCTCAATTAGAAAAAATACTCAAGTTGCCGACAAAACAGAAGATTCTTATTCTTGTTTTGGTCGCTATGCTTGAGGCTGCCGCTCTGGTCTGGTTTCTATATCTGCCAAAGCACAAAGAACTTAGTGGGTTGCAAATTGAATTAAGCAAACTTCAATCAGAAATAGATGACAAAACCCGGATAGCTGGTAATTTGCCAAAGTTGCAAAAAGAATATGATCAGTTGAACCTTGAATTGGCTCAAGCGTTGACGGAGCTCCCAAATTCTAAAGAAATACCGTCATTGTTGACAAATATAACAGATCTTGGAAAAAGCGCCGGACTTGATTTTTTGGTTTTCAGACCAAAGGGCGAAGTGGTTAAAGATTTTTATGCGGAAGTACCCGTTGATATTGTGATTTCCGGTACATATTTCAGCGTAGCAAACTTCTTTGCCATGGTTTCCAATCTGCCGAGAATTATCAATATCACCAATGTGGCTTTTTCCGATATTAAAAATGTCAACAATAGGATGATGATGAAGGTTTCGTGCCTTGCCACTACATTCCGCTTCCTTGATAAGAAAGAGATTAAGGATGAAAAGAAAAATGCTCCTCCTAAAAAATAACCGCATTTGCGAAATCTCAGTTTTACTGAGCATTACAGTGCTTTTTATCGGCTGTAATAAAGGTACACAGTCTCCGGCTGTTGCTCCCGCTGTTGCTGTGCAAAAAATGCCTAAACCCGTACAAAAGCCTGTCAGTTCCGCTCTTAAATCGAATAACCAACAACCGGGCAATTTATTTGACTTCAGTAACAAAAAAGACCCTTTTAAGCCTTTTGTTGTTGCAAAATCAGCCCCTGCAGATCTCAAAAAGTCTTTACAATCGGGACTTCCCATTCACAGTTTCGATGTCAGTCAGTTTAAATTGATCGGAATTGTAACGGGTGGTAAGGAAAATCATGCAATGGTGGTTGACCCTAATGGTAAGGGCTATGTACTGAAGGTAGGTATGACGATAGGAAGAAATGATGGGCGTGTAACTTCGATTAGTACGAGTGGCGTTGATGTTGTTGAACAATTTAAGGATGATAGCGGCAGGGTGCGTAAAGAACACATTAAGATCACCCTCCCCAGGAAACAATAAGGAGTTTTCGCATGATGTGGATGACAAAAGCATTGATGATCCTTGCGCTTAGCATTGTTGTGTCGTCAGGTCTTGTGACTGCAACGCCGGGCAAAGCCGAATCAGCGCAGCTTGGCATTAAGTCTTCCCTTGGCAAGCTTGCTTCGATCAAGTCGATTCGTGCTTCTGGCGAAGGGGATGCGACGGAGCTTGTTATAAATCTATCATCGCCAACGACATATACCAGCTATAAAACAACTAATCCATTGCGTCTGGTGCTGGACCTTTCACAGGCTACTCAAGGTGAATTTGTAACTCCTCAAATATTCAATAAAGGCAATTTTAAAACAGTAACCGCGACGCGCTTTGATACTGATGCCGGAGTGCTTACCCGTGTTGATATTGAGCTCAAAACTGATGCTGAAGCAGTTATAACAGCTTCAAAGCCTAATGAGTTGAGAATTTCATTTCCGAGCCTTTCTACAACCCCCAATACGCTCTCACCTGCCAAGCCGACAGCACTATCTTCGAACCAAAATACTATAAAGCCCTCAGTGGTTGTTGCTCCCACTGTTCAACCCGTGACTGTCACCAGGAAATTAACCTCTGTTACAGCTTCTAATAATTCGATACTTCTTTCAGTTGATGGCGGTGTCGCTGATTTCAAAACATTCCGTCTTAATAAGCCAGAGCGTTTTGTGGTAGATCTATTGGATACGCAACTTGCACTTTCTTCGCGGATTATTCCGCTCAATTCGGCAGGAGTAGCCTCAGCCCGCATCGGCCTCTATCCTGATAAAGTTCGTGTCGTTCTTGATTCCGTCAATGGAACGTTTCCGGAAGTTTCAACAAAGAAGACAGCCGAAGGTTTAATTGTTGCCCTAAATGTACAACCAAATGAAAATCCGAATACTACTCTGGTGGCAACCCACTCTGGAAAAAGCACTGTTACACCAGTAACAACTTTAAATGCAGTTGTATCTACACCTGCTCAGCCTTTAAAACCAGTACACGAAAAGCTCGCAGAGCAGCCAGCGCCAGTTGCTGTTGTTAAGCCGATAATTGCTAAGAAAGTAAGTAATGAAGTGTTTACTGGCCCTGCTAGAGTTGAGATGATTGATTTTCAGGTTATTGATGGCGTTTCTCGCATCGCTGTGAAGGTTACTGGGGCTGTTGCAGTCGATCAGCCGGTCAAAACCCCTGGATTTGTTACGCTAACAATCAAAAATGCCGGCTTGTCCAAGCATCTTCAACGTTCTTTAGAGACTCAATCATTCGTAACCCCGGTCTTACGCATCACACCACTTCTTATCAAGACAAGAAAAGGCATCAATACCAAAATTCGAATTGCAATGCGCGTTGATGCGCCTTTTACATTCAGGCATGAAGGCGACATGCTCTTTGTGGATTTTAAAAATCCCGATGGTTTAACTGCAGATACGGTCTCAGCAGCGTTGCAGAATCCTAACAAGGTGCATGCCGCAAAGGTTGCTAAACCCTCCTCGTTAACGAAAGATTCCGAATTGGTATCAGAATTGTCTCCTGTTGAAGATTCGGCAATTAAATACCATGGCTCTGAGCATGTATACAAAGGCAGGAAAGTAACACTGGAATTTGCCGACGCCGATGTCCGCAAGATTTTTCAGCTTTTGTCGGAAGTCAGTAATAAGAACTTTGTGCTCGGTGATGATGTCACAGGAACCATCAGCATAAAACTTGTTAACGTACCCTGGGACCAGGCTCTCGATATCATCCTGGATACGAAAGGTCTCGATAAACGAGAAGAAGGAAACATTATCATTATCAAGGGTAAGGGCAAGTTCAAGTCTCAGGCCGATGAGGATCTTGAAATCAAGAAGGCATTAATAAGATCAATTGAACTAAAGACTGAAATCTTTAATATTAACTATGCGGATGTCTCAAGCATCGTTACGCAACTGAATTCGCTTAAAACTGATCGTGGTTCTATTCTTCAAGATACTCGTACAAATAAAGTAATTGTAAAGGATATACCTCAGGTCATCGATGATATGCGTAAGATGATCAATCAGCTTGATGTCCCCGAAAAACAGGTTATGATCGAAGCACGAATAGTCGAGGCAACTTCCACATTTACCAGAAGCCTCGGTGTAAACTGGGGCATTCATTATCGTGATGGTTCCGCCTCGTTTATGGGAATCAACCAGTTGGATACAAGCTTTGGAGGCCAGGCTTCAAATGCGTCCCCAACTTCCGGTGTTTCAGGTAACTCAGGTGGCGCAATGGGGATTTCCTTTGGAACGCTGACCAGTAATATTTCTCTAGATCTGCGTTTGAACGCCGCGGCCAGTGCTGGTCTTATTAAAATAGTATCAACACCAAAGGTGGCCACGCTTAATAATAAAACCGCCAAGATAGCTCAAGGTCAGCAGATTCCGTACACCTCTGCAACCTCGGATAAGGTAGAAACCAAGTTTGTCGAGGCAGCGCTCTCTCTTGAAGTTACACCGCATATAAACGCCAATGGAACTATCGGCATGAAGATCGATGCCAAAAACGATTCTGTTGGACAAGCAACTGGCGGAAGTACGGCGCCTGCAATTAACAAAAAACAGGCAACGACTGAGATGTTGTTACGGGATGGGGAAACGACGGTTATAGGTGGTATTTACGTAGACAGTGATAATGAATCTGATGATGGTGTTCCTTACTTGATGGATATTCCTTTCTTGGGGAAACTCTTTAAATCCAATAACAAGACTAAGATTAAGAATGAGTTGCTGATTTTTATTACTCCCAGAATATTAAATACGATTTGATTGTTTTTAGGAGGTTGTGTGAAAGTTCATCGTTACATTATTATACTACTCACAATGTGTATGTTCATGATGTTGCAAGCATGTGGCAGTGGCAATACTGATACAAGTGGTGCTCTTACGCTGACCACTCCTACAGCAAAAGATAATGGAGATGGCACTTATTCAGTGTCTACAACAGTAACATATGCTCCTCCAACCGGTAAGTCCGCTCAAGGAGTTATCGTTTCTTTGCAGATATCTGATTCTAATGGTAATACTTTAACCGATCGGCAGACACTTACCTCTGGAAGCAATTCATTTACTTATGGTTTAGTTGTTGTTCAGAATAATACATCTTCGACTTATGTTTCGTTAGTTGCCTCCATTGGCGATATGAAGTCCTCGACTTTTGTAATAGTACCAAAATATACACCTCCTATTGCTGTGACACAATCTTCTGTTACGTTTCCGGATAGTACTTCGTTACCTTCGCCGGTACAACTAACTATATCCGGCGGGACCGCTCCCTATTCAGTTGCATCTTCAACTGCTGACATAGGCGCAGTAGTGAATACATCTACTTTAACAATATCGCTTGTCAATCCGTCATCAAGTTCACCAGGTGTTGCTGCAAATCCTCCGGCAACTGTAACTATAACTGATTCAACTACTCCAACGCCTTTGACTAAAACTGTTACTGTAAATTACTTTAAATAGCTTTATTACTGTTCATTGAGTTTACATATTTAAGGGCGCATTCTATTGCGCCCTTTATCTTTTGTGCCAGTCAAATAACGTGATAAATAGAGGCTTTAACCTCTCTAACGTTATCAATCTCAGTTGTTTCATGGATCACATAAATGATACTTCCTATTCATCCGGATCATCCGCAGCCACATCAAATTTCCCGTGTCGCTCAATGTCTGCGGGATGGTGGGGTTATTGCGTATCCGACGGACACCACGTATGGTATCGGCTGCTCCATATTTAATAAAAAGGGTATTGAGCGCATCTACCGCATGAAAGGACGTGAGCGAATCAAGCCTTTTTCTTTCATTTGTTCCAGTGTTTCGGAGGTCGCCCAGTACGCCCGTGTGAGCAATGTCGCGTTTAAATATCTGAAGCGCTATCTACCGGGGCCATTTACCTTTGTACTTAATGCAACTCGCGATGTCCCTGATTTACTGCTGACTCGTCAGAAAACGGTTGGTATCAGGATTCCTGATAATCGCATCTGCATTGATCTGGTTCTCGCTCTGGGAAATCCGATAATTACTACCAGTGCCAATCTTTCAGGCGAGGATCCTGTCGGCGACCCGCTTGTTATTGAAAACACCTTTGGTAATCAACTGGATATTGTAATCGATGGAGATATTTTGATGACGGATGTCAGTTCTGTAATCAACCTTGTTAATGATGTTCCTGAATTGCTGCGTGCCGGCCTTGGCGATGTATCCTGGTGTACTCGATGATCACCTGTGAGGGCGATTCTTATGCGTAAAAGGACACTCCGAACTGGTATGCGCATGGTACTGTCCGCTTTAATAATAATTGTCATTTCCAGTTTTTATCACGGTGTGGTGGGTGCTTTCCTGTCTCTGTCATACGACGCTGAAATGCGACTTTATCAATTCGCGATTTTCTTGGCTGCATGTATGGGAAGTTACGGAGTGGTTCTGTCAGCATTTGGCCTGATTCTCCCTGCCATGCAGAATGATTTACGTATCCGGGTCATGCCGTTGCTGATTCTAATCGTAGCGCTGGTAGCACTGTTCTTTTACCTATTGGCTGCAACATTTGACGTACCCACTGAGCCCATCCGCGACCGCCTCCGCCCCGGAGAGACTATCACAATTTAGTTGTTGAGATTGTCATGTGTGAAATTGCCCTGCTTGGCGCTCCTGGCTGTATTGTTACTGTTGGGATCATGGACATAATTGCTGGTGGCTGACCCTCAAAGAGTGTTTTGATACGTTCTTCAGATTACGAATATCAGGCAGATACAATGTTATGAGTACTTTGCTTAACAAAAACTTTATAAATGGCCTTTCCGGTGATTGGCTTGAGTCTCTCTACGTTAGCTGGAGTACCGATCCGGAATCCGTACCGGAAGATTGGCAGCTGTTCTTCTCTGGGTTTGATCTGGGAACAGGGCATGATCGGGGTGTCCGGTCGCCTTTTGTGTATGATGAATCTCAATTGTTAAAAACATCCGGTGTCCAGTCGCTGCTCTATCGCTACCGTTCAATCGGTCATCTTCAAGCCTGTATCGACCCTCTTTCTCCCTGCTTGCTGGAACATCCTCTCTTAAACCTGTCCAACTTTGGTCTCAATCACTCCGATCTCGATGTGACGTTTACCACTCGACGCTATCTCAAACCACATGCCACGTTGCGTGAGATTGTTTCAACAATGCAGTCCACCTACTGCCGCGAGATCGGTGTTGAGTTTATGCATATTCAGGATCCAGTGGAACGACAATGGTTGATCGATAGGATGGAACCCTGTCGTAATCATCCAGATATTTCAGTTGATGACCGCTTGTATCTTTTAGAGAAGCTCCATGAAGCAGCTTTGTTTGAGTCTTTTCTGCAACGTCGATTTGCCGGGCAGAAACGTTTCTCGCTGGAAGGTGGCGAAGTATTGATCCCGGTGCTTGATGCAATCATCCGTAATTGTCCCATGTCTGGCATCAATGATGTTGTGTTGGGGATGTCCCACCGCGGGCGTTTGAATGTTCTTGTGCATATTTTGGGTAAACCGTATGAAAATGTCTTTGCGGAATTTCGTGACGCCCTGTCGCTCGGTTTTGTGGGAGATGGTGATGTGAAATATCACAAAGGGTATTCTGCGGAAATAAAACTTCCCAATGGACATATCCATCTGACAATTGCCGCTAATCCAAGCCACCTTGAGGCGGTCAACCCAGTGGTGGAGGGCAAGTGTCGTGCTCGCCAGGACCAGTGCGGCATCACCCGTACGAGCCATGTGCTACCACTCTTGATACACGGAGACAGCGCTTTTGCGGGGCAGGGCAGTGTCATGGAAACATTGAACATGTCTCGATTGGATGGGTATTGTACTGGCGGAACTCTTCATATAGTGCTTAATAATCAGATCGGCTTTACTACGTCGCCTCGGGATGCCCGCTCAACAAGGTATGCAACGGATGTCACCAAAATGCTGGCATGTCCGGTGTTTCATGTACAGGGTGAATCGCCCGAAGCGGCTTTGCACGCTGTGCGACTCGCTTTGGAATATCGTCAGGAATTTGGCCGTGATGTTGTGGTTGAACTAATCTGCTACCGTCGACACGGACACAATGAAGGTGATGAGCCCGCTTTTACCCAACCGCTCATGTACCGTCAAATCGCATCACGTCCTCCGGTGAACAGAATGTATTCCGACCAGCTTCGTGAGGACGGAGTTGCATTCAGCGTACTCGAAAAGATTGAACAGGATGTTGTCAGGCGGCTTGAAGAAGGATTTAAAAAGCCACCACAGGATAAAAGTATCGGTTTTCATGAAGCGTGGATTTCCGTTTCTCGTGAGTACCAAACTGCTGTTGTGGAGACCGGTGTTCCGGTTGAAAAACTTCTGTTGTTATCTCGGCGACTAGCCGAATTGCCGCCTGGCTTCAGCGCACATGCCAAGATCCATACTTTAGTGCAGAAACGCTTTGAATCGATACTTAAATCTACCGCTATAGATTGGGGTAATGCCGAGAGCCTTGCGTACGCTACGTTACTTGACGAAGGTGTTTCGGTGCGTATTTCGGGGCAGGACTCGCGGCGTGGAACATTTAGCCACCGCCATTGTGTTCTTCATGATATGAATGACGACAGTACCTACACGCCTCTGGTTTCAGTTGCCAGAAATGGAGCAATGTTTCAAGCCTGGGACAGTCTTCTTTCCGAATTCGGCGTGCTGGGTTTCGAGTATGGATATTCACTTGAGTCGCCCCACGGTTTGACCATCTGGGAAGCCCAGTTTGGTGATTTTGCAAATGGCGCCCAGGTTATTATCGACCAATTTATTGCTAGTGGTGAAACAAAATGGAACCGAGCAAGTGGGCTTGTGCTTTTGCTGCCGCATGGTTATGAAGGCCAAGGCGCAGAGCATTCAAGCGCCCGCATTGAGCGCTTCCTGCAGCTTTGCGCTGGTAACAATATGATAGTTGCCAATCCAACGACACCAGCGCAAATGTTTCATGTCCTGCGCCGTCAGATTAAACAGTTATTCCGTAAGCCATTGATACTCTTTACCCCTAAAAGTCTTTTGCGTCATCCGCGTTGTGTGTCTACAACGGAGGATCTCAGCATGGGCAAATTTCAAGAGCTGATTTCTGATGGCGCTGAAGTATCTTCCGTGCGTCGTGTTTTGATCTGCTCCGGCAAGATATTTTATGATCTGATGGAAGCTCGTGATATACATAACATAACCGATACGGCCATAATTCGTATAGAGCAACTCTACCCGCTACGCTATGACCTTATAGATAAAGAACTGGCAAGATATTCTGTAGACAGTAGTTTTATTTGGGTCCAGGAAGAGCCGGAAAATATGGGCGCTTGGCAGCATATCCGGCCAGGACTGGTTGAGCGGTGTCGCTCTCTTCGTTTCGTTGGCCGTTCCGCTGACTCGTGCCCGGCAGTAGGCTCTCATCAAATGCATGTCGAACAACAAGCTGCGATTATCAACATGGCATTTGGAATCTAAGTGTGTTGGTTTGTTAAATTGCTGATTCTCATTGAGCAATTCAGTTGACAACACGTCACGTGCTGTGTAAAAAAATACAACTAAATCAACCAAAAGGGTCTTCATGGTAAATCTGTTATTCATATCCAACAGTACCAAAATAGACGCGATCAGAAATGCACTTCAACCGTTCTTGAAGGTCAAGATAGATATTGTCGCTGATTTCGATTTTGGTTTGAAGGATGTTTTTGAAAAGCGTCCTGCAACGGTTTTTATCCAGGATCAGATTGCCGGGGTTACCGGTGAGAGTGTTGCTCGTCATATTCAGATGCTGCTTGGAGCCGGGTCTCCTTCATTCATCTATATGCATGAGGCGAGTTCCAAGGCCAAACAGATCAAAGGCCTGTTTGAGTACCTGATTGATTTATCACAGGCTGATGCAAAGATTGTGGCAGATATCCAGGCAACTCTCAAAACATTGTTAGGTCCCCAGTGGGAAAAAATCTATGTCCCCCCCCAAATGGATAACACTTCAATCGGAAATGTTGCTGCCGTACCTGACGACAGCAGCGCTTGTGCTGACCAGCTTATAGATGATCTTATCTCGGGCTTGGATGCTTTTGGAACAGCATCCTCCGGGAATAAATCCCCGACGCCCCGTTCCTCGGCGCAATTGGCCCCTGTAAACGAATCATTCCATGTGGTTTCATCACCCCAGGACCAATTGGCGGAGATGCTTGCCGAAACGCATCGGGAACAACTCACTCCGGAAGCGGCAACGGTAACAACGCAAGATTTACTCAAAGGTGCACAGGTACCAGATGCCACCCAGCAAAGGCGGCAACCGACTTTATCGAACCACCCGGAATCGCCAGTCTCTGTAGCGTCTTCCATTTCTGCACAACCGCAGCCTGTGCTAAAAGGGAAGGTAGCCCCTGACCCAAGTGTACATAAAAAGCCCGATGCCGACGTTACAGTACCTCCAGCTCCTCAATCAGTACCTGAAAACCGGCCTCTTCAGCAAGCATCACCGGCGGATTTTGTAATACTTGGGGAACATCCTGATGAAGTTGTTGCCCCTGAAGATCTTTTACGTGTTTTTGAGGGGAATTATTATTCACGTCCGGGGCGGGGGGGACGAAATGCGGCCATTGCCTTCGTTCTTGCGATATGTTTCGGTGGAGGTTTCTGGTATTTAAAGCAGAAACCTCAGCTTCTGGCGCACTTAATTGCGCCTTCTGATCATGCGGCTGTCGTGGCTACCGCAGGACGCCCGGCAGAATCTGCGATTACTATTCAGAAACCCGTGACTTCACCAGCGTTGAAGAGCAAGGCGCCGACATTACCTTCATTTATCCCTCAATCCGGTTTAGATAGTTCGTTTTCTTCACAGAAACCCGGGTGGGAACGCTATGCAGATGCTTCATTTGATTTCCGTATTTACCGCATCGCCGGCAGGATAAAGGCGCTTCAGGTGCTGGGAGTAAATAATCATGGCATCAGTGAGACAAAGATGAAGTCAATTTTGATAGAATTGTTAGGCGATGGAGAATACCGTGTGAAATCGCGCGAGCAGAAACTTGGTTATCACGTCTTGCGGGCTACTGTGGGGCAGAAAGCAGAACTGCTAATATATCGCAAAAAAACAACAATACGGGCGTTTGTTGTATCGCTTGACTGAATGATCACGTTGTTTAAGTTTGTTTTTTGTGATGGTGTAACTATCTTACAGCGACAGGTGATGAATGTCTTCATGTGCAGATCCAATTCTAATTTTAAACCGTGTTAGTAGATCACTGATACTCGTTTCTGTCCTGTCCTCCGTGTTAGGGGTTCTTCCCGCAAAAGCCGGAATGGACCCGCGCTTTGAGCTTGATTCTCAGACGTTAGGCGTGCCTGCGGCAACCTCGTCGAAAAAGGCCGATGCGAAGACAAAGAACCTCCACCGTGCTCGTAAATACAAGTATCATGTGCCTGTATCTGCCCAAGGGAAAGTACATGTTGTCAGGTCGGGTGATAATCTGTTCAAGATTCTCATGCGCGATTACGGGCTCAGCAATGCTGAAGCCGAGAAATTCCTCGAAGAAATACGCCGTGTAAACAATATTGCCGATATCAGGCGTATCAAGATAGGACAAAAAATTATCATCCCTCCGGTACGGCGCAGGGCTGATGGAACTATTAAGAGTCCTTCTCCGAAGCGGCTGGGTGACGGTGCCGCGGGTGTAATCGGTCAGTCATTCAATCTGGAGTCACCTGTAAGCCCACTTACAGAACATGAAGCCGTTGTCAAGGTTAGGCAGGTATGGGACAAGATTCTGCCACCTCTCAAGGGTGAGCAAAAACCGATCATCCTGAACTCTCCAACATTTTCATTGGCCCTGGACCCCCAGCGTTATCCAGTCTATGCTACCATGCATGCCGGAAAAATTCTCGTTGACCCAAACGCCTCCATTCCACCGCTGGTAAAAACACTTATAACGGAAAAGGACCCAGCGGTGCGGATCGTTTCCGAGTCGCCAGTGAATGGTAAACGTTTTCTGGCTGCTATGCTTGACTCGGCCGGTTTTTATTCCGTTGAAGAAAATTTTAGTATGGACTTCGGTACCGATCCAAAATTGACGATCCAATCCGATTTTAAAATAGAAAAAACCCCTGATAGCCTCATAAAACAAGACGTAGTTCTGCTGAATTCCGGGCGTGTTCCGCTCCCTTCGGTTCTTGGAACTTTTCTCAAAAAAGAAGGTTTTAAAGTATATGAACCATTTGCGTCGCTTCAGCCGGTTGTCCCTGCGGTGTCGCGACCGTTGTGCCAGATAACTGCAAAAAGTCAGACTGACATCATTGATGCTCTGCTGGCATCCATTTCCCTGACCCCCGACAAGGATCGACGTCTGGATGTATTCGCTGCCGACAATAACGGTATTTCGCTTGCGGTTAAAGCGGAACGGTACTTTGAACGTGGAGGGCAGCACTATGTTGTAACCCGCTTTGACGGGGATCCTGTTACCTATACTCTTTTTCGATTCCTCGAAACCAAGGGATTTAGGGTAACAATTCTCGAACCACGGGACGGTTTCCGTAAAATTGCAGAAAAGCTGCTGTCGAGCATGCAGATTCCGGGAGCATACACCCGGCACACGTTGGCAGGTGATGCGGGTGGCAATTATTCTCTTCAAATGTCGGGATTCAAGCTGGAGGGGAAGGGGCTTCCGGTTGGTGGGCTTTTTGTGACCGACCTGAAACTCGATCGTGTAATTCGCGACCTTTTACAGGAAAATGGGTACCACATCACTTCCAAGTGAAACGATTTCATTTTCTCAAAGATTCTGCTATAAACGCTCGTGTTCTGTTACGGGCGTTTATAGTTTCTAGTCACAATGCGATGGAGTTGTAACCGTATGAGTGTTAAAAAAGTAGGTGAATTATTAATTGAACAGAAGATGATCTCTCCGGAGCAGTTGCAGGAGGCGCTTGAACTGCAAAAGGTCTTTCCTGACCAGCCCATCGGGCAACTGTTGTGCAAGCTTGGTTTTATAAAGGAAAGTGATCTCAGTTTTGTCCTTGATCAAAAGAATAAACGCCGCAAACTGACTGATATTCTCCTGAAGGGGGAGCTGATTGATCAGCAAAAACTTTCCCATGCGCGGGAAGTCTCTAAACAGAGCAATATTACCCTCGAAAAGGCCTTCCTCAAGCTCCGCTATATCGATGAAGAACAAATGGCTCAAGCAGTGGCCAGCCAGTATGACCTGCCTTATGTCTTGATCAATAGTTTTGACCTGGACCTTTCACTTTCTCGTTATATCAGCGCCGTATATGCCCAGAAACAGCGCATTGCACCCATTTCAAAAATCGGCAATACGTTAACACTGGCAATGGCAGAACCTCTTAAAAACCATGATATCAGAGAGCTCGAAGATAGTATCCGCCTCAGGATAATCTCTGCGATAGCCACGGAAACCAGCATATATAAAGCTCTCAAGCGTCTCTATAATATCGATGTCGCCTCAATTTCAACCTCGGCAATGGATGAGGTGAATCTTGACATCGTTCCGGACAGTATTGACAAATTGCTTAGCAGGACGTCTGCCAGCGATGAACCGGAAGTTGAGGAAGAAACCAAGAAGGTTACAGAAAAAGATAGTGTCATTGTCAAGCTGGTTAACAAGATCGTGTATGATGCTTACATGAGCAAAGCGTCCGACATCCACATTGAACCCTATCAGGGCAAAAAGGATGTAGTCGTTAGAACCCGCATTGACGGACAATGTTCGATCTACCAGAAGATCCCGTATAAGTACAAGTTTGCTATTCCCTCTCGCATCAAAATCATGGCTGACCTTGATATCGCCGAACGCCGCAAACCCCAGGATGGCAAGATAGACTTTAAAAAATTCGGGCCTCTGGATATTGAACTGCGAGTAGCCACAATGCCGACAGTGGGCGGTCTTGAAGATGTGGTGATCCGTGTACTTGCCAGTGGTGAGCCGATCTCATTCAGCCAGTTGGGATTAACTGAACGAAACATGCGTATTTTTAATGAGGCCCTCAAGAGCCCGCATGGCCTGGTTCTTGTGGTTGGTCCGACCGGTTCGGGAAAAACAACGACGCTCCATTCTGGTTTGGCGCTTATTAACCAGAGTAACCGTAAGATATGGACTGCCGAGGATCCGGTCGAAATTACCCAGCCCGGGCTTCGTCAGGTACAGGTAAACCCCCGCATCGGTTTCACTTTTGCTGCAGCCTTGCGCTCGTTCTTACGTCTTGACCCGGATATCATCATGGTTGGCGAGATGCGTGACGAAGAGACGGCCAGTACCGCTGTAGAAGCATCGTTAACCGGTCATCTGGTGTTTTCAACCCTGCACACCAATTCAGCTCCTGAAACCATTACCAGACTTCTGGAGATGGGGCTTGATCCTTACAGTTTTTCCGACTCACTTGTCTGCATATTGGCACAACGGCTTGCCCGGCGGCTGTGTACCGAGTGCAAGGAAAGTTTCAACCCGGAAGAGTCAGAGGTTGAAGAACTTATTGAAGAATATGGCCGTGAAGATTTTGCCTTTACCGGTCTGGGGCGATCGGACGTAACCATGTTCAGGGCGGTTGGTTGCGATCGTTGTGGTCATACCGGCTATCGAGGCCGGTTGGGTATTCACGAGGTGTTGGAATGCACCGCGAAACTCAAGGGGTTCATTAAACGGCGGGCTGATACGGACTGTGTCCGTGATCAGGCGGCACTGGATGGCATGACCACCCTGAAACAGGATGGCATACTCAAGGTTTTGCAAGGTTTGACAGATATTCACGAAGTGCGTAGAGTGTGCATCAAGTAAGTTTTGTGCTATAAAATTGCTTGCATTCAACAGTTTGCCGTGGTATGTTTCATAAAATTTTTGTTCACGTGAAAGTGAGCTCACAAGGCTCACTTTTTTTGTTTTGAGAGAACGTATATGGCGAAAAGTAAAGACAGCATTTGTGAGCAGGTGGGTAAAATTGCCCGGCCGATTCTCGATTCAAAGCACATTGAATTGGTTGATATCGAATTTGTCCGAATGGGGAAAGAGGCTGTATTGCGCCTGTTCATCGACAAAGAGGGTGGTATTGCCTTAGATGATTGTGCCGACGTGAGTCATGAATTATCGGCCATTCTTGATGTTGAAGAGGTTATTACCTGTAATTACACGCTGGAGATTTCTTCGCCGGGGCTTGATCGTCCGCTCAAAAAGCCGGAGGATTATCTGCGTTACGTTGGTCGTTTAGTTAAGGTGCGTACATATGATCAGTTTCTCGATGATGCCGGCAACAAGCGAAAAACGTTTTTAGGTACCCTTGACGGTCTTGTGGACGGTTCAATCAGGATAACGCTCAGGGAAGGTCAGACTGCTTCCATTCCATTGGAGCGGGTAGCCAAGGCACATCTGGAATTCGAATTATGATTTCATTTACGTTAGCAAGGAGATACAGCCGTGGAAGCCACTATTAGTATCAAACATGCCATAGAGCAGATTGTAAAGGAAAAGGGCATTGACCGTAATGTCGTCATTGAGGCCATGGAACAGGCGGTGTTGACAGCTGCCAACAAAAAATACCGCAATACCCGTGAGCTCGAAGCCCGCTACAATCATGATTCCGGAGAGGTAGAACTGTTTGAATTTGTGGTTGTAGTGGATGAAGTTCAGGACTCCTACAAGGAGATCGATCTTGAGGAGGCAAAAGAAATTGACCCGGATGTCGAAATTGGCGACTCCCTGGGTGAAAAGCTTGATGCCAGTGGCTTTACCCGCATTGCAGCGCAGACAGCCAAACAAGTTATCATCCAGAAGGTGCGTGAGGCCGAGCGTGAGACCATCTTCAATGAATACAGCGACCGTCAGTGGGAAATTATCACCGGTATGGTGCGCCGTTTTGAGAAAGGTGAGCTACTGGTCGATCTTGGTAGAGCAGAGGCGGTTCTTCCGTCGAAAGAACAAATGCCGCGAGAAGTATATCGCCCAGGTGACAGGATTCGAGCCATTATCACTGAGATTCGCATGACGACCAAGGGACCTCAGATAATACTGTCACGTACTCATCCCAGTATGCTGGCCAAGCTGTTCGAAGCTGAAGTTCCCGAGATTGCAGAGGGAATTGTCGAGATCAATGCTGTTGTTCGTGATCCCGGAAGCCGGGCCAAGGTAGCAGTATCTTCAAATGATCGCGATGTCGATCCGGTCGGTGCCTGTGTTGGCATGCGTGGAGCCCGTGTTCAGAATGTGGTTTCCGAACTACGCGGCGAAAAAATAGACATAATTCCATGGTCGGAAGACATTGCCCGTTTTGCCTGCAACGCGCTGTCGCCAGCTCAGGTTTCCAAAGTGTTTGTGGACGAAGATAGTCGTGCTCTGGAGATTGTTGTTGCCGACGATCAGCTTTCTCTCGCTATCGGCAAACGAGGCCAGAACGTCAGTCTGGCTGCCCGTCTGACCGGTTGTCGTATTGATATCAAGAGCGAATCGAAGGTTGCCGAAGCTGAGCAAAATTTTGCCTCATTTGATGGCACCCAGTCGGGGGCAGAAGAGCCCGTGGAAGATGCCGTGATCACTGAAGAATTGGAAACAACGGAAACAGCCACCTTGGAAACAGCTGCCCAAAAGCAGGCTGAGTAGTCTGCGGGTATGCCCCGACATAAGCAACAGGATAAGCCGCAGCGTAGTTGTCTCGGGTGTCGTCTGGTCCGTGACAGGGATTCGCTGATTCGTTTTGTACTTTCACCCCAAGGTGAAGTCGTTCCGGATATTGAGTCCAAACTACCCGGCAGGGGAGCCTATACCTGTATCAGCGAGCATTGTCTTCGAACTGCACTCAAGCAGCGACAGTTCAGTCGAGCTTTTAAGCGTGAAGTGGCAACCGGGACGTCTGATGAAATGGTTCGACAGGTTGTCAGTATTATGCATGAACGAATACTGGGATATATCGGATTAGCCAACAGGGCCGGTAAAGTCATCTCAGGCGGTTCCATGGTCACTGATGCAATCAGAGGCGACCAAAAACCGGGTCTGATTTTGTTGGCTAAGGACGTCTCCGCTAGTATCGGGGATAAGATCGAATTGCTTGCCGCAGTCCATCAGATAGCGTGCATTCAGATCATGGATAAAGATGATTTTGGCGCCATTCTTGGTAAGGCACCCCGTAGTGCGATTGCCATTAAAGCCGGTGGATTTGTAGTACAGATGAAGCATGAAATCGAACGATACAGAAACTTCCTGGGGGAGGTGCAGAACCTATGAGTAAAATTCGTGTGAGTAACCTGGCTGAGAGGTTGGGATTAGAGACACGGGAAGTAATTTCCCGGCTCAAAGATATCGGTGTTGATGCTAAAACTGCTACTTCATTGGTTGATGAGGAAGTAGTTAGCAGGTTGGAAAACCCCAAGTCAATAGGAAGTGGTGCCGACGAAGTCAGGGTGACGACCACCATTATCCGGCGTCGTGCCAAGGTAGCGGCGGCTGAGCCAGCTGAAGAGGTGGCTGTAGTACTGGAAACGGCGGCGATTGTGCAGCCTGTCGCTGCTGAAATTCCTGTTGCCCCGGAAGTTCCGCCAGTTGTGGATACATCAAAGGTTGAAGTTGTGCCGGCGGCGGTCGTTATCGAAAAAGCGACTATTTCTGCTGAACCGAAGCCCGGCCCCAATCAAGCCCGTATTCTCGGCCGTATGGAAATTCCCGGCGTTACCAACCGTCCGACACGAGTAATGTCGGCAGATGCCCCGCCCACATCATCACTACGTCCTGCCGCATCCCGTTCGACCCCGAGCCGACCAGCTTCGAGCCGTCCCGGAGAAGCTCGTCCTTCAGCGCCTCGTTCAGGTGATGCTGACCAGAGGCGCCCGGTTCCGACTGGGGGGGCTACTGAAGCGGACCGTTCACGTATGAAGCAGGTACCGATTGCGCCGGCTTCTCCTCCGGCGGGCGATTCTCGCCGCCCAGGTCCAAAAAAAGAAGGTCCTACCTTTGGCCCTGATGCAGGAAAAGGTGGCAAGAAGAATGCCGCTCCTGCCAAAAAGAAGGAGCAACCGCGGAAGCAGGAAATTATCGAAAAACGTGAGCGAGTTTTTGATCCGGTATATAGGGGTTCAAAAAAACGTGGTAAAGAGCGTGTGTCTACATCTACACGCAGTACAGAGATTACGGTTCCCAAGGCTATCAAGCGTATCATCAAAATATCAGAAACAATCAGTGTGGGTGAATTGGCTAAGCGTATGGGTATAAAGGCCAATGATCTGATCAAGTCACTTATGAAGATGGGCATGATGGTGACCATCAACCACCCTCTTGATTTTGATACGGCTGTGATTCTGGCTGCCGAATATAGCTATGAAGTAGAAAATGTTGCAGTTGACCTGGACGAAATACTTGAATCGACTCCGGACGCGCCTGAAACCTTGGAGAAACGTCCACCTGTTGTCACCATTATGGGCCATGTCGACCATGGTAAAACCTCTTTGCTGGATGCCATCCGTGAGGCTAACGTTATTGCCGGCGAGGCAGGCGGGATTACTCAGCATATAGGTGCCTATGACGTGGAGCTGAAAGGGCGCAAAATTACCTTTCTTGATACACCGGGCCACGAAGCCTTTACCGCCATGCGGGCCCGCGGCGCTAAAGTAACTGATATCGTTATCCTGGTTGTTGCTGCCGATGATGGTGTTATGCCCCAAACGCGTGAGGCCATTAACCACTCTAAAGCTGCCGAAGTACCTATAATTGTAGCCGTTAACAAGATTGATAAGCCTGATGCGCGCCCAGAGAATGTCAAACGCGAACTGATGGAGTTCGGGCTTGTCTCTTCTGAATGGGGCGGTGATGCAACTATGGTAGAGGTATCTGCCAAGAAGCGCATCAATCTTGAGGAACTGCTGGAGATGGTACTGCTGCAGGCTGATGTAATGGATTTAAAGGCAAATCCTCATAAGTTGGCAAAAGGAACGGTTGTCGAAGCCAAGCTGGATAAAGGCCGTGGGCCGGTTGCTACAGTCCTGGTTCAGGAAGGTACCCTGAAAAATGGCGACTACTGTGTGGTTGGTGTACATTCAGGTCGCGTTCGAGCCATGCAGAACGACCGTGGTGAAAAGGTTCTGGAGGCCGGACCGTCGATGCCGGTTGAGCTTGTTGGTCTCTCTGGAGTTCCTGATGCAGGCGATGTCTTTGTCGCGATGAAAGACGAGAAACAGGCTAAGGAGATTGCAACCTTGCGGCAGATTAAACATCGCGAGGTTGAGCTGGCCAAGCATACCAAGCTGTCGCTGGAAGATCTCTACAAAAAGATTCAGAGTGGGGAAGTCAAGGATCTCAATGTTATCGTCAAGGGCGACGTGCATGGCTCGATCGAAGCCGTGGGCGAATCTCTGCGCAAACTTTCTACCGATGCAGTCAGGCTAAATGTTCTTCATTCCGCTGTCGGTGCGGTTACAGAAACAGACGTTAACCTGGCGGCAGCATCAAATGCCATCATTATCGGCTTCAATGTTCGGCCGGAAGTCAAGGCTCAAAACATGGCTGAGAAGGAAGGGGTTGATATCCGTCTTTACAGCATTATCTACGATGCGGTTGAAGATGTGAAGAAGGCCATGGAAGGTCTGTTGGCACCGACTCTCAAGGAAAAATTCCTTGGCCGGGCGGAAATCCGTGAGGTGTTCTCCGTACCCAAAATCGGCAATGTTGCCGGTTCATATATTTTGGATGGAAAAATGCTGCGTAATGCGCAGATTAGATTGCTGCGCGATAATGTTGTAGTCCACGAAGGCAAGCTTTCATCACTGCGTCGTATAAAAGATGATGTAAAAGAGGTTGCCAGTGGTTACGAATGTGGTATCGGCATTGAAAATTATAACGACATCAAGATAGGCGATATCATCGAAGCATTTGAGATAGAGAAGTTCGCTACCAAACTTTAATTGTATGGGCTGGGACCTGCGGTGTAGGAAATCTTTACCGCAAGTCCCTGACTCTGGAATATTATGAAGCATAAACGCTGCGACAAAGTTGCCGAGACCATTCACGAAACAATTTCTGCCATTCTGTCAAAGGGACTTAATGACCCAAGAATCGGTTTTGTCACAATCATTGCTGTTGATGTGACGGTTGACCTGCGCTTGGCGAAGGTTTTTTTTACCGTCATCGGGGATGATCTTGCCAAGAAAAACAGTGAGGCTGGTCTTAATAGTGCGAAAAGCTACATTCGCCGCGAATTGGGCAAGGTGCTCTCCCTGCGATTTCTGCCGGATATAATCTTTGCTTATGATCATTCGCAGGATTATGGTAACCGGATCGATACTATCCTGAGGGAGATAGACAAAGAGCATGATGGGGACACTACAGAAGATTGTTGAAGAAATAGGTAATAACCACTCCTTCCTGCTTACTTCCCACGAAGGGCCAGATGGTGATGCCGTTGGCTCTACGTTGGCCCTGGCCTCGCTTTTACGGAAAACCGGTAAAGAAGTGTATGTGTACTTCCGTGATCCGATACCGGAATTGTATAGTTTCTTGCCTGGTGTTGATGCTGTCTTCGCAACTATTCCCGATCGTGATTTCGATGTTGCTTTTGTGTTGGATATCGGTGAAGTGCGCCGCGCCGGCGAGGAGTTCTGCCGTTTTGGACGCATCGGGAAAACCATCAATGTCGATCATCATCTCGCCTGTGAATCCTTCGGAACCCATAACCTGATCGATCCCTCCGCTGCTGCTACCGGTGTGCTGGTGTTTCGTATTGCCAGTGTCCTCGGCTATTGTTTCGATATTGAAACGGCCCTCTGTCTGTATGTTGCCATTATTACCGATACAGGCTCATTTCGTTATTCCAATGCCAATCGTGAGGCCTTTGTCATTGCCGGTGAGATGATCGAGTGTGGCGTGAATGCTTGGGATGTGGCTGAGCAGCTTTATGAAAATCAACCCCGCAAGCGGTTGGAGTTACTGGCCCGTTGCCTTCCGACCCTGGAAGTCATCAAGGGCGGTATGGCTGCAGCGGTCACCGTTACGCTGGACATGTATGCTGATACCGGTGCTGACGCTGAATTGACAGATGGTTTCGTTAATTATCCCCGCTCCATCAAGGGGGTGGAGGTAGCGATATTTTTCCGTCAGATTGAAGAACGACGTGTCAAGGTCGGTTTTAGATCTAAAGGCAAGGTCAATGTGGCCATCTTTTCTGCTGCTCTGGGTGGGGGCGGCCATCATAATGCTGCCGGATGCACGGTGGATGGGACGCTTGATGAAGTCAAGGCCAAGGTGTACTCACTGATGGATGAAGTCCTTTGATCAACGGATTTATCGTTATTGATAAACCGGCCGGTATCACCTCGCATGATGTGGTCAGCCGTGTTCGCCGGATTCTCGGAACCCGCAAGGTCGGCCATACCGGTACTCTTGATCCTTTTGCTACGGGGGTTCTGCCGGTGGCGGTCAATGACGCCACCAAGGCCATACCTTTCCTCGATGAGGGTGTCAAGTGCTATGAGGCGGTCATGCAGCTGGGGGTGGCTACCGATACCCTTGATATGACCGGTATGATTGTATGTGAAGCTGATTGGCAGTCCGTTACTCAGGAGCGGATTGAATCACTGTTTAAGCGGTTTACGGGGCATCTCACTCAGATACCCCCCATGTATTCCGCCATCAAATGCGATGGCCAGCCCTTGTATAAACTGGCTCGTAAAGGCCAGGTGGTTGCGCGAAAAACACGTGATATAACAGTCTATTCCCTTGAATTACTCTCATTTGTTCCTCCGTTTTCAGAGTTCAGGGTTGTTTGTTCAAGGGGCACTTATGTCAGGACACTGGCCGATGACATAGGAACTGTGCTTGGCTGTGGAGCGGCATTGAAGGAGTTGCGCAGGACAGCGAGTGGTCCCTTCAGAATTTCAACATCATCAACACTTGATACCCTGGAAGAAGCCGTTCGACTTGGAACTCTCGGGACTCTGACAGTAAGTCCTTGCGCTGCGCTTGCCCACCTTCCTGAAGTCATGTTGAGCGCTGCCGGAATGATACACGTTAGACATGGACGGTCGCCTGGCTGGCAGGATGTAGCCGTAGCAACTCCATCAAAATATGAAGAAAATGCTTTCGTACGCCTTACGTTCAATGGGGATCTGATTGCAGTTGCTCAGTGCGTGGCGTGTGCGAATGCCGAATCACGTATTATTCTGAAGCGTGTGTTCATCTAAGTTAATGCTTTACATGCGGAAGCGGGTATGGTATCAATTTTAGCTTGCGGTTATGCCGCAAAGTAAATTTAAAATAAATACCTAGAGACGTAGAGTGTACATACAAAGGAGGTGTTAGCAGTGCTGGCAACCGAAAAGAAACAGGAAATCATCAATTCGTTTAAAAAACATGACAGCGACACAGGTTCTCCAGAGGTGCAGATTGCCATACTCACCGAGCGGATAACCTATCTCACCGAGCACTTCAAGATTCATAAGAAGGACCACCACAGCCGTAGAGGGCTGTTGAAGCTTGTCGGCCAGAGGCGTCGGCTTCTGGATTACCTCAAAGGCAAAGAGGTAGACAGGTACAAAACGGTGATCGAGCGACTCGGCATACGTAGGTAATAGATCGGCACTCTACCGGCTTACAGCCGCTAGAGTGCCTTTTTATTGTGAGTATGCCATATGTGAAAAGAGGGCTTTCCGGCCCTTTTTATTTTTGTTGGGGACGTGGGTAGAGTCCCATGCGCGTTCGGCATGGGGTTGTAGCGACGGCCCCAACGCAACAAAGAATGGAGAAAAGTATGGAACACGTTGTAAATATTGAGTTTGGGGGCAGGACCGTCACCATCTCCACCGGAAAAATGGCCAAACAGGCCAATGGCGCCGTGATGGTGAGAAGCGGGGATACAATGGTGCTGGTGACCGCCGTAGCCCAAAAGGAAGCTAAAGAGGGTCAGGACTTTTTTCCCTTGACCGTTAACTACACAGAAAAGGCATACGCCGGCGGCAAGATCCCCGGCAGTTTTTTCAAACGCGAGGCACGTCCATCCGATCCGGAAACGCTGATCTGCCGTCTGATCGACCGTCCGATCCGTCCGCTGTTTCCGGAAACGTTCCTCAATGACACCCAGATCATGGCAACCGTCGTGTCAGCAGACAAGGACAATGATCCCGGCATACTTTCCATGCTGGGTGCTTCTGCCGCCCTGATGATCTCCGATATCCCCTTTCAGGGCCCTATCGCCGGTGTCAAGGTTGGCCGGGTGGATGGCAAACTGATCTGTAACCCTTCAGCTGAAGAACTTCTGGTCAGTGACCTGGAAATAGTAGTTGCAGCAAGCCGCGATGCGGTCATCATGGTCGAAGGAGAGGCGAAATTCGTATCCGAGGCTGACCTGCTGGATGCGGTCTTCTTTGCCAAGGAAGCGATGCTGCCGTTGATCGAGGCCCAGGAAGAGCTGCAGAAAAAGGCCGGCGTCGCCAAGCGCGCAGTTGTACCAGTGACCGTGAATGAGCCGCTATTGGCCAAGGTACGCGCATTGGCCTTCGATCGCATGGCAGCCGCGGTCAAGATCAAGTCCAAACAGGAACGCCACAACCAGATCGACCTGGTTAAGACGGAAACCATCGAGGCTCTCAAGGAAGAGTTTGAGGGCAGTGCCAAGCAGATCAAGGGTTTCCTGGGCGATTTTGAATATGAACATGTACGCGCCGATGTCCTCGATACCGGTATTCGTATCGATGGCCGCGATACAGTCACCATCCGCCCCATCTCCACCGAAGCCGGCCTGTTGCCGCGTACCCACGGTTCGGCCCTGTTTACCCGCGGTGAAACCCAGGCCCTGGTTACCGCTACCCTTGGTACCTCCAGCGATGAACAGCGTATGGACTCCCTGTACGGTGAGTATCGCAAACGCTTCCTGCTGCATTACAATTTCCCTCCCTTCTCAGTGGGCGAAACCAGTTTCCGTCTGGGACCCGGTCGTCGTGAGATCGGTCACGGTATGCTGGCTGAACGGGCACTTTCGGCCGTTCTTCCCAATCATGATGATTTCCCCTACACCATCCGCATCGTGTCCGAGACCCTGGAGAGCAACGGATCTTCCTCCATGGCTGCCGTCTGTGGCGGCTGTATGTCGCTGATGGATGCCGGTGTGCCTATCGTTGCGCCGGTGGCGGGTATCGCCATGGGTTTGATCAAGGAAGGCGACAAGGTTGCCATCCTTTCCGATATCCTGGGTGATGAAGACCATCTGGGCGATATGGACTTCAAGGTGGCCGGAACTGCTGAAGGTGTTACCGCACTGCAGATGGATATCAAGATCGGCGGCGTTACCAGGGATATCATGCAGAAAGCCCTCAGTCAGGCTCGTGACGCCCGATTGCATATCCTGGGCAAAATGGCAGAGACGTTGGCTGCTCCGCGGCCTGAGATGTCGCCCTTTGCACCGCGCATCACAACCATCTGGGTCAAGACCGACAAGATCCGTGACGTCATCGGAACCGGCGGCAAGAACATCCGCAACATCACCGAAACCACAGGCGTTACGGTGGATATCGACGATACCGGCCGTATCAATATCGCCAGTACCAGCAAGGAAGCCTGCGATCTGGCAATTCAGATGATCCGCGGTCTGACCGAAGATGCAGAAGAGGGCCGTCTCTACATGGGGATCGTCAAGAAAATCATGGATTTTGGAGCCTTTGTTGAAATCATGCCAGGCACCGACGGTCTTGTGCATATATCCGAGCTTGACACCGCCAGGGTTAAGGTTGTTACCGACATCCTCAACGAAGGAGATAAGGTGTTGGTCAAGTGTATCGGCGTAGACAAGAATGGCAAGATCAAGCTCTCACGAAAAGAGGCAATGGGGTTGAATCTCGACGGTACAAAAGCTGCTGAGTAAGTTCTTCTGAGTTCCCCCGATGCAGTCGGGGGAACTGACTGCGGTGGTTTACAGCAATGTACATAAAAAAAGCTTTCCCGTGTCTTCAGCGTAATGTGCTGCACACGGGAAAGCTTTTTATGTTAATAACTTGCATTGTGTTGGCAAGTTAGTTTATTTGGGGTGGCCAGAGGGGATTGAACCCTCGTATGTACGAGTCACAGTCGTAAGTGTTAACCGCTTCACCATGGCCACCATAAATCTAATATTCTTAATAGCTCAAAAACAGCACCTAAGTCAAGCAGTTTTATCCGCAGCTCTGAACTTACTTGTTCGTATGGTATTGAGCTCGGTTTGCCAGGATCGAAAATGATACAATGGGTGAACCGGTTGCGACGAGAAAAATTCAGTGGGCTTCGGTCTAGGTTTTCGACTTCACCTTTTTCTTTTGCTTGAGTGACTCCTTCAGGCGTTTTACCGTTCGCTCGATCATTCGGTTATGGCTGCCGCATGGTGTCGTGTCCGAGGTTGGAACGCGCTGCATATACGAGCCATCCGATTGCATATCCCAGGCAGAGCATTGGTCAGACAGGTGTGTATCAAAAATTACCCGAAGCTCTTTCTTCAACTCAGGAGCCTCAACCGGACAAAGAACCTCGACACGCGCTTCTAGATTACGCTTCATGGCATCGGCGGAGGCGATGAAATATTCATCGGACCCGCCATTCCTGAAATAGTAAATGCGGGCGTGCTCCAGAAAACGTCCGACGACACTGATTACGCGAATATTATCTGACAAACCCGGAATTCCGGGCCGCAGACGACAGGTGTCACGTATGATTAGATCAACTTTTACTCCAGCCATGGATGCACGATAGAGCGCCTTGACAATGTCACCATCCTCAAGGGCGTTCATCTTGAACTGGATCAAGCCGCCACCGCTTTTTGCGTGTTGCATCATCTCTCGTTCGATATGCGCCAGCAAGACTTTCTTCAGCATCCGCGGAGCCGGCGATATCTTCTGATAATTTCTCTTGGCCATGAAACCGGTTGTCAGGTAATTAAACAGCTCGGTCACATCCTGACCGATGGTCTGGTCACAGGTCAGGATGCCGACATCGCTGTAGATGCGGGCCGTATCGGCGTGATAATTGCCGGTACCTATGTGAACATAACGACGAAGGCCTGAGTAATCCTGGCGCACGACCATAATCACTTTGCAATGGGTTTTTAAGCCGACCACTCCGTAGGTGACATGGATACCGGACTCTTCCATTCGTTCCGCCAACCTGATGTTGGTCGCTTCGTCGAAACGGGCCTTCAACTCAACAACCACCGCTACCTGTTTGCCGTTCTGTGCCGCCTGAACCAGGGCTTCAATTATGCGGCCCTGGCTGGCGGTGCGATAAAGGGTCATCTTGATGCCGAGCACCTTGGGATCGCCGGCCGCCTCACGCAGGAAACGTTCCACCGAGGTGGAAAAAGACTCATAAGGGTGCTGCAGCAGGATCGCGCCGACATCTCGAATGATATGAAATATGTTGCGTTGCGATTGTAACTGCGGATGGTCGATAGGATGGTGCGGCGGATCATGCAGGCGAGGATGGTCGAGACGGGTCAATTCAAACAGATCACGCATCGCCAGCATGCCAGAAACCTCGAAGACGTCATTCTCTTCATCCAGTTCAAGTTCAGATGCCAGGCGGCCACGATGAAGCGGCCGCATACCCTCGACGATCTCCAAGCGGACGATTGGCGCGAACTTGCGCTCCTTCAGCTCCGACTCGATCATCGCCATCAGATCATCGGCTTCCTCTTCATCTGTTTCAGTGTTGGCATTGCGGGTAACACGGAACAACTCGCATGATACAATCTCCATCCCCGGAAAAAGCATGTCAAGGTTGTTCAACATGACATCCTCAAGCCTGACAAAATGGTCTCCTTTTCCTATCCTGATCAGGCGGGGGGTGCCCAAGCCGACCGGCACCTTGACGCGGGCCAGAGAAACCTCACGAGCCCGTGGATAGCGCAATGCCACCAGCAGGTTGAGGGACAGGTTTGATATGAACGGAAAGGGATGGGCAGGATCAATGGATTGAGGGGTCAGGAGCGGAAATATATTCGTGTAGTAGAACTCACGGAGAAGTTTTTTCTCCTTGGGCGTTATATCTTTGTACGACTCGATCAGGATGTTCTTTTCTTCAAGCAGCTCAATAATTGCCCGATATACCAGCTCCTTGCGGGCCTCAAGTTCACGAATGACGGCATGGCATTCTGTTACCTGCTGGCGGGGGGGGCGTCCGTCGAGTGTCAGTTCTCTCAGACCGGCGCCGATCTGCTGCTTGAGGCCACCGATGCGTTTCATGAAAAACTCATCCAGATTGGCGCTGACTATTGCAACGAATTTCAGACGTTCCAGCAGTGGCGTGCGTAAGTTTTCCGCTTCACGCAGTACGCGCTGATTGAATTCCAGCCAGGTCAGCTCACGATTCAGATACCATTCACAATCAGTCAGATCAAACGAAGAGGTGGACTGCACCGAAGGGTCTGTCACGTCCTGTACAGCTGTTTCCGATTGCGAGGATTTCTGTTTTGCTGACTTTAGCTTGCTTGCCTTCAGTTTATTACTCTTCGCTTTGCCCGGTTTTGGTTTAGGAATCTTGACCTTGTCCGATGCTGGTTTGATCGTTGATTGTGCGGGGGCATCAAGACCGGCGGCGGATGAGGAATCGCCGTTGTTCTGGTCCTGATGAAAGTGGGGCATGTCGATTGTTTCAGATTTGGCCACAAGGGAACTCCCTGATCAAGAATGTTATGGATCTGAATACTACACTGTTTTTTTACAACTGCAAGTGTGTCTCAAGCCGGAGTTGCCAGATTGCCGACCGCATGCCTTTCCTTGAAACTGCCTATAAAGAACAGCTGAAATCGTCTTTAGTATTGCTAAAACAGCCTGTTTGAAGTAACGTCACAAAACATGAATGTGTATCAATTTGACTCATTGTGGAGGAATGAATGTACAGCCAACCGGGTAAGACCAAATTTCAGATCGATTTACGCCAGCATCTGCGTGACCAGAATATCAGCGGCAATATGGTGCACTTGATCTGCGAAATCGCCGAGGCCAGTAAATACGTGATTAATGCGGTTCGAACAGGTGATCTGGGTGTTGCCGGTACTTCCAATCTGTATGGTGAGGAACAGTTGGCCCTGGATGTACTTTCCGACCGCATCATGCGCAAGCGACTGCAACATTCCGGAGTGGTTTGCAACATAGCATCCGAGGAAATGGAGGAAATATTTCAGGTAACCAGCAATCCTCAGGGAATGTTCTCGGTTGCCTATGATCCGTTGGATGGTTCTTCGCTGGTGGACGTCAATCTGGCCGTAGGCACCATCGTAGGTATCTATCAGGGTGATGACCTGCTTCAGCCGGGACGCAAAATGGTCGGCGCCATGTATATTCTCTACGGCCCGCGGGTTTCCATGGTGTATTCGGTCGGCAAAGGGGTCTTTGAATTCACCATGAACCAGCTGATGGAGTACACCCTGACCCGTGAGAATATCCAGATGAAGCCATCAGGCGATATATATTCACCCGGTGGCCTGCGTAAGAAGTACAGCGAGGCCAATGAACGTTTTATCCGCTATCTGGAGGATAAGGGCTCGAAGCTGCGCTATTCGGGTGGTTTTGTGCCGGATATCAACCAAATCCTCATGAAAGGCAAAGGGGTGTTCATGTATCCGGCTCTCAATGATAGTCCCAACGGAAAATTACGCCTGTTGTTCGAGCTCAATCCGATGGCTTTTTTGCTGGAACAGGCCGGAGGATCTGCAACCAATGGCGAGATTCCCATACTGGACATCGTGCCGGACGGCTTGGATCAGCGTTGTCCCGTGTACATCGGCTGCCGGGAGGATGTGGACAAGGCCAGAGAATTTCTTGATGGGAGCTGTTAAGAATGACCGATGAGCGTGCTGCTGAAGATAAAGTTGGTGTTGCTTTACCGGTACAACGTCTCTGTAATGAAATTCAGCTCTTTGATCTGTGTGAGCTGGAAAGATGTTCATTCAAGCAAGGCCGATACTGTGCCAATGCGGAGCTTCTGACGGTTTTTGAAAAGATATCTGATGCTGAAGTGCATCGTCCCGAGATGTTAATCTCCGAAGGGCTGGAAGAAGGTGACGATCCCTGTGACGAAGAGTACGACGGGGCTTTTGAAGATGATGAGTTCGGAAATGAAGAAGGGTATGAAGAAGAGTAGCTAACGCGTCATGAACAGGGTAACGACTTGCAATGGGGTGCGGATGATTTCGCACCCTTTTTTCGTAGGCCAGTCATAATTTATGTGAATTCAGTGGACCCGCTGCCGGTGTGTCAAATGAAATGTTTATTGGCGCACTCTTCCCATTGGCTGCGTGAAATTGCAAGGAACAGGTCTGCAAGTTTGGGATCGAACTGGCTTCCACGGAACTTTTTGACCTCACTGGTAACGGCTTCGAAAGGGAGTGCTCTGCGGTAGGGGCGATCGGATGTCATGGCATCCAGCGTGTCTACCAGTGCGAAGATGCGGGATCCGACCGGAATCTGATCGCCCTTGAGGCCTTTGGGATACCCGCTTCCATCGTAGCGTTCATGGTGAGTGAGGATGATTTCGGCCGGGCCTTTCAGAAATGCGATTTCAGACAGAATTGCGTAGCCGATTTGAGGGTGTTTGCGCATTTCAACCCACTCTGTGGTATCCAGTTTGCCGGGTTTGAGGAGGATGTTGTCGGATATGCCGATTTTACCGATATCGTGGAGTAGAGAGCCTTTGGCGAGTTGTTCCAGTTCTGTTCCTCTGATGCTGAGCTTTCCTGCAATCAGGGCCGCAAAATTCATCACCCGTTCCGAGTGTGATCCGACCTCTTTTTCCCGGGCGTCAAGAGCTCTGACGAGCGCCGTCAACGTGTTGTTGTAGGCATCATTCAGCTCGTTCATGGTGCGGCGGAGTTGTTCCGTCTGTTCCATGACCTTGAATTCGAGGCTGACCTGATAGTTCTTTTTTTCGATAGCCAGGCAGCGTTTCTCGATCAGGTTGCGAACCGTCAGCATGACTCTGCTGATGCCGAAGGGCTTGGTAAGGTAATCATCTGCGCCAAGATGGATGCACTCCAAAGCGGTATTCATATCCGACAGGCCCGTAATCATCAGGACAGCGATCTCGGAATCAACCTTCTTGAGGTCTCTGAGGAGGTCAACCCCGCTTCTGCCAGGCATCATGATGTCGGATATGACCAGATCGATACGCTGGGCTCCCAGCACGGCAAATGCTTCATCCACATTGGCCGCCATGTGGCAGATATAGTTTTCCTGCTGGAGGGCTGAGGCAAGCAGATCCCTGATCATTTCCTCATCGTCAACTACCAGTACATGTTCATTCATGGATGCTCTCCGTGCTGGCTGGTGAAATCCGACCGATGCCGTTTTTAACAATGCGTGTCATTTCCGCAGGATTGAATGGTTTCATGATAAAGGGTATCCGTTCGCCGGGAAAATCGCTGGCCCTGATGTGACCATCCGCATAGCCGGACATGAAGACAATGTGTAAATCTGGCTGTATGTCACGCATCAATTTTGCCATTTCGGGACCGGTCATGTCGGGCATCATGATATCAGTCAGAAGCAGATCGATATTATCCGAGAAACGCTCGAAAATCTTCAATGCCTCCAGCGGTCCCGAGGCGGTCAAGACGGTGCACCCCTGCGATCTGAGTGTGAGAGCCGCCATGTCGAGCACAGCCTTTTCATCCTCGACGATCAGGATCATCCCGGATTCAGCTGACGGCTGCATAGTCTGAAGCGCTTCTCGGGGTGACGTATCCAGCTCAATCTCCTCCTGCCTGGGGAGAAATACGCGGAATTCCGATCCAATCCCGATTTCACTCTGAACCTGAATGTAACCGCCGCTCTGTTTAACAATGCCATACACGGTAGCCAGACCGAGTCCGCTCCCGTTTCCCAGCTCCTTGGTGCAGAAAAAAGGTTCGAATATCCGTTTGATGCATTCCTCGGACATGCCCATGCCGCTATCCTTGACAGCGATCATGATGTATGAACCGATTACGGCCCCTTTGTTTTCGCGAACAAATACATCATCAAGTACCCTGTTGGCGGTCTCTATGGTTATGCTGCCTCCACTCTCAAAAGCGTCGCGGGCATTGATAACCAGATTCATGATGATCTGCTCTATCTGGCTCGGGTCGGCTTTAACCAGACCGATATCAGATGAAAGATGGGTAGCGAGTGAGATGTTCTCGCCAATCAGGCGACACAGAATCTTGTGCAAGCTGGCAATAAGACTGTTGATGTTGAGCTGTCGTGGCTCAAGCACCTGACGACGTCCGAACGCCAGCAACTGTCGGACAAGGGTTGCAGCGCGTTCACCTGCGTTCAGAATCTGTTCTACCTCTTTATGCATCTGGTCGCTGCTGCTGATCTTCTGTAGTACCAGAGTACTGTAGCCGTTGATGACCGTCAGCAGGTTGTTGAAATCGTGGGCTATGCCGCCTGCCAATTGGCCTATTGCCTCCATTTTCTGGGCCTGGCGGAGCTGCTCTTGTGCCGCCTTGCGCTCGATGTCTGCTCGTGCTCCGTTAATGGCCAGGGCACACGTCTGGGCATAGTTTTCCAGCTCATTGATATGAGACGTATGATAGCCGCCGCTGCGATTGGCCAATCCGATCATGCCGACCGCGACGGTGCCAATCTTGAGCGGCATCCCGGCAAAACAGGAAAAATGTGGTGCGCAGACGGCGCACGAGCAACCCGCCCAGCGATTCTCCGCCGGCGAGTCCACAATGATGACCCTGTCTTCGATAAGCGGGGCCAGAAGCAGGGAATGATGACGTGGAAACAGATAGTGGCCATGGCGACGGATTTCATATTTGATGTCACGGAATACGGCCTCTTCGGAAATGGAATCGAATGATGCCAGTGACAGCGACAGAATACTGGCATTTCCATCCGGCAGGATTTCATACAGCACGCCAAAGGGCGAGTTGGTGATCGTCATGCAGGCATCGATGAGGATTTGGGCCATCTGATTGATATTGCCGGTTTCGATAAAGCGCAGATTTGCAGCGGTAATTGATTCAGAAAGCATGAGGCTGCGCTGTTGGCGTTCCTCCGCAGCCTGATAGAGTGCGCTGAGCTCTGGCATGGTGTGCTGGATACTGTTATTTATGGAAGAACTTTCCGGGGACATGGTGCGTAACGTCTCTTTCTGTCTACAGTATATTCTGCAAAAATAATAAGTTAGAAGATAAATCGTTGGCGCGCGTAGCCCGTGTGTCCAGGTAATGTTTGCTAAAACCTACCACCCAATTGCCATGTTTTCAAGTGGCATGATCTGTGATATATTTTTAACCAAGCATTCCAGCCTGTTGTAGCAGCCAAATCCATATCTGAAAGTAGTGACTGATGCTCCAGGAACGGCCATTGCTGCTCCCATTTCTGGCAATGGCCACTGGTCTGGTTATCTCGGATCAGTCCGGTTTTCTGCTGCCATACTCTGCTCTAGCCGCGACCTTTGTCTGTCTTGTCCTTTCAAGCCTGATCAGGTGGCGGCCACCTTTTGTGATCTGCACGGCCCTGTTTTTTTGTGTATGGGGCTTTTGCGCCCTGACTTCATGGGAATCTCCACCGTCACCCCCCTGTTCCATAATCTACCGTGCGGGATCTACGCCGGTTACCGTAGAGGGCATCGTGCAGGCCCGTCCGGTTATTTCGCCTGCCGGAAATAATCTTGTAATCCGCACGGAACACGTTTTTCGTGATGGGCGCACCGAGCCGGTCTGCGGTGATCTGATGCTGTATGTGGCCGAAGGCGATGTAACCGTGAACAGGGGAGATAGAATCCGCTGTGTAACGAGGATTTCCGTTCCCCAGCGCCTCGGCCTGCCGGGCGAGTTTGATTATCCCCGCTATCTGGCGTTTCAGGGGATTGCTGCCACCGGTCGGGTAGCATCGCAGGATGATATCGTTCTGATTCGGTCTGCTGTCATGGATTCTGTTCTGCGTAGGGCGGATCTGACGGCCCGACATCTGGGCGATGTGATACGCGCATCCGTAGCCGATGAAAACGTTTCGTCGGTTTTGACTGCACTTCTGATCGGTGATCAGAAACGGATACCGGTGGAACTGGCCGATGCCTACACCCGGGCCGGAGTCAATCACATCCTGTCTGTTTCCGGATTTCATGTCGGCATCATTGCGTACTTCATCGTGATGATCTCCCTGTTGCTGGCCCTTCGCTCCGAAGGACTCGCCCTGTACTTCAATCTTCGCAAAGCGGTGTTGATACTGACGGTACCGGCCATGCTGCTGTACCTGCTTCTAACCGGATCTGCTCCGGCTACTGCCCGCTCGGTCATCATGCTGGCCGCCTGTGTACTTGCCCTGTGCGCGGAACGTGAGACCGATCCGGTCAACGCCCTGCTGCTGTCGGCTTTTCTGCTGTTGGCCATACACCCGCCTACACTCTTCGATGTCTCGTTTCAACTTTCCTTTCTGGCTCTGTGGGGGATTGTGGTCATCGTGCCGCCGGTCATGGAAAAGATCGGTGTGATCAAGCGCAGTTGGCTGCGTTCCCTGGTCCAGTTTGTCGTTGCCTCCTGTGCGGCCACCTTTGCGACTATTGTGCCGGTGCTGTTCGTCTTTAACCAGGCCTCACTGAATGGTATTCTCTCCAACTTCCTGATTGTGCCGCTGCTGGGGTACGGTGCCGTCCTGGCTGGATTCTGTGCCGTGCCGTTCATCTACCTGTCCCTGCCGGTCGCCCATCTGCTGCTGGGGATGGCTGCCAAGCTGGTACAGCTGTCCAACTGGTTGATCGGCCTGTTTGCTCGTCTGCCGGTTGTGCATTTCCAAGGCATAACCGCTTTGGATATGCTGCTGTTTGTTTCCGTGATGTGTGTACTGACCTTTCTGCGTGGCAAGGCTGCCAAGACTGTGCTGTGTGTGTCGCTGCCGGTCTTTGCCGTTGCATTCCATGTATTCGCCCCATCAGCCGCCGATGGGCGCCTGCATGTCACCATGCTCAGTGTCGGGCAGGCCGAATCTTTGCTTGTGCGACTGCCCGACGGTAATACCCTGCTGGTGGATGGGGGAGGGTATCTGCATGAGAACGGACACGACTTCGGTGAGCGCACTCTGGCTCCAGCCCTGTACAAGCTCGGTGTCCGGCGGATCGATGATCTGATACTGACCCATAGCCATCCCGATCATATCGGGGGACTGCCCTATGTGGCCCGCATGATTCCGGTCGGCAGGTTCTGGGAATCTATTGCCGGCGGGGATGGTGATGGCTATGAACAACTGCGATCAGCTCTGGAGCGTAACCATGTCCCTGTCTCCAGGCTTGCGGCCGGGGACAGAGTTGATCTGCCGGCCGGTGTCAGTATTCACGTGCTGTCACCCCGTGTAATAGGGCAGCGGGCTGGATTGGCACGGGATGAGATGGGTATGAATGAGGATTCCCTTGTGTTTCGCCTGGAGTATGGCTCATTCAGCATGCTGTTCATGGCAGATGCCGGATTTCCGGCCGAGGATCGCATGCTGGCCGGGGATGCTGAACTGAACGCTACCGTGCTGAAAGTTGGCCATCATGGCAGTCGCTATTCCACCTCTGACGCCTTTCTCGACCGGGTTGCCCCAAAAGTGGCCCTGATTTCTGCCGGCCGGGGCAACCGTTTCGGGTTGCCGTCAGCCCGCACGCTGGACCTGCTTGCCAGACGAGGTATCCAGATCTACCGCACCGATCTGGATGGCAGCATTGAACTGATCAGCGACGGTACTACCTGGAGTGTCACAACCCCCTATCACCGAGAATAGGATTGGCATTCCATCCGCTGCCAAAGACCGTTTGACATAGCCCGCGTTAATGCGGTAAAAAGATGCATTAATCCATCTCTCACACCAAACTGGCAAACCTTAATGGATAAGATTCTGATAGTCGAAGACGACCTCTTTTTCCGTGAGATGCTCTCTAACGTCCTCACAGCCGAGGGCTACGAGGTCGATGCCGCCTCCTGTGGTCTAGAGGCCTTTGAGATGATGACCGAACACCGCTATGGGCTGGTGATTACCGACTTGATCATGCCTGATATCAGTGGTATGGAAATCCTTTCGCGTGTCAAGGAAAACGACCCGAGCATCGATGTCATCATGGTTACCGGCAATGCAAATCTCGAATCAGCCATCTTTGCCTTGAAACACGGTGCCCGCGATTACCTGACCAAGCCGGTCAATCATGTTGAATTTCTGCATTCGGTTGCCCAGTGCATGCAGCAACGCCGCCTGCTGGATGAAAACGAAGAGCTCAAGAATATGCTCAACCTGTTTCAATCCAGCCAGACCATCGCCGGATGTCTCGAACTGGATCGTGTGTATCACCTGATGGTGGATGCGGTCTCGCGGGAGATCGGCGTCAGCCGTGCGTTGGGGCTGTTTCAGGTTGACGGCGGCCTGGAGCTCAAGAATTTCAAAGGCCTAACAGGCGACGTGGCACAGCAGTATTGCGACACCCTGCAGGTCAGCATATCCAGGCATCAGCACCATAATCGCCTGATGGCTAAAATCAAGCTGCCTGAACCGGTAACGAAGAATGTCAACCTCGATATACACGAGGCCTACCTGATCTTCGTGCTCAACAAAGCCACCCTGCTGGGTGTTGTCGTCGTCTTTAACGATCCTGGCCAGCAACTGCCGGATTTTGGCCCCTTCAAAAAAAATATCCGCTTTTTGTTGGAGCAGTCAGCTCGCGCCTTTCAGAACGCCGAAAATTATACCCTGGCAAAGGATATGCTGTTCATCGATGACCTGAGCGGTCTGTTCAATCATCGCTATTTGGAGGTCGCCCTCGACCGGGAGCTGAAACGGGCCGAACGCTATGCCTCACAACTGGCAGTTTTGTTTATGGACCTGGACTCCTTCAAGAAGGTTAATGATACCCATGGCCATCTGGTGGGCAGCCGCGTACTCAGGGAGATGGGCGACCTGTTGAAAAAATCGACCCGCGAGGTGGATGTCGTCATACGTTATGGTGGTGACGAATATACCATCATCCTGGTGGAAACCGGTGCTGAAACCGCCGGGATTGTGGCCGAACGTATCCGCTCACAGGTGGAAGCCCATGATTTTCTGGCGGCGGAGGGCTATGCGATCCGTCTGACCTGCAGCATAGGCTATGCCTGCTGCCCGGAAGATACCATGTCAAAGCAGGAACTGCTGGATATGGCCGATCAGGCCATGTATATCGGCAAGGCCGGTGGCAAGAACTGTGTCGGCCGATTTGTCAAACCCACCTGACGTTGTTAATACCTGTATAAAGTGTCCGTCCGCCTGAGCCTGCTTTGGGCGGCGGACTTTATTTTTTTATCTACTAGCACAACGAGGAAATCATGGCCATCACAGCAATCAAAGGTTTTAACGATATCCTGCCGTCAGAATCCGGCCGTTGGCAGCATATTGAACAGGCCGCCCGGAGCGTATTCGAGCGGAACGGTTTTTCTGAAATCCGGGTTCCGATCATGGAAAAGACCGAACTGTTCTGCCGTTCCATCGGCGATGCCACCGATATCGTCGAAAAGGAGATGTATTCCTTCATCGATAAAGGTGAAAACGCCATAACACTGCGGCCCGAAGGCACGGCCGGTGTCATGCGTGCCTTCATCGAGCATAAACTCTACGCCCAGGACCCGGTGGCCAAACTGTATTACCTGGGGCCGATGTTCCGCTACGAACGCCCCCAGAAGGGGCGCTACCGCCAGTTTCACCAGATCGGCGCCGAGATTACCGGCGTGCACGACCCGCTGGCCGATGCCCAGGTGCTGAACATGCTGGTGCAGTTCTTCCGCGACATCGGTCTGGATGAGCCACAACTGCAGGTCAATTCGCTGGGCTGTCCCGATTGCCGCCCGGCCTATCGCACCACCCTGATGGCCTTTCTTGAACAACGCGCCGATGCGCTCTGCGAGGACTGCCGCCGCCGGATGACAACCAACCCGTTACGTGCCCTGGACTGCAAGGTGCCGGGCTGTATCGCGGCCACAGCCGGTGCGCCGTCCATGCTGGATAACCTCTGCACCGGCTGCTCCGATCACTTCGCCAGCGTCAGGCAATATCTGGATACCACCGCGACGCCCTACAGCATCAACCCCCGCATGGTGCGCGGACTGGATTACTACACCCGCACCACCTTCGAGATGGTCACCGGCCTGCTGGGCTCCCAGTCGGCCGTGGCAGCCGGCGGACGCTATGACGGCCTGATCTCGCAATTGGGGGGGCCGGCCATCCCGGGTATCGGTTTTGCCATGGGCGTCGAGCGGGTGGCGCTGCTGCTGGGTGACAAGGATTTTGCGCGCCAACCGGACCTGTTCATTGCTACTCTGGGGGCCGGCGAACGTGGTTTCGCCTTCCGCTTGCTGCATGACCTGCTGCAGCTGGGGCTGAGGGTGGAGATGGACTACGAAGGCAAAAGCCTCAAAAGCCAGATGCGCCGGGCCGACAGGCTGGGGGCGCGCTACAGTGTCGTCATCGGCGAGAACGAGGTGTCCTCGGGCCGGGCACACTTCAAGCGCATGGCGGATGGAGAGCAGGTTGAGGTGATGCTGATTGCGGAACATATTAAACAAACATTATAGTATGAATAAATCGATGGGCAATTGGAGCTATTCTTGCTTACTCATGGAAACCGTACATGGGGTGTGATCGATGAATATCAACTATAAACAAAATGGATTTACGTTGATTGAACTTTTGATCGTAGTCGCGATCATTGGCATTCTTGCGGCCATTGCTATTCCCCAATTTAGTCAATATCGTATCAATGTATTCAATTCAAGCGCAATTTCTGATTTGCGTAATTTGAGGACTGTGCAGGAAAGCCTCTTTACAGAGTACCGTCGCTACGGAGCGACTGCTGTAGGAAATCTTCCTGGCCCAGGTTTAGATGTAGGTGCCACCATTATTGGCCCCGGGTCTGCTGTTATTTCAACTACAGATATATTGGGTGTTCCGGGTGGATTGGTATTTCAAGTTGGAAGTAATGTCACTATTTGCGCAACTACGGTGCCACTTACCTTTACAGCTTATAATGCCGTTGCCAAACATCAGCGGAGTGATTCCGCTTTTGGTATTGACACCGACTCGACTTTATTATTCAAACACAGCAATTTCCCCGCAGCAGCCACAGCTTTGGGTTACAGTATTCAGCCAACCGATGTCCCTTCTCCAGTAATCGGTGCCATTGAATTCACTCCCGCTCTTGGTTGGTATCCTTTGTGACATTAATTGTCAGCTTGGTTGACGTTTTTTTGCCTGTTGTGGAGCCAGATAGAATAGTGGAACGTTTGTATTAGTAATAATATCATGTTGTTAAAGAGTATTTTGATTTTGGTCTTGATATTGCTAAATACTTGGTAACCTCACAACCAAGCTCTGATTTCAGAGCACAAACCACGAAAGGAGAAACATCATGTTAAACAGGTTCAGAAGTAACGAAGGTTTCACCCTGATCGAGCTTTTGATCGTCGTCGCGATCATTGGCATCCTGGCGGCTATCGCTATCCCGCAGTTTTCCGCATACCGAGTAAAAGGTTACAACAGTGCTGCAGTCTCAGACCTTAAAAACATTGCCACTGCTGAGGTGTCATTCGGTGAAGTAGCAAATGGTTGCTTTGTATCGACTGCCGCTGGTGGTGTACCAGGAGCTGGTGCTATTTTAACTGGACCAACTTCTACTCCAATCGCTGTTGCAATCGGGGCATTGAACACTATAGACCCGGTCACAGCACAAAGCTTTCCGATGCAGCTTTCGGCTGGTGTAGGTCTTGGGATCAATACTTCAGCCGCATCTTCCGACTATACCATGGTGACTAAGGCGACGGGTGGTGACAAATGGTACGGGATGGACTCCACTCCGAATGCACAGATGGGATCACAAGGAACAACAGCGTCACGTGGCGTTGCATTGGTAGCTGGCGATATTCCGGCCGCTACTGCTGCTGCTAATGACTTTACTGGCGTAACTCCTGCGGGTGCAGGTGCTGTTGCTTGGATCGCAATGTAGGAATTATGTTATTCAGTTAGTTATGATAAAAATGCCGGGGTACACTACCCCGGCATTTTTATGTGGTATGGATGTGCCGGTACTCCACAAATGGAGCGCTTCCACCTCAACATTGTGGCCGGAACAAATGTCCCATGCAACCATATCAATCCCTCAATATGGAGATGTCATGATCCATTTTAATGAAATTTGCAAGACCTACCATAGCGAGCGACGCCGCACGGTGTTGGCGGTGCGGGGACTGAGCCTTCAAGTGATGCGGGGTGAAATCTATGGCTGTATTGGCCCCAACGGGGCCGGGAAATCTACCAGCATCAAGCTGTTGTTGGATCTGATCCGCCCCGACAGTGGCAGCATTACCATTAACGGACTCCCCGTGTCGAACGAGGCTTCCCGGGCCAGTGTGGGCTATCTGCCGGAAAACCCCTATCTCTATGATTTTCTGACGGCCCGTGAGTATTTGGCCTATGTCGGCAGGTTATCCGCCATGTCACCCGCTTCTATCCGCTCTCGTAGTGATGAACTGCTGGCCAAGCTGAAACTGGACCAGGCCACAGGCCGCAGGATCAGCGGCTACTCCAAGGGAATGCAACAACGCACAGCCATCGCTGCATCCCTAATCCACGACCCTGATCTGGTGGTGCTTGACGAACCGATGAGCGGACTGGATCCACTAGGCCGCAATCTGATATTCAACCTTATTGCCGAGCTGAAACAGCAGGGGAAGACAGTCTTTATCTCCTCCCATGTACTGACTGATATCGAGCGGCTCTGCGACCGAGTGGGGATCATTGTTCAGGGGCGGCTTTGCCATGAAGGGAATGTGCCTGAGCTGGGGATGCCTCTTGATGAGCTGTTTTTACAGGTGGTCAACAACATTGGTGTGGATGAGGTGAAATGATATGCTGCGAGCTGTAATATGGGTGACATTTCTGGAAGGTATCCGCAGTCGGGCGGTCTATGGCATAACCTTGCTGGCAGGTTTGATGATGGCTTTTACCGTAATATTATGCAGTATGATCATGCGGGACGTGGGAAAAGTTGCCACAGATTTTACCCTGACTACTGCCACTTTCGCTACACTCTTGGTGGTACTATTTGTAGGTATAACAATACTTGCCCGGGATCTAGAGCGTAAAACGGTCTATGTTGCTTTATCCAGGGGCGTGCGTCGTTCCAACTATATTGTGGGCCGTTTTCTTGGATTGGCGCTGCTTCTGGCACTGATCGTAGCTATGCTGCTTTTTGCCTCGTTGGTAACATTGCTGCTAGTCAAACAGATGTATAGTACTTTTTTTGGTACGGTGTCCCTAGGGTTGGTGGCGGTGGCTCACCTGTTCGTCTTCGTCCAGATGGTGCTTATAACCGCTCTGAGTATTCTGTATTCATTGGTTACCAGCAGTTCCTTTATCACCTTCATGTTGACCGCCATTACCTGGCTGATCGGCTCCAGTACTCAAGAGGTGAAACGTTTGGTCGAATCCACCGATCCATCCCAAATTGCACCGATTACCAAGTGGTTGGTAACAATAGCATATTATCTATTCCCTAATCTTGCTCTGTTCGACTTGAAGTCTGCAGCTGCCCATGGACTGACCGTCTCTTTTCCTCACCTCGGTTTCGCGCTACTCTATGGGCTGGGGTACGCCGTGGCTGTATTGTCACTGGCGGTGATACTGTTCAAACGCAAGGAGCTGACCTGATATGCGGCGGGCAAGCGGCTTCATACCCCTGATTACCTGTTTTTGTGCCGTGGTCCTCTATCTTAACATGCTCCCAATTGCAATGGTAGAGCGCCCCCGTTATGAACAACTATTTACTCTCCCTACAAATGTCCTTAAGATCGTCAGCCCCCAGTTTAAAGAGGTGGCGGCCGATTTCGCTTTTTTGAATGCACTTACCTATCTGGGGGAGGCCCGACCCCAGTCTGATACCCATCGATATCTCCCTCAGCAGTACGATTGGGTCCTTAGCACCTTGAAAAACGCGGTGGCCCTTGATCCCTATTTTATTGATCCTTACAATCTGATGAACTCTGCCCTGATCTGGGACCGTTACAAGCTGGTTGAAGTGAACGACCTTATTGCCAAGGGAGCCGACATTCGCACTTGGGATTCTTTTCTGCCGTTTTTTGCCGGTTTCAATTACTATTACTTCTTGGACAACAGTGACAAGAGTTTTTTCTATCTTAAAGAGGCTTCAAAACGGCAAGGCGGCAATACATTTTATGATTATTTAGCGTCGCGGGTGGCCTTTAAAGCGAATAAAACTGAGGTGGCAATATCATATCTGGAAGATCAGATTTCCCAGGCAAAGATGATTGGGAGAGAGAACACCGTGGAACCCCTGAAAAAGCGCCTGGAAGTGTTGAAAGGCATTCGGCAGATTGAGGTGGCGCTTGAGTCGTACCGCAAACTCTTTGGTAAGTTGCCGGCGTCTGTAGCGGAACTAAAAACAATGGGCCTGTTACCAACGATCCCTCATGAGCCAAGCGGCGGAAAATATTACATAGATTCCGAAGGGCGAGTGCGGTCTGATAAGGATCTGAAATAAATCGTCTCGTACCAAATTGAATGAAACATGCTTTTAACCGCGGGTAATAAAATGGGGCATTTTCACTAGAAAATGCCCCATTTTATTACCCCTCAATCCTCGGAAACAAAGCTTCCGCCTTGGTAATCATGGTCCCCGCCGTGAGACCACCCCATTGCAGACCTTCCTTGGTAATCTCTTCCTTCCATCCCAGTGAGCAGAGCGCCTTTTCAGCCGTTGCCGGCAGAAACGCCGACAAGATGCAGTGCGTTATGCGCTGTGATTCCAGCAGGCAGTACATGACCGTTGCCAGTCGCTCCCGGTTGGCCGGGTCCTTGGCCAGGGTCCAGGGAGCCGAGTCGTCGATGTATTTGTTGCCGGCCGAGATGACCTCCCAGATGGCCTGCAAGGCCTTGCTGAAGGCCAGCTCATCCATCAGCCGGTCTAGCGTTGTTACCATTTCGGTTGTCTTGTTCATCAGGGCCGAGTCTGTTTCGGTCAGCATAGCCGGTGCCGGCAGTACGCCGTCGAAATACTTGACGGCCATGGCGGTGGAGCGGCTGAGCAGGTTGCCGATGTCATTGGCCAGATCGGAGTTGATGCGCTGCACCAGGGCGGTATGGGAGAAGTCGCCGTCCAGGCCGAAGGGAACCTCCCGCAGCAGGAAATACCTGACCGCGTCCGTGCCGTATTTGTCGATCAGCATGTTCGGTTCGACTACGTTCTGCAGGCTCTTGCTCATCTTCTGACCTTCCACGGTCCACCAGCCGTGGGCAAAGACCTTTTCCGGCAGCGGCAGTCCGGCCGCCATCAGGAAGGTTGGCCAATAGACGGCGTGGAAGCGCAGGATGTCCTTGCCGATCAGGTGCACATCGACCGGCCAGTAGCGCCCGTAGTTGCCGGTTTCGTCCGGATAACCGAGGGCGGTGATGTAGTTGGTCAGGGCATCGAACCAGACGTAGATGATGTGTTTCTCGTTGCCCGGCACCGGGATGCCCCAGGAAAAGGTGGTGCGTGATACGGACAAGTCGCGCAGGCCTTCCTTGACGAAGGAGATGATCTCGTTGCGCTTGCTCTTGGGCTGGATAAAATCCGGATGGGCGTCGATGTAGGCCAGCAACTGTTCCTGATACTTGCTCATCCGGAAGAAATAGGACTCTTCCTTGAGTTTTTCCACCGGCCGGTTGCAGTCCGGGCAGCGTCCTTCGATCAGCTGAGTCTCGGTCCAGAAGGTCTCGCAGGGGGTGCAGTACCAGTCCTCGTATTCACCCAGATAGATGTCGCCTTTATCGAGGATATCCTTGAAGATGTGAGCTACGCCTTTTTTGTGGCGCTCCTGGGTCGTGCGAATGAAGTCGTTATGGGAGATGCCCAGACGTTCCCACAGGGCCTGAAAGCGCTTGACCACCCGGTCTGCCAGCTCCAGCGGGGTTTCTCCGGCGGTGATGGCGGCCTTTTCCACCTTCTGGCCATGCTCATCGCTTCCGGTCAGAAAATAGACATCGTATCCCATCAGGCGCTTGTAGCGCGCCAGGACGTCGCCGGCAACCGTTGTGTAGGCGTGGCCGATGTGCGGCACATCGTTGACGTAGTAGATGGGTGTGGTAACGTAAAAGGTCGGTTTCATGGCTCACTCCTTTTGGGATCACTGTCGGGCTTGCCCGCTGGCGGAGTTCCGCCTTCTCCGGGTTTGCGGTGGCCGTGCCTGCGATTGCGACTGCGCTTCTTGGCCGGCCGAGGCTGGCCGCCGTCCGCTTGCGGCTTCTGCTCCTTGGAGGGGGCTGCGACCGGAGCTGGGGCTGCGGTCGCAGGTTCGGTTTTCTTTTCTGCGGCACGTTGGGCAGCGTTTGACGGCCGCGGCTGGCGTGGTGGTCGCTCACGCTGTTCCTGGCGTCCGCCCACCTGTTTTTGTGCCGCCGCTGCGGCAGTCTCTTCGGCAGAGGCTTCTCCCAGGACTTCATCGCGTTTTACCACCAGGAGCTTGCCGTCATCCAGCCTGAGGGTGATCGTTCCGGTCAGGATATTCAGTTTGTCGATGACGCCGTTGGTTGATGCGGTACGAACGCGCTTGCCGCACTTGGGAAAGGTTTTGCGCAGACTGCAGTAGGTCTCATACTCATAGTCGAGACAACACAGCAGGCGTCCGCATTGCCCGGATATTTTGTTAGGATTGAGGGCCAGATTCTGCTCTTTGGCCATTTTGACCGATACCGGTTGAAAATCCCGCAGCCAGGAGCAACAGCACAGCTCACGGCCGCAGATGCCGATACCACCAACCAGTTTTGATTCATCGCGCACCCCGATCTGACGCATTTCGATACGGGTATGAAAGGTGTGAGCCAGGTCCTTGACCAGGTCGCGGAAGTCAACCCGTCCGTCGGCGGTGAAGAAGAAAACCGCCTTGCTGCCATCGAACAGGTACTCTACCTTGACCAGTTTCATCTGCATGTTGCGCTCGACAATGCGGCGCAGGCAGAAATCATACGCTTCCCGTTCTTTTTGTGTATTGCGCTCGACGGTTGCCAAATCCTCGAACGTGGCTTTTCGTGTGATGGTGACAAGTTTTTCGGCAGAATCTACCGCTTTGTCAACCGGTTCGCGCATGACTTCAGCGATGCTGAGTCCGCGCTCGGTTTCCACAACCACACGGTCACCAACGGCAATTTCGATATCTCCGGCATTAAAATCATACAGCTTGCTGGCTGCTGAAAACTGAATGGATATTATACGTGGCACACATTTCTCCTTCTTTAAAATACAAGCTATCCGGTTCTTTCAGGCAATAGCCTCGGCCAGCTTCATAAACAGGCAATCCAGGGCCAGTTTGTTGTTGGCGTTACGCTGAACCGCCCTGCGTGTTTCCGTTATGTCGCCCAGTATCTGTAAGGCGCCTGCCAGCGTGCAGCGCGCGGCAAATGATTCCAGGGCCGGGCGGATGGTCGTGTTGACGATGTCTGAACAGCCGGCGTGCAGATAGACCGCGTCTCGGGCAAAAGAGAGCAGCTGGTCCAGGGATTCAAGGGCCTCGTCCCGATTGCCGGCCAGTTCCTCGGCGCTGTCAAAGATCGTTCTGATCCTTCCGATGTCCAGCGCGGACAGATGTGTGACCAGTGCCTCCCGGCGAGCGGAAAGGGTGTCGTTGTCAAGCTCGCAGGCCCGATGCATGCTGCCTGCGGACAGGGGCGCCAGCAGACCGGCAGCATCCGCTGTCATGCCGTTCTTTACCAGCAGCAGACGGATATTCTCCGGTGACAGCGGCGAGAAGCGGATCAGTTGGCAGCGGGAGCGGATGGTTGGCAGCAGCATATCCGCGTTCTCGGTCAGCAGGATGATGATGGCGTTGCCGGGCGGTTCTTCCAGCGTTTTGAGCAGAGAGTTGGCGGCGTTCACGCTCATACGCTCGGCCGGCTCCAGGATGCAGGCCTTGCGGGGCGCTTCATAGGGTCGCAAGGACAGTTCCCGCTGGATATCCCGGAGCTGATCTATGGAAATATCGCGCTTGTCCGGCAAGGGCTCGACAAAATGGATGTCGCCATGGTTGCCGCCGGTTATCTTGCGGCAGGAGGGGCAGACACCGCAGGCATCGTCATCGACAGCCCGGCAGAAGATGGCCTGGATGAGTGCCAGCGCTGTTTTTCTGCGGCCACAGCCGGGTATGCCCTCAAAGATGTATGAATGAGAAACCTTGCCGGAGCGCACCGAACGCCGGAAAACCTCCACGATGCGTTCATGGCCCGCGATATCAGCGAACGGCACGGGCAGTGTCCTTTTGTGTATCGGAAACGATTTCCGGGGTTTTTGCAGAAAACATGCCGGTCAGGCATGTGGCCTGTTTCAGGGTGAGGCGGTTCAGCACCTGTGTCGCGATCACTCCGGAAATCTCAGCGATCGTCCCGCCGGCGCTGACTGTCAGGAAACGATCCGGTTCAGCGGCGGCCAGTTGCAGGTAGCCGTCCCTGACCCGCTGGTGAAACGAAAGTTGCTCCAGTTCAAAGCGTTCTTCGCGCGGGCCGCTGGCTGCTTCGATGCGGCTCTTGGCCCGTGCCAGGCCCAGGGCGGCATCGCAGTCGATCAGAACGGTCAGGTCGGGCCGCAGCGATTGGCAGGCCAGGGTGTTGAGATCATCAATGGTAGTGCGCTCAATGCCGCGCCCGTTATGCTGATAGGCAATGGTGGCGTCGCTGAATCGGTCGCAGAGCACTACGGCTCCGGATGCAAGGGCCGGCATAATTACTTCGGCGACATGCTGGGCACGGGCAGCCGCATACAGCAGCAATTCGGTCAGCGATTGCATGCCTTTGTTTTCGGCGTCCAGCAGGATCGAGCGGATTTTATCAGCGATCAGGCACCCGCCCGGTTCACGTGTCAGCATTACCCGATAACCGCTTTTCGTTAAACGGTCATACAGCTGTCTGATCTGGGTGGTCTTGCCGCACCCCTCGACACCCTCGAATGTGATGAAAAAACCCATGCAGCGCGCCGCCCGTCACTGTGTTCAGAAATGCTGAATTATAGGGGAGCATGTGCTATTTATCAACTGAATTCAGCATGATGACTTTCTATTGCCAAATACGGCCCGACTGTCATATAGTCTGAACCATGACTGTCCCTGCACCCGACCAGCTCCAGGAGTCCCTGGGCTACCTTTTTTCGGATTCTACCCAACTTGATCTGGCATTGACGCACCCTTCGTTTCACAATGAACAGGTTTATGGTGGCGGTGATTACCAACGGCTCGAATTTCTGGGGGATGCAATTCTGGGAATGCTGCTGGCCGAGATGCTCTTCTCGCGTTTTCCTGATGCCAGCGAGGGAGAACTGTCACGCACCCGGGCCCAATTGGCTGAACAGGGCACACTGGCGCGCATAGCCCGTCAGCTGGGGGTTGGGTTGTTCATCCGGGTCGGCAGAGGTGAGGAACAATCCGCAGGACGTGATAAGGATTCAATCCTGTGCGACGTGCTCGAAGCCCTGATTGCAGCGGTCTATCTGGATGGTGGACTTGAAGCCGCCCGCCGTGTTGTCGCCGCGTTTTTTGATGAATTGCTGGATGTGCCCCTGGATGTGACAGCGTCCCGGGATGCCAAAAGTGAGTTGCAGGAACTTATGTCGGCCAAGGGGCTGGCACCACCCGAGTACCGGTTGTCGGATGAATCGGGTCCGCCCCATGACCGCCAGTTCCGTTTTTGTGTGCTGGTTGAAGGCCGGGTGGCCGGTGAAGGTCAGGGGCGCTCTAAAAAAATCGCCCAACAGGCCGCTGCCATGCAAGCCTTGCATCGCCTGCAGTCAGGCGAAGGCGGTCTACTCTGAAAAAAATCACGGTACCATTTTTTATCAGCCACCAGGGCTGTTCTCATACCTGTGTATTCTGCGATCAGCGTACGATTTCCGGTTCCTCGGGCGATATTCCGGCGGCCGGAGTTATCCTGGCCAAGATCGGCGCCTGGCAACAAACAGCCGCAGGGCGTCCGCTGGAGGTGGCCTACTTCGGGGGCAGCTTTACGGCGCTGCCCGTGGCGGTCCAGGATCAGCTTCTCCAGCCCCTGCAGAGCCTGCTGGCATCCGGTGATATCCGCTCGGTACGTATCTCGACGCGTCCTGATTGTGTCGATGGCGCAACGGTCACACGGTTGGCGGGTTTGGGCATCACGACCATCGAGCTGGGTGTGCAGTCCATGGATGACGAGGTACTTGCTCGCTCGCTGCGCGGGCACAGTGCGGCTGATAGCGAAGCGGCCATTCGCTGCATAAAAGCCGGAGGACTTTCTGTCGGCGCCCAGTTGATGCCCGGCCTGCCGGGCGATACGGCAACAAAATCGTTCAATTCGCTGAAACGGGTCATAGCTGCCGGAGCAGACTTTCTCAGGTTCTACCCGGTGGTTGTGTTGCGCGGCACCGAGCTGGCGCGCCGCCAGCAGTCCGGCGACTATGTCCCGCTGAGTGTGGAGGAAGGCGTCCAGCTCTGCAAAGTCCTGCTGCACGAGGCCATGCTGGCCGCTGTTCCGGTTATCCGTATCGGGTTGCAGGCTGACGACGGTCTCAACAGCACTACTGTGCTGGGCGGCTGTTGGCATCCCTCGCTGGGGCGTCTAACCCGTTCGGAACTCTATTTCGACCTGCTCTGCAAGCTGCTGTCCGATATCCCCGCAGGTGTGCCCAGTGCAATTCGTTGTCACCCCTCGCGGGTTTCCGAGGTCTATGGGCAGGGGCGGATCAACCTGAAAAGGTTGGGAGAGCGGGTGGCAGCAGCCCGGGTTGCGGCTGATGACAGCCTGACAAAAGAGGAGCTTGTCGTCGAAGATATGCATCAAACCATCAAGGGCAATATAATCACAGATCTGCACTACACCATACACGAGGAGTAGCACATGCGTAAGGAATCCCTTAAATTTCTTGAACAACTGCTGGACGCCCCCAGCCCATCCGGTTACGAACAGCCTGCCCAACGGGTCTTCCGCGAGTATGTCACCCCCTATTGCGATGACGTTACTACGGATGTCATGGGCAATGTGTTTGCCCGTGTCGCCGGCAAAGGCAAGAATCTGCCCAAGGTCATGGTCGTTGGTCATACCGATGAAATCGGCCTGCAGATCAAATACATCGATGATCGCGGTTTTCTCTATTTTGCCGCGGTCGGTGGTGTCGATGCCCACCTGACGCCGGGCAAGCGGGTCAATATCCATACGGCCGCCGGGCCGTTGCCGGGGGTGATCGGCAAAAAGCCGATCCACCTGATGGATGCTAAGGACCGGGAAACGGTTGTCAAGCTGGAGGCCCAGTATATTGATATCGGTGCCAAGGACAAGAAAGAGGCCCAGAAACTGGTCAGGGTAGGGGACGCGGTTACCTTTGAGAGTTCATTTACCCGACTACAGGGCGACCGGGTCGCCTCACGGGGATTTGACGACAAAGCGGGCTGTTTCGTCGTGGCAGAGGTGCTGCGCCTGGTGAAGGCCTCCGGTAAGAAGTTGAACGTGGACCTGTACGGGGTTTCCTCGGTTCAGGAGGAGATCGGCTTGCGGGGCGGTACCACCAGCTGTTATACCGTTAATCCGGATATCGGCATCTGTGTCGAGGTCGATTTCTCCACCGACCAGCCGGACGTGGAAAAGAAGCATAACGGCGAGGTTGGCCTGGGCAAGGGGCCGATCCTGGCCCGCGGCGCCAATATCAATCCCCCCCTCTTCGAGCTGCTGTCAGCCACGGCCGAGAAAGAGAAAATTGCCATCCAGCATACCGCCAGCCCGCGTGCTACCGGCACGGACGCCAATGTCATGCAGATCTCGCGCGGCGGCGTTGCCACCGCCCTGGTCAAGATCCCGCTGCGCTATATGCACACGCCGGTGGAAACGATCTCATTGGGAGACCTGGAGGATGCTGCCAAGCTGATCGTAGCGACCCTGGGCAGGATCAGCTCGAAAGAAGAGTTTATACCGCGCTGACTCCAGCGCAGCATCTGTATCAGGGAAGACGGTTGGGGATTCCCTGGGGTGAGATCTGTTTGTCCACCCTGCATTTATCTGTTGACAAAAACGGACCTGTGTTGTTCTACTTTCAGTTATGATCTTCAACCGATTAACCTTGCATCCCTGACAGATGCGACAATAACCAGGAGGAATATGATGAATCCATTAGCACAGGAACTCAACGATCAACTTGCGCAGCACAGTCCGCACGTACTGGAGATGCTGTCCGATCTCGGCAAAAACCTGTTTTTCCCCAAAGGTATTTTGACCCAGTCGGCCGAAGCCAAGGACAAAGCGCACAAATATAACGCCACCATCGGCATAGCCACAGAAAATGGCGGTCCCATGTTCCTGCAGTGCATTCAGGACAAGCTCTCAGCCTTTGATCCCAAGGATATCTACCCTTATGCCCCTCCGGCCGGCAAGCCGGAGCTGCGTGCCCTGTGGCGCGAGAAGATGCTGCGCGAAAATCCGAGCCAGAACAACAAGCATTTCAGCAATCCGATCGTCACCAACGCTCTGACCCACGGCCTCTCCATCGTCGGCGACATGTTCGTCGATAAAGGCGACCACCTGATCCTGCCCGACATGCTGTGGGGCAACTACAATCTGACCTTCGGTACCTGTAACGGCGCCATCGTCAAGAAGCACCCGACCTTCACCACCACCGGCGGTTATGACATCGACGCCTTCAAGGCCACACTGAAAAACACAGCCGAGGAAAAAGGGAAGGCGATTGTTCTGCTCAACTTCCCCAACAACCCCAGCGGGTATACGCCGACCGTGGCCGAAGGCGATGCCATCGTAGCGGCCATCAAGGAAGTGGCGGAATCGGGCTGCAACGTCGTTGCGATCGCCGATGACGCCTATTTCGGTTTGTTCTACGAGGACAGCCTGAAGGAGTCGCTGTTCGGCAAACTGGCCAACCTGCATCCGCGCATCCTGGCGATCAAACTGGATGGCGCCACCAAGGAAGAGTTCGTCTGGGGCTTCCGTACCGGCTTCATCACCTTCGCCGACGGCAACGAGTATGAGAACGCGCCGGTTATGGCCTCCCTGGAGAAAAAGGCCATGGGGATCATCCGCGCCAAGATCTCCAACTGCCCGCACCCCTCCCAGACGTTTGTCATCGAGGCGCTGCGCTCACCACAATTCCTGGCCCAGAAGGAGGAAAAATTCCAGGTGATGAAGGGGCGCGCCCTGAAGACCAAGCAGGTACTCAACAGCGACAAATACGCGAAGGCCTGGGATTATTATCCCTTCAACTCCGGTTATTTCATGTGTCTGAAATTGAAAACCGTGGAAGCTGAAAAGCTGCGCGTCCACTTGCTGGATAAATACGGGGTCGGCGCCATTTCCATCACCAAGACGGACCTGCGGATCGCCTTTTCCTGTATTGCCGAAGAAAATATCCAGGAACTGTTCGATATCATCTATCAGGGAGTTCAGGACCTGGCTTGAGTGGTCTGGTAATGAACCTGTTAAAAGGCCCGCCCTTGGCGGGCCTTTTTTGTAAGCGAAAAAAAGTTGAAAGAAGTGAAACGCAAGCAGCAGGGCCGCGACAACGGAAGGCCTTCGGGAAGCGTTTTACTGCTTCGGGCGTATGCGGTTGCACCGTACAGCCTGCGAAGTGTTGCGATCAACGTGTAACGGGGGGTGCCAAAGACCGCTAGTTTCCCGCTGCACGCAGTACGCTAATCGACTCGCCGCCGATGCCCCAGTTGTCCGTATCCACCTCATCGATCACCACAATCGTGGTGGCCGGATTCTTCCCCAGCACATCCACCAGCAGTTGGGTGGCCCCTTTGATCAGGGCTGCCTTCTGTTCCGTAGTTGCTCCCTCGCGGGTAATCCTGATGTTCACATAGGGCATTTCTACACCTCCTAGCAATTGTGTGCGGCTGATTCGGCTGTAAAGCGGCTGTCCGTAGCCACCAGCAGACCGCCAAGCGCCACCGCGAATCCGGCCAGCAGCAGCGGCAGTGCAAAGCCTCCCTGCTGGTCGGCCAGCAGTCCGGCCAGAGGAGGCCCGATAACCTGACCGGCCCCGAAGCAGACGGTCAGAATGGCGGCGGCGCGGCGCCCCTCCGTGCCGGAACGTCTGCCACCCTCGGCCATGGCCAGAGCCACAATGCCGAGGAAGGTGCCGCCGAATATGATGGCTGCCAATCCCGCCCTGAACGCGGTTCCGGCATTGATACTCAACAGGATGCCGCAGGCCTGCAGCAGATAGGCCAGGGTCAGTGCCGGGCGTACGCCGATCCTGCATGCGATCCGCTGCCAGATGATGGTGGAGGGGGCCGCGGCCAGCCCCACGGCAACCCAGCTCCAGGGAGCAAACCCGCCCAGTCCCGGCGTATGGGCGATCATGGTCACCAGAAAGGTGGCGCTGACGATGTAGCCGAACCCTTCCAGAAAATAGGCGGCGGCCAGCCTGACGATGCCGGCAAGACTCCCCGTGGCTGGCGCCGCTGCATCCGCTACCGAAACTGCTCCCCGGCGTTTTCCCGCTACCGCGATGCCGACAAGTGCCACTCCCCCGGACAATACCCCCATCCCCAGCCAGGCTGCACTCCAGCCGCCAAGCTGGTCCAGAAACGGAACGGTCGCGCCGCTCAAGGCAATCCCCAGGCCGATCCCCCCGTAGAGTGCGCTGCTCCAGCGACTGTGCCGACTGCGAACCAGGATTTCGGTGACCTCGATCGCGATGACCACAAACAGAATCGCACTGGCAAAACCGCCACTCAGCCGCAGCGCTCCCCACCAGAACGGTGAAAGGGTTACTCCCATCAGCAGGGTGGTGGCGATGCTGGCGATCAAGGCGCCCACGTTGATAATCGTGCTGCGCAGTACGCGGGGCCAGACGGCGCAGAGCAGCGCCCCGGCCAGATACCCCACATAGTTGAGAGAAGCCAGCCCACCGGCCAGGCTGTGGGTGATGCCCAGATCACGCTGCATCAGCGGAAGGATCGGCGTAAAGGCAAACCGCCCGATCCCCATGGCCACAATCATGCCGAGCATTCCGCCGATGAGAACCCGCAGGGGGGAACGTCGTTGCAGCTCGTGCGATTCAGCGGTATTTATTTCGGAAGTGTCCATACGGTCATGTTAATCCCAATGCATTATCAAAGCAAATTCATCACATCAAACCCACCAGCATCTTGGTCCCCATCACAATCAGCAGCAGCGCAAAAATCTTCTACAATTTATCAATCGGCAGACTGTGCGCCGAGCGGTGCGGTGGCGATGCTAGCGGCGGAGATGCCGGCCAGCGCGGGGGGATAGACGAAACCGAGGCGGTAGAGGGGAGCGAGGCCGACAGGCCGTTGATCACATAGCCGGGCGCTCCGGCCAGGGCGATGGGAAGGCCGGTGGCCGCCGATGTGCGATGGCGCGGTGAATGGCGTTGTTGCACCAGGTAAGAAACGGCACCGGCATGCTGCCGCCGATGCCGGCCAGAGTGGAACTTACACCGATCAATGATTATCTCAATTCGATCCGCGCCGCCTGTCGCGGCGGTATGCGGTGGTAACGGTAACGGGGAAAACCGTACATCAGTGCCCCGAATACGCTGTGATCGCCGGGAATGCCCAGCGCCTCCCGCAGGGCAGGATGCCCGTTGGCGGCCCGCATAAAATAACCGGCCCAGCAGGTGCCGATACCATTGGCAACGGCCGCCAGTTCGAACTGGGTCAGGGCAATGGTGCTGTCCACCGAACTCCAGATCCAGTCGTCCGGGGCATGGATGATGATCATGTGGGGGGCATTGCGCAGGACCGGGTCCTTGCCCTGCTCCCATTGTGCGACTACCGGGGCGTAACGAGGTTCCACCGTGCTGATCCGTCGCAGGTAGTCGATTATCAGGCCGGCCAGGCGTCTGGTCTCGGAGGGTGTCTGGATTACCAGCCAGTGGAGCGCTTGGCGGTTCACGGCCGTCGGCGCCCAGCGGGCCGTGTCAATGGCTGCCCTGACCAGTGCCTCCGGCACCGGTTCCTCCCTGAATTCCCGGACCGAGCGGCGGTTTTTCAGAAGCTGGGTCAGGGCCGGAACGGAAACGGTCAGATTATGATCGACGAGCGGCGCATCCTCCAGGGGAAGTGCCGTGTGAAGAACCGCGCCGTGGGGGCAGACGGCGACGCAATGGCCGCAGGCGATACAGCGCTGGTCAGCGCTGTATCGAAAAACGGGGAACCCTTCGCCATCCCGGTCAAAAAGCCCCATGGGGCAGACTGCGCTGCACATGCCGTCGCGGCGGCAGGTTGTGTGATCAATGGTTACCAAACTCATATCATAATCCTCCTTGCAGATTGCCGATCACCAAAAAATTCAAAAACTGAATGCCGCTGCCAGTGGCGTCAGCATGTTGCCGGGCAGAAGTCAGTGGCTACTTCACGTACTCGAAATCTCCCCACTACTTTTCCATGTTCCATAATGGACAAATTCACTCAGCGGCTTGCGTGGCGGCCCTTCTTTGGCCTCACCGGCGGGATAGCCGATAGGTAACAGCCCCACAATCCGGATTGCAGGCGGGATTGCCAGCAGGGTTTTGAGCTGCTCTTCATCGAACACACCGACAAAGACGCTGCCGAGCCCCTGAACGTGGGCCGCCAGCATCAGGTTTTGCATGGCGATTCCCAGATCTGCCATGAAATACTGTTCCCCGCGCAGATCGCCCGACTGGTGCGGATTCGCACACGCCACGATCACGATCGGCGCCTGGGCCAGGCCCTTCTGGGCCGGATTGGACTTGTAGCCATAGGTGGCAAAGAATGTTTCCACGAAGGAAAGCTCGCTGATCCTGTTCCGTACCTCCTGGTCCTGCACGACCACCAGCTGCCAGCACTGTTTGTTCGACCACGACGGGGCTTGTTGCACCGCTTCCAGCACCGCCTGGAGCTTTTCCGGCTCAACCGGCTGATCCGAAAATCTGCGCACGCTTCTTCTGGTCTTGATCGCCTCCAATGTTTCCATGACATTCCTCCCGATGCAGTAAGATAGCCCCTTTGCACGCAACAGGCTTCGGCCTGCGCCTTCAGCACCGGATGCATCCCTTCAAACCGGACAAAGGGGCGGTTAGGATTAGCTCTCCTTGGGTGTTAACCACGACGTTGCCGTGGCACAGCGGATACCGTCCTCCAGAGTGGCCTGGCTCAGGCTGCCCGCCTCCGCCTGGATGCAGATGAAGTACAGATCCTCACTGCCCGCTTTCCAGGCGCGCTCGCCTTCCGGGGCGACCCGGATCAGGCTCCCTTCCTGGATCGGAAATTCTTCACCATCCACAAAGAACGTTCCGCTGCCGCGCAGGACGATGTAGAGTTCCTCATTCTTCTTGTGGGCGTGGACAAAGGGCATCCCTTTTCCGGCCGGGAGGCGGTTGAGGGAGGCCTCGCATCCGGTCAGGCCCAGTTGGCTGCCGATGAAGTATTTGCCGGGAAACCCCATGAAATCCCTCTGCAAAAGGGTTTCAAACGGCCCGGTATGCTCTGCGCTGTAGTGCTTTTCCTTGATGGTCATGTCAGGGCTCCTCCCTCTTGTCATGGCTGGTGTAGTCACGTTCTGTCATGGCGGGTGCTTCCCGGTATCCCGCCCTCGCACGGCACCCTGGTCTGGCAGAGGCCGCAGCCGGTCTGGGGCGTGCCAAAGCGCTCCCCGACCGCTTCAACGATGGTTTGATAGACATACTGTTTGCATCTGGGCTTGTCGTGACCCGCCCGTGACAGGGCCCCCACCGGGCAACGGTCGATGCAGAGTCCGCAGCTGCCATCGCGGAAGTACAGGCAGTTGTGGCGATGGCTGGGGTAGGGGCGTTCGCTTGGGGCGAGCCGCAGGTCGGTGATCACGCTGCCGCAACGGTGGGCGATACCCTTGGGGGTGATGAGGGCATCGTTCAGGCTAAAGGTGCCCAGGCCGGCGGCATAGGCGGCATGGCGCTCCGACCAGGTCGAGGCTATGCCGACCGGTGTATCGGCGAACTCCTGCCAACTAGCGGCCAACTGGGGAGCGATCGCCTGCTGGCCCCGTTCCTTCAGCCAGACTACCAGGTGCCGGCGCAGCGCAGCATTGAGCTGCTCACCGAAAAAGCGGGTCCGGGTCCAGGCCTGGGAAGGGTACTGTTCCTCAACGCGGTTGCTCTCCCGGGTTGGCCGCGTGATCGGCAGAATCCAGCTGATCACGGTGGCTGCCGGCGTATCCGCTCCCAGGGTGTGTGCCATAACCTCCTGCGGGGTTTGATGGAAGGCGCCGATGACGGACTTGTACTCGCTGAATAGCGGATCACCGGCAGCGGCATAACCGACCAGCGGCTCGTCGAAGTACGGGGCGTCGCTGTCCGGGAAGCGGTTGAGCGGACTCTCATGGACAAAGCGGACTATCTCGTGACGGAGCTGCGCTTCCATACGTACCTCCCTGGGTGCTGGTTATGCCACCAACTGTCGTGCCGTATCCTCGGCCAGTCGCAGGACCTGTTCCGGGACGGCATCCACATTGCCCGGTCCGATGCCGCAGGCGCGGATCAGTCTGACGTCGCTGAACCCCATCCATTTCAAAAAACCTTCGTAGCGAGGGAAGATATCGCCGAACAGGGCCTCGTCCGGATGGCCCTGGGTCAGCACGAAGATCAGCTTCTTGGGGCTCAGGCGGCTTGGCTGGGGATTGGTGCGGTAATCCGGGACCAGATAGGAGAAGGTGCGGTCCATGAACCCTTTGAGCTGACTGCTGATCTCCCCGTAGTAGACCGGTGAGGCGAGCAGCACCACATCCGCGTCTTGGACCGCCGCCAATACCTCGGTCAACCCGTCGTTGAGAATACAGCGGTCCAGTTTTGTCTTGCAGGCATAGCAGCCCTGGCAGCCGCGATAGGTGAGCCGGTTCAGCTCAAATGAGCTGGCTTCGGCACCAAGGGTTTCTGCGGTTTTCAGGACGTGGCGGGCAATGGTGGAGCTGTTTCCCGCGGTGCGGGGACTTCCCAGCAGGCTGACGATCTTCATGGTTTCTCCTCCCGTGGTATCGTGTTCGTGGTAAATTAGACCGGTCGTCTACTGGCCGGGTAAAAAAATCAGCGCAGCGTTGCGCTAAACAGTACCTCGATGAAGTCCTGCATCGGTTGGGTGGTTTTCATCACCTTGGCGCGCAGGATCGCCCCTTCCCAGCCGGAGAGGATGAAGCCTGACAGCTGGAGCGCATCCCTGCTCCGGGACAATTCGCCCCGTTGCTGCGCCTCTGTCAGGCAGGCGGCAAAACGCCCCTTCCACATGCTGAACACCTCATCCAGCCGGGCGCGAAAGAGCTCGTTCTGGTCGGCCATTTCCTGCCCCAGGTTCCCGATCAGGCACCCTTTCGTGCACTGGTTCTGGCTGACCCGCGCCAGGCCGGTTTCCAGAAAGTTGCGGATGCGGTTGAGCGGCGACACTTCGTCGTCGTTCAGGAAGGTGTCGAGGCGCTGTTCGAAGCTCTCGGCAAAGCGATCGATCACCGCCAGGCCGAATTCCTCCTTGTTCTTGAAGTAATGGTAAAACGACCCCTTGGGGACAGCCGCCTCCTTCAATATTGAGTCGATGCCGGTGGCGTTGAAGCCCTGGCGGGAGATCAGGTCGGTGCCGATGCGGATGATTTCACTGCGTGTATCGTGTTTTTTCATGGGTAAAATATAGACTGATCGGTCTAGTGGAGTCAAGGGGAAAAGTATGAGCTCCAGGCTGGGTGCTGATCAGACATTGTTCTGTGGGGGAGACATGACTGTGGCACAACGCGACTGCATCACCACGGCTCATGAGTTGCAGGAATAATTCAGAATTCATTCGTCAGCTTGGTAGGGAGTGCCGCTGCGATATGGCCTGACGGGATGACAAATATTCTTGAATCCTGCCGCATTTATTGCTAATGTACTGCGGGTTTTCCCTTGCGGTTCATGATGGTATTTATTCAATTAAAGGAGATGGAAAAGTATGAAAAAAGTGTTGTTGTTTCTGTTGGTAGCTAGCCTCGCCGCACCGTTCGCTGCCTTGGCGGCAGGGGCGCATGACGAGCTGGAGTGTACGGGGTGCCACAGCATCCACACGGCTAAGCAAGAAAAACTGATTTTTGCCGTGCCGGTCAATACCAAGGACATTAATCCTCGCACCAAGCTGCCTTACACCAGCATCACTGCGCTGTGCCTCAGCTGTCACGAGGACGCCGACAAGGGCGGACAGGGCATCATTCCCATCAAAGGGCACATGAGCCATCCCTTCAACATCAAGAACATCAATCCGAAGATCGCCAACGTGCCGGCCAGCTCCCTGCGCGACGGCGTTTTTGATTGCGTCGGTTGCCACGATCCCCATCCCTCCAATCCCAACTACCGTTACCTGCTGGTCGATACCCAGAAGGGCGCCAAGATGGATGTCTTCTGCTCCGTCTGTCACTCGTCCAAGGTTGATCCCAAGTCGCTGGACAAGCAGCCCCTGTTCAGTTCCATGGATCAGCGCAAGGGTCCGGTGGTTCCCGCGCTCAAGTAAACCGTTTTCGCGGCGGGCGTAAGCCGGCCGCGCAGCTAAACGTCAACAGGCTCCCGGCTGCTCAGTGCCGGGAGCCTGTTGACGTTTAGCTGGCAACGAATTCTGGGGAGACAGTACGTATCCACCCGTCACCTCAAAATGAAGCCGTCCGATCAGCAGCCGAGGCCGACCAAGGCGACTAAATCCTGATCTGCTCTCCCCGGTGAAACCATCCTTTCCGCCTGAAATTCGTCAGTGTCATCGTGCCTCGCGAGAAGAAAAACCGCACTTGACAGCGTCATTCATCACTTCGAGATAATCAAAACCAGGGATGAAAGCTGGAGAATCAGGGACGACTTACCAGCTGAAAAATACTACCTGGGGCTGACCGGCTTTCAACGCCGATCGACGTGCTCTCCTATCTCACCTTGTTTCCGTGCCCGCTGGTTAGAGCTGAAGATATTGTCACGCTCAGGCGTTATCCCGCCTGCAATAACGTCCAGCCACTCAGCGGTTGTCATGACCGTGGCGAATCGGGATTGCATCACCACGGTCATGACACGGTGGATCTCCTCGGCGCTGGCGCTGCCGGCACGGTTGGCGTAGGGCAGCGACCCGCTGGCATCGGAGAGCAGTTCAACGGTGAATCCGCTGTGCAGCCCGTGCACCACGGTGGAAAGATCACAGTTATGGGTCATATAGCCGACTATGGTAATAGTGGTGATGTCGCGGGCGCGCAACCATTCTTCCAACCCGGTATTGATAAAGGCACTGGGCAGATCTTTCAGGATATGGTGATCCCAGCCCCGCCCGGTAATGCTGTGATGCAGCTCCGCCCCAAACGTTCCCTGTGCCATGATCGGCATGTTCTCCGGCAGGATATTCTGCACGACCACCACCGGAATTGCCGCAGCCTGCGCGGCATCCATGGCCCGGCCGATATTGGCCAGTGACTGTTCGACCGGCGGATACTCGATCGGCAGATTGCCGCTGATATAGTCGTTCTGCACATCGATGACGACTAACGCTCGCTGTGTGCTCTGAGACATGGTTTTCTCCTTTTCATTTCTCTAGGCATGGGTACAATCTCGCCTGTTTGTAATTTCCATCTTCAGGAAGTCTACCAAACAGCCCCTGATTTCCTTGCGGCACTCTCCGCATCCGGTGAACCCCACGCGTTGATACAGCCTGATGCCCCTGCTATTGTTCCTGCGCACAATCAGGTGGATCCGGGACAATTCCAGCTCTTCAAAGCCTGCGCGCAATGTCAGGGTCGTAATCGTTTCGCCAAGGCGCTGGCCGATCTTGTCGGCCCGCACGGCGATGCGGAACTCGGCTTCACCTGCACCCGTTTTTGCCAAAAGAGAAAAGCCGATCAGTTCATCACCGTCTGTTGCGGCATACAGGGAAACGTCTGTATTTGAACGTATTTCATCCAGCCATCCGTTCTCACGCAGGGCATAATCCATCTGTTCCAGATCGCCCGCATAGACAGGCCATTTTTTGATTGCAGCACGATCTGAATCGGTTAGTTTTCTCAGGCTGATCATGGCGGTTCCTCCCTTTCAATGTGGTGATGGTCAAATTATCTGCCGGTTCTCCCGAAAAGAACAGTGGCCCCAAAGACATACTATGATATTATCAGGCCAATTAAGGGGGCAGCTATGTCGAGTGATTCAATTGCCGTGATTGCCTTTGACCGGATCAGTATGTTTCATCTTGCGATTCCGCTGGAGGTGTTCGGTGAAGATCGTCGTGATGCCGGGGTGCCACTGATTCCTGTCACGGTTTGTGCGTGTGAAAAACGGTCGTTGACTACCAGCGCGGGGTTTGTGCTGGGGAAGCTGCATGGGATGCGCATGGTGGAAACAGCCGGAATCGTCATTGTGCCAAGTTGGCGGGATCCGCATGAACTGCCGCCGGAGGCATTGCTGAAGGCGTTGCGTAAGGCTTATCGCCGCGGAGCCCTGATGGTGGGATTATGTCTCGGGAGTTATGTGCTGGCTGCGGCGGGGCTGCTTGATGGCCGTCCCGCCACCACCCACTGGAAATGGGCCGATGATCTGGTGCGGCGCTATCCGGAAATACAGGTGAAGCGGGACGTGTTGTATGTGGATGACGGAGATATTATAACCTCGGCTGGGGTTGCAGCGGGGATTGACTGCTGTCTGCATCTATTGCGCAGAATGCACGGCGCCGAGATCGCCAGTCGCGTAGCGCGGAGGATGGTGGTGCCGCCTCACCGCCAGGGAGGGCAGGCCCAGTACATCGAGCCGTTGCGGGAATCACCGCTGTCAGACCGGTTTTCAGAGGTTGTGGAGTGGGTGCAGCAGCATCCGGAGATGACCCATACCCTGGATTCCCTGGCCGCAAAGGCCTTCATGAGCCGCCGGACCTTCACCCGGCGCTTCCGTCAGGTCACCGGCACCACCGTCGGCTCCTGGCTGCTGAACCAGCGGCTGTCGCTGGCCCGGAGGTTGTTGGAGACTAGCACGGCCTCCATCGACCTGGTTGCGCAACGAGCCGGTTTCGGCTCCGAGGTGTCGCTACGAAAACATTTCAGGAAGGTATTGAGGACCGCGCCGGGGAGGTATCGAAAAGAGTTCCGTGAAAGCTAGCGGCGCGCCTTGCCGCAGATGGTGTCAATGCCGCTCCTGAACACCCTGGTTCGCTCATGTACAGCCGCAATGTGGTTCTTCAGCACTTCCACCCGGAATCCGGCAGAGTACTTTGCCGGTAGCCCCTCCCGGGCCCGTTGTTTTTCATCGCCATCTATTGGTCTGATACGTTTGGATCCGCCATGCGTTCCTTTGGTCTCAGGGAGAAGGAAACGTGTGGCAGGATCGGAAACGGCGGGTTTCCCCGCCGATTCCGTTCAATCATCCCGCCTGATCCTGACTACCTGGCTGACCCCCGGCATGGCCTCGATCTCGTGGTCGTCAAGCGTATCCGTATCACCGATGACACCGATGATGGTGCGGTTTGCACCGGTTGACTGGTGAATATCAAAATCCCTCGTTATCAGGTATTCCTTTATCTGATCCAACGCCACTTCCGCGGCATGTTTCTTCATGATGATCAGCATGGTATTTCTTCTCCCTTATTCCTCGTCTTTATGTGATGTGATGCGTTCCAGCCGGCGCGATTCATCCACAACCCGTTCAAACATCCTGACAATGGCCTCATCATCCAATGGACCGGGATTGTCATCCTTCATACGGGCGAAGATGCGTTTTTCCCGGGATGGATCAAAGACCGGCAGGCTAAGGCCCTTCTTGAGATGTCCGATCTCCAGGGCCAGGCGGGCGCGCTCGTTGAAGATGCGCAGCAGTACGTCATCCAGCAGGTCGATCCGTTTGCGTATTTCGTTGATTTCCACGTGGGGCCCCGTTCTCTCGGCATGTTAACTACAATGACCACCCGTTGGAGTGGTCATTGTAGTTGTCTCTGGATAAATTATAAGAGCGACTAATCCGGTTTGACTACCAGACGGACGGCGTTAACCCGACCTTGCTGAATTCTGAGTGACCGTACCGATGTGATTCCGACCGGTGTGGTGAAGTCGCTGGACAGGCCGCCATTCAAGGTAATGGTGAAGGGTAACGTCCGGTTGACAATCAGGTCTTCTGCAAAACGCGTATCCCGCAGAAGCAGTACATTGGTGTCAACAGCGACGGTGATAGCGGACTGCAACGTGAGGAAGTTACCGATGCTGCCGATCTTGATCCCGTCATTGACCGTCTGTGACAGCCCGGCGGAGGTGCTGACATCATAGGTTGTGTCGCCGCTATAGACAGCCGTGATGGTGTGCGGACCAACCGTGAGATTCGTTATGGGAGCGAAGCTGGCGCTGCCACTGCTGATGATACTCGATGCGACCAGGTTCCCGTCAACATAGAGCTGAACGGTGCCCGTGGCGGCAGCGGGTGACACTGTAGCGGTAAAGCCGACTCCCTGGCCGAAAATCGACGGATTGGCGCCGGAATTCAGCGCCAGGGCCGTGGTTGTCGATATGGGAGTATTAACCGTCAGCGTGCCGGAATTGGAGGGCTGGGCCGGGCCGCTAAAGACTGTTGTTCCGATGTAAGTGTACGGACCGCCAAAAGAGGAATAACGGAAGACGTATGCATAGGTACCGGCGGTAGCGGGAGAGATAAAGCTCGCGGCATAGAAGTAGTTATTTCCCCCGCTGGAACTATAGTTTGCAGTGGTCCATTGGGAGTTGGCCCAGGTTGAAGGGTCAGTCCCGCTTGGCCCGTAGCCGATTTGAGCAAACAGTCCTGGTGCGGCGGCCGATGCAATTGACCACGGCACGTACACCTGGCTGGAAATAGTGGGCGTCGCATGAGAGGTCAGTACCGTCAGGCTGGATGGATTGAGGTAAGGAGGTAGGTATCCAGCGGAGACCGATGGCACATTGCACGGTACCGCAATCTCGGAAACCGCGTTGGCATGGGTGGTGAGATTCGTAAAACCTGAAATATTGTTCAAGTAACCGGTTGCGTTGACATTAACCGACGCCCCTTCATCCACATTCATGACTATGAACATCCCACTGGCATCGGTGGCCGTCGCTGCCGGGTTGAATCCTCCGGTGCCGCTGTTGTAGGTCTGGTCGTAGTAAAGGACGGTATAGGGAGAGGCGGTTACCTGCATACCGTTGATAGGCGCCGCCAGGTTCTGCATGTTGGCGACCCGGCCGATGACTGCGCCCTTGCCGGAGGAGATGCCGAGTGCAGCAAACTCGGTCGGGGTGAGGAGGACAACAGGAGATGGCAGAGCAAAACTGTTCGAAGAGGTGATCGGGCCGGTGTAGTTCGGCACGTAGGTGGGGTCCAGGCTCATCTTCAGTTCGAAACTGGTGCCACTGGGGAGGTTGTTGATGGTGAACGCCCCGCCTGTTGTGGAGGTGGTGGTGTTGGAGGTGCCAAGCTGCGCTATGGTTGCACCGGTCAAACCTGTCTTGGCGCTGTTGGTGATCGTGCCGGAGACGGAGATGGCCGGATAGCCGCGGTTGGTGGAGAACGTCACTGCATTGGCATGTGCTGTGGCTGTGGCTGTGGCTGGCATGAAGACATACCCGGTAGCAGTAGCCGTCATGGTGAGGGTGGTGCCATCGGGGACATGCAGGATGTAGAACACGCCGTTGCTGGTGGTGCTGGTCAGCGCTGGATTGGGAGTTTGCGCCGCATCGTTATTGGCATAGACAATCGTGTAACCGGGGGTGGAGACCGTCGCTCCGATGATGCCGTTGGTGCTCGAATTTGGGTTGGTGTTGTCAATGACCCGGCCACGGATGACCCCCTGTCCGGCTCCACCGTTCCAGCCGGTCACCGTCCCGGCGGCATACATCGGGAAGTTTCGGGTAATGTTGGTGCCGGTGTTGATGGTCCCCGAATAGGCGGGATCATAGCCGGTTGCCGTGATGCTCAGGGTGAAATTGGTGCCGGAGGGGACATTGCTGAACGAATAGTTGGGACTGGGATCGGCTCCGGTCGTGGTGGTGGAGGTGGTCAGGATGGCCGAGTTTATTGTCACCGTGGCGCCGGTGACGTTGAGGCCAGAAACGAAATCGGTTACCCTGCCGTTGACCGTGATCGTGGGGAGGATGGTGATCGTGGTCGGGCTGGAGCCGGACTTGGAACCGACCGTCACCTGGATAATCCCCGAGGAGGCCCCGTTTGGCACCACCACCGTCAGCTGGGTTGTTGTTGCGGACTGCACGACAGCTGGGGTTGCCGTCCCGTTGAAGGTGACCGTGTTGTTCGCCAGGGTCGGATCGAAATTGATCCCGGTGAGCGTTACCACCGTACCCGGCACGGCACTGGCCGGAGTGAAGGAGGTGATGGCCGGCGCTGAGGTGTAGGTCAATGTTACGGACTTCTGTGCCTGGTTGCCGGCTGCGTCCTGAACAGAGACCGTCCAGCCGTTGGTGACCCCGTCGGCGTACGTCAGCCCCGAAACGGACTGGGCCAGCGTGCTGCTCGGCATGTTGCTGTACTGATTATTATTGCCGGGAAACCCGGGGATACTCGACCAGAGTGAAAAGGTGTAGGGAGTCAGGGATGGCGGGGTTGCGGGCGCACCCCAGGTAAAGTTGGTCGTGACCGGGTTCGTTATCGCGGCAAAGGGAAAGGTTCCCGCCGGCGCCAGCGAGGTCGCGAAGCTATCCAGAACCACCGTCGGATTCAGGTTGAGCGTGTCCGGCGCGATCCCGTTGGCATAGTTGATGGTCACGTTGTAGGCATCGGCAGGTTGCGGGCGGTTGCTGTTGACGTTGAGCCATGCCTGGAATTCCCCCCAGCTGTTGAGTCCGAGATCGATGGGGTAGGAAAGGCCGTTGCTGGGACCGCTGTTCACGGTGAAGTTTGTCAGTACCTCGGTCTTTGCCTTGGCACCAAGGACAACATTGTAACCTTCATTGGGAGGGGTGCTGGAATCCTGGTAATGGGTGGTATTGATGAACGGCGTGGAGTTGCTCTTGGTCAACGTTACGGTCTGGCCCGTAAGGTTGCTCCCGGTCACGTTGACCGTAGGAGCCGACTGATCAGAGGGCATGACGTCGCCCGAGCTGATCTTGCCATCACTGTTCATGTCGATCAGAGCATACAGGGAGTAGGTGCCGTTGGGGACGCTGGTACTGTTGGTGGTGATGGTAAAGGCATTACCGTTAAGTTGCGGAGAACTGTTTACATAGGCGACGGCGACTGGTCCTCCCTTGCCCGTCTGGTCCACGAGCGCTATGTAGAGATTCCCCGCCGGGTTGGTTATCCCCGACAGGTTTATGGTGCCGGTGATGGTGAAGCCGGGTGTCGGCGGGTTGATGGTCTTTGAGGCGACCGCAGTGGCCGTCGATTGAGTGTTGCCGACAAGGGCGGTCACCTGTATGTAGAGAGGCGTGCCGTTGGGAACATGGAAAATGGCAAAGGTCTGATCCCCCGCAGGAATGTTTATGTATGTGGGCGTGGTGCCACTTGTCGGTATGGTATTGGTTGTGGAGTAGTAGACATTGTAGGAGTCGGCATTGTCAATCGTGTTGCCGTTGGTGTCTTGCAACGTTTGCCATCCAACAAAGGCTCCGTTGTCGCCGGGGATGATCTGCGCCCCCAAGGGTGCCACCGGCGAAACGTTCGGAGCGGGGCTGAAATTCACTGTGGTGTTGCTGTCGAGCGTGTGGTCGCTGCCGCTGATGGTGATGGCCCCGGGGGAGCTCCAGGTCGGGTCGGCCGGATGGAGACGACCGGTGCTGGAACCGTCCACGAAGGCCTTGAGGGTGTAGGTGCCGTTGGGAACGCCATGGATCTGGAAGGCGGTGCCAGGCGTGGGAGCCGGGATGCTGAGACCCAGGCCGGTATCTCCCCCATTCTGCTGCAGAGACATGTACACCCGGCCGCTCCTGGCAGTGTTGTTCGTCACCGTGCCGTTGATGATCCAGGCATGCGCCGCAGCCGCCGAAGACACCATCAGGCAGACAACCAGCAACAGCCGCCCCACCCATCTTGCCATTCCAAAATTCTTGATTTTCATACATCACCCCTTGCAAAGTTTTTTCAGATCGTTGGAGTTGAGAACAGAATAAAAGACCCATACCCCCGAGATACGGGTACGGGTCTGTGAATTAGCTTATTATTATCTGACGACTGCGGCGCTGATTGGGGCGTACAGCATGCAATTTGAACGTACCGCACGGCAGGTTTTGCTCCGCAATTTACGTGACTGTTTCATGATACCCCCGCCAGACGATCACTGAGTGAATTAAAACACTTTTAATAACGCATGGTTAATTGTGACAATATGACGTAATAGTACCAAAAAAAAGAAGGATATTAAAACTGTTTCTTTGCAAAACTATCTTTCCTGCCGCCGATCTCATCCCGTTCCGGGTAATCGATGGTATAGTGCAGGCCGCGCGATTCCTTGCGCATCTGGGCGCAGGTGACGATCAGTTCGGCCACGGTGGCGATGTTGCGCAGTTCTACCAGGTCCGAGGTTACGTTGAAGTTCCAGTAGTATTCCTCGATCTCGTCCTGGATCAGTTTGATGCGTCGCATGGCTCGCGCCAGACGTTTATCCGAGCGGACGATACCGACGTAGTTCCACATGGTGCGGCGGATCTCATCCCAGTTCTGTGAGACCACGACCATCTCGTCGCTGTTGGTGGCAGTGCCCGAATCCCAGGCCGGGATCTCCCGCTGATCGTGCTGCAGGGTCTTCAGTGCCTCGGTTGAATGCTGGAAGGCCCGTCCGGCGTAGACCGCTGCTTCCAGCAAGGAGTTGCTGGCCAGGCGGTTGCCGCCATGCAGGCCGGTGAAAGCGGTCTCTCCAATGGCGTACAGGCCGGGGATGTCGGTCTCGGCGTCCGTGTTGACCGCGACGCCGCCGCACAGATAGTGGGCGGCCGGGACGACCGGCAGCCACTCCTTGGTCATGTCCAGGCCGAAATCCAGACAGGTCTGGTAGATGTTGGGGAAGCGGTTACGGACGATATCGGGCGGTTCGTGGGTGATGTCCAGGTAGACGCAGTCGTCGCCGCTGGTCTTCATCTCATTATCGATGGCCCGGGCCACGATATCGCGCGGGGCCAGGTCCTTGAGCTTGTGGTACTTCTCCATGAAGGCGGTACCGTCGCGGCGGCGCAGGACGGCCCCCTCGCCGCGCACCGCTTCCGAGATCAGGAACGATTTGGCCAGGGGGTGGAAGAGGGTGGTGGGGTGGAACTGCATGAACTCCATGTTGGCGATGGTGGCCCCGGCCCGGTAAGCCATGGCGACGCCGTCGCCGGAGGCGACATCCGGGTTGCAGGTGTACAGGTAGACCTTGCCGGCCCCGCCGCTGGCCAGCAGGGTGATCGTGGAGGCGAAGGTTACAACCTGACCGCTGTTGATGTCCAGGACATAGGCCCCCAGACAGCGGTTTTCGCCCGTTGGTGTTTTTTCCAGTTTGGCGGTGGTGATCAGATCGATGGCGATGTGATGCTCATAGACCTGGATATTGGGATGCTGGCGGACCGCTACCACCAGGGCCCGCTCGATTTCGCGGCCGGTGATGTCCTCGGCATGCAGGATGCGCCGGGCACTGTGCCCTCCTTCGCGGGTCAGATCATAATCGTCGCTGTCGTTAGTGGTGAATTTGACGCCCCATTCAATCAGGTTGCGGATGGTCTGGGGGCCTTCCTCTACGACCATGCGGACTACATCCTCGTGGCAGATACCGGCTCCGGCCACCATGGTGTCCTCGATATGGGCCTCGAAGGAGTCTTCGGCCGAAAATACCGATGCAATGCCGCCTTGGGCATATTTGGTGGCTGATTCGGAGATGTCACGCTTGGTAACAATGGCGACGCTGCCATGGTTGGCTGCCTGGAGGGCATAGGAGAGACCGGCGATGCCGCTGCCGATGACGAGAAAATCGCTTTCAGTACGCATGAAGGTGCACCTTCCTGATAGTGTATACAAAGATGGGCTGAATTATTGACTTCACTGAATGGTTTGTCAAGTAGAGAGAGGTCAGGGCACTATTCTTAATGGTGGACTTTTAGTGATGTCTGCGTGATTATTGCGCCTGCAATTTTAACTGGAACAGGACGAGACTCCATGCTGATAGCCGATTTACACATTCATTCCCGCTATTCACGCGGCTGCAGCCGTGATCTGTCACCGGAAACCCTCTGGAAGTGGTCGCAACTCAAGGGCATTGACGTTGTCGGGACCGGTGATTTTACCCACCCAGGTTGGGTTGAAGAATTGCAGGCAAAGCTGGAGCCGGATGACGGCGGCCTGCTGAAGGCCAGGTCGGCCTTGCAACTGCCGGACGTGTATCCTTCCTGCCGCGCTGAGGTGCGATTTCTGTTGAGCGCCGAGATTAGCTGTATCTATCGTCGCCACGACCGCACCCGCAAGGTGCATCTGGTTCTGCTGGCGCCTGATTTTCCGACGGTGCGCAGGATAAATGTTGCTCTGTCCGCTATCGGAAATCTGTCAGCGGACGGTCGCCCGATCCTGGGACTGGATGCGTATCGCCTGCTTGAGATCGTGTTGGCCATTTCTCCGGAGATACTGGTGATTCCGGCCCATGCCTGGACGCCGCACTTCTCCGTATTCGGTGCTTTTTCCGGTTTTGATTCCCTGGAGGAATGTTTCGGTGATTTGACGCCGCATATCCGCGCCATAGAGACCGGACTTTCCTCCGATCCTGTCATGAATCGTCGCCTTCCTGCCTTGGACGGCATACAGCTGATATCCTGCTCTGATGCACACTCCCCCGCCAAACTGGGGCGAGAGGCTACAATTTTCAGTGTCCGGAGGGACTATAACGCCATCACCTCAGCGATTTCATCCGGGAGGGGACTGGCCGGCACCATCGAGTTCTTTCCCCAGGAGGGTAAATATTTCCTGGATGGACACCGGGACTGCCAGATCTGCCTGCAGCCGGAGGAGACCCGTTCCTACGGCGGCAGATGCCCGCAATGCGGCGGAAAGCTGACGGTGGGGGTGCTGCACCGGGTGGAAGAACTGGCTTGTCGGACTGCGGCAGAGCAGCCGGATCATTTTCCGCCATTTGAATCGCTTGTTCCACTGGTGGAATTGATCGCTTCCATCCTAGGGTTTGGAACGGCCTCGAAGCGGGTTCAGTCGATGTATTTTGGGCTGTTGGAGTGCCTGGGAAGCGAGTTCCATATCCTGCGCGACGTGCCTGAAGACGACATTGCCCGTGCTTCTTCTCAGGCTGTGGCAACGGCCATAATCAATATGCGCAAGGGTATCGTTAATATCAATCCGGGCTACGATGGTTTGTTCGGCAAGGTTATGCCGGTTCCGGCTTGACGCTTCTGCATATTTAGGGTAATTTTCCGGAAGATTAGCACGTTACAAACGTTTTCTTGTTCACATGCCGCCTGTGTGAACGCACATCTATGTTTATTAATTAGGTAGGAATGATGTGAGGTGGTCCGGCTTGCGCGTGATTGCAGGTAGTGCTCGGGGGGTGCGGCTGGCGGCACCCGATGGAATGAAGACCCGCCCCACATCCGACCGGGTCAAAGAGGCTCTCTTCAGTATTCTTGCCAGCCGACGCGCGTTTGAAAATATGCGGGTTCTGGACGTCTGTGCCGGTACCGGCAGTCTGGGGATTGAGGCGCTAAGCCGTGGCTCTTCATCCTGTTGTTTCATCGAGCATGATCGCAAGGTACTGAAAGTCCTGGAGCGCAATCTTTCTGCAACCGGATTTGCAGCCAGATCTGAATGTGTCGCGCTGGATGCACGCCAGGGTTTGCAACTGTTGTCACGCCAAGGAAAATGTTTTGATCTGGTCTTTTTTGATCCGCCATATGCCTCCGGCCTGTATGCATCCATACCGGGTGACATGAGCTCTCTGTCACTCATGGCGGATCAAGGCCTGCTGGTGATAGAGTGCCCCTCCAAAATGCCGGTGGCAGAGCGATTTGGCATGCTTGTCAGGGTTGACCATCGGGTCTATGGCGACACAGCGCTTGAATTTTTTGTCAGGGAGTCTCAATGAAGAAGATCGCTGTTTATCCCGGATCCTTCGACCCGATCACCTATGGTCACCTGGATATCATCAATCGGGGTCTCAAGGTATTCGATGAGGTGGTTGTCGCCGTCGCCTGCAACTCCCAGAAAAATGCCCTGTTCAGTTTTGATGAACGGGTAGACATGATCCGGCAGGTTGTAGGGAATCAGGAACGGGTCACGGTTGATACGTTTACCGGACTTCTGATAGATTATGTCGCTTATAAAAAGGCACATGTCATCATCAGAGGCCTGCGGGCCATATCGGATTTCGAGTACGAGTTCCAGATAGCCCAGATGAACAGCTGCATCAGTCAGAACGTGGAAACGCTCTTTATGATGACCTCGCTTCAGTACGGGTACCTTTCGTCTTCGATCGTCAAGGAGGTCTGCTCACTTAATGGTAACATTGACGGGTTTGTTCCGCCCGAGGTCAAGAAGGCCCTGCGCGGCAAGTACGGTCTGGACTGATACCGGCAGGCCACCGGTCAGGAGGCGCCGCCACGGCGCCTCCTGTTTTTTTGTACGTTATATATTGTTGCTGCATTTCTTTTTGCAGATATACTTGTTGTTACCGTACGTATCCTGTTTGTCAGGGTCAGCACAGCAGATACCCCCGCGAGGTGCGCACCATGATCACCCAAGACATGATTATCGCCGATATCATCAGGCAGCATCCCAAAACGCTCCCCGTATTTCAGAAGTTCAATCTCGACTGCTACGAATGTCAGATCGCCGATCTGGAAACCCTCGAACATGGCGCTGGTGTGCATAAGGTCGCCATCGCCGAGCTGCTCGATGAGCTGAATCGCGCACTGGCATAACCCTCGGCGGATTTTTGACAAGAAGGGATTGCTGTCAACGCATTAATTCCGTCAGCCAGAGCCGGGGTTTGGAGCTGAAATCATGAGTGAAATGGACCAGTACGCCGGAAGCTTTTCCACCGGAATGAAAGTCGGAGTCGGCATCCCCTTGCCCAATGCCGAGATTTTCAATGACTGGGCCATTATCCACGAAATAGATGAAGATCTGGTTTCCTTGCAGCTTTCCCGCGATCAGCTACCGGTCAGGGTTACGCTGCATGTGGGCCAGATTCTTGAGCTGCGTGGTGGGAAGGAAGGCAATGCCTATTCCTGCCGGGCTATTATCGTCAGCGAGGGCTATGCCAAAGAGTTACTGCTACGCCTGATCGGTGAAATCGTCTCCGATGAACTGCGTGAGTTCTACCGCATCGATGCCTTTCTGCCCATAAAGTATTACATCTCGCAGGAGCAGCACCCCGAACTACTCAAAAAACAGTGGGAGCTCCGCCGGGAGCAGCGTTTTGCCCATAATCTTGCTCGCCGGCAGAGGCGGTGGGATAGTGAGTTGATTGACGGTGAGGCCGAACTGCCCCATGAAAAGCGGCAGGAAGATGCTGCCAGTGATGGCGATCAGGAAGATAAGACCTGGGATACCATCATACCGCTTGCAGCTAATATAAGCGGTGGCGGTCTGCGCATCATGACTCACCAAGATTTCGACTATGGTGAATATGTTTTGTTGGAGATCCTTGTGCCAGCGCCCCGCCGAATAGTGGATGCGGTGGTACGGGTGGTCTTCGCCAACCGCAATTACGCAGCTGGCGATGACCATGAATATTTCAACACCGGTTTGCAATTTGTCTATATCGATGAACGTGACCGCGATTCGATCCTCAATCATATCTCTACTGTTCAGCTCAAACGGATCCGTCAACTACGGGAAAAATATCTTTTCCGGTCACCCCTTGATGTCGATGAGGAAGAAGCCCGCCTGTCTTTGCCAGGGATTACATGGCAAGAGCTTGCCAAAACGGCTCTTATATGGGCGGTCATGATTGCAATTGTACTGGTGTTGATAAAATATTTCAAAAATTATGCCATAGAGCACCCCCCCAATGAGATCGGTGAAGTATTTGATAAGGCGATTAAAAAATACATAGAACAGCAACATAGCCGCTGAGTGCGGGCGAGTTACCTTGGTCTTGTTAATCTGCTACACCGTTGCCTTGCCCCCGATCGGTCAATTCCGCACTGCATGCACGACATTGAAGCACCGTCCAGGATTGGTTCCCGCATGCAGGATTATGAGATCACGATATGGCTAAATAAATATTGCAATAAAACGCATTTTTATTATAATGCGAAAAATATGTCAGGCAGCAATATCACATACACGTCTTGTTCAGTTACTCCAGCACAGAGAGGGGTTCCGCATGAGTAGACAAAAGATTGAAGAAGAAAGCGGCTTGATAGAACACGGTTTAGAGACAAGGGATTGCTCGATCGGCGAAATTCTCCGTCAGCGCGGCGTTTCCCGTCGTGATTTCCTCAAGTTCTGTTCGGCCGTAACTGCTGCAATGGCGTTGCCGGCTTCTTTTGCTCCGCAGGTGGCCCAGGCGCTGGACGAGGTCAAGCGCCCAACCCTGGTCTGGTTGGAGATGCAGAGTTGTAGCGGCGATACCGAGGCGTTGCTCCGTTCTGCCAACCCTACTGTGGCCGAGATCATACTCGACATCCTTTCCGTTGATTATCACGAAACCATTATGGCTGCTGCCGGTCACCAGGCCGAAGAGGCGCTCGATAAGACCATCGCCGACCACAAGGGCAACTACATCTGTGTTATCGAAGGTTCCATTTCGATGAAGGATGGCGGTGTTTACGGCAGTACCGGCGGCAAGTCGCACCTTGACCGGGCTCGCCAGGTCTGCGGAGGCGCTTTGGCCACCATCGCTGTCGGAACCTGTGCTTCTTACGGAGGCATTGCAGCTGCAGTTCCGAACCCGACCGGGGCAGTCGGCGTCATGGAAGCCGTCCCCGGTGCGACAGTGATCAACCTGCCCGGTTGTCCGGTCAATGCCGACAACCTGACCGCCACTATTGTCCACTATCTGGTTTTCGGCAAGATTCCGGCTCTGGATAGTCATGGGAGACCCCTGTTTGCCTACGGCAAGCGCATTCATGACAACTGCGAGCGCCGTCCGCACTTTGATGCCGGGCAATACGTGGAACACTGGGGCGATGATGGACATCGCAAGGGTTTTTGTCTCTACAAGATGGGTTGCAAGGGGCCGGCTACCTTCCATAACTGCCCGACCCAGCGCTACAATGAAAAGACCAGTTGGCCGATTGGGGCGGGTCATCCCTGCGCCGGCTGTTCCGAACCTGCTTTCTGGGATACCATGGGACCGATGTACAAACGGTTGCCGAATGTGCCCGGCTTCGGCATCGAAGCGACCGCCGACAAGATCGGTGTGGGACTTGTGGCCGGTGCGGCTGCTGCTTTTGCCGTCCATGGTGCGCTGAATGCCCTCAGGAAAGATAAAGAACCTAGCGACGAAACCAAGGAGGGTTAGGATATGGCGAAGATAGTTGTTGACCCGATTACCAGGATTGAAGGACATCTGCGCATTGAGGCCGAGGTGAATAACGGCATAATCACTGACGCCTGGAGCTCTGCCACCATGTTCCGCGGTATAGAAAAAATCCTTCGGGGTCGCGATCCTCGCGACGCTTGGTTCTGGACCCAGCGCTTCTGCGGCGTCTGTACCACGGTCCACTCCATCGCTTCGGTGCGGGCCGTTGAAAATGCCCTCAAGATCAAGATTCCGCCCAATGCCGAACTGATCCGCAACATCATCATCGGCATCCAGAACGTTCAGGATCACGTGATTCATTTCTATCACCTGCATGCCCTGGACTGGGTTGATATCACCTCCGGACTCAAGGCCGATCCGGTGGCTACCTCCAAGTTAGCGGCTTCCCTGTCTGACTGGCCCAACAATTCGGCTACCTATTTCAAGGCGGTTCAGGATAAGGTTAAAGCGTTTGTCGCCTCCGGCCGCCTGGGACCCTTTGCCAATGCCTATTGGGGCCATCCCGCCTACAAGCTGCCGCCCGAGGCCAATCTGATGGCCACCGCTCATTATCTGGAGGCGTTGGAGTGGCAGAAGGACGTTATCAAGATCCACGCCATACTGGGGAGTAAGAATCCCCACCCCCAAACCTTCCTGGTGGGGGGCATGGCGATCCCGATCGACCCCGATTCGCAGAATGCCCTCAATGCCGACAAGCTGGAAGAGATCAAGCGGCTGCTGAAGAAGGCCCAGGTCTTCGTCGAAAAGGTCTATATCCCCGATCTTCTGGCCGTGGCCTCGTTCTACAAGGATTGGGCGGCCATCGGCGGCGGTGTTGGCAATTACCTGTCCTATGGCGAGTATCCCGATGCCAGCGGCAATCTCTGGTTTCCTTCCGGCGCCATTCTTAATAAGGACCTGTCCAAGGTTATCAAGGTAGATCAGGGCAAGATTGCAGAGTATGTTGATCATTCCTGGTACGAGAATTCTGCCGGACCGGGCAAAGGCCTGCACCCCTATGACGGAGAGACCGAGGTCAGCTATACCGGGCCCAAGGCGCCCTATGAGCATCTCGATACGGATGCCAAGTATTCTTTTGTCAAGACGCCGCGCTATGATGAAAAGGCGATGGAGGTTGGTCCGCTGGCGCGGGTACTGGTGGCCTATGCCTCCGGCCACAAGGAGACCAAAGCGGCTGTTGATCTGGTGCTCGGTAAGCTGGGGGTCGGTGCCGATGCACTTTTCTCCACCCTTGGCCGTACCGCTGCCCGCGGGGTAGATTGCCTGCTGGTTGCGCAGCAAACTCCCAAGTTTTTGGATGAGCTGATCGGGAATATCGCCAAAGGCGATTATCGTATCCATGCCAATGAAAAGTGGGATCCCTCCGAGTGGCCGGCAGAGGCCAATGGATATGGTATGCACGAGGCGCCACGCGGTGCACTGGGGCACTGGATCAAGATCAAGGATCAGAAGATCATGAATTATCAGGCGGTGGTACCCTCGACCTGGAACGCATCACCCCGCGATGCCAAGGGAGTACGTGGTCCCTACGAGGCCGCCCTGGTGGGCACGCCTATGGCGGATCCCAACAAGCCACTGGAGATTCTGCGGACCATTCATTCCTTTGATCCATGTCTCGCATGTGCCGTCCATGTCGTGGACGCCACCGGCAATGAACTGGTCAAGGTAAAGGTATCTTAACCCCGATAAACGGGATACGTGCGGTAGCGACATCATTACCTGCCCATAGGCGGCACTAAATCATGTCTATCGCTTTATAGGGAGGAGGCGCGTATGAGTGAATCCTGCAAGTTTAAACGTTATGTCTGGGAACTGCCGGTCCGCTGGTGCCACTGGATCAACGTGGTCTCTATCATAACACTGGCGGTAACCGGTCTCCTGATCGGCAAGCCCTATTCCTTCGGCAGTTCAGCCTCTGATTTTACCATGGGGTGGATCCGTTTTGTTCATTTCTCCGTAGCGTATCTGTTTACGGTAAGTCTGGTCTCACGAGTGCTCTGGTCACTGATCGGCAATGAATACGCCGGCTGGAGGGCTTTTTTCCCTTTCCTTACATCCAAGGGTCGCGAGAAGATGATCAAAATGCTGCGCTATTACATGCTGGTTGATAAGGAAGTCCCTGAAACCATTGGTCATAACCCGTTGGCAACCACCGCATACACGGCCTTGTTTGCTATCTATGTCCTGATGATCCTGACCGGTTTTTCACTGTATGCGCTACATGCTCCACAGGGTTTGATGCACAAATCGCTCGGATTCATGTATGCCATGTTCAGTAACCAGGGGATGCGTCTGACCCATCATTTCAGCATGTATCTGATATTCGGCTTTATCGTCAATCATATCTACAGCGCCTGGTTGATGGACATCAAGGAGCATGGCAGTGAGATCTCCAGCATGTTCAGCGGATACAAGTTTACCGTACATAATGAAAAAGAGTGACATAACATGAGTATCGGATTTACTCGTGGGCGCACAATGGCGTGCGCCTTTTTTTTTGAATCCGGGAGGTGGGATGAGTGTGCAGATAGGTAGCGGACCAAGGGTACTCGTGCTCGGTATCGGCAATCTGGTGATGAGTGATGACGGGGTAGGGGTGAAGGTCGTTCAGAAGCTGCAGCGAGAGTATCGTTTTGCGCAGACGGTTGAAATTATGGATGGCGGTACCCTCGGCCTTGACCTGCTGCCCAAGTTGGAGGGGGTTGAACGTCTGATTGTGGTTGACGCGGTCGAAACCGGCGAGGCTCCGGGCACCTGTGTCAGGTTGGCAGGTGAGGAGTTGCCGATAGCGCTGGAAACAAAGGTATCACCGCATCAGATGGGACTGAAGGATCTGTTGTCAGTTGCAGAACTGTTGGGGCATTCGCCTCGTGAAATGGTTCTGGTCGGCGTTCAGCCGGGTAGCATCGAGATGGATACCGAATTGACAGCAGCCGTAGAGGCAAAGATTGAAGAATTGGTCGGTATGGTATTAGAGGAGCTGGATCTATGGGGCGTTCATCCCGTGCCGATTTAGCCCAGTCTCTTTTTCATTTCCAGAACATTACCCCCATTGGATTTCTTGTATTCCACTGAGTCCATCAATGACCTGATGATATAGATGCCACGTCCCTGCTCGTTGAGCGGGTCTGGGCAGGTGGCACGCGAGACCAGATTGAAATCAAAGCCTTGGCCGTTATCATAAACCCTGATAAGAAGATCTTTATCCGATACGCTGATACGGATATGAACCTCTTTGTCGGGGTCGGCGGCATTGGCATGCTTGATGGCATTTACGAGGGCCTCGGTCAGCACAACGTTGAGATGCTGACCGAGAGTTTCGCGGTTGCCCTGAAAACAGCCCAGTTCATGGGCCATGTTTTCTCCAATCTTGCCGATGAGGCTCAAATAACGGGTCTGATTGGGAACGGTTATTTCTATCTCGATCTGATTTTTCATTATTCCCTCGCGCACTGGAACATAATGACTCAGTAACTTTCCAATGCCTCATCAACGGTTTGAAAGATGTCAAATACCCGGTGCAGACGGGTCAGTTCGAACATCGATTTTACTTGGGTCTGCAAGCCGCACAACTTGATACTCCCCTGGCGCGTAGAGGCGTTTTTAAATCCAGAGACCAAAACGCCGAGACCGGAGCTATCGACGAACCGAACGTCCTTGAGATCCAGCAGCAGGTCCTTTGTACCACTTTCGAACAAACGGTTCATCTCTACTTTGAGCTCGTCGGAGTTGTGGGCATCGAGCCGCTCCTCCCGTACAAAAATTACCATCACTCCAGCATGTGCCTCAGTCTTAAGATTCATCGTGTACCGTCCTTTCAGGTTATAGAATTTTTAGTACTACAATAGAAATATCGTCCTGCAGGGTTGTTGATCCGGTAAATTCGATCACCTTATTATAGAACGAATCAATAATGTCTTTCACCGGTAAATGTGAAATGCTTCCAAGTTGGCTGCAAACCCTCGAATTTTGGAACATTTCTCCTTCGGAGTTGCTTGCCTCGGTCAGGCCATCGGTGTAAAACAACAGCACATCTCCCTTGTACAACTCTATTACCCGCTCCTCAAATACTACCGACTGCTTGACGCCTATGATCAGGCCTTCGGCATCCAGTTCAATACAACTGTCCTGCCCCATGCGGCAGATCATGGGATGGTTGTGTCCCGCATTGGCGTAGGAAAGTTTGCCCGTGGCCGAATTATATTTAGCGTAAAACATGGTGATGAAAAGCTCGGCACGTGTCAGATCGTCATAGAGTTGATTGTTGAGACTCATCAGGATGGAGCTGGCATTGTGGGATGAATTGACCTGCGCCCGGAGCAGTGTGCGAACCTCTGACATGATCAGGGCGGCACCGACGCTATGTCCGGAGACATCGGCTATCAGCATGTCGATAGTATGCTCATCCCGCAGAAAAAAATCGTAGTAATCGCCACCTACGTGGGCGGCAGAGATACAGCAGCCGCCTATCTCGATTCCTGCCATTTCTGGGGGGGCCGCGGGTAGAAGCGACATTTGGATCTGCTGGGCAATTTCCATGTCACGCATAACGCGAGCGTTCTGCAGCAAGGCCTGTTCTTTCTGCACCCGCTCGAATTCCCGGGCATCGATCTCGTGGACGATAGTGACAGCCTGGGCGAACTGGCCGGCCAGGCTGGCAAGCAGGCTGATAAATTCCTCAGTAAACAAACCGGTTATGGATTTTGAAAAGACCGATATAACACCGAGTGCCGGCTCACCTTCCCGAAAAATTGGAATGTGGGCACAGGACACAATACCTTCCGCAAGGGTTTTTTCAAGGGTTATTGCCGTTGATGCGAGCCTGGCATCATTCACAAAATGTGCTTTGCGGTCAGCAAGTGTCATTTCCCAGTAGGGTCTGCTCTCCATGAACCAGTGCTGATCATTGATCGGTCGGCGATTACTGCCCTGGTAACTTCTGACGGTGAACTGACCATTCTGTGATGCCAGTTGAATGATGGCTACATCAAGCTTGAATTCTTTGATCAGAAGGGTCAGCAGGTCGTCCATAATGATCTGCAGATCAAGGGTCCGGTTGATGATCTCGGAGGCCTTCAGCCGCACGAAAAGCGCCTCGCGACTTTGGTCGAGGGAAGTTCGAACGGTACTGAAAATGTCGTAGACCGATTCCATGCGTGAACCCATATCTGATAGGAAGCTGTCCACGATGGCACCCGCTGCTGCTGCACCGACGGATCCTGCCAGACTCTTTTCTGTAAAACGTTTCAGGTTAGGCAGTTCAAATTCCGAGATATTGCCGTTGGCATCGAGTTCGCGGCCCCCACGATAGGTGTCGATGGCACGTTGGGCGTCGCTTTCGCCGATGAACTTTGTCATTAATGAGACAAACTGGGTAATGGTGACCGGTTTGGAAAGGCGCTTTCCCTCATTACGGTGCTGCTGGCGTCGTTCATATTCAAACACTCCGATAAATTTATGTATCTGGTCGCGTTCGCGCTCATCCTGATGCAGCAGTATTGAGCAGATGATGTAACCGCTGATGTTGAAAAGCATACTCCAGAACAGTGAGTGGGACCACATATCCATACCGGTCAGGCCGAACATTTCAGTCGGTTTGAGCAGTTCAATGCCAAAGGGGCCGGAGGATAGCAGCTCTTTCGATATCCAGCCCGAGTGGCTGAATGACGGTATCAACAGGGTGTAGAACCATGTCAGAAATCCGAGCAGCATTCCTGAGATGGCTCCGGTTCTGTTGCCGCGCCGCCAGTAGAGAGCCCCCAGCATGGCCGGTAGAAACTGGGCGGCGGCTGAAAATGAGATCATCCCCATATTGACCAGCATGAAGGAATCACCTACGATGCGGTAATAGAAATAACCGAGAAATATTACCAGGAAGATCCCCAGTCGCTTGAGATTGATCAGCAGTAGCGGGAACCAGGCTTGGGGAGTGAAGCGGACGATGACCGGCATGAAGATGTGGTTAAGCAGCATGGTAGAAATAGCAACCGATTCGACAATCACCATCCCGGCGGCTGCAGAAATCCCTCCCAGAAAGGCCAGCATGGCGATGTCGGAGTGGCCTGTTGCCAGCGGGACACTGATAACGAAAAAATCGGCACCGCGGCTGCTGCCGGTTGAGAGGATTCCCCCCAGAGCTATGGGCATGACGAACAGGTTGATCAGAAACAGATAGACCGGAAACATCCACATGGCTTTGGTGATATGGCGCTCATCGGAGTTCTCTATTACCATGACATGAAACTGCCGCGGCAACAGCATGATCGCGCACATGGACAGGAACAGCATGGTAAATGAGGGAATCGCTTCCGGACTGATGTTTTCTGAGCCGAGGGTGAACAGTCGCGCGAAGTTCGCTGGGTATGCCGCCTGGAAACGGGTGAAGATATCGCTGAAGCCGTCGAAGAGCCGGTAGGTGACGAACGCTCCCACCCCCAGAATGCTGATGAGTTTTACCAGTGATTCAAAGGCCACGGCCGCTATCAGCCCTTCATGCCGTTCCGATGATACCAGGCGCCGCGCTCCGAACATCACGCCGAAGAGGGACAGGATCAATGCCAGCAAAAGCCCGCTGGGAACGTTCAGGTCAGAGCCGCCATGGGGGATGTGGAAGCTGTCGCCCTGGAAACCGCTGATCAGGTAGAAGCTGGTAGAAACCGCTTTTATCTGCAGTGCGATATACGGCATGATGCCGAGAATTGCGATCAGTGTCACCAAGGCACCCAGCCAGAGGGATTTTCCGTAGCGCAGGCTGATAAAGTCGGCAATGGAAGTAATATTATTTTCCTTGCTGATCTGGATGATGCGTCTTAACAGAAAAAACCAGGAAAACGCGGTCAGAGACGGGCCCAGGTAGATCATCAGGAAGTCTATGCCGGTGGTGGCGGCTTTGCCGACGCTGCCGTAAAAGGTCCACGAGGTGCAGTATACAGCGATCGAGAGGGTATAAACGTAGGGGTTTCCGACGATGCTCCGACCGATGGTCTTGCGGTGGTGGGCATACCAGGCGATCAGGAAGATCAACAGGGTATACAGGAGCGCTATGAGTGCCGCGGAGGCGAAACCGGAATTCACGGCTCTTTGGGACCGTGGCGTTCATCAGCGCTTTGCCGTATGGCCAGAGTAAACAGATAGATGACGAAGATTGAAATCGCCCAGCCGACCGTAAAGTACAGAAACATGAGCGGATAGCCGAACAGCGTGTCGGATTTATTGAAAATATGCAGGAAAGGGAAGTTCATCATGATGATGCCCATGATGAAAAAGATCAGCCATGATTCCCGTAACTGCAGTCGGTGCATGATCCTATGACGAATGCGTTTCAGCATGGCGCGAGCCTTTTATAGATTTCGTTGACCATGGATTCCGTGGGGCACGCTCCAGAAAGCGTGATGAGCATACCCTCTGACTCATTGGGCGGCTCAAATTCTGCCGTTTGGTCTGCTAGCAGTTCCAATCGCCCGTCAGAAACGGATGCGCCGCTTGCCTCGCGATCCTGCAGTCTGCGTTTGTTCTCAGCGTCACTGCAGGCAACGTGCAGGATGATGAACGGGACGGCATGACGGTGAGCCAGTGCTGCAAAAGCAGAGCGCTGATCACGGTGTGTGAAACAGGCGTCAACTATGACCGAATTTCCCGCTGTCAGGTGTTGTTCCGCTCTTCGAAGCAGTTCAGCGTACGTCGCTTCATGTGTATGATGGTTGTACAGTCCTTCGTTGTACGCATCCCTGGTCCGTTTTTCTGCTGAAAATCCCGCCGTCTGTTTCCGGACCACGTCGGAGTTAAAGGAGGCAACACCCAACTCAAAGGCAAGCTGGGCCGTCAGTGTGCTTTTGCCGCTGCCCATCAGGCCGCAGGTAATGAATAGTGTCGGTTTCAGCTTACGTCGCTCAATATACCCTCGTGCCAGTCGGAAATACCTGACGGCCCGGTTGCTGGCAAGCATTTGTTCGTCCTGATTGATTCCGCTGTCATTCAAGCGGAAACTCTCGACCTTGCCTCGCACAAACGCCCGGTATATTTTGTAAAAATCGATCAATGCTTTTGCGCCCGAATCTCCAGAAATAGTGACATATTCATCGATTACGTCATCGGCCAGATCATGGCGTCCATGGAAGTCCAGATCCATCAGCAAAAATGCAATATCGGCCGCCGTGTCGCAACAGCGGAAGCGATCATTGAACTCGATACAGTCGAAGATGTGGATGGCGCCATTGTCCAGGCAGATGTTTTCCAGGTGAATATCACCATCGCATTCTCGAATGAAACCGTTCTCTACCCGATGTTGGAAGATGCCCTCCTGTTCAGCTGCAAATAATGTTACCCATGACCGGATGAGTTCGCGCTCATGAGCAGGCAGGGTTGTCTCCTCGAAGGGGGCCATCTGATCAAAGTTCTCCTGCCAGTTGTACATGATCCGCTCCAAGCGACCATAGTCTGCTATGGTTGCCGATGTCGGGGCGCTACGGTGAAATTCGGCTATGACGCGCGAAATCTGCCGCATTGCAGCTGCGGTGATCTCCCCGGATACAACCAGTTTGTCAAGCATGCGGTCTGCAGGAAGGCGCCGCATCTTCACGGCATAATCGAGGATCGGACCGCTACCTTGAAATGCGGCCCCATTCGGGGTTTCGCGCAATTCTACTACCCCTTCATAGATATCGGGACAGAGGCGACGATTGAGTCTGACCTCCTCGTTGCAGTAGAAGCGGCGGCGGTCGATGGTCGAAAAATTAAGAAAGCCAAAGTCCACCGCTTTCTTGATCTTGTAAGCGTGCCGGTCAGTCAAAAAGATGTACGAAACATGCGTTTGAATCAGATCGACACCGGTGACCTCCTCAGGGTAGGCCTCCGGTTTCAGTAATGATTTAAGTATGCTTCGTATCATGATGGGTCCTCATTATTATTTTTAACTCAACTTTCGCAGAGCGAAAAATAGCATAACATATTGTTATTATTAATATAAAAGCGCCACCAACTGTGTTAAGATAGTTTTATTCCCCAACAAAACTATTAAGACAGAGAGGTGACGCTTTG
>JAJXYO010000037.1 GCA_021780495.1 Deltaproteobacteria bacterium
CCTTGCCGTTCGGCTAACGGTTCCCACCATCAGGGTCCGTAGAGGACTTGCACCTCCAAGTCACGAATCAGCTACCATGGCTGATTCGATGGGGCTTGCGCCCCACGCGCCCTGCCGGGCGCACAATAAAAACTCCCCTGCGGCGAAGGCCGGGCAGGGGAGTACGTGCAGGCAAATGGAGCTGGTGGGGAGCAATCAGTCCCGCGGCACCGCCAGCATGCGGTCCAGGGCGGCCTGGGCCTTGAGCCGGATCGCCTCCGGGACGGTTACGACCGGCGACAGCGTCTGGAGAGAGTAGAGTACGTCCTCCAGCGAGGTCAGCTTCATATTGGGGCAGAACAGGGCCGGCGAGGCCAGGATGAACTCCTTGCCCGGGTTCTCCAGCCGCAGCTTGTAGAGGATGCCGGCCTCGGTGCCGATGATGAACCGCGTGGCCGGGCTGGTGCGACAATAGTCGTACATGCCGCTGGTGGAGCAGGCGTGGTCGGCCAGGGCCGTGACCTCCGGCGCGCTCTCGGGATGGCAGATGAAGAGCGCATCGGGATGCTCGGCCTTTTTCTGCAACACGGCCTCTACCGTCATGCGCTCGTGGGTCGGGCAGAACCCCTCCCAGAAGATGAACTCCTTCTGCGGGACAAACTTAGCCACCCAGCGCCCCAGGTTGCGGTCGGGGACGAAAATCAGTTGATCCTCTTTCAGCGATTGAACGACCTTGATGGCATTGGCCGAGGTACAGCAGATGTCGGAGCAGGCCTTGACCTCGGCCGACGAGTTGACGTAGGTCACGACCGGCACACCGGGGTGCCTGGCCTTCAACGCCTCCAGCTCGGCCGCGGTGACCATGTCGGCCATCGGGCAGCCGGCATCCGGGCGGGGCAGCAGGACCTTCTTGCCCGGCGACAGGATGGCGGCCGACTCGGCCATGAAGTGCACGCCGCAGAACACGATCACGTCGGCAGCGGTCTTGGCCGCCTCCATGGAGAGCCCCAGGGAATCACCGGTGATGTCGGCGATCTCCTGCACCTCGTCACGCATATAGTTATGGGCCAGCAGCACGGCATTGTGCTGTTTGAGAAGCCCCCTGATCTGATGTTTGATAGTTTCGCTCATACCTGCTGTTCCTCCGCGGTTTCCTCCGGTTTTGATCGCTGGTCAGCATACGCGAAAGCCCCGAAAAAGACAAGACCGGCCACCACTCCCGCTTCAGGCGACGTACACCACAGGGCCACCCCGGACTATGCCCCCGGATGTTCCCATGTGCCCGCTTCCCAGCGCTCAAGGGCCACGCTGGCCCGAAAGCCCAGCAAGCCCGGCTCTGCGGCTACCCTGCGCAGAGCTGCCAGACATAGTTCCTCCTCAAATTTGAGCGCATACACCGCCGCCATACCCGATACCACCGGGCAGTCATGGTCGAGCAACGCCAGCAAGCCGGCCCGGCCGGCCGCTCCCTCTCGCAGCACGGCCTCGTATAACCCGGCCAGCACGCGGGCATGCGAATTGGCCCGCCCCTCGTCCATGGCTTCCAAGGCCTCATGATGTGCCGTGGCGGCCGCGCAGAAACGGCGTAACAAACGTGCAAGTCTGTCTTCCAGCATTCAGAATGTCTCCGTAATAAAGTATAGTGGCGCACACCATCCGGTTAATTATGCCATGCCTGCTCGAAAAGGGCTTTAATTTGTTTGGGCAGCGGCCGGAACATCAGCACTGCGGCGGGGTGCTGCGGCAGGCAACAGGAAACTAGCTGCAGCGATGGGATGGCGGGCGGGAACAGACCTCGGTAGAATTATTGTTCCGATAACAGAGCGGTTTCGATAACTCTCAAGAGTTCTTCCGAGTTGAACGGCTTCTTGAGTACCGCACAGAAGCCGAACCTGGCATGTTCAGCCATGACGGGGTCGTTGGAATAGCCGCTCGATACGATCAAGCGCGCCTGCGGATTAATTGCCAGGATATGCTGGGCTGCCTCACTGCCCCCCATCCCCCCGGGAACGGTCAGGTCCATGACAACGGCCGAGTAGCACGACTCCGTGTCCCAGGCGGTCTTGTAAAGCCTGATCGCCTCTTCGCCGCTGGAGCAGGTCTGCACCGTATATCCCAGATCGCCCAACACGCACGAGGCTATATCCGTGATGACTTCCTCATCATCCATCACCAACAGCGACAACCGGTTCGTGCCACACGCTGCCACCGGCGCCGTGCCGGATTTTGGCAGGGTAACCTTGTCGTCACTTACCGGCAGCAGTACTTCGAAGGTCGTACCTTTTGCGACTACCGACTGAAGGCCGATGTAACCGCCATGCCGGGCGACGATCGATTGGGACAAAGCCAGCCCGAGGCCGCTGCCTCCGGACTTGGTGGTGAAATAGGGATCAAAGACCCTTTTCTGATCTTCCTCCGTTATGCCGCAGCCGGAATCAGTCAATGCAAGTTTGACATAGCTGCCGGGTGTCACCAACCATGTGTTGGCGCCGGCCACCGTGACCTCCTCACCGCTGATGGTGATCCTGCCTCCCCCTGGCATGGCTTGCGCGGCGTTTATAATGATGTTGCTGATCACCTGACCGATTTGCCCCTCGTCGGCATGAATGGCGGCAAGGTCCTCGGGTATCCTGATATCATACGAAACATTGGATCCGCGCAACACGAATGAAGCCGATTCCTCCAGGACGTGTCTCACCGCAACGGCCTTTTTTATCGGCTCGCCACCTTTGGCGAATGTCAGCAGCTGGTTTGCCAGCTCGGCGGCCCGGTTGGCGGCCTTCTCGGCCTTCAGCAGCATTGTTGCCGACTTGTGGGAATCTTCGATATAATTACGGGCAAACGAGATGTTGCCAATGATGCCGGTGAGGATATTGTTAAAATCGTGGGCGATACCACCGGCCAGAACCCCCAGGGATTCCATTTTTTGCTTTTTGACGAGTTCGGTGAGTAGATAGCGTTGCTCGGTGATGTCGTCACAGACGACGACGATATGGCTGACATTGCCGTTACTGTCGATCAAGGGAATCTTGCGGGTATGCACATAAATAGATCCCTTGTCGGGATGGGCTGCCATTTCTTCGGGAATATCTATCATGGTCTTTGAGGCAACGACGGCCAGGTCTTCTGAAAGAGCCGCTTCCGTCTGGCCTTCAGGTAATACGTGCAAGAAGTCTGCGGCATTCTTGCCCAGCACATCCTTAGCCGAAATGCCAAAAATCTGCTCGGCAACTTTGTTCCAGAGCACCGTTCGAAAGCCATTGTTGACATCTTTGACACAACAGGCAAATGGAGCATTTTCAAGGATCCCGGAGAGCAGTTTCTGCGAATGGTCGAGTTGCTCTTCGATGCGCTTCTGCTCGGTAATGTCACGGGAAATACCTACCAGACCCAGGAGCCGGCCATCCGGGGTAAAAATAGGCGCTTTGACGGAATCCAGGCACACCCGCTTGCCTTCAGCCGATGTCAGCCACTCCTCGGCACGAACAACAACGCCCCCCCCCAAAATCATGTTGTCATTGATCCGAATCGCTTCGGCAAAGTCACGATCAAAAAAATCAACGTCCGATTTACCGATCTGTTCCTTTTCCGGCAGCCCGATCAGTCTCTCTGACGCTTTGTTGCAGCCGATATAAACGCCCCTGGGGTCCTTAAAGTAGATTGCATCACTGGCTGAATCGATCAGGCTGCGCAGAAAGGATTTTTCACTGATGAGCGCATTATCAGCACGCTTGCGCTCGGTTATATCCCTGGTGAACGCGAGGAAAATACCTTCCTCAGGCAGAAAGGTCGTACTGACCTCCACCTCGACGCTACTCCCGTCCTTACGATAGTGCCGGGTCTCAAAGCGGTCATAACCACTAGCCATGATGTTGGCCATGTGCGCCTTCAAGGCCTCCTCATTTTCGGCGGCTTCAAAATCCCGCAGGTTCATTCCGATCAACTCTGCCGTGCTGTAGCCATACATAACGCTCGTGAGCTGGCTGGCAAAGATGATGCGCCCGCTGGCGTCCAGACACCAGTAACCGTCCATGGATGCTTTTGCCAGTATTTCGAATTTACCGGCCAGTTCCTCAGTAATCTCGGGCATAATTGAACTCGCAAATCAATGAATTCGTAAAATATCTTTAAATAATACCAAATAATAAAAAAGTGCACCAGTTTTATCAACCGGCTTTTTCAAATTGTGCTGACGGCAAAAACACACAAGCTGCCATGCGGCAGCCGGGCATGAACGGGTCAGCACCGGATTCTGCCAGAACCGGTCAGGGTCTGCCTATTGAGCTTTCCCCTTGACAAAACGGCTCGGAAGCGCTAGAAAAAACACTCTTCGGGATGTAGCGCAGCCTGGTAGCGCACCTGCTTCGGGAGCAGGGGGTCGCTAGTTCGAATCTAGTCATCCCGACCAGACAATTCAAAGGGTTCATGGCTGAGGCCGGAACCCTTTTTTGTTTTGCGCAACCTCTGCCAAACCTTTATAATCAAGACTTCCTACCGTCTGCAAAATCATGATCCTCTTTGATTAATAGACAATATCTGATAAAGCTTCGTTGCCGTGGTGAAGAAAATTATCATCCGTGACGTTTTTGACAATCCTGCCACCAGCGCTGAAATACGGGACGGGCAGATCGCAGTGACGTGGCAGCAGAACTATTTCAACCCAGGACCCTTTTTTACCGCTCGCATATCCTGATAAAGTGGATATAAATTAGATTAGCGCGATTATATTCGTGCGCCAATAAGCGGAGAGATGCTGTTAACAGACGCATGTAGAAAGGATCTTTCATGGACTTCACAAAGATGCTGCATAAATTTACCGTGGTACCGTCTTTAACCGGGGAACTGGCAGCGCTTGAGCGCATCGCCTACAACCTGTGGTGGTGTTGGGAACCGGACGCCATCAACCTCTTCCGCCGCCTGGACGCCGACCTGTGGCAAGCGACCCGTCACAACCCGGTGGAGATGCTGGGCATCCTGCAACAGACCACCCTGGAATCCTTCAAAGCCGATGAAGGCTTCATGGCTCACCTCAAGATGGTCGATGAAAAGCTCTCCGAATACCTGGCGGAGAAGACCTGGTTTCAAAAAAACGCCAACGGCGATTCCAGGATGCGGGTAGCCTACTTCTCGATGGAGTTCGGCCTGCACGAATCACTGCCGATCTACTCCGGCGGTCTGGGGATCCTGGCCGGCGACCACCTCAAATCGGCCAGCGATCTGGGCTTGCCGCTGGTGGGTGTGGGCCTGCTCTATCGCCAGGGCTATTTCCGCCAGTACCTCAACAACGAGGGGTGGCAGCAGGAGTATTACCCCGAGAACGACTTCTACAACCTGCCGTTGACCCTGGAGCGGGATCAGGCCGGCAAACCGCTGGAGATCGAGCTGGAATTCGGCCCCCGGAGATTCCGGGTGCATATCTGGCGCGTCCAGGTTGGGCGGGTACCGCTCTACCTGCTGGACACCAACCTGGAGTCCAATTCGCCCGAGGATCGCCTGATCACGGCCCAGCTCTACTTCGGCGACAAGGAAATGCGCATGATCCAGGAGATCCTGCTGGGTATCGGCGGCATCCGCGCCCTGCGGGCCCTGGGCATCATCCCCAACATCTGCCACATGAACGAGGGACACGCCGCCTTCCTGGCCCTGGAGCGCAGCCGCCTGCTGATGGACAAGCGCGGCATCACCTTCGCCGAGGCCCGTGAGATCGTCAGCGCCGGCAACATCTTTACCACGCACACGCCGGTGGAGGCCGGCATCGACCACTTCCCGCCCGATCTGCTGGAAAAATTCTTCAGCAGATACTATAGATTGCTGGGCCTCTCCCGGGACGAGTTCCTCGGCCTGGGCCGTCAGGATATCCGCAACCAGCAGGAAAACTTCTGCATGGCGGTGCTGGCCATCAAACTGGCCAGCCATGCCAATGGTGTCAGCCAGCTGCATGGCGAGGTCTCCCGGAACATGTGGAAGAACATCTGGCCGGAACTGCCGGTGGAGCAATTGCCGCTCAACTCCATCACCAACGGCGTTCACACCCGCACCTGGATGTCCAATCACATGGCCAGCCTGCTGGTGCGCTACCTGGGGACCCGCTGGATGGAGGATCCTACCGATCACAGCGTCTGGCGGCGCATCGCCAAAATCCCCGATGCCGAGCTGTGGCGCACCCAGCTCAGCTGCCGTGAAAAACTGGTCGATTTTGCCCGCAAGCGTCTGAAAGCCCAGCTGGTCAAGGTTGGCGCCACTACCAAGGAAATCGCAACAGCCGAAGAGGTGCTCGACCCCGAGGTCCTGACCATCGGCTTTGCCCGGCGCTTCGCCACCTACAAACGCGGGACCCTGCTGCTGCGCGATCTGGATCGGCTATCGCGCATCCTCAACAACCCCGAGATGCCGGTGCAGATCATCTTTGCCGGCAAGGCCCATCCCCAGGACCAGGAAGGCAAGGAGCTGATCCGCCAGCTGGTGCAGGCCTCCCACCAGGAACGTTTCCGCCACCGCATCGTCTTCATCGAGGACTATGACATGGAGGTGGCCCGTCATCTGGTGCAGGGCGTGGACATCTGGCTCAACACACCGCTCAGACCGATGGAGGCCAGCGGCACCAGCGGCATGAAAGTGGCCTTCAACGGCGGCCTCAACATGAGTGTGCTGGACGGCTGGTGGTGCGAGGGCTACCAGGGCAACAACGGCTGGGCCATCGGCAAGGGCGAGGTCTACGAGGATGTGGAGTACCAGAACCAGGTCGAGAGCCGGGCCACCTACGATCTGCTGGAAAAGGAGGTCGTACCGCACTTCTACGAGCGCAGCGGCGACAATGTGCCCCGCGCCTGGGTAGCCACCATGAAGGCCTCCATGCAGAGCCTCTGTCCGGTGTTCTCCACCGACCGCATGGTGCAGGAGTATGCCGAGCTGTCCTATCTGCCCTCCTATCACCTGTGGAGCCGCTTTGTGGCCGATGACCTCGGGCTGGCGCTGGATCTGGCACGCTGGAAGGCGCGGGTCTTCAAGGCCTGGCCCCAGGTCAGGATCGAGCAGGCCGGGGCACAGGTCTCCGACGCCGTGGCCGTCGGGAGCAGCGTCCCGGTTTCGGCGCGAATTGCCCTGGGTGAGATCCCGGCCGACGAGGTCGCGGTGGAGGGCTATTTCGGCGTACTCGACTCCAAGGGCAATATTCAGGGCGGCGAGGTGGTGCCGCTCGGCCACAGCGCTGATCTGGGCGGCGGGATCCACCAGTTCGGCGGACAGATGGAATGCCGTTTCTGCGGCCGGCACGGTTTCATGCTGCGGGTCATGCCGCGCCACAAGGTGCTCGGGAATATCTATGAATCGGGGTATCTCATCTGGGGGTAACATGACTCCGGAACACAACCCATCCGTTTCCTAGGCTTCCCTTTATGCCCTGTAAGGGGAGCTACCTCTTAAATGCCCTTCCCGGTTAGCGGAAGGGTAAGGGTTCGGGGTGGGCGAGGATTCTCCATGGCCATAAACACCAACATCCAGCAGCAGGTCTTCGACCTGCTCTCCAAAGCATCCAACCTCTCCTTTGTCAGCGTTGATCAGGAGGCCGGGGCACACATCGGCCTCGCCCTTTCGCCGGGACAGCGGGTAACGGCCGAAGTGCTGACAACACTTGCCAACAACCGCGCCCAGGTCCAGATCGGCACGGAACGCTTCAATATGACTCTGCCCATGGCGGTCCGGCCGGGACAGAACCTGGAGATGACCTTTGTCTCGGCCGATCCCCGTTCGACCTTCGCCATTGCCCGTCAGGGGGTGCCTGCCCCGCCGGTAAGCCTGTCCGACGCGTCGCGGCTGCTGGGATTGATGGTGGGGGACGAACGCAGCGTCGATCCCAACCTGCGGGTATCGCTGCAGAGTATCAGCGACATACTGCGGCGCTCAGCGGGTGAAGCCGGTGTACTGGCCAACCTGTTGGACGAGGCGCTGATCTATAGCCCCTTGCAGCAAATGCCCAAAGGCACCGGCCAGACGGTGTCGGGTACACAGCAGCAGCTTGCCCGGGCACTCACACCGGATCAGGCCCGGGTGGCGGCCTTCGAATCCAATGCCGCCCAAATCCTCCAGCACATCGCCCGCTCCTCCCGATTTATCCTGGCTGAGGCGGTCAATCAGCCGGTAAGCCCCCTGCCGCTCATGCCCGGTCAGGAGGTGGATGCGGCGATTACCGGCATCTTGCCCGGCAACCGGGCCTTCGTTTCAATAGCCGGGACCACGCTGGAGCTGATCATCCCCCGTAATGTCCAGGCCGGCGAGATCCTGCGGCTGACCTTCATATCTTCGCAACCAAAGCCGCTGTTCGCCATCGCCCGCGGCACGCCGGATGCCGGACCCGGCACACTGAGCGAAGCCGGTCGCTGGTTGAGCGTGCTGGAACACAATCAGGGTGGTGTGTCCAGTCAGCAGATGTTTGTGCTGGAGCGCCTCAATACGGTACTGAAGAGCCTGCCCCCTGATTCACCCGCCTTTGCAGCCATCAAGGATGAGGCCGTCACCTATCAGAATATCCTGCTGAACCGCCAGCCCGACGAGCAGTCCATCCCGGCCGGCGCCGCCACGATTTCGGTCCAGCAGAACGTGTTGCAGCAGGGTAACGGCATCATCCTCAACGACGATATGGCCAAACTGCTCCAGGCGCTGATCAAGGGCAATCGGCTGGCCCTGCTGGAAGCGATCAATCAGCAGGCCATGCCGGCCGCTTTTTCACCCGGTCAACAGCTCAAGGGCGAGGTCATGGCGGCGCTGGGCGGCGGGCGTTTCATGCTGCAGGTGGCCGGTCAGGCCATGGAATTCAACCTGCCGAAAGGCATGGCGCGGGGTGATCGGGTCAATCTGTTTTTCATTGCAAACGATCCCCAGCCGACCTTCCTGCTGGCCCGTTTCGGCCGGGCGGGAGACGCCCGCGTCAGCGATACCGGCCGCTGGCTGAGCGGCTTTCTGGGGGCCACTGCCGAACAAATGCCGGCCCAGGCGACCTTGGGCATCCTGCGAACGCTCCTGGGTGAACCGCCGCTCGACGCGACCCAGGTGGGCAAAATGCTGCAGCAGGGGCTGCGGCAAAGCGGGCTGTTCTACGAATCCCATCTGGCACGCTGGTTCGGTGGAGATTTTCCGCTGGCGGATCTGCTCAAGGAACCGCAGGGACAGCTCTCCCATCTCAAACAACCGGCGCTCGTGCCGCAAGCACCTGTCCCGCAGACAGGAGATCTGGCCCGGGCCATGTTGAAACAGGGCTCACTGGAGGTGATGGAGGCGATGCTTAAAGGTGCCGGCACCAGCCACTCCCAGGAAAGTGTTGCCGACCAGCGTACCCTGGCAGTGGTCCATGAGCAGCTGAACGCTCTGCAGAACGGTCAAGTACTGTATCGTGGCGATCTTTTTCCGGGCCAGGCAATGGAGTGGTCGGTACGAGAGCGGGAGGCTCATCGCAATCAGGAAGGTGGTCAGGAGCGCAGCTGGGACACAGCACTACAGCTTAACCTGCCCAGGTTGGGAGCGGTCAGCGCCCGGCTGAAGCTGGACGGAAAGCGGGTCAGCGTCGATATCCGCGTCGGTGAAAGCGCCTCGGCCGGAGTGCTGGCTGCCGGAAAATCACGGCTGGTGGAGCAATTGGAAGCAGCCGGACTGGTTCCGTCCGGGATCGGCATACACCATGACGCGCCATAAGGACGACGAGCGCCGGGCAGCGGCGCTTTCCTACAAACAGGGCTACTATGCCCCGGTGGTGGTGGCCCGCGGCAAGGGTGTCATGGCCGAGGCGATCATCGCCTGTGCCCGGGAGGCCGGGGTCTACGTGCACGAATCACCCGAACTGGTCCAACTGCTGATGCAGGTGGATACGGATCAGTATATCCCGCCCGAGCTGTACCGGGCGGTGGCTGAGATCATGGTCTGGCTGTTCGCCATGGAGCATGATTATGTGTAGTGCCTAACTCCCCCAGCCCCCCTTAGCTTAAGAGGGGGGCTAAAACCAGCACTGCAACCCTTCGCGTCCCTCCCCTTACATAAGGGAGGACAGGTGGGGTTACGCTTTACCCCGACAGACCTTCCCACTCAGCATACAGCTCCTCCAGGCGGGCATTCAGGGCGGCATGACGCTCGCCGCCGGCCTTGCCCCGCTCCGGGTCGTCAAAGAAACCGGGCTGCCCCATCTCCGCTTCCAGCCGCGCCAGCTCGGACTCGGTAGCGGCGATCTCCCGCTCGATCTCGACCAGCCGTTTTTTTAGCCTGTCGTCCTCTCGCTTGCGCTGTTTTTCTTCCTCACGGCCACGCTTGCGATCCTCCTTGGGCTGTTCGGGCGGTGCCGCCGGGTTTCGGGATTCGGAATCCTCACACAGGGGCGGGTCTTGTGCCCGCCCAGCCGTCCCCTGCGGTTGCGCATGTTGGGCAGCCACAAGGGGCGCCCCTACAACTGCCCCCTCTTTCTTGGCCAGGTAGTACTCGTAATCGCCGTAATAGTTCTCCAGGCCGCCCCCCTCCACCTCGATGACCCGGGTGGCCAGGCCGTTGACAAAATAACGGTCATGGGAGACGAACACCACTGTGCCGTCGAAGCTCTTCAGGGCGTCCAGCAGCACCTCCTTGCTGAACAGGTCCAGGTGGTTGGTCGGTTCATCCATCAAGAGCAGGTTGGAGGGACGCAGCAGCATCTTGGCCAGGGCCAGACGGTTGCGTTCGCCGCCCGAGAGCACCCCGACCTTTTTGCGGATATCGTCACCGGCAAACAGGAAGGCCCCCAGGATATCGCGCAGCTTGGGCACCATCTCGTAGGGTGCGTCGGCGTAGAGTTCATCCCAGGCGCTGCGGCTGAAATCGAGCACATTGGCCTGGTCCTGGGCGAAATAGTCCATGGTCACGTTGTGGCCGATGATCCGCTCGCCCCCCTGGAACTCGGCCCCGGCCAGTACCGACATCAGCGTGGATTTACCGGCCCCGTTGTGTCCGACCAGGGCCACCCGCTCCCCCTTTTCGATCGTCAGGTCGATGCTGTTCAGCACAACATGGTTGTCGTATGATTTGGTCAACCCCTTCAGCTCCATGACGATCTTGCCGCTCTTGGGGGCGTCGGGGAACTGGAAGCGGATGCGCTTGCGCTCGGGTGGTATGACGATGCGCTCCACCTTCTCCAGCTGCTTGATGCGCGACTGGACCAGCGAGGCCTTATTGGCCTGATAGCGGAAGCGGCGGATGAAATCCTCGGTCCGCTCCACCTCCTCGTCCTGCAGGCGCTTGGCCTCGCGCATGGCCGAGACCCGCTCCTCGCGCTGGACCAGATAACGTGAATAGCTGCAGTGATAATCGGCAATGGTGTGGTTCCAGACCTCGGCGATGCGGCTGCAGACCTGGTCCATGAAGAAGCGGTCGTGGGAGACCAGGATCACCGAGCCGGGGTAGGAGCAGAGGTACTCCTCCAGCCAGTTGCGCGCCTCGATATCCAGGTGGTTGGTCGGCTCATCCAGGAGCAGCACATCCGGCCGCTGCAGCAGCAGCCGCGCCAGGGCGATGCGCATCTGCCAGCCGCCGGAAAACTCGCCGCAGTCCCGGTACCAGTCTGACTGCTGGAACCCCAGCCCCTTGAGCACGGTGCCGATCTCGGCCTCCATGGTGTAGCCGCCCCCATGGCGGAACTGTTCCTGCAATTCGCCGTAGCGCTCCAGCAACTGCTCGTGGCCGGGGGCGTCGTGGGGCAGTTGTTCCAGCTGCTGTCCCAGGGCGTGCAGCTCCTCCTCCATGGCCAGCAGCTCGCCGAAGGCGGAGCGCGCCTCGTGGAACAGCAGGGTGCCTGTGGTGACGATACCATCCTGGGGTAGATAGGAGGCCCGGGCGCCACGGGCGAACTGGATCTCGCCCGCGGTCGGTTCGTTCAGCCCGGCGATGATCTTCATCAGGGTGGATTTGCCGGCGCCGTTCTCGCCGACCAGGGCCACGCGCTCGCGTTTTTTCAGGTGCCAGGAGATGTTCGTGAAGAGCGGTTTTCCGGCAAAATCTTTGGAGAGTTGTTTGAGATGGAGCATACGAAGTGTTGTAGCATTGAACAACCCGAGTTGGCAAGACCTGCGAGGTTTCTAAAACCTCGCAGGTCTGTTGTAATATCAACCTGGAATTAGATGCCCAGCTTGTGTGCCGCTTCCAGATAGACCTGCTGCGTTTGTGCGTTGTACTGTACGAAAACGATGCGCTCAAAACCGCCCGCGGCAACCGCCTCTGTGGCCGCCGTGAGAGCAACGACGGCCCCTGCGCGCATGGGATAGCCATACACGCCGCAGCTGATGGCCGGGAAGGCGATGCTCCGGAGGCCCTGTTCCCGCGCCAGCTGAAAACAACGGCGATAGGCCCGCTGCAACAACTCGGGCTCGCCCTGGGCGCCGTCTTGCCAGACCGGTCCGACCGTATGGATGACATACCTGGCCGGCAGGTTGTAGCCCTTGGTAAGCTTGGCATCGCCGGTTTCGCAGCCCCCCAGTCCGGCGCATTCCTGCAGCAAGCGCGGTCCGGCCGCCCGGTGGATGGCGCCATCCACCCCACCGCCGCCCATCAGTGTATTGTTGGCGGCATTAACGATGGCATCCACCGCCAGGGTAGTGATGTCAGTCTGAATGATTTCGATGGTAGTGTTCATGTTTTTTTGATATCAGGTTTCCATGAATTTGCAAACAGGAATTTGTCAGCTACGGACCACCGGCAGAGAAATCGTCATACCTGTGTAAAATGTCCCTACTCAGTACGGTGAGGTATAGTATAGTGTTCCTCAACACAAACAAGGACGTACCTGTTATGATCTGTTTGAGACAAAAACTGCTGCGATCAGGTCGCCAGCTCCTGTTGTTCACTTCTTTGTTAGTGCTGTTCAGCGCTTCCGGGACAGCGACCTGCGCTGAACCAGCCAGGGCAGGGCAAGTCAGCGCAACCGGTGTCGATGAGCGGCTGGGATCCCGAATCCCGCTCGACATCCGTTTTCGTGACGAGACCGGCCGCCTGGTGCGACTGGCCGATCTGGTGACCGGGCCGACCATTATCCTGCCGGTCTACTACAACTGCAGAAACGTCTGCGCCTATCAGCAGGGCAGAATGGCCGGCACCCTGCAGGAGCTGGAACGCCGCCCCATCGACGACTACAAGGTCATCTCGATCAGTTTCGACGAGACCGAAACACCGGAGATGGCCGCCCGGAGCAAACACACCTATCTGGCCGCCATCAGAAAGCCCTTTCCTGCCGATGGCTGGCGCTTCCTGACCGGGGACGCGGCCAGCATCCATCGGCTGACGGATGCCATCGGCTTTCATTTTCAGCGCCAGGGCAGCGAGTTCATCCATCCGGTGGCCACGGTTGTGATCTCCGCAGACGGCACGATCATCCGCTATCTGTACGGCATCGCGATCCTGCCCAAGGATCTGGCCCTGGCGATTGTCGAGGCCAAAAGCGGTGTGGCCGGGGCATCGGTCCGCAAGATGATGCAATACTGTTTCACCTATGACCCGGTCGGCAAGACCTACATCTTCAACCTGCTGCGGGTCAGCGCCACGGCCGTCATCCTATGCGCGGGGAGCTTCCTGCTGTTCCTGCTGCTGACGGGTAAAAAACGCACACCACCTCAATCGGAGGATTCATGAATTCGGCTGAACCTGTGGAGAGGGGATTCTGGAACGATACCGGCACAACCGGCATCAGCTCCTGGATCTTTTCCAGCGATCACAAACGGATCGGGCTGCTCTATTTCTATTCCACCTTCGGCTTCTTCCTGGTGGGTGTCGTGCTGGGGCTGCTGCTGCGCATCGAACTGATGGCGCCGGGGCGCACGATCATGGGTCCCCAGACCTATAACGCCCTCTTCACCGTACATGGGGTGGTGATGATCTTCCTCTTCATCATCCCCGGCTTTCAGGGTTCCTTCGGCAACCTGGTCATGCCGATCCAGATCGGCGCCCGCGACGTGGCCTTTCCCCGCCTGAACCTGTTCTCCTGGTGGCTGTACATGGCCGGGGCCGTGATCATCCTGACCTCGCTGGTCACCGGCGGCGGCCCGCCCGACACCGGCTGGACCTTTTACGTGCCCTTCAGCGCCCGCACCGGCACCAATGTCTCCCTGGCGGTGTTCGGGGTCTTCATCATCGGCTTCTCGTCGATCCTGACCGGCCTCAATTTCGTCACCACCATCCACCGCCTCAGGGCTCCGGGCATGTCCTGGGACCGCCTGTCGCTGTACGTCTGGTCGCTGTACGCCACGGCCTGGGTGCAGATCCTGGCCACGCCGATCCTGGCCATCACCCTGGTACTGGTCATGGCCGAACGGATGCTGGGTACCGGCCTGTTCGACCCGGCCAAGGGTGGCGACCCGCTCATGTACCAGCACCTGTTCTGGATCTATTCCCACCCGGCGGTCTACATCATGATCCTGCCGGCCATGGGGGTGGTTTCCGACATCATCCCGGTTTTTTCGCGCAAACCGATCTTCGGCTACAAATTCATCGCCTTCTCCAGCCTGGCCATCGCCGCCTTCGGCTCGCTGGTCTGGGGCCACCACATGTTTACCAGCGGCATGAGCGACAGGGCCGTAATGGTCTTTTCGTTCCTGACCTTCATCGTAGCCATCCCCTCGGCCATCAAGGTCTTCAACTGGGTCTCGACCCTCTACAAGGGTTCGATCTCGCTGGAAGCGCCCATGCTGTTCGCCCTCTCCTTCATCATCCTCTTCTCCATCGGCGGTCTGAGCGGCCTGATCCTGGGGGCGGCCGCCACCGACATCCACGTGCACGATACCCAATTCGTGGTTGGCCACTTCCATTACGTGATCTTCGGCGGGGCCGGTTTCGCCTTCTTCGCCGCCATGCACTACTGGCTGCCCAAGTTCTACGGCCGCCGCTATGCCGAAAAGCCGGCGGTCATGGCCTGGACGCTGATGTTCATCGGGTTCAACGTCATGTACTTCACCATGCAGGTGCTGGGCATGCGGGGTATGCCGCGCCGCTATTATGACTATCTGCCCGAGTTCGCCAGGCTCAACCTGGTGGCCACGATCGGCAGCTGGATCCTGGCAACCGGACTGATCATCATGGTGGTCAATCTGTTCCGCGGCTTGTGGTGGGGGCCGCCCTTCAGCGGCAATCCCTGGGGCGGGGCCACTCTGGAGTGGAGCACCCCCACCCCGCCCCCCACGGAAAATTTTCTTGAGGAGCCAACCGTTACCCACGGACCCTATGATTTCAGCGCGCTGGAGCGCGAGGTCATCAAAACAGGCGAGGAAACGGCATGAAAGCCCCGCGTTTTCTGAAACCGGTAACCCTCTTCCTGCGCCTGCTGCTGATCGTTTTTACGATTGAAACCCTGGTGATGTACCTGCTGGAAGCTTATCTGCCGAGCGTCTCGTCACATATCCAGAACCTGATTGATTCCCTGAGTCTATCGATTATGAGCGGCCCTTTCATATGGTGGCTGATCGTCAGGCCGTTTCACAGGCTTGCCGAGGTGGAAAGGAACCGTAGCGAACAAATCTTGCGCTATCTCGTCGATGCAGTCATCCATTTCGACGAACATGGCGCTATCGAGTCGCTCAATCCCGCTGCGCTCAGCGCCTTCGGTTACCCCCCCCAGGAGATAGTTGGACAGGACATTGCCGTGATCCTCCCCGGCTTCTCTTCCGGTCTCACCGCCATGCACGCCTTTAAAACCAGTCTGGAGACAAACGCCTGCCGCAAGGACGGTGTCTGTTTTCCGGTACAGGTATCCATCAGCAACTTACAGCTGGACGGGCGATCGTCCCACGTGGCTATCATCCAGGATATTTCCGAACAAAAGCAGGCCGCCGCCGCCCTGGCTGACCAGAAAGAGTTCGCCGAAAGCCTGGTGCGCAACAGCGCGGCCCCGTCCTTTGTCATCGGCACCGATCGCAGGGTGTTGATCTGGAATCGGGCCTGCGAGGAACTCACCGGTATCAGGGCCGCAGAGATGCTGGGCAGCGACCGGGCCTGGACGGCATTCTACCGGACAAAGAACCCGGTTCTGGCCGAAATCATCCTCGACGGCCCGCCGGATCAGATGCCCGATGCCTATCGGGAGATCAGCACGTCCAGTTTTATCCCGGAAGGGTTGCAGGCCGAGGGGTGGTACGACAACCTGAACGGCATGGATCGCTACCTGGTCTTTAACGCCGCGCCGGTGCGTAACAGCCGGGGGGAACTGCTGGCCATCATCGAAAGCTTTGAGGATGTTACCGAACGGAAAAAATATGAGGAGCAGCTGGAATACCAGGCCAACCACGACAGCCTGACCCGGCTCCCCAATCGCAACCTGCTGGTCGATCGTATCCACCAGGCGCTGCTCATGTCACAGCGCAACGGCCATCAGGTAGCGGTATTTTTCATCGATCTGGACAATTTCAAGATCATCAATGACAGCCTGGGCCACGAAATTGGCGATGAACTGCTCAAAAGTGCCTCGGAGCGCATCGATGCCTGTGTCAGGGCAGGTGATACCGTTGCGCGCCAGGGGGGAGACGAGTTTGTCATCATGGTTTCCGAACCCGACGTAGCCGATGTGGCCGGCCGCGTAGCCGGAAACATTCTGGAAGCCATGTCCCAGCCGTTCCGCATCAATGAACACGAACTCGTCATCACCTGCAGCATCGGCATCAGCATCTCGCCCAGAGACGGCGACGAAGCGCGCCTGCTGATCAAGAACGCCGATCTGGCCATGTACCAGGCCAAGGAGCAGGGCCGCAACCGCGCCCGATTTTATACCAACGAGATGAATGCCCGCTCGCTGGCACGCATGACCATGGAAAAACACCTGCGGCGGGCCCTGGAACGAAACGAGCTGTTTGTCTGCTATCAGCCCAAGGTAAGCCTGCGCAGCGGAAAAATCGCCGGCATGGAGGCGCTGGTGCGCTGGCAGAGTCCGGAGCTGGGACTGATTTCGCCCGCCAGTTTCATTCCGCTGGCCGAGGAGACCGGACTGATCGAGCCGATCAGCGCGTGGGTGCTGGAAACCGCCTGCAAGCAGAACCGGGCCTGGCAGGAGGCCGGCCTGCCGGCGATAGCGGTTGCGGTCAATCTCTCGGCCTGCCAGTTCCGTCAGAAGAATCTGGCCGGTGTTGTCGAGCGGGTCTTGCGGGAGAGCGGCCTGGCGCCCCGCTATCTGGAACTGGAGATCACCGAGAGCCTGGTCATGCAGAATCTGGACCGGGTAACCACCATCCTGAATGAGTTGCAGGTCTTGGGGACCACCCTTTCCATGGACGACTTCGGCACCGGCTACTCCAGTCTCAGCTACCTGAAGCGTTTTCCCTTCAATACCTTGAAGATCGACCAATCCTTTGTGCGGGACATCACCAGCGCGCCGGACAGCGCGGCGATTGCAAAGACAATCATCGCCATGGCCCACAACCTGCGCCTGAAGGTGATCGCCGAAGGTGTCGAGACGCCCGGACAGTTGAACTTTCTGCGCAGGCATCATTGTGACGAGATCCAGGGCTTCCTCTTCAGCAAGCCGATAGTAGCCGACGCGTTCGGCGACCTGCTGCGCGAGAACCGCATGCTGTCTTTTGGCGACCAGGCGACTGAAAACGCGCGGCATAGTATCCTGGTCGTCGATGACGAAGAACAGGTGCAAAAATCGCTGCAGAGAATGCTCACCCTGGAAGGATACCGGGTGCTGACCGCTTCGAGCGCTGCGGAAGGCTTTGAACTGTTGGCAAGCGGGCACATCGATCTGGTCATCTCCGATCTGCGGATGCCGGTCATGGATGGCAACGACTTTCTGGAACGGGTAAAATCAATCTACCCGGATGTTGTCCGCATTATCCTGACCGGCGATCCGGATCTGCATGCTGCCACAAGCGCCATCAACCGCGGCACCATCTTCAAGTTCCTGATCAAACCCTGGGACGACCAGCTGCTGCTGGCACACGTCGAGGAGGCCTGTGTGTTCCATGACAAACAGATCGACAGCGAATCCGGTTTCGTGGATTGATCCATCAGCAAACTTTTTCCGGCTGTTCCGCGCCGCCGCGGCAGCCGCATTTGACGTTAACAGGAACTATTCGATGACCCACCACACACATAAAGACTATGCAGGGGCCAAACTGGGCATGTGGTTGTTCCTGTTCACCGAACTGTTGCTGTTCGGCGGCCTGTTCCTGCTCTACGCGGTCTATCTCAAACGCTACCCGCAGGAGTTCACAGCGGCCGGGCGGGAGATGCACGTTGTCTTCGGCACGGCCAATACGGCGATCCTGATTACCAGCAGCCTGCTGGCTGCCATGGCGGTTACCGCCATCCAGCGCGACCAGCGGCGCCAGACCTTGTGGTTCCTGGGAGGAACGGTCCTGTGTGCCATTATCTTCCTCACCAACAAGTTCTTCGAGTGGAGCGCAGAAATCGGCCATGGCTTTTATCCCAATTCGCCCCGGCTGGCCACGGCCCCCCCGGGGGAGTCGACCTTTTTCAGCCTGTACTACCTGACCGTGGGACTGCACGGCCTGCACGTGCTGATCGGCGCCTCCCTGCTGACCTGGGTGGCCGTCAAGGTGAAGCGGGGCAGCGTTCATGGCGGCGATTTTGTGCTGCTGGAAAACGGCGCCCTGTACTGGCATCTGGTCGACCTGATCTGGATCTTCATCTTCCCGCTCTACTACCTGATCCTGTGACTGACGTTCACCCGGCAGATACTATTACGTTGAAGGAGCGCATGCCATGTCCGACGGCACACCCCATCACATTCTAGGTTACAATACATTGATCAAGGTCTGGCTGGCCCTGCTGTTGCTGACCGCCCTGACCGTATGGGTAGCCCATCTCAACCTGGCTATCGGCCATGTCTGGGGCTCGCTGGCCATCGCCTGCCTCAAGTCGGGGCTGGTGATCGCCTTCTTCATGCACATGCGGTACGAAGGGCGGCTGCTGCGCTGGCTGCTGTTCCTGACCCTGACGACCCTGGCCATTTATATCGGCCTTACCTTTTTCGATGTACTCTACCGTTAACACCAACCTGCCTGACAGGGCTGAGGAACGACTGTGAACCCTGCGCGTTTAATGTCTACAACCGATGCCATCGACCCGGTCTTCATGTTTATCTTCGGGGCCTGCCTGGTGCTGCTGATCGGCATCACCGTCGTCATGCTGTATTTTGTCGTGCGCTACCACCGCTCACGGGCCCCCGTGGCAACCTCGCAAAACGATGGCAATGCCTGGCTGGAGGCGGTCTGGATCGTACTGCCCACCCTGCTGGTGCTGGCCATGTTCTACTACGGCTGGGCCGGCTACCTGTCTCTGCGCAATGTCCCGGCCGGGGCCCTGGAGGTGACTGCCACGGCCCGCCAATGGTCATGGAGCTTCAGCTATGCCAACGGCCGGACCAGTCCCAAACTGTATGTGCCGGTCGGCAAAGCGGTCAAGGTCAACCTGGTATCACTAGATGTCATCCACGGCTTCTTCCTGCCCGCCTTCCGGGTCAAGCGGGACATCGTGCCGGGCATGAAGAACTACGCCTGGTTCGTGGCCAACAAAGCCGGCAGCTATGACCTGTTCTGTTCCCAGTACTGCGGCACCGGCCATTCGGCCATGATCACCACTGTCGAGGCGCTACCCGCGGCAGCGTTTGAAGAGTGGCTGGAAAAGGTACCGGAAGGCGCAGAACACCACGGCCATGACATCCTGGAAAAATACGGCTGCCTGGGATGTCACTCCGAGGATGGCACGGTCAAGGTCGGACCGAGCTTCAAGGGGCTCTGGGGCAAGAGCGTTACGGTCGTCACCAAGGGGATGGAACGGACCATCACCGTGGATGAGGCCTATCTGCGCAGATCCATCCTGGAGCCGGGCGCCGATGTGGTCAAGGGCTTCCCGGCCATCATGCCGCCCTTTGCGCTCAAGGCGGAGGAACTTGGCTCCGTCCTGGCCTACCTGAAAGGGCTGAAATGATCACCGCCCTGGCCAGACTGTTCCGCCTGCGCCTGGCGCTCCTGAACGGCGTTGCGGCACTGGGCGGCGCCATGCTGTTCCCGTTGCCGGTCGATTCACGGCTGCTCTGGATGGTTTTTATCGGGGTCACGTTGCTGGCGGCCGGCGGATCGGCCATCAATCAGGCCCTGGAGCATGAACTGGATCGCGTGATGATCCGCACCCGGCTGCGGCCGGTGGCACAGGGCCGAATGAAGCCGGTACAGGCGGCGCTGCTCGGCCTGGCGATCGTGCTGGCCGGTGTAGCCCTCCTGGGGGTGGCCGGTGGCAGCCGACCGGCTCTGGCAGGGGCGCTCGGAATTTTCTGGTATCTGGCGGTCTACACGCCGCTCAAGCGCCGGACCCCCTATGCCCTGGCCGCCGGTGCCGTCTGCGGGGCGCTGCCGCCGGTTATCGGCTGGGGCTGTGCCGGTGGCAGCCTTCCGGACTATCGCATCATGTTGCTGGCCGGCCTGCTCTACCTGTGGCAGATCCCGCATTTCTGGCTGTTCCAGCGGCGCTACGCCGCCGATTACCGGGCAGCCGGTTTTCCGCTGCTGGCGGCAGCGACCAGGGAGGGTGCGCTGCCCGGCCTCTTCGGGCTCTGGATCGCAGCCCTGGTAAGCGCAACCATGCTGCTGCCGGCCTTCGGCCTGATTGCGCACGGCACCGCGATCTGGTACGCCCTCGTGCCCCTGCCGCTGATCGCCATGACCCTGCTGCGCTCCGAAAAACCGCTCTTTTCCTACCTGAACCTCTTTCCCCTGCTGGTGACTTTGGCGATCATAGCCCACAAACAGCTCGCCTAGGTCGGCGCTGTCTTTCCATCCGCCCCGCGCACGCTTGCAGAATATGTTCGAGCTGTTAAAATTATAGCGGCAGGTCCCTTAGCGCTCATTGCAGCCGGCATGACACCCCCGGACGGGAGGATAGCCCCATGTCCCTCATCGGCCCCCCCAGGACGAAATTGAGAGGTGTATTACTCGACCACCCGCAGGACGGAGGCCAGCGCTGCCAGGAGTGCGGCGGCGCCTGCTGCCGCTCCTTCACGGATGTGGCGCTGACCTGGGAGGAATTCAAACGTCTGGAAGCATTGGGCGCCGCCCGCTTGCAGCTGTCGCTGCACGGGCCCCATCGTCTGCTGATCGACTACAACTGCGAATTTCTCGTCGCCGGGCGCTGCTCCATCTACGAGGCGCGCCCGGACATCTGCCGGCGCTTCAGCTGCGTCAGCGTGACATAACTGTTCCCATAAAAAAGCCCCTGTCCAACCCAGCAGGGTTGGACAGGGGCTTTTTCCACCTCTAATCTGCTCTGTCCTAGCCCTTGATATCGCCTTTGATCCCGATCGTAATCTCCTTGTAGGGGATCTGCTTGCCGCTGGCGGCCAGGGCCTGGCGGGCCGCCACGGCGATCCCGCCGCAACAGGGCACCTCCATTTTCAGCACCGTGATGCTCTTGACCTCCGATTTAACAAACAGTTCGGTCAGCTTCTGCTGGTAAAAGTTGTTGTCATCCAGCTTGGGACACCCCATGACGACCGCCTTCCCTTTGAGGAAATCCTCGTGATAACCGGCATAGGCCACCGGCACACAATCGGCGGTGATCAGCAGGTCGGCGCCCTGGAAGTAGGCGGCGCTGGTGGATACCAGGCTGAGCTGGACCGGCCATTGGCCGAGCTGGCTCTGGCGGCTGCCGGTCGCAGCTGCGGGCTGCGTTTCCTGCGGACGATCAAAGCTCATGGCTCGCGAGCCGGGACAGCCGCCACCGCCATGATGAGCCTCGGGTTGCGGGGCATGGGCGGGAGCAGGCTTACCCTGGGCCGTCAGGTGTTTTTCCACCGCGACCTCGTCAAACTCATCGGCCTCACGCTCTTCGACGCTGATGGCACCCTGGGGACACTCGCCCAGGCAGGCCCCCAGGCCGTCACACAGGTTCTCCGCCGCCAGCACCGCCTTGCCGTTGATGATGGTGATGGCCCCCTCGGCACAGGAGGGTACGCACTCGCCGCAGCCGTTGCATTTATCCGGATCAATTTTTACGATTTTTCGTAACATGTATGGCTCCTTGAATTTACGTTTCTGTACTTCTAGAATTACCGGCCCGCAATCCCCGCTTGGCGGGGTGGAGGTTAAAAGCGCTCCCCTGACAAGCGGAGCGGGGAGGGGTGGTTTACAACAAATAATGCCACAGATAATCCAGCCGGCCCTGCAACAGCAATTTCCGCCCGGCGTACGACATGATCTCGCGCACCTGCCCACGACGTTGCGTGTCATAGCAATGGATCCGACAGCGCTTGCAGCTCGGCTTGTCTGCCTCCAGCGGGCAGTTCACGCGCCTGGCAATCGCATATTGCATAAACGTCGCGCATTCCGGGCAGAGCCGGCGCTCGCCCAGTTCAGACGGCAACGAGAAGCACTGGCGATCATCCGCTTTGTGCTTTCCGGCGCAGTACACCTCCACGAACCGCCCGATCAGCCTGATGTCTTTTCTCTGTCCTTTTGTCACTGTTTCCATGGTTGTCATCATGCCTTTCAGTGGTCTGATCTTACATGACACAGGTCAAAAAAATCAGCATTTCCTTTGCACCGCCACACCCTTTGAGTTACATTCCTTACAGCATAACGTATTTCGATCCCGGGGAGAATGCCAATGATCGCCAAAGCCGTCTCATTCGTTGCCAAGTCCGGCACCGGCAAGACCACCCTGCTGGAGAAGGTCATTGCCGAGCTAAAGCTTCGCGGCTACCGGATTGGCGTGATCAAACACGATGCCCACCGCTTCGACATCGACCACCCCGGCAAGGACAGCCACCGCCTGACCCAGGCCGGGGCCGACACCATGCTGATCTCATCGCCGGAGAAACTGGCCCTGGTCAAGCAGCATGCCGAATCCCCGCCGATCGAAGAGCTGATCGCCACCTATTTCAGCGATGTGGACCTGATCCTGACCGAGGGCTTCAAGAAGAGCGGCCTGCCCAAGATCGAGGTGCACCGCAGGGAGCGGAGCCCGACCCTGCTCTGCCGCGGCGAGCAGCACGACCCGAGCCTGATTGCGGTGGCCAGCGATGAAGCGCTGGAGCTGGACGTACCGCTGCTGGACCTGAACAACCCGGCCCAGGTGGCCGATTTCGTCGAAAAGCATATCATCCATGCAACTGACTGACTCCCACGGCAGGACCATCAACTACCTGCGGCTGTCGGTCACCGACCGCTGCAACATGCGCTGCTTCTACTGCATGCCCAAGGAGGGCATCGTCAACAAGGGGCATGGGGCGGTACTCCGTTACGAAGAGCTGCTGCTGATAGCCGAGACCGCCGTGGGGTTGGGGATCGAAAAGATCCGTATCACCGGCGGCGAGCCGCTGGTGCGGAGCGGCATTATCGGCTTTCTGGAAAAGCTGGCCCTGATCCCGGGCTTGCGCCACCTGGCCCTGACGACGAACGGTCTGTTGCTGGAAAAACTGGCGACGGATCTGCACACGGCCGGGGTGCAGCGACTGAACGTCAGCCTCGACTCCCTCCAGCCGCAGATCTTCAGCTCGATCACCCGCGGCGGCGACCTGCAACGGGTGCTGGCGGGGCTGGATGCCGCCGAGCAGGCCGGTTTTCCGCCCCCCAAGCTCAACTGCGTGATCATGCGCGGCATCAATGACGGCGAGATTCTTGATTTTGTCGAAATGACCCGCACCAGGGGCAATTCGATCCGTTTCATCGAGTACATGCCGGCGATGAAGGAAGCTGACTGGCAACGCTACAGCATCCCCGGCGAGGAGATCCTGCAGCGCATCGCCGCTCACCACACCCTGGAAACGATCGACAAGGGGCCATATGCGGGGCCGTCCAGGGATTTCCGCATCCCCGGCGCCCAGGGCAGTATCGGCATCATCACCGCCGTTTCCGGCCATTTCTGCAGCGAATGCAACCGCATCCGGGTCACCTCCACCGGTCAGGCCAAGGGCTGCCTCTTCAGCGATGAACGGACCGACCTGATGCCCTGGCTGCGGCCACCGGATCGCGTGGGGCTGGCGGAGGTGCTGAAGGGCATTGTCTCCAGCAAACCGGAGCGGCACGATATCTCGCAGGCAGGCTACACCCACAAAAATTTCACGATGTCACAGGTAGGAGGATAGGATGGCTCAGGTACTGGCAGTCTGTATCAGCGAAAACAAGGGTGAGCGCAAGAAACCGGTGGCAACGGTGGAACTGCGCGAAAATCACGGCATCGTCGGCGACGGCCATGCCGGCGACTGGCATCGCCAGGTGAGCCTGCTGGCGCAGGAGAGCATCGACAAGATGCGGGCCATGGGGCTGGACGTATCGGCCGGCGATTTCGCCGAGAACATCACCACCAGCGGCATCGACCTGGTCGTTCTGCCGATCGGCTCGCGCCTGCAGATCGGTGAGACCCTGCTGGAGGTGACCCAGATCGGCAAGGAGTGCCACACCCGCTGCGCCATCTACTACCAGGCCGGCGACTGCGTCATGCCCAAGGAGGGTATTTTCGCCAAGGTCATCAGCGGCGGAGTGATTAAGCCGGGGGATGGGATAGAGAAAATACCGGCAGTATTATCCTGATAAAGGCAAAACCTGAGTATGCTATCAACGACCCCGGGTGATCTATCTCCCGGGGTCGTTTTGTTTTGCCCCTCTTTTGCTGGAGATTACAGCTGGTTCATGCTATCTTCCCCGCGCTGGATTACACCTTGAGTAATCACCAGACCTACCATTCCCCGGAGAATTCATGTCCGAACAAAAGTTTTTGCAAGACCTTGAAAAGAAGCTTTGGACTGCGGCCGACAAGCTGCGTTCTACCCTCGATGCGTCCCAATACAAACATGCGGTGTTGGGGCTTTTGTTTGTCAAATATGTCTCCGATGCCTTTGATATCCGTCGTCAGGAACTGATCGAACAATTCAAGGACGCTGAGCACGATTATTTTCTTAATCCAGACGATTGCGAGACGCCTGAGGAATACCAGGCGGAGATAGATGCCGAACTGGAGATCCGTGATTACTATACCGAAAAGAACGTCTTCTGGGTGCCTGCCCTGGGGCGCTGGGAGAACCTGCAGAACAATTCCAAGTTGCCGCCGGGGACAAAGATCGAGATCAAGAACGGCAAGACCACGACCTACGAGATCCGCAGCGTCGGGCGGTTGATTGACGATGCCCTGGATGCCATCGAGAAGGACAATCCCAAACTCAAGGGTGTGCTCAACAAGCAGTATGCCCGTCTGCAGATCGACCAGGCCAAGCTGGGTGAACTGATCGACCTGATCGCCACCATCCCTTTTGTACATGCCTCATTACAGGCCAAGGACATCCTCGGCCATGTCTACGAATACTTTCTCGGCCAGTTTGCCTTGGCTGAAGGGAAGAAAGGGGGGCAGTTCTACACCCCCAAATCTATTGTCTCCCTGATCGTCGAGATGCTTCAGCCTTACCAGGGGCGGGTTTATGACCCGGCCATGGGCTCGGGCGGCTTCTTCGTACAGAGCGAAAAGTTCATCAAAGAGCACGGCGGCAAGCTCGGCAATGTCTCCATCTATGGACAGGAGTATAACCACACCACCTGGCAGCTGGCAGCCATGAACATGGTCATTCGCGGTCTCGACTTCAACTTCGGCAAGGAGCCGGCCAACACCTTCACCAACGACCAGCACCCCGACCTGCGGGCCGACTACATCATGGCCAATCCCCCCTTCAACATGAAGGAGTGGGATATCGGCATAAAAGATGACGACCCGCGCTGGCAGTACGGTCGTCCCCCATCAGGCAATGCCAATTTCGCCTGGCTGCAGCACATGCTCTACCATCTGGCCCCCAACGGCTCCATGGCGCTGTTGTTGGCCAATGGTTCCATGAGCTCGAACACCAACAACGAAGGGGATATCCGCCGAGCGTTGATTGATAACGATCTGGTGGAATGCATGGTGGCCCTACCGGGGCAGTTGTTCACCAACACACAGATACCGGCCTGTATCTGGCTTCTTACCCGCAACAAGAAGGCGCGGGGGAGTTTGGGAGACCGCTCCGGGAAGGTCCTCTTCATGGACGCCCGCAACCTTGGTTACATGAAGGACCGCGTACTGCGCGATTTCAAGTCGGAAGAAATTAAAAAGATCGCGGGGACGTACCATGCTTGGCAACAGGGGAAAGGTTACGAGGATGAGGCAGGATTCTGCAATTCAGCCACGCTTGACGATATCAAGAAGCACGATTATGTCCTTACCCCCGGTCGCTATGTTGGTGCACCGGATGGGGAGGAGGACGGCGAGCCGTTTGCCGAGAAGATGGCGCGGCTGACGGCGCAACTAAAAAGGGAGTTTGCGCAGAGCGTGGAACTGGAAAAGCAGGTCAAGCAAAGTTTGGCGGGTTTGGGTTATGGTGTTTGAGTTCTTTGACACAACAATTGGAGAGCAAGTGACTCTCCAACGTGGCTATGACATCACCAAAAGCCAGCAAAAGCCTGGCAATGTGCCAGTTGTTTCTTCAGGTGGTATCTCCAGCTTTCATAATGAAGCGATGGTATCTGGACCGGGAGTTGTTCTTGGGAGAAAAGGAAGTCTTGGTACTGTTTTTTACATTAACGAAGATTTTTGGCCGCACGACACCTCATTATGGGTGAAAGATTTTAAAGGCAACAATCCGAAATTTGTCTATTACTTCTTCAACAACATGTCCGAGGGATTAAAGAAGATGGATGTTGGCGCCGCCAATCCAGCGCTCAACAGAAATCATGTGCATCCATTGCCGGTAAAGTGGCCTGTACGTGGCACCCAAGATTTTATTGTCTCAATTCTGTCTTCATTGGATAACAAAATCAAACTTAATCGCCTGATAAACCAAACCCTCGAACAGATCGCGCAGACAATTTTTAAAAGCTGGTTTGTCGATTTTGAGCCGGTCTATGCCAAGATCGAAGCCAAAACCGAAGGCCGCGACCCCGAGCGTGCCGCCATGTGCGCCATCAGCGGTAAATCCGACACCGAACTCGATCAACTAACCACCGAACAAAGCCAACAACTTGTTGCTACCGCTGCGCTGTTCCCTGATGAATTGGATGAGTCGGAGTTGGGGTTGATTCCTAAGGGGTGGAAGGCAAAGCCACTGGACCGAATTGCAAACTACCTTAACGGCTTGGCTCTCCAGAAGTTTCCGCCAGAGAGTGATATTGAATGGCTGCCTGTCATTAAGATCGCTCAGCTAAAAAAAGGTAATACCGAAGGTGCGGACAGAGCTTCTTTAAAATTAAGTCACGAATATGTGATAAACGATGGTGATGTTCTTTTCTCTTGGTCGGGTAGCCTGGAAGTGGATGTATGGTGCGGTGGCCCCGGCGCACTCAATCAGCATCTTTTTAAAGTAACTTCTGCCGATTACCCGAAATGGTTCTATCTACAGTGGACAAAACATCACCTTGAACATTTCAAGGCAATTGCTGCTGGCAAGGCTGTAACTATGGGCCATATTCAACGCAAACATTTGACAGAGGCACTTTGTGCGGTGCCACCAGTGCCCACGTTGGAACTTTTTGGTGCCTTCATGGTGTCATTGTTGGAGCAGCAAATTATGAACAGGAAGGCATCGCGAACTCTCACCACCCTCCGCGATACCCTGCTTCCCAAGCTGTTAGCTGATCAGATATCTTGCTGACCGATATGTTTTCTTATTTCAAGCATCACGGGAGAGTCAATGAAAAATGCCCGATTTCATGTTGATAGCCGATTGCCGACATTGCTCAGTCAAGAGTACACCTCGACCGAACGGGCTATAAAAGAGCTTGTCGATAATGCTTGGGATGCCGATGCCACATCGGTTCGAATATCACTTCCGAAACCAATGACCAGTTATCCAATCGTGGTTGTTGATGATGGGTCGGGTATGACCGAAGAAGAGCTTCGCCGACATTATCTTTCTATAGCCACAGACAGGCGGGCACAGCGAGGAGAACTAACCGCTCGTAATAAACGCAGGGTCAAGGGCCGTAAGGGGATCGGCAAGTTTGCTGGTCTCATGGCTGCAGCTCAAATGCGTGTTGAGAGTGCTGCAAGGGGTAAGCGTTGCAGTTTCACGCTGTCTCTCGAAGATCTGTCCACTGTCAAGGATATCGAAAAGCTAGATTTGCCTCTCCAAGTGGTAGAATGCACACTTCAAGATGTTGGTACATGCGTCACTCTTGACAGACTTCATCAAGGGCTTTCTTTTCCAGACCCCAACAAGCTCCGACAGGTTTTATTGCAAGAATATGGGCGAGAAGAGGGATTTGCGATTTTCGTTGATGACAAACTACTTGATGTAGACGACATAAGGGGTTTGTTCAAAGAAAACAAGGAACAAATTAGCGGAGTTGGACCAGTTACTCTTAGGTTTTCGATCAGTGACCAAAAAACAGCTCTCCGGGCACCAGGAATTGTAATTCGAGTTGATGGAAAGATCGTGGGGAAACCGTCATTCTTTGGTTTGGACAAATCAGAAGACTTCCCTCCAAAACTCTTGAAAAAACTCTTCGGTGAGGTAGAGGCTGATGGGCTTTTTCCTCATGTTACAGCCGGATGGGATTCGTTGATTGAAAACAGCGAGTTACTTCTCGATCTGGAAAAACATGTGCAGCCTATCTTGCGAGAGGCATTCAAAGAGCAATATGGCCGGGAAATGCAACTTGCGCAGGCCCGGTTACAACGAAAAATTCAAGACCGTTTAGCTGCTCTTCCAGAATACAAACGAGCTTATGCAGACCGGGCAATACGAAGAATTCTGGACAGATACTACGACGAACCTGAAAGCAAGGTTGAACCACTTATCTTTGTACTGCTAGAGGCACTTGAGCGGTCGGATTACCGTACGCTGTTGGAGCATATAGCTGATGCGCCGAGACGTGACATCGTCTCTCTTGCGGATTCATTATCTGACTTCAGCTTAGCAGATATGGCTTTTCTTGGGGAACAAGCACGGGCGCGAATTGTTTTTTTAAATGATCTTGAGCGGTTATGTCGTGACGAGGACGCTTTAGAAGCGCCAATACATAAATCAATCGAGAATGCTCTTTGGATTTTAGGTCCAGAATATTCTTTGTTCAGCTCAAATCAAACATTGAAACGACAGATCGAGGATTATCTTGGCAAGACGTTTGTTGGAGATCGTGCCAACAACCGACCGGATTTGTTACTGAATGAAGACCTCAACGGTCGTTTACTGCTGATCGAATTCAAACGCCCCAAACATCCGTTGGCGCTCACGGACTATCATCAGGCCACTACCTACCGTCATGAATTCTCAAGGTACACCGATCAGGAAATTCAAGTTGTACTTCTTGGTGGGAAGATGACCGACGATTTACCAAAACCGCATCTCAGAGAACCAAATGTAAAGATCATGCTATTTCAGCAGGTTATATCGTCCGCTCGTAGACAACTTGACTGGCTGCTCAAACAGCTAACAGCTTCAACGAGTGACAGTCATTCATGAGAACAGGAAAACTATCGGAAAAGGTCTGGAACTGAGTCAGAAACGAAAAGTTAAAAAACAAAAGGCCCCGGCGCATCCGCCGAAGCCTTAAGCCGACCGAGTATCCCCAGTCCTTGCAAAAACCTACCGGCATTGCGTGCAGTTGTCAACAAATTGGTATTAAAATCTTCATTTAGGAGTCATCTTTAAACAGCGGCACAGATCAATGCCTTTAGTAATGAATTCAGTATATTGCTTATTTAGGCGTAATACTGCTAGCCAACATCGAAGGACAGTATGCTCAACGAACAGCACCACCCTGCAGCACGCTACGAAGATACCTGGGAGGTACCCCATTCTGGAGGTTCGGGGATGCTGGAGGTCTGGGGGTTTCTCCGAAAGGTCTGGGGGTTACGGCTTGAGGTCTGGGGGTAGCTCTGGGGGTATGGAGTAACTAATGTTAGTTGGCAGCATCAATTTGCCTGAGAATTAAGCGCAAAAAGCAAATAAAGATCAAGTGTACCGGTAACTCAGTATTGAGAATATTTATAAATTTCCTTTGGTAAATTCTAGAAAAAGTAGTAATTATTTCTAGAATTTTTTTAGAGGTAATATTTTGCAAGATATTAACAGTAAAATACTTTTCAGGATTTATGGCCATGGTAGGGGTTGGGCCTTCTTTCCAAACGAATTCGCCGGAGAGTTTGGCCGAAAGCAGATTGATAACGCCCTGTCTGATTTGGCTGCCGAAGGAAAGATTCGCCGCATCTGCCGGGGGATGTACGACTACCCGAAATACAGTGAACTGCTGGGGCAGGAATTAAGCCCCGACTTTGACCAGGTGGCGCGGGCTTTTGCCCGTAAATTCAACTGGCGCATCCAGCCTTCAGGCGACGCCGCTTTAAACCTGCTCGGCCTGTCAACACAAGTTCCAGGAAAATACATCTACCTCTCGGACGGGCCGAATCGCAGCTATGCCATCGGCAACTACAAGCTGGAATTCAAAAAGACCGTGCTTAAAGAAGTCGGCTTCAAACACCGTGAAAGCGGTATTATCGTTCAGGCGCTAAAGGCCCTCGGGAAAGAGCGGATCACCCCTGAACTGTTGGGGAAATTCCGTAAGGCAATTGATGCTGAGATGTGTCCTAAAATTCTGAAGGACACAAAAACGGTCACCGGTTGGGTCTACGACTGCATCAAGGAAATCTGTCGGGAGGAGCTGAATGGATAAGGTCGCCGGATTACCTGAAAAGCAAAGAAACGAGCTTTTTTCCGAAACAGCAGCACGACGAGGCATGACCCCGGCAATCGTGGAAAAAGATTTCTGGGTTACCTGGACGCTGGACAAACTGTTCGCCCATCCCGATCTCTCCCAAATCCTCATGTTCAAGGGAGGAACAAGCCTATCCAAGGTCTTCGGCCTGATCGAACGGTTTTCGGAAGACATCGACCTGATTCTCGACTGGACAATCCTTACTGGTGATGATCCACAGGCGGAGCGGTCAAAAGGGAAACAGCAAAAACTGAATCAGGAAATAGACGACCAAGGGCAAGCTTACATCTCCGGTGAACTGCTGCAAAAACTGACAGAATTCGTTACTCCAATTTGCCAGTGTGATGTTGACACTACAGATCACCATGTTTTGAATGTCCGTTATCCAGGCGCTTTTGGGGATGATTACCTGCGCCCTGAGGTGCGGTTGGAAATCGGCCCGCTGGCATCCTGGCTTCCTTTTGCGGAATACACCATACGCCCCTATGCAGCCGAAGAATTTCAAAATATTTTTGACCGGAGCGAGTGTAAAGTAAAAGCAATTAAAGCCGAACGGACGTTCTGGGAGAAGGCCACCATTCTGCATCATGAGGCCAACCGGCCCGTAGGAAACCTCCAGCCACCACGTTATTCACGCCATTATTATGATCTGGCAAAAATGTCCGTATCCTCGGTAAAAGAAGCCGCCTTGGCCGATCTTGACCTGCTGGCAAGTGTGGTGGAGTTCAAGGAGCGATTCTATCCGCGAGGCTGGGCCAAATACGATCTTGCCAAACCAGGCACGCTACGTCTTGTGCCGTCTGGACATGTCTTGGCAACAGTTACAGCTGACTACAGCGCCATGCGCACAATGATTTTTGGTGACTATCCTTCTATCGAAACGATCATGACTCAATTGCAGGCGTTGGAAGACGAAATCAATGGATTAACGCCATGACAATAATTTCTGAAGACCACTTGGAGCAGCTCTGCCTCGACTGGTTCCGTGCTGGCGGTTACGATTATGTCTACGGCCCCGACATCGCCTACGACGGCAACACGCCGGAACGAAGCGATTATCAGCAAGTTGTCCTGACTGGCCGTTTAATCTCCTCCTTGCAAAAGATCAGCCCCCATATCCCATTCGAAACCCTCGAAGAAGCCGCTGTCGCCGTAAGCAAACCCGAATCTCCTGTCTTAATCCACAATAACCGCGCCTTCCATAAACTCCTCCTGGAAGGGGTGCAGGTCGAATACACCGTGGGTGATGAGAAGAAGACCGACCATGCGCAATTGATCGACTTCCATAACGTTGAAAACAACCAGTTTCTGGTGGTCAACCAGTTCACTATCCAGGGGACACGGCAGCTGCGCCGCCCCGATATCGTCGTCTTTATCAATGGCTTGCCAATTGCCGTGATCGAACTGAAGAATCCGGCAGATATCAGCACCGACGTGTGGTCTGCGTACAACCAGTTGCAGACCTACAAAGAAGAGATCGCGGATCTGTTTGTCTTCAACGAGGCGCTGATAGTTTCAGACGGCTTCACCGCTCGGGCCGGGTCACTGACTGCCAACAAGGAGCGCTTTCTTCCCTGGCGCACCATCAAGAACGAAAACGACAAACCGCAGCTGGAATATGAGCTGGAGAAGGTCGTCAAAGGTTTCTTTGACCGCGAATTGCTGCTGGACTATATCCGCTACTTTGTCCTCTTTGAACAGGACGACAGCAGCGTGATCAAGAAGATCGCCGGGTATCACCAGTTCCACGCGGTGCGTGAAGCAGTGCGGGTAACGTTGATCGCCTCGGCCCCCATCGAGACGGAACGAATCGCCGAGGCTCGCGCCACCTACGGCCTTGAGGTGCAGCCCGGTTCGCGCAAGGCGGGGGTAGTGTGGCATACGCAGGGCTCGGGCAAGAGCATCACCATGTGCTGCTACGCCGGCAAACTTCTGCAGCAGCCGGAGATGAACAATCCGACCATCATTGTGGTGACCGACCGTAACGACCTGGACGGCCAGCTGTACAACACCTTCTGCAACGCCCAGGAACTCCTTCGCCAGACCCCGCAACAGGCCGATAGCCGCGAAGAGTTGCGCGAGATGCTGGCGGCGCGGCAATCGGGCGGGATTATCTTCACCACGGTACAGAAGTTCTCACTCCTGAACGGCGAGGAGAAGCACCCCCCCTTGAGCCAGCGTACCAACATCGTCGTCATCAGCGACGAGGCCCATCGCAGCCAGTATGGACTCAAGGCCAAACTTGATCCCAAGACCGGCAAATACATCTATGGCTTTGCCAAGCACATGCGCGATGCCATCCCCAATGCGTCGTTCATTGGCTTTACCGGCACTCCAATATCCCTGGAGGACAAGGACACCCGCGCCGTGTTCGGCGATTATGTCAGCATCTACGATATCCAGGATGCGGTGGTCGACGGGGCAACAGTGCCGATCTATTACGAATCGCGCCTAACCAAACTGGACATCAACCGCGCCGAGATCGAGGAGTTGAATCAGGAGGTCGAGGAGGTCATCGAGGACGAGGAAGACGTCACCCTGCGTGAGCGGACCAAGGGCAAGTGGGCGGCATTGGAAAAACTGGTGGGGGCTGGGCCGCGTCTGAAAGAGGTGGCCGAGGACCTGGTACGGCACTTCGAGGAGCGCACCTCCGTCATCGAAGGCAAAGGGATGATCGTCTGCATGAGCCGCGAGATCTGCGCCCAACTCTACATAGAACTTACAACGCTACGCCCCGAGTGGCACGACCCCGACCCGGAGAAGGGTGCGATCAAGATCGTCATGACCGGTTCAGCCGCCGATACAGCACTCCTTCGGCCGCACATCTACAGCAAGTCCACCAAAAAGCGCCTGGAGAAGCGTTTCAAAGACCCGAAAGATGAACTCAAGCTTGTGATCGTGCGCGACATGTGGTTGACCGGCTTCGACGCTCCGGGTTGCCATACGATGTATGTCGACAAACCGATGCGCAGCCACAACCTGATGCAGGCCATCGCCCGCGTGAACCGGGTATTCAAGGACAAGCCGGGCGGACTGGTGGTCGATTATATCGGCATCGCCAACGAACTGAAGAAGGCGCTGAAGATCTATGCCGCCTCCAACGGTAAAGGCGAACCGACACTCAAAGCGGAAGCGGCGTTGACGATCCTGCTGGAGAAGATGGGCGTGCTGAGGGGCATGTTCCACGGTTTCAATTACAGTGATTATCTGACCAACGCTCACCGGATTCTAATCCTGGCGGCCAACCATCTTCTCGGCCTCAAAGATGGCAAGAAGCGCTTCCTGGACGTGATGGCGTCGATCACCAGGACCTTTTCACTCTGCGGCACCCTTGACGGGGCCGCACCGCTACGCCAGGAAATCGCCTTTTTCTCGGCCATACGCGCCGCCATCGTCAAGCACACCACCATCGACACGAAGCTGCTGGAAGAGCAAAAGAACAGCACCATGAAGCAGATTTTGGACAATGCCGTCATTGCCGAAGGTGTGGCCGATATTTTCAAGTTGGCCGGACTCGACAAGCCGAACATCGCACTCCTCTCCGACGAATTCCTCGAAGACGTACGCACAATGAAGAGCCGCAACCTTGCCGTGGAGCTGTTGGAAAAGCTGCTGCGCGATGAGATCCGCGCCAGGACCCGCAGTAACGTGGTGCTGGAAAAAAAGTTCGGCGATCGGCTGTTGGAAACCCTACAGCGATACCATGCACGTGCCATAGAGACGGCCCAGGTCATCGAAGAGCTGATTCAGATGGCCAAGGATTTTAAGGCGGCAATGAAACGCGACGACGAGTTGGGACTGAATCCTGATGAAGTGGCTTTCTACGACGCCCTGGCCAACAACGAAAGCGCTGTGCGGGAGCTGGGTGACGACATCCTCAAAAAGATCGCGGTCGAGATTACCGAGAAGCTCAGGGGCAGCACCTCGGTCGACTGGCAGGTACGTGAGAGTGTGCGGGCAAAGCTGCGCAACCTGGTGCGGCGAACGTTGCGAAAATGGAAGTATCCGCCGGACAAACAGGACGATGCAGTTGATCTGGTGCTGAAGCAGGCGGAAGTGTTGTGCGGTAAGTGGGCCTAATCCGATAAACCAATCTGATGAATCCTCAGCAGTCCGACAATGCGTATTCTGTCGCAACCACCGTTTTTTCCTTTGCCTCCCCTCTCCGATTGCGGGTAATATAGCCACGTTTATCCAACCTCATAACCCTGTTCAACTGGATACGTGCGTTAACGAAGTTACGAAGGAATCCCGATACCATGAGCACGAACGACCAGAAAAAAGAGAAACTCACCAAAGAGCTGCAGGGCATGGCGCTGGGCACGCTCGGCACCTTTATCCTGCTGGCTTTTTTGACCTTTAACACCGCCGATGTCTCCTGGAACAGCTATTCCAGCGAGGGGGGCATCGCCAATCTGGGAGGGCGGCTGGGCGCCCAGGTGGCCGATCTGTTCTTCAGCTGCTTCGGCCTGGCCTCCTACCTGATCCCGCTGGCGCTGCTCTACATGGCCTACACCCTGTTCCGCTTCAAGGAAATCCGCCTGCGCTCCTACAAACTGCTGGCCTCCTGCGGGTTGATCTTCTCGCTCTCCACCCTGTTTGCCTTTTTCCGCGACACAACCACGCTCTTCGGCCAGCAGGTCGCCACCGGCGGGGCCGTTGGCAAATTGACCTGTAACCTCCTGAAAAGCACTGTCGGGGCCACCGGCGCCATGCTGCTGCTGTTGCCGCTGCTGGCCGCTTCGATCATGATCCTATCCAAGTTTTCCTTTGTGTTGTTTGCCGGCTGGTGGCTGGAGAACTTCAAGCAGAGGTGGGCCGCCTGGCAGGAACGCCGCGCTCAACAGCGCAAGGAAAACCAGCGCGTGAAGGCCAAGCAGGAGGGTATGCCGGCAGCGGCGCCATCCTCAGGCCCGCTCATCAAGCCGGCCGCGCCACCGCCGCCGATCCTTAACACCTTCAGGAAGGACAAGGAGAAGAAAAAAGAGACGGCCAAGACCGCGGCGGTCCAGGAGACCTTTGCCTTCATCAAGTCTGAGGGAAATTTCAAAACGCCACCCTTCTCGCTGCTTGACACGCCTCCTCCACAGGAGAAAAAGCTGGACCGCGACACCCTGACCATGAACGCCCGTTTGCTGGAGAAAAAGCTCAAGGACTACGGCATCGATGGCGAGGTGGTGGAGATCTGCCCCGGACCGGTCATCACCATGTACGAGTTCTCGCCGGCCCCCGGCATCAAGATCAGCCGCATCGCCGGCCTGTCCGATGACCTGACCATGGCGCTGCAGGCCATGTCGATCCGCATCGTGGCTCCGATCCCCGGCAAGGGCGTCGTGGGCATCGAGGTGCCCAACCGCGACCGCGACATGGTCTTCCTGAACGAGATCTTCAACTGCGAGGAATTCCATCACAACAAGATGAAGCTGCCCCTGGCGCTGGGCAAGGATATCGCCGGCATCCCGGTCGTCACCGACCTGGCCAAGGCGCCGCACCTGCTGGTGGCCGGTTCCACCGGTTCGGGCAAGTCGGTCTCGATCAACACCATGATCCTGTCGCTGCTCTACATGTTCGAACCGCGCGATGTCCGCATGATCATGGTCGACCCCAAGATGCTGGAATTCTCCATGTACGAGGGCATCCCCCATTTGCTGCTGCCGGTGGTGACCGAACCCAAGAAGGCCTCCCTGGCCCTGAAATGGGCGGTCAACGAGATGGAGCGCCGCTACAAGCTGCTTTCCGACAAGGGCGTCCGCAACATCGATTCCTACAACAAAAAGCTGGCCGGCGAGGCGCTGGAGCTGGAAGAGATGAACAGCATCGTCCCCGAGGAAGAGATTATCGAGGATCTGGAAGAGATCATCGAGGACGGGGGGGGCGAGGTAGCGGACGATCCGATCCCCTTCGTGGTTGATGACAGCGAGGTGCTGGATCACGCCCACCTGCCCTATATCGTGGTGATCGTGGACGAGCTGGCCGACCTGATGATGGTGGCCGGGCGCGAGGTGGAGGAACATATCGCCCGCCTGGCCCAGAAGGCCCGCGCCTCGGGCATCCACCTGATCCTGGCCACCCAGCGCCCCTCGGTGGATGTCATCACCGGCCTGATCAAGGCCAACCTGCCGTCACGCATCTCCTTCCAGGTCACCTCCAAGGTCGATTCGCGCACCATCCTGGACTGCAACGGTGCCGAAAGCCTGCTGGGCGCCGGTGACATGCTCTACATGCCGCCCGGCACCTCGCGCCTGCAGCGTATCCACGGTGCCTTTGTCTCGGATGCCGAGGTACAGCGCGTGGTCGATTTCCTCAAGAAGCAGGGCAAGCCGGTCTATGAGAAATCGATCCTGGAGATGAAGGATACGGACGACAAGGGCGGCTCCGGTGACGATGAGGAGCAGGACGAGCGCTGGGAAGATGCCCTGCGCATCGTGGCCGAGACCAAGCAGGCCAGCATCTCCATGGTCCAGCGCCGCCTGCGCATCGGCTACAACCGTGCCGCCCGGATCATCGAGATGATGGAGAGCGAAGGCATGGTCGCCCCCAGCGACGGCACCAGCAAGCCCCGCGAAATCCGCCTGGATATCATTCATGCCTATCTTAACTCGCAGCTGACGAGGTGAAATAATCTATGAATACGATTCAAGCAGCAGCCATCCAGTTCAACGTCCGGCCGGGCGATGTCGATGCCAACCTGGCCTACATCCGCTCAGCGCTGAGGCGGGTCGCCGCCCAAGGGGCCAACCTGGTGGTACTGCCGGAGATGTGGTCATCCGGCTTCGCTTACAAAAACCTGAATGAGCTGGCACTGCGTACAGCGGGAATCGCGGAGGAGCTGCTGGAGCTCTCGCGGGAGCTGAAACTGGTCATCGTCGGCAGCATGCCCGAGCCGCACGGCGCAAAGGTCTTTAATACGGCCTATGTGGTTGACAATGGCCGTCTGGCCGGGGCCTACCGCAAGCTGCACCTCTTTTCATTGCTGGGGGAAGACCGGGCCTTCGACAGCGGTGATGCCTGGCTGCTGGCGGAGACCTCCCTCGGCAAGGTCGGCGTGATCATCTGCTACGACCTGCGTTTCCCCGAGCTTTCCCGCCGTCTGGCCCTGGAAGGGGCCGGTGCGATCTGTGTACCGGCCCAGTGGCCTAAACCACGCCAGGAACACTGGCGCACCCTGCTCAGGGCGCGGGCCATCGAGAACCAGCTCTACGTCGTGGCCTGCAACGCCTGCGGAACGATCGGCAAACTGGACTTCTTCGGCATGAGCATGATCATCGACCCCAAGGGCGAGGTGTTGTCCGAGGCGGGTGAAAGCGAGTGCGAGATTGGCGCTGCGCTGGACCTGCAGGCCATGGCCGACTGGCGCGCGCAGATCCCCTGTTTCAACGACCGCCGCCCCGAATTGTACTAATTTTCAACTTGACTTGATGCCCTGTTAGGACTACGTTTTTAACTTATTTATATCCTCTGGAGGTGCTTTTCGTGGCCTTGTTCCTTAGCGCCGGCATCATTGTACGATGTGTCCTGTTTCTGTTGATATTCTTTTCGATTGTCTCTTGGGCCATCATCCTCTTCAAGCTCTTTCAGATACACCGCGCCAACAGCGAATCCGAGCGTTTCATGGATTTCTTCTGGAAATCCAAACGCTTTGATGCCATCGCCTCCCAGGTGGACCGTTTTGCCAGCTCCCCCCTGACGGTGCTGTTCAACGAAGGCTATGGCGAACTGAAAAAGGTGGTGGAAAGCAATGGCGCCAGTGACAACAGTGCCATGTCAACCGACCTGGGCGGTATCGAGAACGTCTCCCGCGCCCTGCGCCGCGCCACCAACTCCGAGATTACCCGCCTGGAAAAGTACCTGACCTTTCTGGCCACCACCGGCTCCACCTCGCCCTTTATCGGCCTGTTCGGTACGGTCTGGGGCATCATGACCGCCTTCGAGGGTATCGGCAAGACCGGCTCCGCCTCCCTGGCCGTGGTTGCCCCCGGCATCGCCGAGGCGCTGATCGCCACCGCTATCGGTCTGGTGGCCGCGATTCCGGCTGTCATGGCCTACAATCACTTCCAGCACAAGATCCGCGTACTGATCAACGAGATGGACAGCTTCTCCACCGAGTTCCTCAATATCGTGCAGCGCAACATTTCAGGTAAATAGACCATGGCCATGGGCGGACGCAACGACAACCGGGGTATCATGGCAGAGATCAACGTCACCCCGCTGGTAGACGTTATGCTGGTGTTGCTGGTAATCTTCATGGTAACGGCCCCGATGATGCAGCAGGGGGTGCAGGTCAATCTCCCCAAGGCGAATACCAAGGCCATGACAACGCAGGAAGATACGGTTGTTGTGACCGTTGAACAGAGCGGCAGGATTTTTATCAACAAGGATGAGATCCCGGCTGGCGACCTGCGTGGCAAGCTGGCGGACATGTTCGCCTCCCGCGAAAAGAAAGAGGTCTTTCTCAAGGCCGACTCGCGGGTACCCTATGGCGAAGTAGTCAAGGCCATGGCCGATATCAAGGGCGCCGGCATCGAGCGGCTCGGCATGGTAACGGAACCATCAGCGAAATAATGATCTCTCGGCAATTGGCACAAGACACCGGCATGGGTCGTTTCATCATCGTTTCAGCCGTCATCCACCTGACGGTTTTTTTGTTGGTGGTCTGGTACGGCAGCCGGATAACCCCCCTCAAGATTCAGGAAACCTATTACGTGGACGTGGTCAACCTGCCGGTGGCCGCCCCCCGGGCCGGCAGCCCTACCCAGAAGGGTAACGATGCGCAACAGGCTGCCCCCGCGCCCGCTCCACCCAAACCGGCTGTCGCCCCCATGACCCTGCCACAGCCTGCCAAACCTCTCACGGCCAAAGCACAGAAAACGCCCGCCAAGGGCAAGGCTTCCGCCACCGAATCGTCTGCGGAATTTGCCGAGCGCATGGCCAAGCTGGAGCGAAAAGCCGAGGCAGGGCAGGAGGAGGCTGCACTGACCCGTTTGCAGCAGAAGCTCAAGAACCAGGGCGCGGGCCGGGCCGGCATGCCGGGCGGAAAAGGCAGGGAAGCGGGCAGTGATTATCTGGCGTACCTGCAATCGCGGCTGAAGGACGCGTTTCTTGAGACTATCAGCTTTAGCAGTAAACATCCTGAGATGACGGTCCTCCTTTTTATCGATGCCGATGGAAAACTTGCGCGCAAGAAGATCGAACACAGCAACGGTGACCGGGCGTTCGAAATTTCCGTACTGCGGGCGATCGATACAGCCAGCCAGAAATTTCCCCCACCACCGGGGCACAAGGTATTTGAGGGGATTTTTGTCTTCAAGCCGGAAGGCATTTCCCAGAAAACCAGACCATGAGACCATTGAGACGACACCCTATGCGAAATATATGTTTCCTTATCCTGATCCTTCTGGCGCTTCCGGCAGGGCTCTGGGCCCAGGACAGCACCCCCGAGGCGGTCGAGGTGACCGCCCCCGGTAACCGTCAGCTGAAGCTGGCCATAGAAACCCCGCGCAACCTCGATCCATCCAGCGGCTCGGCAGTGGGTGCAGAGTTGAGCGACGTGATTTCATTCGACCTGAATATGTCCGGCGCCATTGCAGCGGAAACCCGGCCTCAAACGTTCTCGGCCAGTGGAAACAGCCTGGCTGAGACCGCTTTTCCGTTATGGGCGGCCGCAGGGTTCGACCTGCTCGTTCGCGGAGAATACAGCGTCAAGGGAGATAATCTGACCGTCGAGTTTCGGCTGTTCGATGTACTCAACCGCAAGATGATGACCGCGAGGCGTTACCTTGGCACGACTAAAGACCTGCGGCGTTTTGCCCACTCCTTTGCCGATGAGATCATGCTGGTCGTTACCGGTGAAAAAGGACCTTTTACCACGCATATCGCTTACGTATCGAAGCGGTCCGGGAACAAGGAGATCGTCATAATGGACTGGGACGGTCATAACCTGATGCAACTGACCAGAAACGGATCGATCAACCTCAACCCTGACTTTTCTCCCGACGGACGCGAGATCATTTTCACTTCCTACAAGCGCGGCAATCCCGACCTGTTCAAGCGGGCCCTCTACAACACGATCGAGGTGCCCATCTCCCATCGCAAGGGGCTCAATATAACCGGGGCATGGTCACCCGACGGCTCCAAAATTGCCCTGGCACTCAGCAAAGACGGCAATTCCGAGATTTACACCATTGCCAGGGATGGCAGCCACCCGGTCCGTCTGACAATCAACCCGGCCATCGAAGTTTCTCCGGTCTGGTCTCCGGATGGTAGCCAGATAGCCTTCGTGTCCGACCGTCTGGGCAAACCGCAGATATTTGTGATGAACGCCGACGGCGGCAGTGTGCGGCGTCTGACCACCAGCGGTGCCTATAACGTCAACCCGCGCTGGTCTCCCAAAGGAGATAAAATTGCCTATGCCCGCCAGATGAGCGGCGGTTTCCAGATTTTCACCATCAACCCCGACGGCACGGGAGACACCCAGCTGACAAGCACCGGCAGCAACGAAAACCCGGCCTGGTCGCCTGATGGTCGCTTGCTGGCCTTCAGCTCGAAACGCGGAGGGATTGAGGCCATCTACGTCATGCGGGCCGACGGGAGCGGCCAGACCCGCGTCAGCCAGAACAAGGGAAACAGCTCCCAACCAGCTTGGTCTTCACGCTGATTTTCCGCTCGTTGAACGTTCAGAGGAACTTTTGATTTAAATCACGATTAGCGATTGCAAAACAGTTTGTGTTCTGTATAATTTATTTATTCTTTTAATTGACGCATGCGGTGATCCGCACATACCTTCCAAAGGAGCTTACTATGAAACGAGAGATGATTACACTGTTGGCAGCATTGAGCATGACGGCCCTGGTGTCTGGCGGCTGTGCAAACAAAGAGGCTGTTAAAACAGAAGAACCAGCGGCAGCAACCATCAAGGCTGAACCGGTAAAAGCCGAACCGGTCAAGACAGAAGCAGCCAAGCCCGTTCAAGAGCCGTCCTCAAAAATTGAAGAAAACAAAATCGTGCCGGCCAAAGCGGCAGAGCCTGCTGCAACTCCAGCTCCTGAAACGGTTTTGGAAACGGTCTACTTTGATTTCGACAAATCCGACCTGACCCAGGATGCCCGTAACGTTCTCTCCAAGAACGCCGAGACCCTGTTGAAATCCATGAAGGATGCTAAGATCAAGATCGAGGGCAACTGTGACGAGCGTGGCTCAGCCGAGTACAACCTGGCTCTGGGTGAGCGCCGTGCCAAATCGGCCCAGCAGTACCTGCTCACCCTGGGTGTTCAACCCGATCGGCTTTCCATCATCAGCTACGGCAAGGAAAAACCGGCTGTCGATGGTCATGATGAAGCAGCTTGGGCTAAAAACCGCAGGGATGATTTCGTAATCGTAAAATAACATTGCTCTGCAAACCGTCACACAGAAAGCCGGAAGGTGCCCGCCACCTTCCGGCTTTCTGATTTTGATTTCTTGACATTTTCTGCAACAATACATATTGTTTTCTATATATTTATGCCACTATGAGGAGAGCTCTATGATACGAGTACTTTTACTGGCCGCTGTCCTTGCCGTATCAGCCCGTGCGGCCTTTGCCGACAATTTCCGCTGCCCTGACGGCAGCATCGTATCCACCGGCGACTCAATCTCCGAGGTCATGATCAAGTGCGATCCCCCCACCAACAAGATCAAGCGGACCGACAGTGAAGACAACGCCAGTGGCAGGGTTCGCTACATCGAGGTAGAGGAATGGACATACAACCAGGGTCCCAATACCCTCGTCCACTATCTGACGTTTAGAAACGGCATACTGACTGAGGTAAAAACCGGCACCTTTGGCCGTTAAACAGCGTAAAGCCCTCATAAATGCCTGCTGCTATTGAACAGGGGGGAGGTAACGGGGAAAGGTTTAGAGTTGCCGGGAAGGAAATAAGCGCGAAGGGGTTTATCATGAAAGAAGAATTTTACATCGAGCGGGTCGTCAGAATCGTAGCCGGGGCGTTTGTTATCATATCGCTGCTGTTGGCCCATTTCCACAGCCCCAACTGGCTCTGGTTCACCGGTTTTGTGGGCTTGAATCTGTTCCAGTCAGGCTTCACCCAGTTCTGCCCGCTGTTTAACATCCTGGCAAAGCTTGGAGTGCCGAGATTCCCAAAGAGCGGCTGCTGCAAATGACGTTTCGTATCACCATACTCTGTGAGAACTCTGTCGGGCCCATTGCCGGTACGTTGGGAGAACATGGTTTTGCCGCCCTGATTGAACCGTCGGCCGGAGATCCGATCCTGTTCGATACCGGCCAGGGGGCTACGCTCCTTCATAATGCCCGCAGGATGAACAAAAAGCTCTCACCGCTGGCTGGTGTTGTTGTTTCGCATGGCCACTACGACCACGCCGGCGGACTGCTGCCGCTGCTCCAGGAGTGCGGCACGCAAACGGTCTATGCTCATCCTGCCATATTCAACCCTCGCTACAGGGTGAAGGATACCGGGGAGTGCCTGGCGATTGGCATGCCTCACGGCAGGGATGTTCTGGAGTCAGCTGGAGCCCGTTTTGACCTGTCGCCGGAGTTTCGAGAGATAGCACCAGGGATCTTCCTGACAGGTGAAGTACCGCGCGCGACAAGCTTTGAGCTTGGTGATCAGGGGCTTTACCGCGACTGCACCGGTCAGGAGGTTGACACCACTCCGGAAGATCAGTCGCTGATCGTGGCGACTGACAAGGGACTGGTGTTGCTCATGGGCTGCTGCCATGCCGGGCTCGTCAATACGCTGGAACATATGGCCTACACCATGGGGCGACGCGATGTTTTCGCCGTTATTGGCGGCACACACCTCGGCTTCTGCGGGCAGGAGCAACTCGATATGACAATATCAGCCCTGCGGGCGTGGGGAATTAAAAAAGTAGCTGCCAGCCATTGCACCGGATTTGCTGCTTCGGCTCGCCTGTCGCGGGAGATGCCTAAAGAATTCCAGGTGGCTCATGTAGGATATACGCTGGAAATTTGAGCCCGGCAAGCAGCTCGCTTTTATCGCGTGAAACAGCATCTCACCTCAAACCCTCTTTACTTTCCCTAAAATCATTCCGGCACGCAAACCACAGAGATTATCACACCCAGTGGCTTTTCCCGATCCTCTATGCACCGAAATTGTCCATTATTTTACCGTTGCATGATAAAACGCTTTTGCATTTTGGGCTCCTCCGTGTTATTTAATTGCGATAAACATTTCGTTTGTGGTTGCATTCGTTCTACGTTATTTAGAAGTTCACTATCGTGGGGAGGAAACGGCGTATGAGTTATGATGTCAAGAATGTGCAACTTGTTAAATGGGTTGCGGAAGTAGCGGAACTGTGTCAACCGGATAAGATACATTGGTGTGACGGTTCGCAGCAGGAGTACGACGAGCTTTGCAACCAATTGCTACAAAGCGGAACCTTCAAAAAACTGAACCAGGCAAAGCGACCCAACAGTTATCTGGCCTGCTCGGATCCGGGTGATGTGGCTCGCGTTGAAGATCGCACCTTTATCTGCAGCATTTCCAAACAGGATGCCGGACCGACCAACAACTGGATGCATCCGAAGGAGATGAAGGAAACCCTGACAAAACTCTTTAAAGGCTGTATGAAGGGCCGCACCATGTACGTGATCCCTTTCAGCATGGGGCCGCTCGGCTCTCCCATAGCAAAAATCGGCGTTGAGATTTCTGACTCACCCTACGTTGCCGTCAATATGCGCATCATGACCCGTATGGGTCAGGCCGTTGTCAACGTTCTCGGGGACGGTGAATTTGTCCCCTGCCTGCATTCGGTTGGCGCCCCGCTTGAGCCGGGCCAGAAAGATGTACCCTGGCCCTGTAACAAGGAAAAATACATCGTCCACTTCCCCGAGGAACGTTCGATCTGGTCGTATGGCAGCGGATACGGCGGCAATGCCCTGCTCGGCAAAAAATGCCTGGCCCTGCGCATCGCCTCGAAGATAGCAAAAGACGAGGGCTGGCTGGCAGAGCACATGCTGATTCTGGGGATTGAATCACCAAAAGGCGAAAAGACCTATTTGGGTGCTGCATTCCCCAGCGCCTGCGGCAAGACCAATCTGGCCATGCTGGTTCCACCCGAAAGCTTCAACAAGAACGGCTGGAAGATAACCACCGTCGGCGATGACATCGCCTGGATCAAGCCGGGACCGGATGGTCAGCTCTACGCCATCAACCCGGAGTATGGTTTCTTCGGCGTCGCGCCCGGCACATCCGCCAAAACAAACCCCAACGCCATGGCATCCTGTGCCGCCAACACGATTTTCACGAACGTCGCTCTGACTCCGGACGGTGATGTCTGGTGGGAAGGTATGACCGACGTGAAACCGCCTGTCCTGACCGACTGGCAGGGCAACAAGTGGACACCGGATTGCGGCAGGAACGCAGCTCACCCCAATTCCCGCTTTACCTCACCGGCCAGCCAATGCCCCTCTATCGATCCGGAATGGGAAAACCCCAAAGGCGTGCCGATGGCAGCCTTTATCTTTGGCGGTCGCCGTAACAGCGTGATCCCGCTGGTGTACCAGTCATTCAACTGGAGCTTTGGCGTCTATCTGGCCGCAACCATGGGTTCCGAGACAACCGCTGCCGCAACCGGCGCAGTCGGCACGGTACGACGGGACCCGTTTGCCATGCTCCCGTTCTGCGGCTATCATGTAGCCGACTATTTTGCCCACTGGCTGCAGGTCGGCCGGACCACTCCCAAACCGCCGCGCATATTCAGCGTCAACTGGTTCCGCAAGGATGCCAACGGCAACTTCCTCTGGCCGGGTTACGGCGAAAACATGCGTATCCTGAAATGGATTGTAGAGCGTTGTAATGGCAATGCCGCTGCTGTTGAAAGCCCGCTGGGCTGGATGCCGCGTTATGAAGACTTGGACTGGACCGGTCTGGACGGTGTTACCCGTGAACAGTTCTATGAACTCATGTCGGTGGACCGTGATGTCTGGAAGGAAGAGATCGTTTCCCACGAAGAACTCTTCGTCAAGATGTATGATCGACTGCCAAAAGAGTTCCTGCATATCCGCCAACTGATCCTTTCGGGCCTGTGGCGCTCACCGGAACACTGGGAACAGTTTAACCCAACAGTGGACTAGTTCAGCACTGATTGTAGTTTGAGGCCGTGAATTTCATACGTAAGGGCGCCCAGTTGCGGCGCCCTTTCCTATTCGTCAACCTCGATTTCCCTGACCCGCATCTCCTCGCCGGCAACAATCGTCACCCGGAACCCCCCACAGCTCTGACAAGCGCCAAAAATGGCCGCAAGAGGCGTATCAGCACCGCAATCCAGGCAGCGCCCCCTGCCGGGGATTCTGATGAAGTTGAGCCGGGCTCCCTGCAACAGGGTTCCCTGGCTGCACGCCTCGAAGCAGAACGCAACGGCATCAGGAACCACGCTGCTCAGCTCGCCGATCTCGACATCAATCGCCAGCACGCGCCGGCCACCTGCATGTGATTCGCAGATATCAATGATTCCCTGAGTAATCGACATCTCATGCATATCGCCGCTCCATTCGTACGCCAGAACCAATTTTCCAGCGCGTTCCAGTATGTGAACCTGCCACGAAAAAAGGCCTGCGGGGAAATACCCCGCAGGCCTTTGCAATCCACGAAGGGACAGCGAAATTACTTCTTGTCTGCAGCAGGTGCTTCTGGAGCAGGTGCAGCTTTGGCGGACATCGGAGCCTGAACAGGCTTAGGTGCCTCAACAGCAGGAGCAGGTGCAGGAGCAGGAGCTTCTTCTTTTTTCTTGCAGCCAGCAGCAAAAACAGTAGCAAGAGCAACAACCAGTGTCAATGTAATCAGTTTTTTCATACGTCACCTCATTTTTTGGATTTACCATTTAAACGCTAAGCGCATGGTTTTAAAAATCGATAACCAAATATACTCACAAGTTAGCATCTGTCAAGTTTTTTTTCATTATGTCCGTATACAATCTGCACATTCCGATGGGCAGCCGTATCAAAACACGTCTCTGCCAGCAATCTACGTTTTTCTGAAATAAATTGCAATGGTAATTTCTTCTCCTTTACTAATGATGATAACGCCCCTTCCGCTCGCGATGAGCAGGGGTGGGAGCCTTGTGACATTCAAAGCAACGCAGTTCCTCTACCTTTTTCGTTTCCATTGGCGATTCCTGCTTGCCCTTAAGGGCCAGATTGTGCTCCGGCGTCTGAAAAGCCTGCCGGCCACGCTCATCAGCTACGGTCGCAACTTGATACGCAATCTGCCAGTTTGAACTGATCGCTACGGTGTGGCACTGGTCGCATCCCCCCGGAGGGGGGATACTCTTCCAGGCCGTAAACATGGTGCAGCCTTCCAGACCCATAAAAACCGTGAGAAGCGCCAACAGAACAGGCTTCATTGCTATCTCCATCGTAACGGTAATAATTGCAGGGCGCATGCTACCACAACCAACCATTAAAATACAGCATTCAAGACACCTTCATTCTGCCAAGGATCTTACGGCTGGCCGCATGGCTGCTCTGCGCGACCACCAGCGGCTCAACCCCTTTGAGTCTGGCAACGGCATGCAACGTCTCCACCATATAGCCCGGTTGGTTCGATTGTCCCCGGTAACGCTGCGGCGTCATGTCTGGTGCATCGGTCTCCAGCACAAGATGCTCCAGCGGCAGTTCGCGCACGATCCTGAGCGGCCTGACGGCTGTCTCTCTGGTAACCATGCCGGAAATCGAAATGGCGAAACCGAGTCGAATGAACTCCCTGGCCATTTCACAAGAGCCGGAAAAGGCATGCATGATGCCGCCCACCTGTTCGGCATGTTCCTCCTGCAGAATCCGAAGTGTTCGTTGAAAAGCCTGGCGACAGTGCACCAGGACCGGCAGGCCCAGTTCGAGCGCCAAGCGCAGCTGCTCACGGAAGGCCGACTCCTGGCGCTCCAAAGACACCGCATAGGCCGGATCAAGCCCGATCTCACCGATGGCCACGCCGCTAGAAGCATGCACGGCCAACTGCGACAGGTTGCCGTTAACCGCTGTAGCAGCGTGCATGGGATGGATGCCAAAGGCCGGGAAGATGTCCGCATGCCGCGCTGCTATGGCAGCCATGCGCTCCCAGCCATCGGGATGGACCCCCGGCACCACAAACTGTGTCACCCCGGCCAGATGCGCCCCTGAAACGACCTCCGCCAGGCGGGAGTACAGCGGTTCCAGGTCCAGATGACAGTGGGTGTCGATCAGTCCCGGCCAATCTTCGGATTGCAAATCTTCCTCATTGCGATACACTGTCACCGCCTATGATCACGACACCTCCCGAACTCTCTATCATCGTACCGGTCCTGAACGACGCCGCTGAGCTGCGCGGGCTGCTCGCCAGCCTCGCAGAGCAGAAAGGCCCCAGCTTCGAAGTGATCCTGTGCGACGGCGGCTCTTCTGATGGAATTCAGGCGCTGGCCGCAGCATGGATGACTCGGCGCTGTTTCTTGCTGCGGTTGATCCCGACCGCCCGCGGCCGCGCAATCCAGATGAATGCCGGGGCTGCCGCCGCGGCCGCCGACACCCTGCTGTTTTTGCATGCCGACTCGCGTTTTTGCCGCAACGACGCCCTGTTGACGGGGATTCAGGCCTATCGGCGCTTTCAGAACAGCAGCGCACGACCCTGTGCCGCCCGGTTCAGATTACGCTTCCGCCGTAGCGACACCACCCCGGCGCTGCCCTACTACTACCACGAGGCCAAAGCCCGCCTCGACCGGGGCGATTGCATCCGCGGCGACCAGGGCTACCTGATCAGCCGTTCAACCTTCGACCGGCTTGGCCCGTTCGACGGTTCGCTCCCTTTTCTGGAGGATGTGCGCCTGGCTGCACTGCTGGCCACACAAGGGCAATGGCTGCTGTTGCCTGCACATATCTCCACCTCGGCCCGCCGCTTCGAGCAGGAGGGCTTCTATGGGCGCCAGGTGGCCAATGTGATCATCGTCAATGCGCTTGCCACCGGCTGGGACGAGCTGCTGAACGCGGTACCGGGGCTTTACCGCTGCAACAGCAGCAGCGACCGGCTAGCGCTGTTCCCGCTGCTGGATGGCGTCCGGACCATGATCAACAACCACGGCCGGACCTGGCGGAACTCTTTCTGGCAGGCCACCGGAGGTCATGTCGCCGCAAATGCCTGGCAGATCTTCTTCTGGCTGGATGTGCGCCGCGCCTTTCGCTCCGGGCAACCGGCCGATGAGGTGGATCCCGTGTGGCTCAAACTGTATGATTGTCGCCTGCAACCCCTGTTCGGATCCCGCCCAACGGCCCTTCTGGCAAACATTCTCACCCGCATCTGGTTTTGGCGGGTATGGAACAGCGCCGGAAAAGAGTTCACAAAAACCAGCTGAACAGGCGCACGACGCGCTCCATGAAACGTATCAACAGTCCCCGTTGTTCGTGGATATCCAGTTTCACCTGACGTGAGCCGGCAATCTCCTCCAGCAGAAGTGACCTGATCTGACCGCCAAAATCCATAGTGTCCACGATACAGTTGATTTCATAATTGCGGTGGAAACTGCGCTGGTCGAGGTTGGCCGAGCCTATCACGGTACGCTCACCGTCGATCAGCATGACCTTGGCATGCAGAATCTCACGCTCCAGCTCATAGATCTCGACCCCGCCCTTCAGCAGCGTCGCGTATGAGCTTCTGCCGAGCAAAAGCACCAGCGGCACGTCACTGCGGGCCGGCAACAGCAACCACACCCGCACACCCCGGCGGACAGCCCGCAACAGGGAGCGAATGATGCGGGGCCCGGGGACAAAGTACGGGGTCGCAATCAGGATCTCTTCGGCGGCAGAGGCGATATTGACCTGAAACGCCTCACGGATATAGGAACGTCGCTGGCGGGGGCCGCCGCTGATGATATTGACAGCAGCCTCCCCAACCTTGCTCCCCGGCGGCCGCGGCCGGGGCTGCGCCACCCGCCGGGCTGTTTCATCTCCGCTCCAGGTATCCTGGAATATGGCCTCCAGTTCGTTAATCGCATCACCCCGGATACTGAAGCCCAGATCCCGGAAGCTCTGCCTGCCGACCACACAGCCGGCATACTCTTCCCCGATGTTGAAGCCCCCCAGAAATGCCATCTGACCATCTACGATGGTCATCTTGCGATGATCCCGCTTATCGAACCAGTAGAACCCGCGCTTGATCGACGGGATATTGAACGGCAGCAGTTCGATGCCCTGCTTGGAAAGATTTTTAAAGAACGAGGCGGGTGTGTCAAGACAGCCGATATAATCGTAGATCAGCCTGACCGAAACCCCGCGCCCGACGGCAGCGGCCAATTCCCGCGCCAGACCGTTGCCGATATGATCATCGTGAATGAGGTAATATTCCAGCAGGAGGGTATGTTCCGCGCAACGGATGGCGTCAAATAACGCCTCGAAAAACTGTCTGCCACCCTGGAAGAGTTCGACGTTATTGTGGCGGTGGGTGACCGGCAACTCCAATGGGCGCAGCCGCCCCAACAGGCGGATAAACCGGGGAAAGCGTTTTTTATGCTGGAAGTGATTGTTTCGCACGATTATTGCGGCCGGGTCTATGTAACCGGTATCGTCAAACGCCCGACCGTCACGATCTCAGCCGTCATGACATCACCAGCGCGCACCGGTCCCACCCCGGCCGGTGTTCCGGTCAGAATCACATCGCCCGGCTCCAGGGTAAAGATGGCCGAGATATGGGCGATGATCTGCGGCACCCGGTGGATCATATCGGCGGAGCAGCCATCCTGGCGTGTCTCGCCGTTGACCGCCAGCTTCAGGTTCAGGGCATGGGGATCGGCCACCGCCCCGGCCGGGACAAATGCGGACAACGGGCAGGCGGTGTCAAAGCCCTTGGCGATCTCCCAGGGCAGCCCCTTGGCTTTGAGCTGATTCTGCACATCACGCAGGGTCATGTCGATGGCCACGCCATATCCGGCGACATGTTCCAGCGCCCGGTCTGGTGCGACCGCCCGGCACTGTTTCCCGATCAGCACCGCCAGCTCGACCTCGTAGTGGCACTCCTGCGAGTAGGCCGGGATCCGCACCGCCTCGCCATCGCCGATGACCGAAGAGGCCGGTTTCATGAACAGCACCGGCGCGGCCGGGGTCTCGTTGCCCAGTTCCCGGGCGTGCTCGGCATAGTTGCGCGCCAGGCAGACGATCTTGCCGATAGGGAATTCCTGGTTGCTAGCAGGGATCTTTGCAGTTTTCATAACGGTTTCCTTGTATGGTTTTTTTGACAGGGATGCTTCAACAGATCAGTCTCCGAAACAGATCCCGAGATCACGACCCGTCAGTATCGTATCGCCATCCGGCCGGACACGCTTCTGGATCCCCAGCGCCTCGGCCAGCGGCACCAAGGCGATATCCGGCGATTGCAGCGACACCATGTGATCGAATTTGCCCAGCTCGATGGCCCGTACGGCGGCGGCGCCAAAGCGCAGGGACAGCAGGCGGTCAAAGGTGGTGGGAGAGCCGCCGCGCAGCAGGTGACCCAGGACCATGGAACGCGAGTCCTTGCCGGTACGCTGGGAGAGCTCTTTGGCCAGGTATTCGGCAATACCGCCCAGCACCACGTGCTGGCGGCCGGTCTCACCGCAACCCTTGGTGATCACGTCGCCGCCCTTGGGAAGCGCCCCCTCGGCCACGACCACGATGGCATATTTATGGCCGTGCAGTTCGTTATCCATAATCTTGTCGCAGACCTTATCGATGTCAAACGGTATCTCCGGGATCAGGATGACATCCGCGTTGCCCGATATGCCGCTGTTGAGCGCGATAAAACCGGCATTGCGCCCCATCACCTCCACCACCATGATCCGGTCATGCGACTTGGCGGTGGAGTGCAGGCGGTCGATGGCCTCGGTGGCGATGCTGACGGCCGTATCGAAACCGAAGGTGATCACGGTCCCGCCCATGTCGTTGTCGATGGTCTTGGGAACGCCGACCACCGGCATCCCCTTTTCGGCAAAGCGGTGAGCGATCTCCAGGCTGCCGTCACCACCCACGGCCACCAGGGCATCGAAGCGCATGCGGCGGAAGTTGTCCATGACCCGGTCCGACAGGTCGCGCACCTCGCATTCGCCGGCGGCATTGCAAACCGGCATCATGAAGGGGTTGCCCTTGTTGGTCGTCCCCAGAATCGTGCCGCCGATACTGGCAATGCCATTGACCTTTTCCGGCGTCAGGGTAATGATTTCTTCGGTGTTCATCAGGCCGGTATAGCCGCATTTGATACCGTAGACCTCCCATTGCCGGGTATAGGCGGCCATCGTAACCGCTTCGATAACGGCGTTCAACCCCGGTGCATCGCCGCCACCGGTATTGATACAGATTTTCATTCTTTTGGACACAGGGTACCTCCGCTGAAATCGGTTATACATTGGGAATATGATGCAAGCCGGTTTTTAAATTTAATACCGGTTTCTAAACTAACCGGCGCGCAGCTTTTTCGCACGTCCTGTTGTGGGCGTTGTTTGCTGTTCCGACTGAACATCCGCATAGGTATCCAATAATTGTCGGATCATTCGCTGATATTGCGTATGATATTTTGATGCCTCGGTTTTGAAGAACTCGACGCTTTTCTTGCTAAGGGATATCGTCACCTTGACCGATTCCTCGCTGAAAGCCAGTTCGGCTGGAGATGGGAGAAAATCTCGTACAATCTTGATCTCACCCAATGGTTCATCGCTGTATTTTATTTTCGTGCTCATAAATTGCCTTTCCTTTCCGCCAGTATCCGGCACCAAATATACGGATCACATTATTTCGATAAGTAAATCTTACGGTGAGGATTCCGTCATCGGACTTACCAAAGCAGTAGTAACGCATTTCATCATCGCTGTGGTTCACATCTTCAGCGATGATACGTCGTGGGTCAGCAAAAGCGTACTGAGCCCGTGCAAATGAGACTCCATGCTTTTGCTGGTTTTCATGATCCTTATTCGAATCCCATTCAAAATGCGCTTTTATCATATGATTACCTTATCAGGAATCAAAGCAAAAAACCATATTATTGTATGGCTTATAATATGGTTAATATTGGTTTCGTAGGTCGTGTTATGAACCGTAACGCGACCTAAGAACTGACCTGACGGCTTTATTGGTCAGGTCTAGCAGACTTGTTGAATTGTTTCTTTATTTTATTGAATAGATTTTTGCATCGCTCCCAGTCCATTAGATTCCCAAACATGTAGGGCGCAAACGCAACGTAATAATCATCTTTCGCAACAATAACTAAGTTTTCAGATTCCTCTATTCTTGAGAAGAATTCCCAATTTATTTCGTTTTTTGCCTTATCAGAGGTGACCTTGATGTTTTCAGAAGATAGGCTTCCACATCTTTCTACTTGTGTCTCTTTTGCGTAGGATTCGCTCTTGGCTTTGTACATACTTCGTTTCGAGTACCAAAGGGTACCACCCACAATTCCAGCACCGAAAAGCATTGTAAATATTGTGACCAATATGGGAACTTCGGTTGCAAGAATTAACGAGGATATTACGACTATTCCTAAACCGGTGACAATTCTATGAAATGATAAGATTTTTTTGCGGAAAAGAATTTTCTCGACGCGGAGGCTGTCTTCAAAGGTAATCCATCCTTTGAACGGAATTTTATCTGTCATATTTATCTCCGATTCAACTTCGTTATTGACCAGACCCACTCAACATCCCGTTTTGGCCTGTTGGCCGTTAACGTGACTGTAAGCAATTAATTTATAACCGCTGACCTTCAACTGAATCATTTGACACTCGAACGCCCACAAACAAAAAACCGCCCGATCAGACAAAGGCTGAACCGGACGGTTTCACATTTCAATACGTTTGTACTTCCCCAGCCATCACAACAGACTCTCCCCGGTCATCTCTCCCGGCTGGGCGATCCCCAGCATCTGCAGCATGGTCGGGGCGATGTCCGCCAGGCGGCCCCCTTCGCGCAGCTTGGCTCCCTTGCGGCTGTCATCCACCAGCACCAGCCAGACCGGGTTGGTGGTATGGGCGGTGAACGGCTCGCCGTTTTCGTCCTGCATCTGCTCGGCGTTGCCATGGTCGGCGGTGATCAGCACCGCCCCACCCTTTTCCTGCACCTTGGCCACGACTCTGCCTGCGCAGGCATCCACCGCCTCGACCGCCTTGATGGCAGCCGCTTCGATGCCGGTATGGCCGACCATGTCACAGTTGGCAAAGTTGAGGATGATCACGTCGTAGACGCCGCTGTCGATCCGCGCCAGCAGTTCATCGGTCACAGCAAAGGCGCTCATCTCCGGCTTGAGGTCATAGGTGGCCACCTCTTTCGGCGAGGGGATCAGGGCGCGATCCTCGCCCGGGAAAGGTGTCTCCACCCCGCCGTTGAAGAAGAAGGTGACATGGGCGTATTTCTCGGTCTCGGCGATGCGCAGCTGCCTCAGCCCGGCATCGGCCAAGACACCGCCCAGGATGTTGGTCAGCTCCGTGGAGGCAAAGGCGATCGGCAGGCCGAAGGTGGCGTCGTATTCGGTCAGACAGACATAGCCGGACAGTCGCGGCCAACAGCGGCGCTTGAAGCCGTCAAAACCGTCCAGCGCAATGGCGCGGGTGATCTCGCGGGCCCGGTCGGAGCGGAAGTTGAAAAAGATGAAACCATCGCCATCATTAACCGTGGCATTTTCAGCAACAACGACCGGCACGACGAATTCGTCATTGACCCCGGCGGCGTAGCTCTGCTCTAGCGCTGCGTGCGCCGAGGCACGCAGCTCGCCCTGGCCGCAGACGATGGCGTTGTAGGCCTGCTCGACCCGCTCCCAGCGGTTGTCGCGGTCCATGGCATAGTAGCGTCCCATCACGGTCGCGATTGTGCCGCAACCGATGCGGGCCATCTCCCCTTCCAGCTGCGCCAGGTAATCGGCGCCGCTCTGGGGCGGGGTATCACGGCCATCCAGCAGGCAGTGAACGAAGACCTCCTTCAGACCCTCGCGCCTGGCCAGTTCCAGCAGGGCATACAGGTGGGTATTGTGGGAATGCACGCCGCCATCCGACAGCAGACCGGACAGGTGCAGCCTGCCACCAGCTGCCTTGACCTTGGCGATACACTCCAGCAGGACCGGATTGCTGAAGAAGTCGCCATCCAGGATGGACTTGGTGACGCGGGTCAGTTCCTGGTAGACTACCCGCCCGGCTCCCAGATTCAGATGCCCGACCTCGGAGTTGCCCATCTGGCCGTCAGGAAGGCCGACCGCCATGCCGGAACAGCTCAGTCTGGTATGTGGATAGGTGGACAACAGGCGGGTCAGGTTGGGGGTGTTTGCCAGGGCAACGGCGTTGTGGGCAGGGTTGGGGTTGATCCCCCAGCCGTCGAGGATCATCAGCAGCAACGGTTTTTTCATGCGAATATCCTTTCGGATCAATGGTGGTAGGGTTCGTTATTCAGGATCGTAAAGGCCCGGTAGATCTGCTCCAGCAGGAAGACCCGCACCATCTGGTGGGTGAAGGTCATCTTGGACAGGGCCAGCAGTCGCCCGTGACGGCGGAACTCTTCCGAAAACCCGTAGGCCCCGCCGATCACGAAGACCATCTCACCCGTTCCGCAGTCACGCTGTTTGCCGATGAATCTGGCCAGAGCAGGAGAATCCAGCTGTTCACCGCGCTCATCCAGCAAAACAACGGTAGCGCCGGGCGGGATCTGTTTCTCCAGCCGCTCGCACTCGCGCCGCCGCATCTCCTCGGCCTCGGCACCTTTCTCGTCACGCACCTCGCCGATCTCCAGCGGCGCATAATGTTTGATACGGCCGCCGTATTCGCTAATGGCCTCTTTTACCCAGTCATCACGGCTCTTGCCGACCCACAGCACGCGGATTTTCAAAAATCCGATTCCTTGTGGGCCTCACGCATCGCCTTGGGCAGTTCCATCTGCGGCGCCATGCCCCACAATCCATCCAGGTCGTAACGGCGACGCATCTCATCATGAAAGATATGCACCAGCACATCGCCGTAATCCATGACGATCCACTTGCCTTCATTAGCCCCCTCGATGTCGTTGACCTTGCCGTATTTTTTCAGCCCGATCCGGATACTGTCGGCAATGGCCTGGTTTTGGCGATCCGAGCTGCCGGAGATGATCACCAGGAAATCGGCAATGGAGGAGACCTTGGAAATATCCAGCACGCGGATGTCGTAGGCCTTTTTGTCAAAGGCCAGCTCTGCACATTTAAGGGCGCGTTCCGGTGAACTCAGGCTTACGAGCTCCGTTTCTGTTGTTTTCGTTTTTTTCACAGGCATTCGGGATAGATCCTTTGGGTATTGATATATGCTTCCACAGTGGATGGGACGAGATAGGTGATGGAGCGCCCGTTGGCCAGCAGGTGGCGGATTTCCGTAGACGAAATATCCAGCGGGCAGCCCTTCAGAAAGTGCACAAACGGTCCGGATGCATGCTGCAACCGGTGAGTTCCGGCAGTATAAACGAACTCCCCCCTGATAGCAACCGGCAGCGCTGCCAGCGGGTCTACTACCGGCCGGCCCGGTCGTTCTACCACAATCAGATTGCATAAACGGAAAATTTCGGCATAGCGGTGCCACAGACCGATCTCGAAAAACGAGTCGCTGCCGATGATGAAGAACAGCTCGTCACCCGGTCGCTGTGCGCGAAAATAGCTGATTGTATCGATGGAGTAAGACTTGCCAAACCGCTGGCCCTCGATGTCTGACAGTTCGAAGGCCGGATTGCCGGCAATGGACTGCCTGACCATCTCGCAGCGCTGCGAGAACGGAACCTCACCGGCCAAGGGCTTGTGAGGCGGGTCGCCGGCCGGGATGAACAGCACCCGGTCAAGTCCCAGCGATTCCCGCGCCTCCTCCGCAATACGCAGGTGGGCAAGATGTACCGGATTGAATGTACCACCCATCAGGCCAATGTTCATGTCATCAGGATCTTGTTCTTGATGATCAGCATCTCAAAGGCCAGCGAAGCCTTACGCACCAGTTTCTGCAGCTCGGTCAAACGGCGTCCGAGGGCATCCATATCAGCCGACAGCAGCACGACGGCCACCACCTTGTTAAGCATGATGATCGGCAGAACCAGCAGAGATGTTTCGGGACGGATCTGCAATACCTTGAGAATCTGCCGGTTCTCAGGCGTATTGACAAGTGTTCCCATGGAAAGCGTCCTGCTTTCAACCACATCACGCAGCACCGATGGCTTGCTTAATAACAGGCTCAGATCGGCAAATCCGGTGATCTTCTCGCCGCCACTCACCCCGCGCCATCCGACAACGGCGTTGCCACGCACAATAAACAGAGCAGCCGTACTAAACTCCTGTCCCAGGTACTTGATGAAGACATTCGCCACATCATCGCGTGTACGGGCAGCGGCAAAATCCAGGGAGACCCGGTCAACGGTATATCTGCTCACATCATCCGGCAGCAGGTACGCATCTTCCGGCTGGTCGCCTTGCAGAGCGGCAAAGCCCTCGAACTCGGCCGGTATGGCGACATTAAGCAGTTCGCCCGTCTCAGTAAAGGTCGGGATGGTGATGGTCGCTGCTCTGGTCACCGCATCAGCGCCGTTTTTGCGTCTTTGAGCGGCCACCTGCTGGTAACGGAACTCGCCGCTACTGATGTTATAATATTTGGCCAGAGCCCGTGAGATATGAACGTCAGGGGCGATGTACGGTTGCACCACGTAGCCGGTGATAAACCCTATCTCCTCTAACGCCGCAAAATCGGTTGGGTCGGTCATCGCCAGACTCAAGCGGTGGCCCTCAAGCTTCAAGGGCACCACATGGTGCGCTTCCACCAGACGACGCGGAAAATCACGCAGAAGATCCTTGGAGACCTCGGCAAGTTCTTTGCGGCCAACGCAGGGGACGCCCAGTTTTGTACTCAAGAGACGGGCCAGCACGTCTTCGTCAATGTAGCCCATCTCGATCAAGCTGCTGCCCAGCCTGATGCCATAGATCATCTGGTTCTTGAGCGCTTCGTCCAGTTGATCGGGCGTGACCATCTTTTCTTTCAGCAGCAGTTCACCCAGTTTTAGTGCCATTATGCAACTCTCCCAAAACTAAACAAAGACAGCCCCGCCAAGCGGGATACCTACAATCACAAAATTTCCGGTTTCAGCAGCGTCCCCCCGATAGGCACCCGGTACACCCCCGGGGACGTCATGAACTTGGCCAGCACCAGGAACACGAGTTTTTGTGATTCAAGAAATTCAGGTTTGGGCATTATTTCAAGCACGAGGTTAAGCGGCGCTGAGGCAGCATGTGTTGCCAGTGGCAGATCACCCGACAGCCGCATATAAATCCCGTCACCCTGCAGCGTGAAACTCTCCAGACGGGCCTTGCCGGCCGTAACCCGTACCATCCCCTGGGATGTCAGCCTTGAGACATCAGGCAGAGAAAAACCACCCAGTTTTACGCCTGACAGCTCCAGCTGTCTGATTTCGAGTTGAAATTCGCCATTCAGTCCTTTTGCACCACGGGTAACGCTTCCCGAACTCCGCAGAAGGCCGCCGGCTTTGGCCGCCAGCACGGTCTGAAAAAAGGGGATATCTCCCAACCCGATCCCATCGGCCTGAAGCGTAATCGCTTCCCGTCCGTTTATCCCATAGTCCAGATCGAGATGTCCGCTACCGATAGCGACAGCGGAATGAAGCACTAGCCGTCCCATCAAAAGTGGCAACAGCAGCGGCCGGACCTTCAGCTGAGAGAAACGGACCAGCGCCCCCTGATTGGAAGCCAGCACAGCGTTGTTCCAGACCAGGCCGGGCAACACGGATTTGCGCGCCCCAGGGGCGAGAGTCAGTCCCTGAGTCGAGAGTGCCCGATCGATGACGGCATTGATCCGGGCTGCTGGAAAAAAAATGTACACAAAAACCACGAACAGGAAGCATGCGGCAAAAGACAGTGCCAGCCCTCGCAATTTACGGGAATAACTCTTCACTTGGCCTTGCCCGGAACCGGTTTGAGCAGGGCGATTGTTAAGGCAACATCAAACCGCGACGGATCGTCGAAGCGTACCCGCAGGTTGGCTTTTTTTATCACCACGGGGCGGCTCCCTTTTTCCAGCCGGTATATCAGGTTGACCATTTCGTTGGCGGTCAATCCCTCGATACGCACGTCCGCCGCATCTTCGGTCACGCCACTGCGCTCCTCTCCCTTGAGTGGAGTAATTTTGACGCCTTTTCCCTTGATGCCGATCTCTTCGATGATCCCGGCCGGGGTGTCATCCGGACGCAGCATGGCCATCCGTCCGGCCAGCTGGTCAGCTGTGATCTTGGCCGAAAGGTATGCGGCCTTGAGCGGCAGCAGCTCCTTGAGCACGTTTTCACGGGCAGTCCGTGTGCGTTCGAGGGCTGCTGTCTTCGTGGCCAGGAGCGACCATCCCAGAACGATCACCAGCAGGGCAATCAGGGCATAGCCTGACCAGAGTTTGCTGCGACGGTCCAGATTGCGCCACGCATCGACAAGATCGACAAGATATCTCATTTGATGGTTTCCTTGAGTGTACCGGTCAGTGAAAAACTTACCGTGCCATCGGGACGGCTCTTGATCTCACCAACTTCAATGGCCGACATCATACCTGCCAGCGCGGCCTGGAATTCGTTGACGGCCTGGGCCGAGCGGGCATCGCCTTTGACCCGCAGGCTGTGCCCGTCCACCTCTGCTTCATACAGGCCGTTGATGGTTGTCCCTTTTGCCTCGGCCAGTTTTTTGAGGACATCCAGGACACGACTGGAACTCTCGGCGCCGGACAGTTTCTTGAGTTCTCCCTTGACCTCGTCCAGTTCATCCACGGCCTTGCGACGATTCGGAAATATCTCATGGTACAGGGATGAGATCGAGCCGTTGAGTGACGCGACATCGGCCCTGGCAGCCCGGTACTGCAAGCCTTTGTACACAAACAGCAGCACCACGACAACCATCAGCAGTATCACGGTCAGGATCATTTTTTTGCGCAGTTTCACGTTACCCGCTGTCCAGGCCAGATCTCCGCGCCTAAAATCCGGAAGATCACCGGCGTGGCAGGCGCGCGCCACGGCATACAGTCCGGCCAGCTGCTGGAAGGACGCCTCGGTTCTGAACGTCTGTACCTGATCGTCCGGCAGTTCCAATTGTTGCACCGTCAGCGGAAGACCATCCAGGGTGGCTAACTGCTCTGCCTGCTCACCAAAGACCAGCAGGAGCGGCGGCAGACCTCCAGCGGACAGTTCCAGAGCGGCAATGGTCGCGGCCAGCTGTTTGTGCCGATCGGCACCATCCAGCGCCCGCAGGTAGGAAAGCCGACCTGCCGAGATGACCGCCACGGCCGTACCATCACTCACGACACAGTCAGAGGGGATGCCCGGCAGATGCGGCCAGCCAAAAACAGCCGCGCTGACAATCTGTGGCTCGCACCCCGCTCGCCGGAACAGATCAATTACCGCGGCTATTTCAGTCCGTTTGGCCCACAGCGCCAGAAACCTTCCGGTGCTTATCGAAAGTACATCAAAGACCGCCTCTTCAGCAGACAATGCAATTTCACCCTGCAGATGGGCCGACAGGACGTCACGCACCTTGCGCAGGTCCGTCAACGGCAATTCTATGGCACGCTGCGCGAACAACGACGGTGAAAGGCACACGACGACGCGAGGTGAACCGCTGATGCCGGAGGCTACCTGCACTGCAACCGCGGACAGATCCGTAGTCGCGTCAAGCTGAAACGAGGCCGCTCCGCCCAGGGTGACAGACCGCCCTGAAAGAGTGAAACGAGCAGCCGCAACGGTGTCCTCATCGATCTGTAGTATCAGGTAGTCCATAGTTCTCCCACGTTCATGCGATCAATATTCCTGCCACGATAGCACCTCCGGCGAACCACCGGACACCCGCAACACCGCCTCTACCGTCCGGGCTGTCTCTCTCACCTGGGCGACCGAGGTAATTCTGAACAGTTTGCCCTGTACGCTTGCTTTACCAGCAAGATTACTCGCAATGGTGTCACCACCAGATATCCGCGACAAATCTCCCAGAAAATTGAAGGGTTTCAGGCGACGCTCTTCCAGGATGCGTTCCGCCATACGGTCATCAATACCATCGTCCAGCGCCATGAGAACTTCCTTCGGAGCGGTGTTGATGTTTACCGGCGATTCGGGCGCCCCGGGCTGTTCGGCATACACGGTTACAAAGGGTCGTAATGCAGCGATGTACTCAGGCGTAAAGCCCCTGACCAGCGACAACTCGGCTAGTGTCTCCAGCTTGGCGTTGCGGGCGGCATAGGGTGGCTTCAGGGTCTGGTAATAAGAGGACTCCGCCCCGTTGGTACGGGGCGAATCATCACTGTCTATCCAGTCCGCCAGGGCATTCCAGCAATCTTCCGGGATGTTCAGCCGCCGGCCGAGCCGCTTCAAAGCCGCCAGGGTATTCGGCTCAAAATATCCGTTGGGTTGTACCAGATCGTTTAAACAGAGCTTGCCGCTCTCCTCTGTAATAGTAATTACCATGGTGCCGGTCTCGTCATCAAGCTTGATCGGTGCGGCCCACACATCGGACAGAGAGGTATAATTTTTCCCCTGCAGGCCCAGCTGCAGCAGCTTCGTTCCACCGGTTACGCCCGACTCCGCCAGCAACGAGGCTTGCTGACCATCGCGGTAGCCCCGGCTTATGGATACGTCTACAGACACCTGATGAATCATCTCCACCAGTACCGCCACCATCAGGGCGGTGACAATCAGTGTCAGGACCAGGGCAAAGCCCTTCTCGCACCTCACAATCCAATGCTCTTTGAAGAAGGCGCCAAAGCAGAGTACTCAAGCAGCCGTCCATCTTCATCAACCTGCACAGTAATGCGCAGCATCTTCGGCAAAGCTCCGTTCAGAGCGGTATCCCAGCTCCTGACCCATTTCGAACCGTCATAACATTCTACCAAAAAGCTGCTGATCCGCTCCATCTGCGGGTAGCCTTTGGCATCAGCGGATTCGAAAAAAACATCCTGCTCAAGCCTCGTCAGAATTTGCTGTTTATCCTTAGCAACCATACGATACTGCACATCGATGACACCTGATTCTTTACGGCCCAGGCTCGATGGTGGGGTCAGGGTTGTCATTTCCAGGTTTGAGGCCGGCTTGCCAAAGTTATCCCGATCTTCCACGACAAAACGTAAGCGTTTATCGTCACGATTGTAGAGAGCAGACGCGGTGGCAAATTCACGACTGATAAGGTCAAGCGTGCTGCCCAGCTCCCGCCGGGACTCCATCCCTTCGGAAGCACGCTCCCTGGCTCGCAGAACGGTAAAATAACTCCCGTAAATGGCAGCCGTGAGAATAGCCAGCAACACGACGGCAATCAAAATCTCGAGCAGCGTGAAACCCTTATTTCGGGACGTAGTAACTGACAAGCGCCACCTCCCGTTTATCACCACTGCGCTTCACCCGGACCACCAACTTCTTCAAGGATGGATAGTCGGTTTCAAAGAGCTCAGCCCGCCAGCTTACATCAGGATGGAGAGGCGTGAAGGTGCCATCACTCTTTTGCGGCAGGCCGGTTTGCTGTTCAAGCTCGGTCAAGCGGTACCTGGCCAGAAGCGTCAGGGACGTGCTGTCACGCTCCGCTGCCAGTATGCCCAGATGATAGTTTACCGAAGCCAGTACCGTCAGGACAACAGTCGCCATGATGGCCAATGCCACCATCACTTCCAGCAGGGTGAAGCCCCTCACAGCGCATCCTCCTGGTATCCTTCGTAGACCTTGACCTTGCCGCTGGCCGGGAATGCCATCACCGTCCAGAATTTGTCATCCTTAGAACGGAGATGAATGGCAACGAAATCCCGCAGACCACCCGCCGCCGCATCCAAACGCACCTGGCCATCTTTGAGTTTGCCCATGCGCGGGATAACTACATCCGCAACGATGATTCCTTCCTTCAGCGGCCGTTGCCTGAGCAGCGGGTCACCCGGTTCCTTTTCACTGCCATCGGCCGCCGCTTCCATTACCGTGACACGATCGGTTCCCGGTTCTATGTGCAGGTAGTAGGTTGTCCGGGCCGTGGCGGCACGGTCCTGCATATAGCGCATGGTCGAGGCCAAGGTCCGGGCCGATATCTTCAGGTTTTCACTGTCCGAAGACGGCAGGCGCGGGATGACCACCATCATCACCATGCCGATGATCGCCAGGACCACGGCAATTTCTATCAGGGTAAAACCACGTCTATTCATGTTCTACAGGAATTCCGACAGCTTCTCCCGCTCGTCTACCAGGTAGAATTCCAGGGTCTTGCGCAGGGCTTCATCGGCACTCGTCACCGGCACCCACCCCAGGCACTCCTTGGCACGTTGCACGGACGGTACACGGGTCAGCATGTCCTGGTAGCCCTTGCCGTAGAAGGTGTCAGAGCTGATCTCCTCGATCACGCACTGCTCGGCCTTTTCCCGGTAGAGCGGGAACTCTGCCACCATGTCGCGCAGCTTGTGGGCCAGCTCCTTGACAGAGAGATCATTGGCCGGATTGCCGATATTAAAGATTTTCCCGTCGGCACAGCCATTCTCATTGGCGATGATCTTCATCAGACAGTCGATGCCGTCCTCGATATAGGTAAAGGAGCGGCGCTGGTTGCCGCCATCCACCAGCTGAATCGGTTCACCGGCCAGGATGTCGTACAGAAACTGGGTCAAAACGCGTGAGCTGCCCTCTTTGGCGGTGTGAATACTGTCCAGCTTGGGGCCAATCCAGTTAAAGGGACGAAAGAGGGTGAATTTCAGACCTTCGTGATTGCCGTAGGCATAAATAACACGATCGAGCATCTGCTTGGCGCAGGAATAAATCCAGCGTTCCTTGGCGATTGGCCCCAGCATGAGCGGTGAATCCTCTTCGTCAAACTCAGCATCGGGCGACATGCCGTAGACCTCTGAGGTGGACGGAAAGATGACCCGTTTCTTGTATTTGTGACAAAGGCGGATGATCTTGAGGTTCTCTTCAAAATCCAGCTCAAAGACCCGTAGCGGGTCCTTGACGTAGGTCACCGGTGTTGCGATAGCCACCAACGGCAATACAACATCACACTTCTTGATATTGTACTCGATCCATTCTTTGTTGATGGTGATATCACCTTCTAAAAAATGAAAGCGAGGATCACCCAACGAGCGCTCCAGCTTGTCGCAGGCCATGTCGAGTCCAAAGACTTCCCAGTCGGTGGTGGTGAGGATACGGTGGGTGAGAGCATTGCCGATAAAGCCGTTGACGCCGAGTATGAGTACTTTCATGAATTCTCCTGAAATAATGTGATAGGCATTGTATGGGTACTGATAAAATCTGCCGCGCTGCACTCCTGTTCGCCTTCGACCTGTAACGACCGAATCTCCAGCAGTCCGTTGCCGGCACCGATCAGCAGCGGGGCGTGTGACACGATCAATCCCGGAGCAGCAACCCCTGCCAGCGGCCAGGCCTGCCAGATGAAGGTTTTTTTGCCATCCAGAAACGTAAAAGCACCCGGATAGGGATGAGTTACGCCGCGAATCAGGTTGTAGACCTGCTCGGCGCTTTTGGTCCAGTCGATGCGTCCATCGGCTGGCTTACGGCCACCGCAGTAGCTTCCTTCAGCCAGATTCATCGGGATACGCGCTGCCCTGCCATCTCGCAGCAGCGGCCAGGCACGGGCAATGACGGTCTCCGCAGCAGCGGTCACCTTGCAGAACACGTCGTGCGCCGTGTCTGTGAAGGAGATCTCCACCATTTCCTGATCTACAATATCTCCGGCATCAGGCTTTTCCACCATATAGTGCAGCGTGGCCCCGGTCACTTTCTCGCCATTGATCACAGCCCAGTTGACCGGCACCCTGCCGCGATATCTCGGCAGGTACGAACCGTGCAGGTTCAAAGCCCCCCGGCGAGGGATGGCCAACACCTCCGGCGAGATCATGTTGCGGTAGTAGAAGGAAAGGATAAAATCCGGGGCAATCTCCCGCAGTCGCACCATGTTTTCCGGGGCATTGACGTCGCTGGTCAGACAGGGGATACCGTGCTGTTTTGCCAGCTCGCGCACCGACTCAAACCAAATCTCCTCTGTTGGTGAATCCTCGTGCGTAAAAATCAGGGCAATCTCGGCCCCCTGGCGCAGAAGTTCGGACACGCAACGATATCCGACGTTATGGTAGGCACAGACGACCAGTCGATTATTCATCAAAACCGTATGTCCTTCTGACCACGAACCTCGGTCGCTTGCGAACTTCCTGATAGATTCTGCCGACATACTCACCAACGATGCCGATCCCCATAATGATAATGCCGATGAAGAAGAACAGGATCGCAAACAGGGTAAAGACCCCCTCCACTTCGGCGCCGACAATGAAGCGGCGAATCAGCAGAAAGATGGCGAACGCCAGCGACAGGACGGAAGTGATGATACCGCACAGGGCAAACAGCTGTAATGGCACGACTGAAAAACCGGTCATCAGGTCGAAATTGAGCCGGATCAACTTGTACAGGGAGTATTTGCTCTCGCCTGCGGCCCGCTCGGCATGCGAAACCTCGATTTCAGTTGGCTTGGAGGCGAATGTTTGTGCGAGTGCCGGGATAAAGGTCGTAGATTCTCCGCAGCGATTAATATTATCAATTATATTGCGGTGATAGGCTCGCAACATACAGCCATAATCGCTCATCTTCATACCGGTCATCTTGTTGGTAGTTATGTTGACCAGCCGCGATGCCAGCTTGCGAAAAAGGCTGTCCTGACGCTTCTGGCGGATGGTGCCCACCACATCGTAACCCTTTTCGATCTCGGTCATCAGGCGCGGTATCTCCTCGGGAGGATTCTGCAAGTCGGCATCCAGAGTAATGACGATCCGTCCAAGAGACATCTCGAAGGCAGCCAGGATTGCCATATGCTGACCAAAATTACCGTTGAACTCGATGACCTTGACCCCCGGATACTCATCGACCAGTGTGCGCAGAATTTCCAGTGAACGGTCACGGGAACCGTCATTTGTAAAAAGGATTTCGAACGTGCGGCCCGTTGCCTTGACAACTGGATAGAGTCGCTCCATCAGCGGAGCGAGATTAGATTCTTCATTATATACCGGCACGACAATACTCAGGTAGGGTTGTTCCATGTTCTGCTCCCGTTATTATCCAGCTGCCAACTCTTGCAACAGTTCCTGTCCATACAAGCCTTTTTGCCACTCGCGCATCCCTGCAATACCGTCCAACTCACTGACGGAAACAGGGTTTGCATCGGCCACGGCTTCAAGCATCCAGTTGGGGGCCACCACGCCCGGCTCAAGCCCCAGTGCGGAGCTATGCTGCTCACGCCAGCTTTTAAGGCGTTTGATACGATCTTTGGCTCCCTCTGTCAGTTCCTCCCGCCGAACCCGGGGAAAGTGCGGCAGCTTGTCCTCTGGCAGAACCAAAGCAGCCGATACCGCAGCAAGAATCTTGTCACCGAACCGCTGAATCTGGCCCGGCGTCATACCTTTGATTCCAGTCAGATCGCTTAATGTACGCGGCCTTTTTTCCGCAGACTCCAGCAGAGTTTCAGCCGACAGAACTTTAAAGGGTGGCCGATCAAGCACGCTGGCCTGGTGATCGCGCAACTGCAGCAACTCCTCCAGAATCGCAAGAGTTCGGCCCTTGAGTTTTCCAGCCCCTTTGCAGGAGAGGAACAAGGGCCCCTCTTTTTCCGAAACCCGCGCCAGACACAACAACCGGCACTCCTCTTCCAGCCAGCTCAGACGTCCTTTTTCAATCAATTCCGCGCTAAGTTGATCGTAGAGCGGGAGCAGATCAGATGTGTCAGCCGCAGCGTAGGCACTCATTTCCGGGCTGAGCGGGCGCTTGCTCCAATCGGCTTTTTGATACTTCTTGTTCAGCTCGATCCCGAAACGCGCCTTGAGCAAGGCTGCCAGGCCAAATTCGGTGATCCCCAGAAAGCGCGACGCGAGCATGGTATCAAATAGATTCTGAACCTCAATGCCAAAATCCCGGTGGAGCGAACGGATGTCGTAGTCAGCGCCGTGCATTACGATCATGATCCGCGGGTCTCCCAAAGGAGCGGACAGTGGCGACAAATCCTTCAATGCCAGTGGATCGATCAACCAGCTCTCGGAGCGTGTTGATACCTGAATCAAACAGACCTTCTCCTGGTAATGATGGAGCGAATCCATCTCCAGATCGACTGCGAACTCAGACTGCCGGCACAGAATCGCTGCCACCTCCGACAATCGATCAGCTTTTGTGACTATTTCACATTCGTGCTTGGTAAAAGGCGTCAAACCGTAAACTCCCTGATAATAGTATAGGTAGTACTGCGCTGGGCCGGGATAAATCCGGCCGTCTTGATAAGGATCACCATCTCATCACTTGACATACGGAAACTGCATCCTGCAGCAGCCACCACGTTCTCTTCCAGCATGGTTCCCCCCAGGTCGTTGGCACCAAAAAAGAGCGCGGCCTGCGCCATCTTGGCCCCCTGGGTCACCCAGCTGGCTTGAATATTGGGGATGTTATCCAGCACGATACGCGAAAGTGCCAGTACCTTGAGGTATTCTGTGCCACTGGCGGTCGTGCCGCCCAGTTCAGTATTGCCAGGCTGATAGGTCCAAGGGATAAAGGCGGTGAAGGATCCACCGGCATCCTGCAGTTCACGAATCCTGAAAAGATGTTCGACAATATCAGCTGGTTTCTCGCAACTTCCAAACATCATAGTTGCGGTTGTGGGCATCCCAAGCCCAGCAGCCTTGAGCATGACCTCTGCCCATTGACGCCAACCGATTTTTTTCGGAGAGATGCTGCCACGCACGTCGTCGACCAGAATTTCAGCCCCGCCGCCAGGGATGGAATCAAGACCGGCAACCTTGAGCCGCAGGAGGGTTTCATCAACAGTCAAGCCTGAGTGGGCTGCGATGCAGACCACCTCGGCCGGGGACAGGGAGTGGTTCTGAAGAGTCGGATACCGGAGCGCGATCTTGCGGAACAGGTCCTCGAAATACGTGATCGTGAGTTCTGGATTGAGACCGCCCTGCATGAGTAATTGCGTTCCGCCCTGACTGACAAGTTCATCTATTTTATCAAAGATTTCTTCTTGCGGAAGAACGTATGCATCAGCTGACGTTTTGTCCCGGTAGAAGGCACAGAACGAGCATTTCGATTCGCAGATATTTGTATAGTTTACATTCCGATCAATAACAAAAGTCACTCTGTTTTCCGGATGCAGACTCCGCCGTATACGGTCGGCACGCATACCAAGTTCCAGCAGGTCGCCTTCAGTCAGTAACCGGAGTGCCTCGTTGCGCTTGATTCTCTGTTCGGTTAAAATTCCGGGTTGTGACAAATTTGGTAAAAACATTTAAAATTCGGTTTCCTGTCCAGTAGCTGTTTTCATCTTTGCACACGTGTCCGGCTCGACATCACACGTTCCCGGCCTGCATCCGTCATTTGGCGCCAACGATGGCGAATTGCGTTTCTTCAACGGCTTAACACCTCTCACGATTTATAATACTAGACCGACACTTTAGTTCAGAATCTATTCACCTGCAACTTCATTCTCTATCAGAAGCAGTGTCGCGGCGGGTTTTTCACGTAAAACGCAATATATCGCCATCTACACCCCAAAAGACGCCGAGACAGGCCAGACCCTTGGCAGGAAGCAAAAAACAGCTTTAAGCCAATTTCTGGGGCTTGATAGCTAAAAGCCCTGTTCATGGGCGTTTACAGCGGAAATAGTAACCAGACACCGGCTGCCTTTATTCATTGGTAGTGTGTAGTGCTCCACCGAACAAATTTCGAACCCCAAGGCACGCAACCCTTTTCCAGTTCTGTCAATCTCTGATTGCACCTCCGGTCCCTTCATCGCAATTAGTCGTCCGCCACTTTTTAGCAAAGGTGCTGCCAGTACAACAAAGGCATCCAAACTCGAAAAAGCTCGCGATGTTATCACATCAAAGCACCCAGCATGGGTGGAATGGAGGCTTTCAACTCTAGCATGCAAAGCCTCAAATCTATCCAGACGTAGTAATCTGGCAACATGCCGTTGAAACATTATTTTTTTACCAATGGCGTCTACTGAAACTACACTATTATTCGGCTTTATTATTTTAAGAGGTATTGCCGGAATGCCGGCTCCTGATCCAACATCAAGAAGAGTATCGTCAGATCTTAAGCACGCAGCAAAAAAAAATGTATCAACTACGTGCTTGATAGCAATGTCGGTATCATTACATATGGCCGTTAAGTTAAATTTTCGGTTCCATTTTTTAAGTTCAGCAGCGAACAACTCGAAGGATTGTATGGATTCTTCTGAAATTCTCAGATTTATTTCGAGTAATGCTTTTTCAAGGTCCGGACGTATCATTGTTCTATTCCATTTTTTGTTTTCCAGGCCGTAGACCTTAGTGCTATCGACACGACCGAGATGGCAGCAGGTGTTATACCCGGAATCCGTGAAGCCTGTCCAAGGGTGTCTGGGCGGAATTTTGTCAGTTTTTCACGAACCTCGCTAGTTAAACCCGTAATACAGGAATAGTCCAGATCTTCCGGCAAACGGGCATCCTCCAAATTGCGTGCACGATATATCTGTTCCAGTTGGCGCTCGATATACCCCTGATATTTGATCTGGATCTCTACCTGTTCCAGCACGTCGGGTCGCGTTTCACGTGAAACATCGTCAAATATGGCAAGATCCGCATAGGTAATTTCCGGACGTCTGAGCAATTGCTCAAGAGAGGTACCTTTCTGAATATCGGAAAGCTGATGACCTTCCAAAAAGGCCACCTCCTGATCAGACATACTCAATCTTGTAGTTGCTATGCGCTTCTGTTCAGACAAAATCATCTCTTGCTTAAACTGAAAACCACGATACAATTCTTCACACACCAACCCCAGTGCATGCCCCTTTTCTCTCAATCTCAAATCAGCGTTGTCTTCACGCAACAACAACCGATACTCGGCCCGAGAAGTAAACATGCGATACGGTTCTTTAGTGCCAAGGGTCACCAAATCGTCAATCATAACCCCGATGTAAGCCTCACTTCTACCCAATACAAGTGGCTCCTTGCCCCGCACACGTAGCGCAGCATTAATACCGGCCATCAAACCCTGCCCGGCGGCCTCTTCGTAACCGGATGTTCCGTTGATCTGACCGGCATGGTACAGGTTGCGGATCAACTTTGTTTCAAGCGATGAATGCAACTGGATTGGATCCACATAGTCATATTCTATAGCATAGGCAGGACGCATGATCTCAACACGCTCCAGCCCTTCTATAGACCGATAGAAGGGAATCTGGATATCTATCGGCAATGAGGTCGACAGACCACTAGGATATACCTCGACGGTCTCCAGGCCCTCAGGCTCGATAAACGTCTGATGACGTTCCTTGTCGGGGAAGCGCACCACCTTGTCTTCGATGGACGGACAATACCGCGGACCTACTCCTTCAATAATTCCGGAATATAGTGGCGAGCGATCAAGTCCAGAGCGTATGATTTCGTGAGAACGATGGTTTGTATACGCAATGTGACATGGCACCTGACGCAACGTGATACGATCCGTCGAAAAGGAAAAGGGAGCAGGGGGGCTATCGCCGTGCTGGACCTCAAGACGGGTAAAATCGATTGTCCGGCCGTCCAATCGGGCTGGTGTGCCAGTTTTTAGCCGTCCCACCTCAAACCCCAGCGTTCGTAACTGGTCGGAAAGGCCCACTGACGGCAAATCGCCAGCCCTTCCACCCGGATAATTTGTCAAACCTATGTGTATGAGGCCGCGCATGAATGTACCGGTTGTCAGCACAACGGTACGACCCTTAAATCGGATGCCTGAGCGTGTATCGACACCCTTTAACTCATTGCCTTCGAGGTATAGTCCGGTTACTTCACCCTGCTTTAGAAACAAGTTGTCCTGCTGCTCAAGCACAGACTTCATACGGAGTCGATACAGCTGCTTATCTGCCTGAGCTCGCGAAGCTCGGACAGCCGGGCCCTTGCGGGTATTGAGTACTCGAAACTGGATTCCGGTTGCATCGATGTTTTTGGCCATTTCACCACCCAGGGCATCGATCTCTTTGACCAGATGACCTTTAGCCAAGCCACCGATAGCCGGATTGCAGGACATAAGGGCAATGGCATCAAGATTTATGGTCAGCATCAACGTACTGCAGCCCATGCGTGCAGCTGCCAGCGCGGCTTCGCAACCCGCGTGCCCGGCGCCTACGACGATTACATCATAAGCAGTTTCATAACTATGCATATATGTACCTATGTTTCACGTGGAACAGTGGTTATTTTCCAATGCAAAATGAAGAGAAAATTATATCGAGAATAGCATCCGGTGTTGTCTCGCCGGTAATTTCTCCGATAGCAGCAAGGCATTCACGCAGATCAATAGCCAGTAATTCTCCTGACACTCCCACGCCCATTTGACCAGAAAATCTATCCAAACATTCGATAGCACGAACAACAATATCTTTATGGCGCACCGTTGTTATGGCGATATGGTCTTGAGATGTCACCTGCTCATTCACAAATATCTTAAATATTGCTGAGCGCAATTGACTCAGGCCACTACCATTCTTACTGGAAATATGAACCGTAGGCACTCCATCGGGAAGTTCCTTTTCATCCAGCAACAAAGGGAGATCGCATTTGTTTACGACGGTAATGATGCGTTTACCGGAAATAGCCGTTAACAATGAACAATCCTGACTGTCAATCGGCCGTGAACCATCCACCATAAAAAGGACCAGATCAGCCAGAACCAACTGTTCCAAGGCGCGGCGAATGCCCTCCTGCTCAATCTCATCCTGGGAATGCCGAATCCCAGCCGAATCAATGATACGCACCGGAAGACCGTCTATGTTGATTATCTCCTCGATCACGTCACGAGTTGTTCCGGGAATGTGAGAAACAATCGCGCGCTGCTCTAGAGTCAACGCATTCAGGAGACTCGACTTGCCTACGTTGGGCTTGCCGGCCATCAGTACAGATATCCCTTCACGAATAACCTTGCCATGATCGAATGAGTTTCGAAGAACCGTAAGGGCTTCACGGCTCTGTGCAACCAAAAAATCTATTCGCCCCAGACTGGCTGAATCCAAATCCTCTTCCGGGAAATCGATAAAAGCCTCAATCAGGGCTAATGCATTTCTAAGCGAAGCGGTAATAAAACCCAGACGAGCGGAAAGAGCGCCTTCTCGCTGACTTTGGGCGAAGGAAAGGGACATCTCGGTTCGACTATTGATGAGATCAATTATGGACTCGGCCTGACACAGATCTATGCGCCCATTAAGAAACGCCCGACGCGTAAACTCACCCGGTTCTGAGAGGCGTGCACCGGCACGAAGACAGGCATCCAATACTTGCTGAACGAGTAGAAAACCACCGTGGCAGTGCAACTCCAGGACATCCTCACGTGTATAAGAGCGGGGTGCGAGCATTAACACCGCCATTCCCTCATCGATCAACAAACCAGCAACAGGTTCAACGATGTGCCCATAATAAAAACGGTGGCTTTCGAGGCCACCGTTTCCCTTCTTTATAAACACACGTTCAGCTATTTTGGAAGCATCGGAACCACTTACCCTGATGATGCCAATGCCACCACATCCAACCGGGGTGGCGATGGCCGCTATAGTGTCATCAACATACATGCCTTATTCCTTGACCTGCCTGTTAATATACATCTGTTGACAGATAGTCAGAATATTGTTAACCAGCCAGTAGAGGACAAGACCAGACGGGAAACTGAGAAACATAAAGGTAAACACAACCGGCAGGGCCAACATCATCTTCTGTTGAACCGGATCCATCTGCGAGGGGGTCATCTTCTGTTGCAGGAACATGGATATCCCCATGATAACCGGGGTGACATAGTAAGGATCCTTATCTGCCAAGTCAGTAACCCAGAAGATAAATGGTGCATGGCGAAGTTCAATAGAAAACATCAATGACTTGTAAAGTGCAAAGAAAACCGGGATCTGCACAACCATCGGCAGGCACCCACCCATAGGATTTACCTTGTGTTCGCGGTAAAGCTCCATGACCGCCTTGTTCATGGCATCACGATCATCTTTATACTTCTCTTTAAGAGCCGCCATTTTTGGCTGGATCTTCTGCATGTCCTTCATGGACTTATAACTCTTGTGAGTCAGAGGAAAAAACAATGCCTTGAGAATTATGGTTATGATGATGATGGCTAGACCGTAATTACCCACGTAACGATAAAAGAACTTAAGCGTATAAAGCAGCGGTTTTGCAATGACCGTGAACCATCCCAAATTAAGCGATTGCACCAAAGAGTTACCCTGAGCCTTGAGTATATCGATATCCTTGGGTCCAACAAACAGACGGTTTGTGACTGTAGCGGACTGACCAGGATTGATAGTAAGCTGAGGTGACGCGACTATTGATTCCATGAAACCTGCGGCGCTTTTCTTTAATTCGACCGACGCAATGCTGTTTTTCTCAGAAAGAATGGCGCTCAAGAAATATTTATCGGCAAAACCAGCCCAGAGGATGGCTTTATCGTATTTCCTGGAGGCGCTGGCTACGTCCTTGAATTTATCAGCGTGCAAGGCATTGTCTGCATAAAGATAGGAACCTGCGGTATTAAAGCGGTTATCCTTCGGATTATGTTCCGGCGGATACGACATTACCTGTTGAATTGTCCCAACCAAGGGAGCCGCTGAATTATTAAAGACCTGAGTTTCAAGCTTGATACTGTAAGAGTCCGCCGCAAAGGTATAGGTTTTTCTGACAGTAAAGCCTTGGCCGGAAACGTAATTATATGTCAGCTGTCTGGTTTCATGTCCGCTAACCGTGAGGTTTTCAGCATCGGAGACAAATGGTGAACTCTCTGAAAGATTAAAACCGGTTGCCCTGGTCGAAAATGTTAATATAGCAGGATCTACGTTGTTTCCAAGTTCAACAAAAGGGGAAGAAGGACTGTTCTGTTCATGATATTTTTTGAGGGTCATACTCTTAAGAGCACCACCATGTGACGAAAATATCGCTGTATAAAGTTTCGTATCGACCGTAACATCTTTTGTAGGAGCGCTTACGGGAAGATCCAGCGGTCCAGAAGGTGCGGCCACAGCAACTGTCGATTGTTTGGCAGAAACGGCGTTTACCGATGCGTTTTGCGGTGCTGGCGCTGGGATTACCTGTTTTTTGTCAGGACCCATCAGCATTGAAAAAAGATAGAAAACAACAATTGAAAGAACTACCGCAAGAAATGCACGCTTTTCCATTATGGCTCCAGTTGTACTCTCGTTTAAGGTACAGGATCAAAACCACCCGGATGAAAAGGGTGGCACTTGCTTAGCCTGATCATGGTAAGCCACATCCCTCTGACAAACCCATGTCTGACAATTGAATCTCGTGAATACTCGGAACAGGAGGGATAAAAACGGCAAGCTGCTGGCAGAAGTGGTGATAACAACCTCTGGTAGAACCTGATGATTAGGAGTGTGATACTCTTGAGCATGGGGATATGCCGATATTTCTGAAGGCTTTTAAAAGTTCCTGCTGCATGTGAGCATAATCCATGTTTGCAGCTTCACTCCGAGCGATAACATTCAGATCGACAGCCGGAATTAGCAATCGGTTTTTTCTGAATGTTTCTCTCACGAAACGCTTTACCCTGTTTCGGGTAACGGCACAACCAACTTTTTTGCTTACAGTAACACCTAAGCGTGCATATGCAAGATTGTTATCCTGCCAGACAACCAAAATTCCCTTTGATGCAACCTTGTGATCAGAATTTTTCAATCTGATAAATTCTGATCGTTTTCGAAGCCTCAGAAATGACGGAAATTTACAGCTGGCCAGAGGCGGTTTACCCGTCAAAATTTATTTGACTGCGATACGAACTGCCAGATTTTTTCTTCCTTTTGCTCTTCTACGTTTGATAACAAGACGGCCGTTTTTTGTGGCCATTCTCACCAGAAAACCATGCGTTCTTTTGCGTGAAACATTACTTGGCTGAAATGTTCTTTTCATGTGTTGTACCTCTGGAAATTTATTTCAAGAAATGGGTTTTTAATCATACTGGCCAACCTTTGTCAAGATAATTATTATGAAGCCGCGGATCGTGAACAATGATTTGGCTTGAAAAATAATGACACCTCTGATAACCTTCATCCGGCTGAATTATAGCGCTTATATTGATTTAAGACATATAACTTGTTGTAATTGCGATAAATAAAGTTATCAACAGCTGTTGAAAACAATGTTGATAACTATTGAAGGCTCTTACGGCGACATCCTTGAAACCCACCTGAATCAATTGGGTATTTCTCTTTGGTTATAGCAGATCTGGATAACCGCTTTCTTTAACATACTGTGATCCCAATGCAAGCAATCTGGCAAAAAACAACAGAAAATCTGGGTAAAGTTCTTTCCGAACGTGATTTTTCCACATGGATAAAACCAGTCAGCTTTAACCATTCTGAGAATGACACGGTATACCTATCCGTCCCAACATCATTTTTCAAAGAATGGTTGGAAGATCATTATCTGATGGTGCTTTCAAGCGCACTTACGGTTGCTGCCGGTAAAAACATATCGATCGAATTTATTATCAATGAAAACGACAGCGAAAATATCTCTCTTTTACCGGAAGAGATAATCAGTAAAGGGCTGCCAGATCAAATCGATGTAAAAAACAGTCCCAACGATATCTCTTTTACCCCACTTAATTACAAATATACTTTTGATCTTTTTGTAAGCGGAACGGGTAATCAATTTGCCCATGCTGCTGCCATGGCCGTTGCAAACAACCCGGCCGACACCTATAATCCCCTTTTTATATACGGTGGTGTAGGCCTTGGTAAGAGCCACCTGCTTAATGCCATTGGACATACTATTCGTACGACATCTCCAGAATTAAATGTTTGCTATTGTTCTGCTGAAAAATTCATGTATGAAATGGTCAACGCCCTTCGCCAAAAGAAGATGGAACTCTTTCGCTCCCGTTTTAGAACTATCGATGTACTGCTGGTTGATGATATTCAATTTATTTCCGGCAAGGTGGGTACTCAGGAAGAGTTTTTCCATACATTCAATGCTCTCTATGATATGCATAAACAGATAGTTATCACTTCAGATAAATTTCCACGAGAAATATCCGATCTGGAAGAACGATTACGATCTCGCTTTGAATGGGGCTTGATTGCTGATATCCAGCCACCTGATGTAGAAACTAAAATTGCGATCCTCAAAAAGAAATCAGAGATAACCAACATACGCCTTCCAGATGATGTCACCTATTTTCTTGCCTCAAGCGATACGAAAAATATTCGGGAACTGGAAGGCATGCTTATACGCTTGGGGGCATTCAGCAGTTTGCAAAACATACCGATCACGCTTGATATGGCCCGAGAAAGTCTCAAAGATATTCTCGGTGATCGGCGTAAAGACATTACGGTAGAATTGATCCAAAAAGCGACAGCCGATTATTTTGGATTAAAATTATCTGATTTAAAGTCAGATAAACGACTTAAAAATCTGGTTCAGGCACGTCAGATTGCCATCTGGATATGTCGCGACATGACAAAGGCCTCCTACCCAGATATAGGAATGCGATTTGGAGGGAAAGACCACTCCACTGTTATTTATGCTGCTAAAAAAATTGATAAAGCGCTGAAAGAAGACGTTAAAATAGCCAGAATTATTGATGAAATTAAAAATGTTCTTCTTAAATAGGAATATCCTGTGGGAATCCATGTTGATAAGTAATCATAACATGACAGCTGTTGATAACATGGCACTTTGACAAAAAATCATCAACACCCGTAAAAGTTAAATTACCTCATGAAATGAGTATGTTAAAGGGTTATCACCAGTTTACTGTCCCCTATAATAACAACAAGCTTTTAAATTAATTTAAAATCAATTCTGTAAGGAGTGACACATGGAATTCATAATCGATAAGGAACTTTTCCTTAAATCGCTACAGAAGATCCAAGGTATCGTAGAAAAACGGACCTCAATGCCTATCCTTTCAAACGTTCTTATAGAAGCAACTGAATCGTCGATATATATCACGGCCACTGATCTCGAAGTCGGTATGAAGAGTAACTACCCGGCCGAGGTCACATCGACAGGAAAGATTACGGTTGGCGCGAAGAAACTATATGAAATTGTAAAAGAACTTCCCAACCAGAAAATAAACTTTTCAACTAAAGACAATGACTGGGTAGAAATTACATGTGGCAAGGTTCATTTTAACATCGTTGGACTTTCACCAGAGGAATTTCCTTACTTTCCTGCCATTAAGGAAGAGAGCCTCTTTGAAATCGAAAGCTCCCAGCTGAAAAGCATGATCGAAAAAACCTTCTACGCCATCTGTAATGATGAAACAAAATATAATCTTAATGGGCTGTTTACAAAGGTTGAAGTGGCGCAAAATGGCGAGCAGGTCCTCAAGATGGTTGCAACGGATGGCCACCGTCTTTCTATTTCCAGTAGTGCTTTCAAGGGAACAGCCGGCGCTGAGCTTCTCAAAGGTGTCATTCTGCCTAAGAAGGGCATTTTTGAGATGAAAAAAATTGCCGAAGAAGAAGGCGGGAGCCTGATGTTCGGCTTCATGGATAACAGCGCTGTTATCAAGCGTGGCGATTCATATATGGTCATGAGATTGGTAGACGGGGATTTCCCTGACTATAACAGGGTGATCCCGACCTCTAACGACAGGGTAATCACCGTCAATAAAGAGGATTTTACCCATTCGGTGCGCAGGATGGCCATCCTTTCCAGTGAAAAATTCAAGGGCATCATGCTGGAAATATCTGCTTCAAGCATAAAAATTTCTTCCAGCAACCCAGAACTGGGTGATGCGCGAGAGGATATCGATGTCTCCTATGGCGGAGAACCTATTGCGGTACGATTTAACGCCCGCTATCTTCTGGATGTACTGGCTGTGGCAGAGACTGAAAATGTTGATATGAAGTTCAGAGACGAACTTTCTCCATCGATTATTGTTCCCAGCAGTTCAGACAGCTTCCTGGCCGTTATCATGCCAATGAGGCTGTAATAACAGCAGATGCGACTCAAACATCTGGTGGTATCCAGTTTCAGGAATATCGAGATGATTCGGGTAGTGCCGGGCAAGCGATTTAACCTGCTGTACGGATTCAACGGCCAGGGGAAAACAAATATCCTGGAAGCGATTTATCTGCTGGGAAATCCACGCTCCTTCAGGTATTCCAGGTTAGCGGAGTTCATCAGGCACGGCAACACGCAGGCAATGGTCTGTGGAGAAGTGGAATCAAACGGCACCGTCAGTCAGATCCGATTGTCGCTTGAACAGGCCGGGCGGCGGGTGGAAATAGATCAGAAGGGTATACAACGGGCATCGGATCTACATGGTAAATTGACGGCGGTCGTTTTTTCGCCCGATGACACCGGCATGGTCAAATCTGGTCCTGAAGCCAGGCGTCGCTACCTGGACCGGGCTGTCTATACCGGCGATATCGGTTATTTGCACTGCTGGCATGATTACCACCGGATTCTCAAACAGCGCAACTATCTGTTAAAAAGCCCCGATAAGAGCGGGCTCGACGTCTGGACTGAAAAGCTGGCCGTTGCAGGCGCCGAAGTAATCGAGCGACGTCTGCGCTACGTGGCGCAGCTTGATACGCAATTACAGCAGCACTATGCCACAATTTCCGGCGGCGGTGAAACTGCAGGGATCAGTTATCAGCCCGACGGGTTGCAGTCAACGGACCGGGACAGCATCTGTGAAGAGTTGCTGCAACTGTTCCAGCGTCATGCTAAAAGCGATGAACGTTATGGCACCACCACAGCCGGACCGCACCGGGATGATCTCACGCTCTGTCTTGATTCACGGCCGCTGAAAGCCTTCGGCTCACAAGGCCAGCAAAAAAGTTTTGTACTGGCACTGAAGATGGCGGAGATGGAAAATCTTCAGACCATCTTTGGCGAACCGCCTCTGTTGCTGCTTGACGATATGAGTTCGGAACTGGATGCGCAGCGAAACAGCAACCTGATGGATTTTCTCACGTGCCGGGACATCCAGGTTTTTATTACCACAACAGAGCCATCTTCGGCCTTACTGGCTACAGCAGCACACTGTTCCGTATTCCGTGTGGAAAACGGCAATCTGACGTCTGAGGGAAACGAAACGCATGAGTGAACAAGTAAACATGACACACAACTCCGAGGAATACGGCGCGGACAATATCAAAGTTCTGGAGGGTCTTGCCGCAGTACGCAAACGGCCGGCCATGTACATCGGATCAACCTCCAGCGCCGGTCTGCACCATCTGGTGTACGAGATTGTCGATAACTCCATAGATGAAGCCCTGGCCGGGCATTGCGACAGCGTCGATGTCACCATCAATACCGATGGCTCGATAACGGTCGTCGACAATGGCCGCGGCATCCCGACCGACATCATGGCCAGCGAGGGAAAATCGGCGGCCGAGGTTGTCTTGACCGTTCTGCATGCCGGCGGCAAGTTTGATAACGACTCTTACAAGGTCTCCGGCGGCTTGCACGGTGTCGGTGTCTCGGTCGTTAACGCCCTCTCCAAGTGGTTGGAACTGGAGATCCGCCGTGACGGCAAGATCTGGCGCCAGTCCTATCGCCGCGGCGACCCTCTGGCACCGCTGGAGCAGGTTGGCGAGACCAAGAAGCGCGGTACCAAGATCACCTTTATGCCGGATGAAGAGATCTTCGAAACTACCGAGATATCCTTTGATGTGCTTTCCCAGCGTCTGCGCGAGATGGCCTTCCTCAACGCCGGCGTGCGGATAATAATCAACGATGAGCGGGTGGAGGGCAAGTCCCACGAGTTCTACTACGAGGGGGGCATCAACTCCTTCGTCGAGTACCTGAATCGCAACAAGACCGCCCTGCATCCCAAGCCGATCTATTTCAAGGGTGAAAAGGGGGGTGTTGAAACCGAAGTCTCCATGCAGTACAACGACTCCTACGACGAGAAGATCTTCTCCTTCGCCAACAATATCAACACCCATGAGGGCGGCACCCACCTGGCCGGTTTCAAGGCCGGCCTGACCCGCACCATGAACAGTTACGTGGGCGCCAACGAGATGCTCAAAAAAGAGAAGGTCGCCATCTCGGGTGACGATCTGCGTGAAGGCATGACCTGTGTCATCTCGGTCAAGATTCCCCAGCCCCAGTTCGAGGGGCAGACCAAGACCAAGCTGGGCAACTCCGAGGTCAAGGGCTATGTGGAATCCCTGATAAACGAAAAACTGGCCCAATTCCTGGAGGAGAACCCCCAGGTGGCCAAGCGCATCCTGGAGAAATCCATTGATGCCGCCCGTGCCCGCGAAGCGGCCCGCAAGGCACGTGAGACGGTGCGTCGCAAGGGAGCCCTGGATCTGGGCGGCCTGCCGGGCAAGCTGGCTGACTGCCAGGAAAAAGACCCGGCCCTGTGCGAACTGTACCTGGTCGAAGGTGACTCGGCCGGCGGCTCTGCCAAACAGGGCCGCGACCGTAAAAACCAGGCTATCCTGCCGCTCAAGGGCAAGATCCTCAATGTGGAGAAGGCCCGCTTCGACAAGATGATCGCCTCCCAGGAGATCCGCACCCTGATCACCGCCCTGGGCACCGGCATCGGCAAGGACGATTTCGATATCGCCAAGCTGCGCTACCACCGCATCATCGTCATGACCGATGCCGATGTGGACGGTTCCCACATCCTGACCCTGCTGCTGACCTTCTTCTACCGCAACATGCGCGAGCTGATCGAGCGCGGGCACCTCTACATCGCCCAGCCGCCGCTCTACAAGGTCAAGCGCGGCAAGAAGGAGATGTATCTCAAGAACGAGCATGCCATGCAGAACTTCCTGCTGGAGGAGGGGGCCGAGGAGCTGACCCTCAAGCTGGAAAAGGGGGACCGGGTCTATATCGGCAAGCAGATTATCCCGGTTATCAAGCAGTTCATCGAGAACCGTGCCATCTTTGAAAAGGTGGTTAAGAAAGGCATTGCCAGCGATCTGCTCTCAATTGTAGTCCGCGCCAACGTCCCGGCCGGCATCGAGGAACTGGCCGGGCTGGCACAGTATCTGGACGCCATGAAGGCGCTCTCGCCCGGCTCCGAGTACCAGGTGGAGGAGGATCGCGTCACCTTCCGCATCGGCAACATTCGCGCCATCATCGACCAGCAGGTCCTCTCGGTACTCTCCACCCACGAGTACGAGCTGCTGGTGGATAACCACCACCGCGTGGTGGAGACCATGGCCGACGGCCGTGCCTTCCTGGAGTTGCAGGATGGCGGAAAACAGTTGCTGGAGACCTCCAACCACGAGGAACTGCTGGCCTACTTCCTGGAGTCGGCCAAAAAGGGTCTGGCCATTCAGCGCTACAAAGGTCTGGGTGAGATGAATCCGGAGCAGCTCTGGGAGACCACCATGAATCCCGACAATCGGGTGCTGCTGCAGGTCAAGATAGAGGATGTGGTCGAATCGGACGAGATCTTTACCATCCTGATGGGTGACCAGGTCGAGCCGCGCCGCGACTTCATCGAGAAAAACGCGCTCAACGTGGTCAACCTGGACATCTAAAAACTAAAATTTTTGTTGATATACGAGGTACCGATGCTTACCAACACCAGCAACAAGATCGCCGTCAATATCGAAGATGAGATGAAACGTTCCTACATGGATTATGCCATGTCGGTCATCATCGGCCGCGCCCTGCCGGATGTACGTGACGGTCTCAAACCGGTCCATCGCCGCTGTCTGTACGCCATGTACGACATGGGCAACGATTACAACAAGCCCTACAAGAAATCGGCCCGCGTGGTCGGTGACGTCATCGGTAAGTATCACCCCCACGGCGATACGGCCGCCTACGATACCATCGTACGTATGGCCCAGGACTTCTCGCTGCGCTACATGCTGGTTGATGGCCAGGGCAACTTCGGTTCGGTGGACGGCGATTCACCGGCCGCCATGCGTTATACCGAGATCCGCCTGCGCCAGCTCTCCAACGAACTGTTGGCCGACCTGGACAAAGAAACCGTCAACATGGTTCCCAACTACAACGACGAGTTTCAGGAGCCGACGGTTCTGCCGTCCAAGTTCCCCAACCTGCTGGTGAACGGTTCCACCGGCATCGCCGTCGGCATGGCCACCAACATCCCGCCCCACAACCTGACAGAAGTGGTGGACGGCATCATCGCCACGATCAATAACCCGGAGATCACCTTCGAGGAGTTGCTGGAGATGGTGCCCGGTCCGGACTTTCCCACCGGCGCCACCATCTATGGCCGGCAGGGGATCCGGGATGCCTACGCTACCGGTCGCGGCATCATCCAGATCCGTGCCAAGGCCCATATCGAGGCCGCCAAAAAGTCCGAGCGCCAGTCAATCGTTATCACCGAGCTGCCCTACCAGGTCAACAAGGCCCGCCTGATCGAGAAGATCGCCGAACTGGTCAAGGAGAAGAAGATCGAGGGAATCACCGAGATCCGCGACGAATCCGATCGCCAGGGGATGCGCGTCGTGATCGAGGTCAAGCGGGACGAAAACGCCGAGGTGCTGCTCAACCAGCTTTACAAGCAGACCCAATTGCAGAACTCCTTCGGCATCATCATGCTGGCCATTGTCCACAACCGTCCGCGGGTGCTTTCGCTGCGCGAGATGATGGACTGCTTCGTCGAGCACCGCTGCGAGGTAGTCACCCGCCGCACCAACTTCGAGCTGAAGAAGGCCCTGGCCCGGGCCCATATCCTGGAAGGCCTCAAGATCGCCCTGGACTGGCTGGATGCGGTCATAGAGCTGATCCGCAGTTCCAAGACACCGCCCGAGGCCAAGCAGGGGCTGATGGAAGGCAGGTTTGCCGACCCTGAACACCTGATGCTCTTGGATCTTCCCCGACCGGCGGGCTATGAGGGCGCGGTGCAGCTCTCCGATATCCAGGCCCAGGCCATCCTGGAGATGCGCTTGCAGCGCCTGACCGGCCTGGAGCGGGACAAGATCATTGCCGAGTATGAGGATGTTCTGCGCTTGATCGCCCGCCTGCGGGAGATCCTGGCTTCGGATACGGAGATCCTCAAGATCATCGTGGCCGAACTGACCGAGATCCGGGACAGGTTCGGCGACAAGCGCCGCTCCGAGATCGCCGACAAGACCGCCGACATCTCGCTGGAGGACACTATCGAGGACGAGGAGATGGTCGTTACCATCTCCCACACCGGCTATATCAAGCGTAGCGCCGTCGATCTCTACCGCTCCCAGCGTCGCGGCGGCAAGGGCAAGACCGGCATGAAAACCAAGGAAGAGGATTTCGTCGAGCAACTCTTCATCGCCTCTACCAAAGACTACCTGCTCTGCTTCACCGATGCCGGGCGTATGTACTGGCTCAAGGTCTACGAAATCCCCGAGGGCAGCCGCACTACCAAGGGCAAGGCGGTGGTCAACCTGGTCAACGTGGCCATGGACGAGAAGATCACTACCATCCTGCCGGTCAAGGAGTTTACCGAGAACACCTATCTCTTCATGGCCACCAGGAAGGGCGTGGTCAAGAAGACGCCGCTGGTGGAGTATTCCAATGTCCGTCAGGGCGGGATCATCGCCGTCAAGCTTGATGAGGGGGATAAACTGATCTCCGTGGCACTGACAGACGGTACCAAGGACGTGTTTCTGGCCTCGCGTGATGGCAAGGCCATCCGCTTCAACGAAGAGGATGCCCGTCCGATCGGACGCGTGTCGCGAGGTGTGCGCGGCATGATGCTCGCCGCCAAGGATGAAGTCATCGGCATGGAGATCGTCGATAATGATGCGGTTGGATCGACTATTTTCACGGTCTGCGAAAACGGTTTCGGCAAGCGCACCGATCTGGACGAATATCGGGACCAGAGCCGCGGCGGCAAGGGTATCATTACCATCAAGACCACCGAGCGCAACGGCAGCGTGGTCAATGTCATGCAGGTGGCCGACGACAACGACCTGATGGTCATCACCGACAACGGCAAGATCCTGCGGGTACCGGTTTCCGGTTTCTCGGTGATCGGACGCAACACCCAGGGGGTCAAGCTGATTACCACCGAAGAAAAGGAAAAGGTGGTGGCAGTAGCCAAGCTGGCCGAGAAGGAAGAGGATGAACTGGGTGACGATGGCGAGGGAATGAATGAGACAGGTCTTGACACCGTGTAACTGCTGAAAAAAGATGCCCATGACCAGACCCGTAAAAATAGACAAGTCCCTGCGCGAGCGACGGCGCATCATCCGGCTTCTGGATTTTCTCAAGCGGGACGACCTGACCGGTGAGCAGATGGAGCGCATCGGCAGACGCCTCCAGAAGTCGGGTAAACGGGCGCTTTCTCCGCTGGTGCGCAAGCTGTGGCAGGAGCAGAACGGCACCGCCATCTACCGCTATACCTGTATGCTGGATTTCTTTGATGACGCCGGCTGGCTTGACCAACTGGTCAAAATCACCCTACAGCGCAAGGATCTCGAGGAGGACGGCAAGCTGGCCCTGCTGGACCTGCTCCATGACAGCGGCATTGATGTTACCGCACCACCCTTTGCCGGTATGACCGGCTATGGTGCCGCCTCGATGGATGGTTTCATTGATGAGTGCCTGCGCGACGGTGAACGCGGCCTGGTCAGGTTTATTGACAGTTTTCTGGATGTTGCCGACGAATACCGTGAGCACATGATCCGCAGGCTTTCCGATGTCGGCACACCGGATGCCGTGGCACTGCTGGAGATCCTGATGTCCTTTGAGAAGCCCGAGGTTGTCAAGGAGGCCATTCTCGCCCTGGGCAGGATAAAAAACGGTTGTGCGCTTCAAGTCCTAGAGCAGGCAGCACATCGGCATGAAGGTGATAGTGCCGGCCTGATCAGGCGCAGCATCCGCCGGCTCTCTTTCTTGGGTGTCAAGGAACCGCAGGAACTGCCGCAGTCATTCACCATGCCTCTGCCGTTTCACGATGTGTACGTCGGTCCGATCGATTTTTATGGCGCCCGTTCGTTGTGGTTTTCGTGGAAACTTGACGGTTCGGCTATTGCGGGCATGCTGGTGCTGACGGGCGAATCGGATGGTCTGCTCAATGCCATCAGTTATCGTATGCGGGACGAGAAGGAATACAAACACATCCTGAAAGACGTGGCTGCCGGAGAGCTGCTGCAACCGGCCGACCCGGTCTATGCCATGGCTATCATGCGGGATGCACTGCACCACAGCCGGGAACAGGGCTTTTACCTCCCGCCGGATTTTTATGTGGACATGCGGCTGTTCCGGGCCGACTCACTCAAACCCGAGGCGTACCTCCCGCGTTTTAGCCTGGCCCATCTGGATGGTATAGTCGACAAGATCCCCGGCTATGTAACCGGCAGCAACGAGCTCCTGGATGAACCCAGTCTCGAAGGATGGGTAATATCGGAACCGGCGGTGTATGATGCCGCCGACCGTTTTATCGCCCTGGAAGGCGACCGGGGGGCTGACAGTGTAACAGCGGACGCACTCGAAGCCGAGCTCTCACGATTCTGCGATGAATTGATTATCCCGCGCCGGGCAGAGATCATCAAGCGCCTGCTTCTGACGGCTGACTATATGCAGCAGATCAACACCGAAGGACAGGTGGTTCAGAAAACACTGGCTACGGCCCTGAGTCTGGTAGGCGGTTTTCTGCCCGAGAGCCGGCACCCGTTTATCCGCAGGCTGGTGCTGGACAGCGTAGACGCGGCGCGCCAGGCTCTTTCCGAGGGATATGATCTGCGACTGGACGAAGGTGATGATGACTATGAAGAATAACCGGGAGCGAATTGCCGTCATTGGCGGCGGCAGCTGGGGAACAGCGCTGGCCAACCGCCTGGCCCTCAACGGACATGACGTATGCCTGTGGGCCTATGAGGCGGATCTGGTTCGTGAAATAAACGAGTCGCACACAAATTCCGCCTTTCTTCCGGGGATAGATCTGCACCCGGCCTTGACCTGCAGCAATAGCCTTCAGGAAGCGGCCAGCGGTCGCGGCATGGTCCTGCTGGTGACTCCGGTCCAGGTTATGCGCGGTGTGCTCCAGCAGATGGCACCGCATATAGCTGCGGATGCCGTTATAGCCAATGCTTCCAAGGGCATCGAACTGGAAACCTTGCGGACCGTATCCCAGATCTGCGCGGAACTGTTGCCGGCCGGACTGAACCAACGCTTTGTGGCCCTGTCCGGGCCAACCTTCGCGCGTGAGGTCGCCCAAGGCCTGCTGTCACTGATTGTGGCCGCCTCCCGTGACGAGACCGCTTCCCGACGCGTGCAGGCGGCCTTCAGCTGCCCCTGCCTGCGGGTCTACACCAACTCGGACGTGGTCGGGGTCGAGCTGGGCGGCGCTGTCAAGAACGTCATCGCCATCGCCGCCGGAATCTGTGACGGCCTCGGTTTCGGCCACAATGCCCGGGCAGCGCTGATTACCCGCGGTCTGGCCGAGATGAACCGCCTGGGGCAGGCCATGGGGGCCGAGGCGGCCACCTTTGCCGGTCTGGCCGGCATGGGCGATCTGGTACTGACCTGCACCGGTGATCTGTCCCGCAACCGCACCGTCGGTTTCAAGCTGGGTCAGGGGATGGGGCTGGCGGACATTCTGGCAGAGATGCGTATGGTCGCCGAGGGGGTCAAAAGCGCGGAATCGGTCTATCAGTTGGCCCGCAGCCTGCGGGTGGAGATGCCGATCGTCGAGAAGACCTATCAGATCCTGCACGATAACAAGCCAGCCCGCCAGGCCGTGACTGAGCTGATGGCGCGGGAACTGAAGTCGGAACAGTAAGGGGAGGACCGGTGTGATCAGATCATTTCAAGGGATGCAGCCCAGGATAGATGAAAGCGCCTTCGTGGCCGAGACGGCGGTGATTATCGGGGATGTTGAGATGGGTCCCCAGTCCAGCATCTGGTACAACTGCGTGGCCCGCGGCGATGTCAACCACATCCGCATCGGCGCCCGCAGCAATGTGCAGGATCTCAGCATGCTGCACGTCACTCACAAGAAACATGCCGATGATCCCGGCGCTCCGCTGATTATCGGCGATGACGTCACCATCGGTCACAGCGTTACCCTGCATGGCTGTACCCTGAAAAACGGCTGTTTTATCGGCATGCAGGCCATGGTCATGGACAAGGCTGTCGTTGGTGAAGGGGCCCTGGTGGGTGCCCGTGCCCTGGTCACGGAAGGGACAATCATCCCTCCTCATACCCTGTGGGTCGGCGCTCCGGCCAAATACAAGCGCGACCTGACGCCGGATGAAGTCGCCTGGCTGCAGAAATCAGCCGGCAATTATGTCAAATACGCGCTGCAGTATATCAACGACTGACGCCAGCCTCTTCGCTGGTGCATAACGCCCAACACCCCGATTACTCCCCGTTTACATCTCCATGATCACCGGCAGGATGACCGGGCGCCGCTCGATGGTCTTCTTGAAAAAGCGCCGCAGGGCCTGACGCACCGACGTATTAACCTCTTCACAATCACAGCGCATCTCTTCGCTCAAATCGTTGACGGCCTCCACGACAATGCAGCGCGCCGTCTCCAGATACTCCTGGCTCTCATCCTCGAACACAAAACCGCGCGAGACGATGTCCGGCCCGTAGATGATCCCGCCGGTGGTCTTGTTCATACCGATGATGATCACCACCATGCCGTCTTCGGAGAGATGCTTGCGGTCGCGGAGTACAACGTTGCCGACGTCGCCGACCCCCTTGCCGTCCACAAAGACCCGTCCCGCCTCCACCTTCTCCACGATCGCCGCCGTGTCGGAGTAGAACGATACGACATCGCCGTTGGTCGCCAGGAGGCAGCGTTCCGCAGGGATGCCGGTCTTTTGGGCCAGTTTGGAATGTACCATCAGATGGCGGTACTCGCCGTGGATCGGCACGAAGAAGCGCGGCCGTACCAGATTGAGCATCAGTTTGAGCTCCTCCTGGCAGGCGTGGCCGGAGACATGCACCTCGGAGGTCTTTTCATGAAAGACCTCGGCACCGCGCCGGTAGAGGTGATTGATCAGCTCGGAAATGGTGCGCTCGTTGCCGGGGATGACGCGTGAGGAGAGGATCACGGTATCGCCCCGCTCCAGCTTGATCTGCTTGTGGTCGTCCATGGCGATACGGATCAGGGATGAGCGCGGCTCGCCCTGGCTGCCGGTGGTGATCATACAGACCTGCTCCCGTGGCAGGTAGGGCAATTCCTTCAGATCCATCAGGATATCGTCGGGGATGTGCAGGTAGCCGAGTTCGCGGGCAATCCGCACGTTGGCCACCATGGAACGGCCATTGAGCAGAATCTTGCGGCCACAGCGGGCGGCAGCATCCACTACCTGCTGTACGCGATGGATACTGCTGGAGAAGGCCGCCACGATGATGCGTCCTTCGCAGGTGGGAAATATCTCGTCAAAAGCCTCGCCAACCGACTTTTCCGAGAGGGTGTACCCTTCCCGTTCCACGTTGGTGGAGTCGGACAGGAGTGCCAGCACACCCTGCTGGCCGTAACGGGAAAACGAGGCCAGATCGGTCAGCTGGCCGTCCACCGGGGTCTGATCGATCTTGAAGTCGCCGGTGTGGATCACCACCCCCTCGGGGGTCGTGATGGCCAGGGCACAGCCATCCACGATCGAGTGCGCCACCCGCAGAAACTCCACACTGAAACAGCCCAGTTCCACGGTATCGCGCGGTTTTACAACCCGCAGGTCAACTCGGTCGTCCAGCTTGTATTCCTTGAGCTTTTCATTGACAAACCCCAGGGTCAGGGCCGTGCCGTAGATCGGTACATTCAGCTCCTGCAGCACAAACGGCAACGCGCCGATGTGGTCCTCGTGACCGTGGGTCAGGCAGATGGCACGGACCTTGTCGCTACGCTCGCGCAGCCAGCTGATATCGGGGATGACATAATCGATCCCCAGCATGTCGGGTTCCGGAAACATCAGGCCGCAGTCCACGACAATGATATCATCGCCACAGGCATAGGTCATCATGTTCATGCCGATCTCACCGAGACCGCCGAGCGGGATGATTTGTAGAGCTGCTGATGACGCGGATTCGTTCACGATTACCTTTCTTTCTGAAGCGGAACAAGGGCAGCTATTTTCTTGTCGCAACGTTCGATCCAGTCCCTGCCCGGTGTTACCAGCCAGCGGGCGGCATAAAACGAACTGCGCAGGGCGCGATAGGAGATCAACGCGCGGGTGATGTCACCCAGGCGCTCGTTGCTTTCGCCAATATTCCACAATCGCTGAGCCGCAATTTCGATGGTAGCATTGAAGGGAATGTACATGTGGATGGCCGATTCATACCCGGCCACCGCTCCGGCGAAGTCGCCGCGCCGCAGGGCTTCCTCGCCCAGATTGAACTGGTCCTGCATGCGCCACCACGTGCCGGCAAAAAAGAGCAGCAGGCAGATCAGAAATATGACGACAGCATTTACCAGTATGGTTTTAATTCGATCGGTCATAGCTCACCTGAAAAAATCCGGGATTATCGTCAGCAGGATCCCCATTACCATCGTGATTACCCCCAGCAGCACAACCAGAGCTGCAGCGATTCCGTAGAGCGGCCGCAGCCGGTGGGCCGCCGGCAGTCCCCAGACGATGGCAGCCAGGCCGGCAATTATCAGTGGAATGAATTTTAATCCTGCGTACATATCAGTTCTCCAGGCCGGAGGTGATGACACTCCGGACCTCCTCCATCAGCCATTGCTCGGCTTCACTCTTTTTCATACCGTCGGGGACGGTTACTCGCGGGTGGAGGGTTACCGTTATCCGGCCGCTATATAATTCGATCAGTCCGCTGGGATTCACCTTGCCGCTGCCGTTGATTGTCACGGGGATGACCGGCACCCCGGATCTGACAGCCAGCATGAACCCGCCCCGCTTGAAGGGAAGCAGGTGGCCGTCACGCGAACGGGTCCCTTCCGGGAACATGACCACACTGCGCCCCTGGCGAATTATTGCGGCGGCAGTGTCCATGCTTTTCAAGGCCTTGCGCCCATCGCTGCGGTCCAGGGGGATATAGCCGCCACGGCGTATGGAACTACCGAATATCGGGATGTCAAAGAGTTCTTTTTTGGCGATCCAGTAGATCCTGCGTGGTATCGCAGCAATCAAGGCCAGGATGTCAAAGTTACTCTGGTGATTGCTCATCAGAATAAAGGGCCCATCCGGCAGATATTCAGCCCCGCGTAGTGCGACCGGCGTGTTGTTAAGAATCAAACCGATCCGCGCCCACAGTCGGGCATGAAAGGCGTAGCAACTGCCGCTGGAGTCAAACAGGGTGCTGATGCTGGCACTAAGGGCAAGCAGGGCCGTTACCGGCATGAACATGAAGAGGTAAAGATACGCGCGCACACTGTCCCCACAAAATCGGTTCAATTTACGTTTTTTCCCGATGTGAGTCAATTGAATATGCGATTTGCGCAATCTTCTGCCAGGCTGCTCCCGCAACCCTCTACAACCGATACCACCGCCGCACCACAAAGGCATCCCGCTGTTTAGCGGCGGCCGGCCATTGATCCACCGGCCGCCGGGTCCGCATGATCTCTGCCAGCCGCCGCTGCAATGAAGTTGTCACCACACCGGCGTTGGCCTTCATACCGCACACCAGCCGGCTTTCAATGACCGTATCACGGTCCAGCACGACGATCACGTGCCCGTACCAGACGATCAGATCCAGCGGCTTCAACAGCCCGGCGATCTCTTTTGCGGATCTTCCGGCGACCGGCACCGCTTTTCCATATGAGATCAGTTGCGAGGTGTTGCGGGGCGTCCCGCCTCCGGTGGCCTGATAGAGCAGCCCCGAACAGTCCAGGCCCGCCAGGGTCAACCGGCCTTTATCCCTGGATGGCACGCTGCCGCCGTAGAACTGCCCGACCAGTTCACCAATGCCCGCCTGGACATCCCCGCCCCACACGTAGGGAGCGCCAATCGATGCCTTCAGTGCGGCGATGATGGCGGTTTGTGGCGGCAGCGTGCGGATCCGCGGCGGGGGCTGTGTCGCCCTGACCGTCACAAAGCGACTGTCCACGTAGAGCGCTGAACCGGCCGGCTGGAGGTACTCATCCGTTGCAACCCGGTAGATGGTGTTGTTCCGGTCTGAGGCCGTTGCCGTGATACGGAAGACCGTTCCCGGCAGGGCGATAAACTCCAGCTCTCGCACCTGACCGCAACGGTCTGTTTTCAGCGTTGTTCCATCGGCGCCACCGAAGATCGAACGGAACGCCGCTGTGTTCAAGACCGGGGTCGCGCCGCGGGCAACGGCATAGGATGTGGCCAGGGCGATATCGGCCTGGCAGCCCAGGCAGAGCAGGATACCGAGGATGAGTTGTTTCATGCCACGGACCGGCGGCCAGCCAGGGCATGGCGCACCAGATCTTTCTGCGCAGCAGTCAGGCGCGGCACCGAGAGGAGTTCCTTGATGGTGCTCTGGGGAAGGCCCGGCAGGAACATGGTAAACCAGATGGCCGGAGTTCGCGGATTCTTGAGGATCGCCAGACGGATATTGGGGCGCCCTTTCCAGCGCCCACTGCGGGCCACCATCGAGATGGTTTCAGCCGTGGATGTGGCTGCTGTTATGAACTGGTGCACAGAACCTTCCTTCAGGTGCGGATTGTCGAGGCAGGCCTCCACCAGCGGCGGGATCCCTTCACGCAGCAGCGACTCGACCACGGCCGATGTGCCCCGCCGGGCAAGGGTCATCTTGTTTCCCAGGGGTTGACCCGGGAGGCGCTGGATGATGCTGCGTTCGGCGGCCATGCGCTGGTCGGGGCTGATTCCGGGGATCAGGCAGATCTTCACAAGGTCGAATATATTGAGCTGTGTCAACAGGGTCGCGGCAATGTGCGACGGTGTCTCCGGGTTGATCACCAGCGCAAACTTCACCGAACCGCTTTCGATCAAGCGCTTGGCGGCGTAGATGGCGCTGAAGACGTCCTCCGGCAGACCGCGCTGTTTCAGGAGAGCCAGCAGATGATGCTCATCCAAGGCCGGGTTGCGCAGAACCGCCAGCAGGACCTCAGCCGTCTGGCCCTGGAGAAAATGAAACAGCTCATCTTTGTCGGCTGTCAGGGCCCGATGCAGGCGAAGTGACATATTTTGATCAATCCCTGCAAATTTTGCAGAATCATCCATAACGTTCCGGAGGTTGGCTCCAAGGGGGCAGATGCCGGTATGCGTCCCGTGGCATCTGCATGTTGGAGGCTGATAGGTAGTTGCCACGCTCTCTGTTCTGCAAACACCCTGCCATCTCCTCGCGATCTGCACAACACCATTCTGGCTGTTGCACCGTTGGCGGCTTCGTGGTAGAGATACTAGCGGTTCCCGCAACGCATCAGCGAGGCGTTTGGAGAAAGCTATACCATGCCATCAGACCTTGTTCTTCGACATGCCAGACAAACAGGACTCTATCTGTGATGACGGCAGCACCTGACAACATACTCGTGGATCATGCCGAGATCAGTGACGAAGAGCTCATGGAAATCGGGCTGATCCTGAGCATGTGGCGCAATTTCAAGATGTCGGTCTACAAGGACAAGTGCATGAAACGGCGCGTCTCCATCCGTATGCGCTCCACACGCTGCCGCGATGCGGCCGAATACTGCAACCTGCTGCGTCAGAGCCCGCTTGAGCTGGACCTGCTCCAGAAGGCGCTTACCATCCATGTCAGCCAGTTTTTCAGAAACCCCTCCATGTTTGATAAACTGCGGACGGAGGTACTCCCCGAACTTTTCGGCGCCTGTGCTGCCGGCGAAGCCGATGCGCTGCGGATCTGCTGTCTGGGATGCGCCGGTGGCGAGGAGCCTTTCAGTCTGGCAATCCTGCTCCGCGAACATTTCAGCCGGGAGATGCGCACGGTACAGACCTTTATCCAGGGAACCGACATTGACGCGGAAACCCTGCGGCTCGCACAACAGGGCGAATATATGGAGGATCGGCTCAAGGAGGTCTCGGCTGAGTTGAGGGTGCGCTATTTTCGTCCCAGCGGCGCTCGTTCCCGGCTGGTGCCGGAGATACGCCAGATGGTGACCTTCCTTCAGGGCGATATCACCGCTACCGCCATGTATGCCCCGAGCAACCTGGTGCTGTGCCGCAACACATTGATCTACTTTACCCGCCCGGATCAGGAAAAAATCCTGAACGGTGTCGCTGATATCTTACCGGCCGGTGGTATACTTGTGCTGGGAAAATCCGAGACCCTGGTCGGCGACGTGCGACGGCGTTTTGAGGCGATCTGCCCGGTGGAACGGATTTACCGGCGCATATAAATTCATGCAACTTATCATCTTATGCAGAACGTAGTACGGAGGAGTGTCATGCGGATACCGATAGGGTATAAATTCATCATCGGATTTATTGTGGTTGTTGCAGCGGTGGCCTTCTGTCCGAAGCTGGTTGCATCCCTGGGGTATTCGGCCGAATTCTCCGGCCTTCTGGCCTATGCGGTAGCCCTGACAGTGGGGCTGATCCTGGGCTGGCTTTTTTCAAAGAGTTTTACCGCAAATATCGGCCGGCTGACCGATTCGGCCGAATCCATCAGCCGGGGTGACCTGACCCGGAATGTCGCCTTGAAGACGTCGCACTTTCCCGACGAAACCCACGAACTGGCCGGGTTGATCAATGTCATGGTCCAGAACCTGCGCGACCTGGTCGGCCACATCAAGAACACCTCGGGACAGCTCTCCGAATCGGCGCGCGAGATCAATTCGACTGCACTTGAGATCAACGCCTCGACCGAGGAGGTGGCCCAGGCGATCGAATCGATCTCGCGCGGGGCCGAGACCCAGGCCGAGATGGTGGAGAAGAGCTCCCGGACGATCCGCGAGATGGCCATCTCCATCGATCTGGTCGCGGCCCGGGCCCGTGAGACGGCCAAGACCGCTCGCGAGACCAGCCTGACCGCCCAGAATGGCAGCAACCTGGCCAGCGACTCCCTGGAGCGCATGAAGGATTTCTTTGAGAATCAGGAGCTGATCGCCAGGCAGTTCGCCCTCTTCAACAGCAAGCTGCAAAAGGTGGGTAAAATTGCCGATTTCATCGGTGATGTGGCCCGTCAGACCAATCTGCTGGCGCTGAATGCATCCATTGAGGCGGCCAGAGCCGGCGAATACGGCAAAGGCTTTGCGGTGGTGGCTGAAGAGGTGCGCAAGCTGGCCGATGGTTCGGCCACGTCGGCCTCGGACATCAACGATATGATTGAAAATCTGCGGGAGGAAAGCCATCAGGTCCATGAAATCATTCTGGAAGGTTCGCGAACCATCAAGGAAGGCAAAAAAAATATCGACGTGACCGCCAGCGCCTTTAAGGAAATTCTCTCGACCGTCCTGGAGACCGAGCGCAAGGCTACCAGTATCGCCGATCTCTCGCAGATGCAGCTGGAAGGATCGGAAAAAATGGTCCAGGCGGTTGACGAGATCGCCAAGGTCGCTGATGACAACGCCGCCTCCACCGAGCAGGTCTCGGCCGCAACCGAGCAGCAACTGGCCGCCATGCAGGACATGGCCCTGGCTACCAAAGAGCTGACGCAACTGGCGGAGGAACTCCTGGCGGTGGTCGAACATTTCCAGGTTGCTGCGGCAGAACAGCATCAGGCATGACCGAAGCGTGTCGAAAATACCTTGTTTTTACACTGGCCGGCCGGCGCTTCGCCTTTGATCTGGCCCAGGTGGCTGAGGTGGAAGAACAGCCGGTCACCTGGCCGATACCGATGGCCCCCCGTTGCTATCCCGGGGCAATGAACTTCCACGGCACCATCGTAGCCGTCATGGATCTGGCCCTGTTTCTCGGTCTTTCCGGCAGCCAGGTTCCTGAAAAGGTGATTGTCATCGATACCTGCATCGCGTCACTGGCCTTCCTGGTTGAGCAGGTCATCAGGATCGTATCCGTCAATCAGGCGGACATACAGGAAGGTACGGACGGGCCCTTTGCTACGGCGCAGGTCTACCTGCCGGATGGGGGGGCAACCCTGCTGGATGCGGCCGCCATTGCAGAGCGGGCCGGCGAGACAATCAACGCGTGATGGCGCCAGATTCCGGACCGCTCAAGACCCCGCTGTGTCGCATGGCGTTTCTACAAGGGGCAAACATGGTCAACGCAGCTCTCAATCAGAGGATTATCGTTCGCGGCACGGAGCTTTTCAGCAGCATTTCCGGCGAGACGCCGTCACTCTTCAACAAGGGGGACTGGATCGGCAAGGTGTTGGACTGGAGCATGCAGAACGAGCAATTCAAGATCCAGATGTTCCGCTTTATCGACGCCTTCCCGTCCTTGACCACGAGCGCGCAGCTCACCGACCACATCCGTGAATATTTTGGCGAAGAAAAGGATCTGCCGCCGGTACTCGTGAAAGGGGCCAAGATCGCGAGCAGGCTCGGTTCTCTGGGCGGGGCCGTGCTCAACAGATTCATTTCAGCCAACGTCCAGGAGGTGGCCAGGCAGTTTATCGTCGGCGAGAACGCCACGGATGCGATCAAAAACATTGCAGCGCTGCGCCGGGAGGGTTTTGCCGCGGTGGTCGATGTCTTGGGCGAGGCGACGCTCAGTGCCGAAGATGCCGAGCAATATGTCAGCACCTATCTGGAGCTGCTGGAGAGCCTCACAACGGAACAGGCGGGCTGGCAGGGTCTGCCCGGCGCAGGCGGCGACCCGCAGCTGGATTGGGGACACGCCCCGCGGATACAGGTGGCCGTAAAGCCGACCGCCGTCTATGCCCTGGCCAATCCCCAGGATTTCGAAGGTTCGGTGCAGGCCATACTGCAGCAGCTGCGCCGCATCGCTGCCAAGGTTGTTGAGATGGGCGCTTTCCTCTGCATCGATATGGAGTCGTACCGCCACAAGGATATCACCATCGAGCTGTACCGCCGCCTGAAGCTGGAATATCGCGATTACCCGCACATCGGTATTGCCCTGCAGTCCTATCTGAAGGACACGGATCAGGACCTGCACAACCTCCTGGTCTGGGCCAGGGAGCAGCATACGCAGATCTCGGTGCGTCTGGTAAAGGGCGCTTACTGGGACTATGAGAATGTCAAGGCCAGGCAGAACGGTTGGCCGGTCCCGGTCTGGATGATCAAGGCCGAGTGCGATGCCGCCTTTGAGCGCCAGTCGCGCATGATTCTCGAAAACCACCCAATCTGTCACTTTGCCTGTGCCTCCCACAATATCCGATCGATCTCGGCTGTCATGGAGCTGGCCCAGGAGCTGCAGGTACCTGCAGCGCGCTATGAATTCCAGATGCTGTACGGTATGGCCGAACCGGTTCGCAAAGGCATCCTCAAGGTTGCCGGCCGCATCCGCCTGTACTGTCCCTATGGCGATATGGTGCCCGGCATGGGCTATCTGGTCCGCCGCCTGCTGGAGAACACCTCCAACGAATCCTTCCTGCGCCAGAGTTTTGCCGATGAAGTCCGGATGGAACGTCTGCTGGAGGACCCGGCTGTAACGGCCGAACGCCAGCGCAGTGCCCACTCTTCGCCAGCGCAGGAAACAGACCTCGCTCCCGATGGCCTGCCGCGCTTTGTCAACGAAGCAATGGTCGATTTCACGCGCGCCGACCAGCGCGCCGCCTTCCCCCTCGCGATTGCCAAGGTCCGCTCGCAGCTGGGCCGCAGCTACCCGCTCTACATCGCCGGCCGGGAGATCATCACACCCGACAGCCGTACCTCTGTAAATCCCGCCAACCCAGGCGAGGTGCTGGGCATGATCAGCCAGGCCGGAACCGCCGAGGTCACCCAGGCCATCGCCGCAGCCAGCAAGGCCTTTCCCGTCTGGCGCGACACCAGTCCCCGCGAGCGGGCACAGTTTCTGCTGAACGGTGCCATAGCGGCCCGCCGGCGCATCTTCGAACTGGCCGCCTGGCAGGTGCTGGAGATCGGCAAACAGTGGGACCAGGCCTATGCCGACATCAGCGAGGCCATCGATTTTCTTGAATATTACGCCCGCGAGATGATCCGTTATGGCGCGCCGCGCCGTACCGGACACGTGCCGGGCGAGGTCAATCACTTTTTCTACGAGCCCAAGGGGGTTGCAGCGATTATCGCGCCCTGGAACTTCCCTCTGGCCATCAGCATGGGTATGGCCTCGGCGGCCATTGTCGCCGGCAACCCGGTAGTCTTTAAACCCTCCAACCTCACCGGCATCATCGGCTGGCAGCTGGTGGAGATCTTCCGGGAGGCCGGGCTGCCGGAAGGAGTACTCAACTACATCCCCGGCCAGGGCGCAATCATCGGCGATTTGATGGTCGATCATCCCGATGTCGCGCTGATCGCCTTCACCGGTTCGCTGGAAACCGGCCTGCGCATCATCGAACGGGCCGCCAGGGTGCATCCCGGCCAGGCCGGTATCAAAAAGGTCATCGCCGAAATGGGGGGCAAGAACGCCATCATCATCGATGACGATGCCGATCTGGACGAAGCGCTGCCACATGTGCTCTATTCGGCCTTTGGCTTCCAGGGGCAGAAATGTTCGGCCTGTTCGCGCGTGATTGTGCTGGATGCGGTCTACGACAGGTTTGTCGACCGGTTGGTCAAGGCGGCCAAGGTCTATCAGCTGGGACCGGCCGAAGATCCCCGCTATAGCATGGGTGCCGTATCGGACGCGACTGCCCGCAAGCGTATTCTGGACTATATCGAGATTGGAACACAGGAGGGCAAACTGCTCTACTCCAGCCCGGTTCCGGACGGAGAGGGCTACTGGGTGCCGTTGACGATCATCGGAGGTATCACTCCCAAACATCGCATCGCCCAGGAGGAGATCTTCGGCCCGGTGCTGGCGATCATGCGGGCCGCTGACTTCGATCAGGCCATCGCCTGGGCCAATGCCACCCCTTTCGCCCTGACCGGCGGTATCTTCAGCCGCAGTCCCCGGCACCTGGAACGGGCTCGGCGTGAATTCCGCGTCGGCAACCTGTATATCAACCGCAACAACACCGGCGCCATGGTTGAGCGTCAGCCCTTTGGCGGCTCACGCATGTCCGGCACCGGCACCAAGGCCGGGGGGGCTGATTACCTGTTGCATTTCATGGATCCGCGGGTGATTACCGAGAATACCCTGCGGCGGGGATTCGCGCCGTCGCAAGAGGATGATGACGAGGTGCCCAAGGCTCACAGGATGCACGAGTTTGCTTGAGGCGTATTTATAGATAAAAAAAGGCCGCATCCGAAGACGCGGCCTTTTTGTGTTCGATGAAAAAAGAATTACTTGGCAGCAGGAGCTTCTGCAGGTGCTGCTTCTTTCTTAACTGCTTTCTTAGCTACTTTCTTTGCTTTCTTTACTTTTTTGGCTTTCTTTACGTGTTTAACATGTTTAACTTCTTTTTTTACTTCAGCTGCCGGAGCGGCTGCAGGAGCAGCAGGCTTAGCTGCGTCGGCAGCGAAAACAACTGCGGAAAAAGATACTGCTACGAGGGTTGCGATAATGCTGGCGATGATTTTTTTCATGGTTCTTTCCTCCAAATAGGATGTAGTTGCTGATAGTATTGCAGGGCGCGTGCCAATAGTGGAAGCAAATTGCAACATACCGATACATAAGCATTATTATCATTTGAGCGAACAACCTGATCGGCATTACCACGTACAGACATACCTTATATGAGGTGGGCTCTGCCGCTTCAGAGTGATTCGAGGCAGTCCGTGTGGTATCGGCGATGGCTTTGTGATTGCCATCATAAAATTTTGTGGGTAAAACGTAGGGCACGCGGCGCAATAAACTCGCAATACAGGAGCAGGGTAATGGAACAGAGTGACATGTGGGTCGTCGGACCGGAATCCGTCAGGATGATGGAGCTTGGCCACCCATGGATCGTCGCTGACGGCTACACGCGGCGCTGGCCGACGGGTAAGCCGGGGCAGATAGTTGCTCTGAGCGACGACAAGGGACGTTTTCTCGCCTCAGCCCTGCTAGATCCGCAGGATCGAATCGTGGCACGGGTGCTGGCGCGCCGGCGGATGCAACTTGATCGGGCCTGGCTGACAGCGCGCTTTCAGGCGGCCATTGATCTGCGCCGCGTCCATGCCGAACTTGGCGATACGGATGCCTACCGGCTGGTGAACGGCGAGGGCGACGGACTGCCGGGCTTGACGGTCGATCGTTATGGTGACTACCTGATGGTGCAGGCCTACTGCTCCGGCTGGCAGGTGCACCTGAAGCTGGTGACGCAGGTACTGCAGGAACTGCTGCCGCCGCTGGGTATCTATGAGAAGAGCCGTCCCCAGAAGACCCGTGAACTGGAAGCCGTCAGTGACAGCAAGCGTTACGGGCGGTTGCTGACTGGTATTCCGGCGCCGCATCTGCTGGAGGTGCGGGAAAACGGTCTGACCTTTCTGGTCAGTCTGGAGCAGGGCTTGAATACCGGCCTGTTTCTGGATCAGCGCCGCAATCGGCGCGACCTGATGACGCGCACCAGGGGCCAGCGGGTCCTGAACCTGTTTGCCTATACGGGTGCCTTCTCGGTTGCGGCCGCTGCCACTGGAGCCGGTCTGGTAACCAGCGTGGACGCCTCGCCTGGCTATACCGACTGGGCCAAGGCCAACTTTGCCGCCAACCGTCTCAACCCCAAGCGCCATGAATTCATCGTGGGTGATTGCCTGAAGGTACTGGCCGACCTGGCCCGTCAGAAAAAGGTGTATGACATCATCCTGATGGATCCGCCCTCGTTCTCCACAACCGCCAAGAGCCGCTTCACCACCCGCGGCGGTACGTCCGATATCGTAGCGGCAGCGCTGCCGCTCCTGGCCGACACGGGGCTGATGGTCACCTCCTCCAACCACCAGAAGGTCGATGTGGCCGATTACCTCAAGGAGCTGCGCCGCGGGGCGCTCCAAGCCGGCAGTGATCTGCAGGTGATCTCCCTGTACGGCCAACCGGAGGATTTCCCCTACCCGGTCACCTTCCCCGAGGGGCGCTATCTGAAATACGCGGTCTGTGTGAAAATGGCTTGAATATGTGCTGCAACAGCATTTCCGCAAAACAAAAAGCGCTCCGTTTTGGAGCGCTTTTTGTTAAACGAGCATATTTCAGACTATTACTTATCCGTCAGGATCCGCATCATGCGCCTGAGCGGCTCCGCCGCGCCCCACAGAAGCTGGTCGCCGCAGGTAAAGGCCGACAGGTACTGGGGGCCCATTTTCATCTTGCGCAGCCTGCCGACCGGAACGGTCAAGGTGCCGGAGACGGCGGCCGGAGTCAGGCCGGCCAGGGTCTCGGCCTTGGTGTTGGGGATCAATTTGGCCCACTGGTTGTCATTCTTGATCAGGTTTTCGATATCGGCAATCGGCACATCCTTGTTCAGCTTGATGGTCAGGGCCTGGCTATGGCAGCGCATGGCGCCGACGCGGACGCAGATGCCGTCCACCGGGATCGGATTCACGGTACCGAGGATCTTGTTGGTCTCGGCAAAACCCTTCCACTCTTCACGGCTCTGTCCATCCTCCACCTCGCGGTCGATCCAGGGCAGTACGTTGCCGGCCAGCGGAAAACCGAATTCCTTGGTCGGCATGGAGCCGTCGCGCAGTGCGGAGGTTACTTTCTGATCGATTTCCAGGATGGCGGAACCAAGGGTTTTCAGTTCTTCAGCCACGGTGTGGTTCAGCACACCCATCTGGGACAGCAGCTCGCGCATGTTGGGAGCACCGGCACCGGAGGCGGCCTGGTAGGTCATGGATGAGATCCACTCGATCAGCCCGGCCCGGAACAGGCCGCCCAGCCCCATCAGCATCAGACTGACGGTGCAGTTGCCGCCGATGAAATCCTTCTGGCCATTGGCCAGGGCCTTGTCGATGACATTACGGTTGACCGGATCGAGTATGATGACGGCGTTGTTCTCCATGCGCAGGGTGCTGGCCGCATCGATCCAATAGCCGTTCCAGCCTTGCTTGCGCAGCTCCGGATGGATCGCCTTGGTGTAGTCGCCGCCCTGGCAGGTGATGATAATGTCGAGTTTCTTCAACTCGGCGATGTCATCGGCATTTTTCAGGGTGCCGGCATTCAGGGGGGCGGCCTGCCCGGCCTGGGAGGTGGAGAAAAAAACCGGCTCGATTCCTGCGAAATCGTTCTCCTCCAGCATCCGCTGCATGAGAACTGAACCAACCATACCGCGCCATCCGACCATTCCGACTTTCATGTGTCTATTCCTTTTCTTGAGTGAGGTTGTAGTTACAGAGCAGCAATAATCGCGTCGCCCATCTCCTTGGTAGTAACCAGTTTTTCACCCGGTTTGTCCTGATAGATGTCGCGGGTGCGAACGCCCTGATCGAGTACCTTGGCCACGGCGTTGTCGATGGCCTCGGCCGCTTCCAGCATTCCGAAGGAAAACTTGAGCATCATGCCGGCCGAGAGGATCTGGGCGATCGGATTGGCGATGCCCTGGCCGGCAATATCCGGAGCCGAACCGCCGGAGGGTTCGTACATGCCGAAACTCCCTTCCGCCAGTGAGGCGGATGGCAGCATGCCCAGCGAACCGGTCAACATGGCTGCCTCATCGGAGAGGATGTCGCCGAACATGTTCTCAGCCAGAATGACGTCAAACTGTTTGGGCCACTTGACCAGCTGCATGGCTGCGTTGTCGACGTACATGTGGGACAGCTCGACGTCGGGGTATTCCTTGGCGATTCCGGTTACCACCTCGCGCCAGAGTACGGAGGAGGAAAGCACATTGGCCTTGTCGATAGAGCAGACCTTCTTGCTGCGCTTGCGGGCCGCCTGGAAGGCGACATGGGTGATGCGTTCGATTTCGGGTACGGAGTAGCGCAAGGTGTCGATGCCGATCCTGCTACGTCCCTCACCTTCGATGCCCTTGGGCTGGGAAAAATAGATCCCGCCGGTTAGTTCGCGAACCACCAGCACATTGAAGCCGCCGTCGATGACCTCTTCCTTGAGCGATGAGGCACCGGTCAGCGACGGAAAGATGATGGCCGGCCGCAGGTTGGCATAGAGACCGAAGATCTTGCGCAGCGGCAGAAGGGCGCCACGCTCGGGCTGTTCGTCCGGCGGCAGGGTCTCCCATTTGGGACCACCGACAGAGCCGAACAGGATGGCATCACTGGCCTTGCAGATGTTGACGGTCGTCTCCGGCAGGGCCTTGCCCTCGTTGTCGATACCGGCGCCACCCACGTTGGCATGGGTCCGTTCGAACATCACATCATACTTTGCCTCGACCGCATCCAGCACCCGCAGTGCCTCGGCCATAACCTCTGGTCCGATGCCGTCGCCCGGCAGAACCGCTACCTTGAATGTCTGTGCCATTGTTTCCCCCATAAAATTACCACTGTAGATTGGATATACTAATTTTCCTCGACAACCATTGTCAACAAAAAGAACGGAACGAAAAAACACAAGCCGGGGCAGTTGTGCAACCGCCCCGGCTTGTGTTCATCCCGTCAATCCGGATGTATGGAAGCCTGTGCGGCTGAGGCGCTAGATGCCGGCCTTCGTCTTAAGGATGGCAGCCTTGTCGGTCCTCTCCCAGGTGAATTCCGGCAGCTCGCGGCCAAAGTGGCCGTAAGCGGCGGTCTTCTGGTAGATCGGCCGGAGCAGGTCGAGCTGTTCCGTAATGGCGGCCGGACGCATGTCGAACACATCGCGGACCAGCTCGGCCAGACGGTCTTCACTGACCTTGCCGGTGCCGAAACTGTTGACGTTGATCGAAACCGGCTGGGCGACACCGATGGCATAGGCCACCTGCACTTCGCAACGGTCGCACAGGCCTGCGGCCACCAGGTTCTTGGCTACGTAACGACCCATGTAGGCCGCCGAGCGGTCGACCTTGGAGGGGTCCTTGCCGGAGAAAGCGCCGCCGCCGTGACGTCCCATGCCGCCGTAGGTGTCAACGATGATCTTGCGGCCGGTCAGACCACAGTCTCCCATCGGGCCGCCTACTACAAAACGGCCGGTGGGATTGATAAAGTAACGGGTGTTCGCATCAAGCAGATGAGCAGGGATGACGGCCCTGACGACTTTATCTATAACATGCTTTTCAATCTCGGCGTGTGTGACATCCGGGGTGTGCTGGGTGGAGATGACGACCGTGTCGATACGCACCGGATTGCCGTCGATATATTCCACGGAAACCTGTGATTTGGAATCGGGACGCAGGAAGTGCAATTCACCTGATTTGCGCACCTCGGAGAGCTTGGCTACCAGCTGGTGGGCGAGCTGGATCGGCATCGGCATCAGCTCCGGGGTCTCGGTGCAGGCATAGCCGAACATCAGCCCCTGGTCGCCGGCGCCCTGCTCCTTGTGCAGTCCCTCACCCTCTGAAACGCCTTGAGAGATATCAGGAGACTGACGATCGACAGACACCAGAACAGCGCAGGTATCGGCATCAAAGCCCATCTCGGAATCTGTGTAACCGATCTCCTTGATCGTCTTGCGGACGATTTCAGGGTAGTTAATGACCGCGTTGGTGGTAATTTCACCGGCGATGACGGCCATTCCTGTTGTTACCATGGTCTCACAGGCTACGCGGGCCTTGGGATCCTGAGCCAGGATCGCGTCCAGGATGGCATCGGAAACCTGATCGGCAACCTTGTCGGGATGCCCTTCGGATACGGATTCTGATGTGAAGATAAATTTCTCTGCCATGATTGGTAATGCTCCTCTCGTGTATGTAACAATGAAAAGTGTGCGGCAAGTTTGAATCATTAAATTTATAGACAGGTGTCTAATTTGTCAAGCAAAGATAGCTTTGTTCAAGGCATGGCCTGTATTGAATCCGTGAATGCGGTTTTGACGCACAATCCGGAAAAAATAACGATTGAAGTTTGAGATCAATACCCGTAAAGTTACCGGTGCTTTCAGCATTGTGGCACCTCGTGAAGGAGAGTAGATATGCCAGAGCAAACAGCCATCGGTGTTATCGGTGGAAGCGGCCTGTATGATATGGAAGGACTTGAAGAGGTGCAGCGGATTCACCTGACAACCCCCTTCGGAGACCCGTCCGACGAATACGTCACCGGTGTACTGAACGGCGTGCGGATGGTGTTTCTGCCCCGGCACGGGCGCGGACACCGCTTCCTGCCATCGGAAGTCAACTACCGCGCCAATATGTATGGTATGAAAAAGCTGGGTGTCGAGCGGATCATCTCCGTTTCAGCCGTCGGCAGCCTGAAAGATGCCATCGCGCCGGGCCACATCGTCATTCCTGATCAGTTTTATGACCGGACCAAGGGCATCCGCAAGGATACGTTCTTTGGTGATGGCATTGTGGCACACGCCGGTTTTGCCGATCCGGTCTGCGATTCCCTGTCGGGCACCCTGTACGCTGCGGCACTGTCAGCAGGAGCTACTGTCCACAAAGGAGGCACCTACATCTGCATGGAGGGACCTGCGTTTTCGACTCGCGCCGAATCCTTTTCGTATCTGGGGCTGGGCGCGTCAGTCATCGGCATGACCAACCTGACCGAAGCGAAGCTGGCCAGGGAAGCCGAGATCTGTTACGGCATCATAGCACTTTCAACCGATTATGATTGCTGGCACGAACAGCACGATGACGTCACCGTCGAGGCGATCATCCAGATCATCCACCAGAATGTAGCCATGGCCAAGAGCATCATCCGCCATGCGGTAGCAGCTATCGGAGAACGAAGCTGTGCCTGCGGCAGTGCCATGCAATATGCAATCATTACCGATAAGGCGGCGATCCCTGTCGAAACCAAGCAGAGGCTGGAGCCTATCATCGGGAAATATCTCTAGCCCACAGGAGAGTATGAATTTATGAGCATCGTGGTTGTCGGCACCGTGGCCTTTGACACGGTAGAAACCCCTTTCGGCCGGGGAGAAAACGTTCTGGGTGGCTCGGCTACCTATTTTTCCACATCGGCCAGCTTCTTCACCGATGTTTCCCTGGTCGCGGTGGTCGGTGAAGACTTCCCTGACGAGCATGTGCAGTTTCTGCAGTCCCGCGACATCAATACCGACGGCCTGCAGCGCATTCCCGGCAAGACCTTTCACTGGACGGGCAAATATGGCTACGATCTGAACGAAGCCCAGACCCTGGACACCCAGCTCAATGTGCTGATGGAATTCAAACCGGTCCTGCCAGAATCTTATCGCGACGCCGAATACCTCTTTCTGGCCAATATCGATCCTGACCTCCAGATGGAGGTTCTGGAACAGGTGCGCAAGCCAAAACTGGTGGCCTGCGATACCATGAATTTCTGGATCGCCTCCAAGCCCGATGCGCTCCGCCGGGTTTTGCGGAAGGTGGATATTGTCGTCATCAATGAAGGGGAGGCGCGCCAGTTTACGGGAGAAGCCAACCTGGTTAAAGCCGCCCGTCAGATCATCGCCCTGGGATGCAAACGATTGGTTGTCAAGCGTGGCGAGTATGGTGTCCTGATGTTCACGGCCGATTCGGTCTTTGCGGCCCCGGCGTTCCCGCTGGAAGAGGTTTTCGATCCAACCGGCGCCGGAGATACCTTTGCCGGCGGCTTTATGGGCTATCTGGCCAATAGCGGTGACCTGTCCGAAGATGGCATCCGCCAGGCGCTTGTCTTCGGCTCGGTTATGGCGTCCTTCAATGTTGAGGACTTTAGTCTCAATCGCATGCAGCGTCTGGATTACAAGGAGATCGAGGCCCGTTACAAGAATTTCAAGGCCCTGACCAGTTTTCGTGACATTGTTCCGCTCTAACCCTTCGTATTATTGACATTGTTTCAAGAATTTGCTAGTTCTGTTCGCAAAAACAGACAGATTTCCCCCCAATCGGGATGTTCAGGAACTCTCGCATGAAGCAAATTTTTATTGTCCTGCTGTTGTTGGTCATAACTGGATGCGCCACCGAACACGACCAGCGCTTTGGAACGAATAATCCAGGTGCTTACCACTATCAGATGGGGCTTGGGTATCTGGGAGAACGCAACTATACCGGAGCCCTCATAGAGTTGACTGCGGCGGAAAAATACGAACCGGACAACCCTGAACTGCTCTATAAACTGGGCCTGGCCTACATCGGAAAGAAGAGACCGGATCTGGCCGAGCCGAGGTTTCTGCGCGCATTGATACTCAAACCTAATTACACGGCTGTCCGCAATGATCTGGGGGTTGCCTATCTTGATCTGAAGCGCTGGGATAGTGCCATTAAACAGTTCAAAATGGTCAAAGACGACCTCTTCTACGATAACAGCGAAAACGCTAGCATCAACCTGGGGCTGGCCTATTTGGGAAATGGCGAATACTCCAAGGCACTGGAAGAGTTAGGGAGCGCCGCCGCACTCAACCCGCGCAATCCGATTATCCATGTTTCGCTTGGTCGGGTCTGGTTCGCCATGGATAAGACCGAACAAGCCATTGGCGAGTATAAAAAAGCGCTTGATATCTACAAAGATTATGGGGATGCTCACTATTATCTTGGTCTGGCCTATCTCAAGCTCAACAATGTTGCTGCTGCGCGGGCCTCTTTCAAGGAGGCAGTCCGCGTCATTCCCGAAACGGAACGTGGACTGTCAGCTTCAGGTTATCTGGAACTTCTTAAATAAACGAGGCCAACTTGTCCGAGATCGAGTCACATTCCATCGATCCATCCGCCGCCTCGCCGGGCGCTATTCTCAAACGTTGCCGTGAATATCACGAAATCACGTTGGAGGAGGCCGAAGAGTCAACCAAGATTGGTGCGTCCTATCTGCAAGCGCTTGAAGAAGACCAGATCGGCCAATTTGCAAGTCCGGCCTATCTCAAGGGTTTTTTGCGGATCTATGCCACCTATCTCAGCCTCAACCCGGATGACATGATCCGGCTGTATGACAAGCTGTACACCACCGGCAGTCTGCGGGATAACGGCAAGGCCGGAGCCAGCGGCAACGGCGCTCCCGCACCGCGGAAGAAGTTCCCGCTTCAGAAACTGGCGATGCCGGTTGTTCTTCTGGCGTTGATCCTTGTCACAGCTGCTATCGTCAACCGCTCACCTTCAACCCCGCTTCGCCAGAAGCAGCCGGTGCCGGTCACTGTCCCGGCAGTGGCACCCGCCGTACTTCCAGCCATCTCGTCTGTCAGACAGCCCGCTCCGGTGAAAAAAGCAGCCGAGGAGGTTCCCGACCACCCACAGGCCGATGTGCCTCCGACCACCAAGAACAATATTGCGCCTCCCCCCCCGGAAAACAGCAAGGGCTTCATCGTACGGATGAAAGTCACCCAGGCCGGCACACTGACGGTCACTATCGACGGGTCCACATCACAGGACTATGACCTTGTCGTCGGCGACAGCATCGAATGGAAGGCCGACCGCAGTATCACGCTTGAGCTCTCCAATGCCGGAGGAGTCGAAGTTGAGCTTAACGGCAAGCAACTCAAGCCCCTCGGGCCGCCCGGCAATCCGGCCGTTGTCGAACTGGATGCCGAGGGCATCAAACAATAAGCCTGTTATATTATAGATTTACCGGCAGATTGAGTTCGTTCGGAGGCCATTGCCGCCCCTGCATACATGTGAATAAAATCACCACTGAGCCTTGACAGCGGGCTGTCCCATGTTAGACTCGTACTACAGTCAAACGCAGGGAGCAGCCCGTGGCAGAAAAGATGAAACGCATACTGGTAGTCGACGATGAAGAGAATGCCCGTATCGCTCTCTCCAAAATTCTGAGCCGTGAAGGATATGATGTCGCTTCCGCCGGCAACGGCTACGAAGCGCTTAACTATCTGCGGGGTAAAGATGTTGAATTGATCATCACCGATATCAACATGCCCGAGATGAACGGCATGACCTTCCTGCGGGAATTGAACCGCAGCCACCCATCTTGCAGCGTGATCATGATCACGGCCTATGGCGAGGTGGAGTCATATATCGAAGCCATGAACCTGGGTGCTTTCGAATACATAAACAAACCGGTCAAGCTCGATGAGCTCAACAAGATCATCCACAAGATTTTCAAATCAAACTAACCCTGCCAAACAGGATAGATGTCTTAACAAAAAAGGAGTCGCATTATGAAACCCTTTGAAAAAATCCTGGTCGCCATCGATTTTTCCGAAAACTCCGATTACGCCTTCGAGTATGCCCTGACTCTGGCCCAACAATTCCAGGCGGAATTGACAATCATGCATGTCATCAATGAGCCGGTCGATCTGCGTGGCTTCTACGTCCCCCACATCTCATTCGAACAGTTGGAGAAGGAGATCGGGGAAGGCGCAGAAAAAATGATGGGAACATTCTGCCAAACCAGAATGGGCAATTTCACCACCTACAAGACCGCCATTGTTTCCGGCATTCCCTACGAAGAAATTATCAGAAAAGCGGAAGATAGCGGAGCATCGCTGATCGTGCTGGGTACGCATGGCCGCACCGGTCTCGATCATCTCATCTTCGGCAGCACCGCCGAACGAGTAGTCCGCAGTGCTTCCTGTCCGGTTCTCACAATCCGCATGCCTGCCGAAAACTAGCTGTAGTGTCTCGCCATTCCAGCGAGTACGCCACTATGAAAGAAACTTCCCCACGTGAAACCAAGGCAGCCATTGTTGTCATAGATGACGACATCCATATCCTCGAGCTGGCGGATCTGATTCTTGGCAGACGCGGTTACCAGGTATTTACAGCACCTACAGCCCGTAAGGGCATGGAAATTATTGCTGCCCGTTTACCGGAACTGGTTCTGCTCGACTATATGATGCCGGAGATGGATGGCCTGACGGCGCTGCGCGAAATTCGTACCCGGTTTCCGAATACCTATGTCGTTATGTTCACCGGCAAGGGCAACGAAGAGATCGCGGTCGAACTGATGAAAGGCGGAGCAGCCGAGTACATCCTCAAGCCCTTCAATAACCGCGATCTGGCCGAGCGCCTCGACAACGTCCTGCGGATCCGTGAAATAGAACTTCACAACAAGTCACTCCAGCAGGAGCATGTACGGCTTCTTCAGGAAATCGACAACTGGAATCAAGATCTGCAGAAGCGGGTACGAGAGAAAACCGACGCACTCCAGAAGGCACAATCCGAGATTGCTCAGTCCGAGAAACTGGCTGCCCTGGGATATCTCTCGGCCGGTATGGCCCACGAAATCCGCAACCCCCTCAATTCAATCTCGCTTTTCATTCAGCTTATGCGTCAAAATACGATCGATCCGGAGCAACTGGATTATCAGGGCAAGATTTTGAAGGAAATTGACCGCATCGATGATATCATCCGTAAATTGCTGGATGCCTCCCGCCGCACCCGCACCATCACCAACGATGTTGCGATTGACCGGGTGATCGACAATGCCCTGGATGTGTTCTCGCCGCAGATCGAGACCGGCAAGATCAGGATTACGCGCTCCTACTGCGATTCTCCGCCACTCATCAAGGCCGATCCTGCCGAGCTGGAGCAGATCTTTACCAACCTGTTCCTCAATGCCCTGGATGAAATGCCCTCCGGCGGGCATCTGGAAATCCGGATCAGCGAGGAAAACGGAAGGGTGGTGGTCAGGGTCGCCGATAGTGGTGGCGGCATCTCAGCCGACACGCTCCCCAGTATCTTCGATCCCTTCTTCAGTACCAAGGCTCGTGGCACCGGCATGGGACTCCCGGTTGTTCAGCGCATTGCCCGCATCTATGAAGGCAACATTTTGGTCGAGAAAACCTCGCCGGAAGGGACGGTATTTCGCCTCGACTTTCCGGCATACACCTTGTCCTGATATATGGAATACCCACGATCACGAAAGAGATTTCAGCAAAAACAGCCACCATCAATGGTAAAGCACTAAAAAGCCCGGCAACGAACTTCTCGCAGGCGACCGTGCATTCCGCTTTCCTTTTGTATCGCTTTTAGTGTACTATTTTTCCATTCCTGCTCACGAGACAGCCATGAATGATTCCCGCGGTAAAATTCTACTCATCGACGACGATCCCTTCTTTTTGAAGGTGCTCAGCGATGCCTTCAATGAAAACGGTTTCACCGTATTTAATGCAAACGACGGTATCGAAGGGGTAAAGGCCTTTTTGGAGAAGGGCCCCGATGCGGTCATCTCCGACCTGGTCATGCCCCGCATGGGTGGTGTCAGTACCTGCATGGAGATCGGCCGATTAGCCGGCGACAACCCTCCGGTCATTGTGCTGCTTACCTCCATGTTCCAGGAAGCGCCTCACGAACACGGCGCACCGGAAATGGGAGCCAAAGTCCATATCCCCAAGTCAACCAAACCGGTTGACATCGTTATCATCGTCGAACAGCTCCTGGATCGCAAAAGATACCTGCAGGGCTGACCCTCCATGCCGTTCATCTACCGCAATTTTTCCATTTCTCCCCACGATGGGGAAGAGAACCTGCCGTCATTACTGGCTCCCCTGATCGGGCTGGCAGTTGCGGATTTTTCTGATTTCCGCATTGTCCGTAAGGGGGTTGATGCCCGCCGCAAGCCGCGCGTCAAGTTGATCTACACGGTGTCGTTCACGACACTGGCGCCGGCGATTCTGCTTGCCCGCCTGGCCCAGATCCCTAACCTGGAATGGCAAGCGGAGCCGGAAACAACACTCTTCACACCGCTGCGCTCACACCAACGCGTGGTTATCGTCGGCAGCGGGCCGGCCGGCTTGTTCACGGCCTTGCGGCTGGCTCACTACGGCCTGAGCGCTACCATCATCGAGCGAGGGCAACCGGTTGAACAGCGCGCCCTTGATGTTCAGCAATTCTGGAGAAACGGGCTGCTTGATCCGGAGAGCAACGTCCAGTTCGGCGAAGGGGGGGCCGGAACCTTTTCCGACGGCAAATTGACCTGCCGTTCGAAGGACCCCCTGGTTCCCTGGGTTCTGGAGCAACTGGCCGCCTTTGGAGCCCCTCCCGAGGTTCGCTATCTGGCCAAACCGCATATCGGAACGGACCGTCTGCGGCTGGTCGTACGTGCTATCAGGCAGCATCTTCAGGAACGAGGCTTCACGATCCGCTTCGGCTGTCGACTGACGGATATTGCTGCGCTCAACGGAACGGTTACCTCTATCACCGTCAACGGCCAAGAAGAGCTCCCCTGCGACCGGCTGGTACTGGCAACCGGCCACAGCGCCCGTGATACGTACGAACTTCTGGATCGGCGGGATGTGCCGTTGGAGCGCAAGCCGTTTGCCATGGGTCTGCGGGTGGAACACCCCCAGGAGCTGATTGACCGCATCCAGTACGGCAGCGCCCGCCATCCCAATCTGCCGGTAGCCGATTATGCGGTTACCTACAACAACACAGCGACAGGGCGTAGCGCCTATTCCTTCTGTATGTGTCCCGGCGGTGTTGTCATCGCGGGCGCATCGGAAGCGGGGGGTGTGGTTACAAACGGCATGAGCGGCCAGAAGCGAAACTCTGCGTTTGCTAACAGCGCGCTGGTGGTAAATGTCACGACCGCCGACTTCGGCGGGGACGACCCGCTGGCCGGTGTCCGTTTCCAACGCCACTGGGAGCATCAGGCCTTTCTGGCCGGAGGAGGCGGTTACCACGCCCCGGCCCAGAATCTGATGACATTCCTGCGTCTGCCGGGCAACGTTCCTGCCAGCAGCAGCTATCGCCCCGGTATTGTCGACACGGAACTGGACCCGGTATTGCCACCCTTTATTATCTCCACCCTGCGAGAAGGAATCAACGATTTCAACAAGAGAGTCCGCGGCTTCGTCACAGCCGAGGCTACCCTGATCGGCATCGAATCACGCACCTCGGCACCGCTCAGGGTTCTGCGGGATGCGCGGTACGAGTCGATCGGCGTGCGAGGGCTGTATCCGGCCGGCGAAGGGGCCGGATATGCCGGCGGCATCATGAGTTCGGCAGTCGACGGCGTCAGGATTGCCGATACACTGGCTGCTCAGGTGGGAGTCGAACACACAACCCCGTAATTTTGGTGCATCTTAAAAGGAGCCTCACGTGGCAAAACAGTTCGTAGCCGATATCAAGGATCGCGATAGCATTCATGCCGTTTTTCTGGTCAAGGACAAGATCATGGCCATGGCCAAGAACGGCAAACCGTACATGAACCTGCGCTTCATGGATAAAAGCGGCGAGATTGAGGGCAAAATCTGGGACAATACGGACCTATTGGACAAGCAGTTCAATAAGGATGATTTTGTGCAGATCCGCGGCAAGGCCTCGGTCTACATGAACAAGATGCAGGTGGTCGTGGCCGAGATCTGCAAGATCCCTGAGGAGCAGGTCAATCTGGCCGACTTCCTGCCCGAATCCCCCCGCAACAACGCCGAGATGCGCCAGGAGTTGCGGGACGTGGTGGCGGCTCTCGCCAACCCCCATCTGCGCGGGTTGATGGAGGCCTTCCTGGCCGATGGGCCCTTCATGGATCTGTACTGCATGGCCCCGGCCGCCAAGGGCATGCACCACGTCTACCTGGGCGGCTTGCTGGAACATTCCCTGGCGCTGGTCAAGCTGGTCAAGACCATCGTGCCGCTCTACGGCGGTATCAACGAGGACCTGCTGATCGTAGGGGCGCTGCTGCACGATGTCGGCAAGGTCCACGAGATGAGTTACGAACGGGCCTTCGACTACACCGATATCGGCAAGCTGCTGGGGCATATTACCATCGGTGTGGAGCTGGTGGAGGAGAGGATCCGCCAGGTGGAGGGTTTCCCGCGGGAGCTGGGCATCCTGCTGAAACACATGCTGCTCTCCCATCACGGCCAGTACGAGTACGGTTCACCCAAACGCCCCAAGACGATCGAGGCCACGATCCTCAACTATCTGGATGACATGGATTCCAAGATCAACGGCATCCGCGCCCACATCGCCAAGGAGAGTGTCAGCACCTCCCGCTGGACCGCCTATCACCGGCTGTACGACCGTTATTTCTTCAAGAGCAATGGCATGGAAGAGGAAGTGGAGGTGGAACGGCTGTGTGACGAAACCTGCGAGCCGCCTCAGGTGGAAAGGCCTGTTGAAGCTGTCGCGGAAAAGCAGGAGCGTAAGGCCTTTGACCATCAGCCCTTCAGGAAGCTGGAGAATCTGGATCTGTTTTAATTCCAGGCTGCTTTCAGGTTCACATGTGGCAAACCTCCGAGGTTTCAGAAACCTCGGAGGTTTTTTCATCTCAGGAGTTTTACTCTACCAATCCTCGCAGTATCCCCAGGTTGACCCCATCCATCTCGTCGTTGTCCCCCTTGGGGGTTTCCAGGATCTTGGGTATTGTTGCAAAGCGCGGGTCGTTGAGAATGAACCTGAACGGGTTCAACCCCAGCGTCCCCTGGCCGATATGCTCATGCCGGTCCACCCGAGAGCCAAGCCCCTTCTTGGAATCGTTGAAGTGGAAGCATTGCAGCCGCTCCAGCCCGATCAATCGATCGAACTGCTCCATCGTGTCGGCGTAGCCCTCTGCGGTGGCGGTGTCATAGCCGGCCGCAAAGGTGTGGCAGGTATCGAAACAGACCCCGAATTTCTGCGGGTATTTTGAACCCTTGATGATGGTCTGCAACTCCTCGAAGGTCCGTCCCAGATTGCTGCCCTGCCCGGCGGTGGTCTCGATCAGAACCCGGCCCTCAAACTGCGGCACCTCGCTGAACAACTGGTCGAAGGCCGCAACCACCCGCATCAGGCCGGCCTCGGGCGGGTCGGTCAGGTGCGAACCGGGGTGCATGACAACCTTTTTTATGCCGAGCCGGGCGCAGGTCTCCAGTTCGTCACGGAAGGCGGCCAGGCTTTTGTCACGGGTGTCGCCGGGGGGGGCTGCCAGATTGATCAGGTAGATATCGTGGGAAATGATCTCGTGCAGGCCGGAGGCGGCGAACTTCTCCCGGAACAGGGCCGTATCGGCTTCACTGACCGGTTTGCCCTTCCACTGGTTGGAGTTGCGGGTAAAGATCTGCAACACACTGCAGCCGGCGGCAACAGCCCGGTCTATAGCCAGGTGCAGGCCGCCGGAAATCGACATGTGGGCGCCAAGATAATCTTTCATAGAATTACTCCAGTTCGATATGGTTCCCGTAAAAATGCACATCCACCGGGTCACCGGCGGCAAAGCTCGTACTTTCGGCCGGCAGCACGGCAATGGCCTGGGCATCCACCATGGTCTTGAGGATGGCGGTCTGCTGGCTGCCGGCCGACGTTGCATACCAGCGCTCACCCGTCTTTTCCAGACGCAGCCGGACGATCTGCACCTTGCCCGGCTTCTTTTTCAGCTCCTCACGCAGGGTCGCTTTGAAGAGCGGCCGCAGCACACGCTGCTGTCCCTGCATGCGCAGCAGGGCCGGGCGGACGAACTCTTCAAAGGTGATCATGGTCGAAACCGGATTGCCCGGCAGGGAAAAGACCGGCGTCGAACCGTACAGGGCAAAGGCGGTCGGTCCGCCCGGTTTGATGCCCACCTTCCAGAACAGCTGCCTGGCGCCCAGCTCTTCCAGTATATCCCGCACCAGATCGCAGTCGCCGGCCGAGACACCGGCCGAGGTAATCAGCACATCGGCGCGCAAGCCTTCGCGCAGTTTCTCCAGGTGGCTGGCGCGGCTGTCGCGGGCGATGCCGATGATGCGGGGGATGCCGCCGCTTTCCGTAACGGCTGCGGCCAGCGACAGCGTATTGCTGTTGATGATCTCACCCGCTCCCGGTGTCCGGCCCAACTCCACCAGTTCGTCGCCGGTTGAAAGGATCGCCACCGTAGGGCGGCGGTAGACCGGTACCAGGGCCATGCCGAAACCGGCCAGCATGTTGACCTCCGGTGGGCGAATAATTGTCCCGCTGCGGACGAAGACCACTCCGGCGGCCACATCTTCGGCCCGGAAGCGGAAATGCTGCCCTTGGTGCACCGGTTCCAGCAGGGTGACCTCCTGTTGTCCGTTGTCGGTGTCCTCCACCGGGACAATCGCATCACAGCCTGCCGGGACCGGCGCACCGGTCATGATCCGCACGGCGCAGCCCGCTTCAACCGTGATTCGGTCGGCTTTGGCACCGGCCGGCAGAAAGCCGGTCACCCGTAACCGGCAGGGCGTGGTCAGGCAATCCTGCCAGCGCACCGCATAACCATCCATGGCAGAGTTGTCCCAGGCGGGGAGATCCCAGGGCGCAGCCATATCCTCGGCCAGCACGCGGCCAGTGGCATCCAACAGGCTTATCCGTTCAATCCCCAGCGGCTGTACTGTATCCAGAATCAAACTGCGGGCCTCTTCAAATGAAACCATGCTGCTCCTCCTTGCCCTACACAGGCTGCCTTCGTTGACGAAATCAGTCCCGCTGATCGCGCAGAAAAAAATTCTAACGTACTCATACGGGCTTTACAATAGCGGGAAGCGCTCAAAAACACAATACGATTGCCAACCGCATGACGATAGGTATAATGCTGCCACTCACACGACGGAGCAGAGACCATCCGTGACCGAAACCTGCCCGATGCAACATATCCACGTAGCCTGCGCCGTGATCGAGCGCGCTGGTCTCGTACTGGCCGCCCAGCGCAGCGCCACCATGAATCTGCCGCTGAAATGGGAGTTTCCCGGCGGCAAGCTGGAAGCGGGTGAATCGCCGGAAGTGTGCCTGCGACGCGAACTGATGGAGGAGCTGGGCGTCTCTGTCGCTGTCGGCCGGGCGCTGCCGCTGCACACCCATTCCTACGACAGCTTCATGGTCACGCTCTATCCCTTCTTCGCCACGATCCTGTCCGGAGATATCACCCTGCACGAACATGCCGCCATCCTCTGGCTGCCGCCGGAGGAACTGCACATCTTGGACTGGGCCGCGGCGGACTGGCCGGTGATTCGTGCGATAGAGAAGCAACGCCTCCCGGAAGGAGCCGCACAATATGCCTGACAGCATACGACTCAAGCGTTTCCCGCTCTTCGACAGCCATTTTCATATCATCGACCGCCGCTTTCCGCTGACCCCCAACAACGGCTACCTGCCGGATGATCTGACCTGCCAGGATTATCTGGCGCAGCTTTCCGGCTATGACCTGCGGGGCGGCGCAATTGTCTCCGGCTCGTTCCAGGCCTTCGACCAGTCCTATCTGCTGGATGCCCTGCACACCCTCGGGCCGCTCTTCGTCGGAGTGACCCAGCTCCCGGCAGCCGTCACGGATCAGGAGATCCTGGATCTGGACGGGGCCGGGGTGCGGGCGGTGCGCTTCAACCTCAAGCGGGGCGGTTCCGAGGACGTGCGCCACCTGGATGCCATGGCGCGGCGGGTGCACGAGCTGGCCGGCTGGCACGTGGAGCTGTATGTGGATGCGCGGGAGCTGGAGGGACTGTTCGACACGCTGGTGACTCTCCCCGCATGCAGCATCGATCACCTGGGGTTGGCAAAGGAAGGTTTCGGGACATTGTTGCAGCTGGCCGAGCGGGGCGTGCGGGTCAAGGCCACCGGCTTCGGCCGGGTGGATTTCGCAGTGCCAACGGCACTTAAAGCGTTGTACACCGCCAATCCACAGGCCCTGATGTTCGGCACCGACCTCCCCTCCACCCGCGCCCCGCGCCCATACTCGGACGAGGATTTTCTGCTGGTAGCGGAGACGCTGGGGGAAGAAGCGGCACGGGCGGTATTTTTCAATAATGCGGCGGAGTTTTATCGGGTAGGGCTAAACCACTCTCGTACAAAAGTATCATTATGATACTTTTGTTTGACAACGGTCGTAAATAATTCCACACTTTGGATGCTTGAACATGGAGAAACGGAAACCACATTGCGGACTGGATGCCCTGAAGATGCTTCTGCTGCATGAAGCAACACGCATCGTTACCCGTTCCGGACGTCAGGGTGCCGCAAAGCTGGGGTATTTTGACGACGAGACCATGGTTGCCAGGGTTCTACGCCTTACCCCGCGCGAGTTTTACAAATCTATGACCACGCATGCTAACACTAAAATCTGGCAGGACGTGTACCGCACCAAAGATGGTGATGTTGGAATCTACGTAAATTGCAGAAATCCCTGGACGGCAAGGGGGTTATTATTTCATTCAAACCGTTGGATGAAGAGGTTGTCTGATATGTACAAACAAGGAGATGCGTGCCCGCTCTGCGGTGATGGCCTGCTTTGCGAAAAGGTTCTGGAAGAGCATTTCAGCTACAAGGGTCATTCACTAACGGTGCCTGATTACTGTATTCTTGAGTGTCCGGCCTGTGGCGAAGCGTTTGTGGATAAGGATTCAGCCCGGCGGGCGGAGAAGCTGCTCCGGGATTTCGGCCGGCAGGTTGATGGATTGCTGATGCCGGTGGATATAAAGAGAATCCGGCGCAGACTGCACCTGACCCAGGAGCAGATGGCGACTGTTCTCGGTGGCGGACTGAAAAGTTTTGCTCGTTATGAAAATGGTCAGGTAGTCCAAAGCCGGGCCATGGATAACCTGCTGCGCATTCTGGACCGTTTTCCCGAAAGCCTGGATGTGTTGCCGGGCGTTCCGCGACCACAGGCGGTTGTAATGCGTAAACGCAGCAGGGCTGTCGCAGGCATGGCGTGTGAGGCTGATGAGGAGTACAAGGGAAAAAGGTAGGAGCAGTCAGGCGGTGCGCCTGGAAATTTTGGTGTTGGGCGTGGAACGGCGATGGTAATCACGATAACCAATCGTAAATAATAGGTGATGAAGCGGACCGGACGGTTTTTTCGATAATATTGTGAAGCGTTATGCGGGTCTTCCGGTAATATTTAGCCGATGAAGTGTTCCGTAGGGGTGGATCACCAATTCACGTGCGCGTGCGCATGAACTGGTCAATAACGAAGTTGGATGGATAAAATGAACAATCGAAATCAAACAATTGAGGAATCTTTGGTACAGGCGTTCGTAAGATCTGAACGCCGTGATAGGGCGTTATTTGAACTTGGCTCATCAAAAAAACGAGGTGACTTCTTCAATAAACTCTGCCACCGATTCACAACTATTCTCGACGAACGCTTTATGTCGGTTATTCCTGAACCTAATTCCTGTTCAGATGATATCTGCAATCTTCTAAAAGCAGAAGGTGCACCAAAAACATGCTATGTCATGTCAAGCGCAAGTGATCTAGACTTGCAAGAAGTTTCACTCACGGAAGCCATGCTAAAAGTTGTAGGTCTGGGACTGCCCTCAATTGTGTCCTGCATCCCTGGGAAGCTTGCCTATTTTGAGGCAGAACAAGAAGCGGGGGCTTCTCCTCGGTTTATTCTGAAACGAAATGTGTGAACATCCAACGAGGGGTTACGCCGGACGCCGCAAAAATAGCGGCCCTGGTGATCCCCAGAACCGTTACTGGGCGTCACTATAAAAACCGACTATCATTATGGAAACAGGGAAATGCGATATGAGCTTCAATAACCAACACCTCTCCTCCCTCCGCGACTGGCTCCTCCCCATGCTCATGAACGGCCAGGTGAAGGTGAGTTGATGGGCTTAATTGGAACGTGCTGGTAGAAATAGGAAAAGGCGGAAAGGCGTTTCACGCGGATAACTTCGGATAGAATCTGATGGAAATCGGATTAGAACCAAGCTCAATGGTTCATATCTAAAAGATTTATCCGCCTTTATCAGAAGTTATCAGATTTGATCCGCATGCAATGATTTTCAGGTTATACGGGGAAAAGCAAAAAGGCGTTTCACGCGGATAAGTGCGGATAGAATCTGATGGAAATCGGATTAGAACCAAGCTCAATGGTTCATATCTAGTTTCCATCCGGAAACGTAACATTCCGGATTTGTTCACAAATCTTGCATAAATTGGTTTTGTTTTCGCTCTGTTTGTGCTATCCTGCAAACCATAACAGCTTGTAACTGTTACACAATATGGTTTCAGGAGTGTTCTGGATGCGGCAAAAACAGACACGACAGATGAGCATTTTCTCCGTCACGATGCGTCATGATATTGGTAAAGAACTGGCTGCATTTTCAGAGATCCTTGATGCTCTGCCAAAGATGCTTGATCTCGTCTA